>NZ_AUIY01000019.1 GCF_000423945.1 Butyrivibrio sp. XPD2002 | reverse complement strand
TGAATACGGGATAAGGTTTGCACTTACGGAAGAGAGCTATACATCCAAAGCGGATTTTCTTGCGATGGATGAGATCCCTGTGTATAAAAAGGGAAGTAAGGCTGACTATGTTTTTTCCGGAAAAAGGATAAAACGTGGACTTTACAGGCACTACGATGGGACAATAACAAATGCAGATATAAATGGAGCTGCCAATATCTTAAGAAAAGTATTCCCAAAGGTAACCCAATGGGATAGGGGCATAGTGGACATGCCCTGTTCTTTGGGATGCGTTAAGCATCCCAAAGGTTCATGCCGCTTTGCGGCATAACAGAAACCTCTTCCGACGCAGAGTCGGTGGAGGTAGTTCATGGAGTTCTGCACCAAATAGAAAGGATCATGTTCCGTATGTGCTTAAGGCTCTCTCACTTGATGAAGATGTTATTAAGGGGGAGATTGTATGCCAAGATGGAAAGAACTAAAGCGATTCTGTGAAAGAGACGGATGGGAGCTTTATAAAGATACGGATCATTATACGCAGGAATACTTTAATAAAATGATATAAATGATGTTATAATAACTCTCTGAGGGGATTCAGAAATCATTAAGGGGAAAGTTTTGTTATGTTACTAATTTATGGATCAAAGACAATTATCAAGAATTCTAAGAAAGAGATTATCCTTAATTGTCCAAACTGCGGGAGACAGGGAAGTTTCAGACTGATCATGTCTAGAAGAGCATTTACACTGTTTTTCATACCCACTTTTATCAGATGGAATTACCATTACTATTTAGAGGATCAGATTTGTGGTGCAAGGTATGAGATAAGCAGGGACTTAGGAAAGGAGATTGTGAGAGGAAGGCAGGTTGATATATGGCCACAGCAGATGAGACTGGTTCAGATTCATAAACCGGGAACACCCTTTGTTTATGGCAGGGCACAGCACAAAACCTGCAGTTACTGTGGCACACCGGCTCCCTTTAACAATAAGTTTTGTACTAAGTGCGGGATGAAATTTACTGCATAATTATTATTTTAATATTACCGCTAAAGCGTTATAATTATTTTATACCGCTTTAGCGTTTTTTATTTGCTAAGAATGAGGAAGCTTATGAAAGATTTATGTGGAAAAAAGATAAAATGCAAAGAAATGAGTGATACTACTGGTATACCCTATAGTACATTAAATGACATAATAAATGGCAAAACAGATCCTGGACAGATGAGATTTTCATACGCCAAGAAGATGGCAGATTATCTGGAAATAACCCTTGATGAATTGTATGAAGAACTAACAGGGAAGGATCAAATTGAACTTCACATAGATGGAGGGGAGATATTGGTTCGTAATAAGAGCTATTACTTGAGGTGTCAGGCATATGCGGAAAAGCTTGTTAGATTATGTAAGGTAAATAAGACTAATACTTACTTTGTTAGAGATTTAGCTCAGTGGAAGATAGAAGAACTTAAGGAAGAGGCGGAGTGGAAGGATGTCGAACAGAGATTATATACTAATGCGCAAGGATGATAGTCTTGCAGCTGTAAAACTAAATGAAAATGGTCTCATATTAAGATTTTCTGTCAGAAATGATATGTATGAACTATTGCCATTGGAAGGAAGGCAAAACCGTCAGGACTGGCTAAAGATTTGGTGGAAAGAACGTGCAATTCCAGTAGAACAAGGAAGAATTGCAAGATTTCTTGAGAGTAAGGGGTTTACTATTTCTGAAGAATATCTTATGAGAAATCTTGGTCTTAGTCTTACAGATTATTATTGGATTCGTCCTATAGATTTGGATATTAAATGGAAGGATGTAAATCTTTTTGATAATGATTTTACAGAGAATGTTTTGACATGGTCTGAGGAAAGTGATAATGGAGAGTCGTCAGGTACACCGGAGTACTCTCCCAATAGTTCACTTCAGGGACAATTGGAAAAAACATGGACAATTATTGAGGGTGAGCGATATCTGGTAAAGGGTAATCATTCAAATCTTTCAACAGAAAGCATAAATGAAATCATTGCTACAGAGATTCATAGATTACAGGGACATAATAATCATGTGCAATATCAGCTTACGCACATTGAAGGAAAGCCCTATGACTATGGTTGTTATTCAAAGCTAATGACTTCACAAAAAAAGGAACTTGTATCAGCTTATGCGCTTGTAACATCAGAAAATAAACCAAATGATGTTTCTGTATATGAGCATCTTATATCTGTATGTAAAATGCATGGTATGGATGTAGACACAATAAAAGAGAATCTTGATTATCAGATTCTTTCTGATTATGTCATGTCAGGCTATGACAGACATCTTAATAATATTGCATTTATTAGAGACGCTGATACATTGAAATACGATGGAATTGCTCCTATATATGATAACGGTGGATCTATGTTTGCTGGTCAGCGTATCCCAATTTCAGATAAAGAACTATTATCAGTTAAAACAAGAGGATTTGCCACAGATGAGGAAAAAATGCTGAAACTTGTCAATAACGCAAAGGCGCTTGATCTGGCAAAAATTCCGGCATCTGAATTTGTCGAAGAGATGTATAGCAGGGATTCTCAGAATAATGAACGAGATATCAAAAGACTTTGCAAAATATATGAGAAGAAAATTGATATGCTTGAGAAATGGCAAAGCATACATTAATTGATACTCTTTCACAATATGTGCTATTCTAACAAATGAAGTAAAAATATTTAGATATAACCAATTGAAACAAAAAACAAATTTTAGAAAAGGATTTATGTATGAGTTATAAAATCGGAATTATCGGAGCCATGGAAATTGAGGTAGAGAGCCTCAAGAAGGAGATGACAGTATCCAAGACTCTCACAAAGGCCAACATGGTATTCAATGAGGGTAAGATTGGGAATACGGACGTAGTTGTTGTTAAGAGCGGTGTCTGCAAGGTTAATGCAGCGCTTTGCGTTCAGATTCTTGTTGATGATTTCAATGTTACACATGTTATCAACACCGGGGCAGCAGGATCACTTGATGCGAAGATCGATATTGGTGACTTCGTGGTATCAACTGATGTGGTTTACCATGATGTTGATGCAACACTTTTTGGATATAAAAAGGGTGAGATTCCCCAGACAGGGCTTCGTGAGTTCCCTGCAGATAAGTGGATGATCGAGAATATCAAGAAGGCAGCAGCCGGTGCCAATATTACCGGTAAGCTCTGGGATGGAAGAGTTTGCTCCGGAGATCAGTTCATATCTGACAGCGCTGTAAAGGATGAGATTAAGAAGGAATTTGATGGTCTTTGCTGTGAGATGGAGGGTGCCGGAATTGCGCAGGCATGCCTTTTGAATAAGATTCCCTTTGTAATACTTAGAGCTATTTCTGATAAAGCAGACGGAAGTGATATAATGGATTATCAGGACTTTGAAGATAAGGCAGCAGCAGATAGCGCAGCCCTTACAGAGAGATTCATAAAAGGATTATAATAAAATATAAAAGGAGATAAAGAGAATGGATTTAATACCTAGCTTTTCAGTAGACCATACAAAGATTGTTCCCGGAATTTTTGAGAGCAGAGTTGATGATATCGCAGGAAACAAGATTACAACCTATGACGTAAGAGTCACAAGACCTAATATAGAGCCTTGTGTTGATGTATCTGCAATGCACTCTCTTGAGCACATCATTGCTACATTTCTTAGAAACGATCCTGATTGGAAGGACGAGGTTATCTATTGGGGACCCATGGGATGTCTTACAGGCTTCTACCTCATTTTGAAGGGTAACCGTGCTCCCAAGGAGATAGTAGATCTTCTGATCAGAGCATTTGATTCTGTTAAGGATTCAGAGGAAGTTCCCGGTGTAGAACCTGAGAACTGTGGTAACTGCTGCATGCATAATCTTGTTTATGCAAAATGGTATGCTGCTAAGTTTGCAGATTACCTTAAGTCAAACAAGGATAACGATGCAATTTATACATATCCTAAGACAGAGAGACTTGCGACAGAGGATGGCCGTCAGTTCTTCGATTCATAATAATTCGGATATAACATGAAATTTAAAGGAACATTCGCTAAGACGGGTAGCTTTTAGCGATGTTCCTTTTTTATTTGCCACGGTATTCACTTGGAGACATGCCGCATTCCTGCTTGAAATAGCGATTGAAGTGATTGATATTTGTGAATCCACATTGAGCAGCAACATCCAGGATTCTAAGCTCTTTATTTGTAAGTAAATGCTTTGCTTTATCGATTCTGGCCGCGATGATGTCATCATTAGGACTTGCATAAAAGAATGCTTTGTAATAGTGATAGAGCTGACTTCTTCCAAGATGAGTCTCCTTACATATTTTTTTTATGCTCCATTCTTCCGAACATCTCTGGAGCATGTTTACCCTGTAAGCTGTTAAAAAAGAATATATTTCGGTTTGTTCAATCTCCTCTGCAGGACCTGTGACACTGCGCTCCGCAGCGATGAGGAGCTGCTTTATGAGTAGGTCGATCATACGCTCTCTGCGCTGCTGTCTTGATAGATATTCGAACTGAATTTTACGAAGGGTATCCACGATCATCTCGTCATCGCCTGGGTGAAATAGGGTATTCATGGATATCTGAAGACCCTGTATTTCCTCGGGATCACAGGAAAAGTGTACGAAGGAGTTTGAGAAGGAAGTAATAGCTTCGTAGTATTGGATGTTCCCGGGAGAAAATAATATACAGTCCCCTGGAGTTGCGGTTTTCCTTACGAGCTTTACTCCATCACGTTCGATGATGTCAGGGTGGTTAGTGAGAGCGTGCTCTGGTGTATCAGAAAAGTGAGTGTGAACTTCGGAGGCAGGAAAATAGAAGTACATAGGCGATGTTATGTGAAGAAAGAGGTAATCTCCGCTTCCGTTTGGACGATATATTATGTCTTTGTCTGGATTGTGGTAATTGTAGCCACAGTAGTCGGTTTTGAACAAGCTTTCCCCTTCATCCGTCAGCTTCGCTGACACCTTCCCCCAAGGGGAAGGCTTAAATGGTATTTATATTGTAATAAGATAAACCGGACGAAAAGTCAATATTTATGGATAAAAAGACATTTAAAAGTGGAATTTGCTCTGTAATAATAGCATTATCACAGGATAAAAAGACAATAATTTTTAGTTATCTTTTTTCATAATATATTAAAAACGGAGGGTTACAAAATGGCAAAAAAGTTACAGAAGGCTCAGCTCTGTATCGACAGAGATTTTGAGATCAGCAAGATCGATGAGAGAATATTCGGCTCATTCCTTGAGCACCTTGGAAGAGCAGTATATGAGGGTATTTATCAGCCCGGAAATAAGTTCGCAGATAAGGATGGCTTCCGTAAGGACGTTCTTGATCTTATTAACGAGATTCATGTTCCGATTGTAAGATATCCCGGCGGAAACTTCGTATCAGGCTTTAACTGGGAAGACAGCGTAGGTCCCAAGGAGGATCGTCCTCGCAGAATCGAGCTTGCATGGAACGTTGTTGAGACAAACCAGTTCGGACTTAACGAGTTCATGGCATGGTGTAAGAAGGCTAACACAAAGCCCATGATGGCAGTTAACCTTGGAACAAGAGATATTGATGCAGCTAAGAATATCGTAGAGTACTGCAATATCAAGAGCGGCACATACTATAGTGACCTTCGTATCAAGCACGGCGTTAAGGATCCTCATGACATCAAGCTCTGGTGCCTTGGTAATGAGATGGATGGCCCCTGGCAGATCGGTCACATGGCAGCTGAGGAGTACGGCATGAAGGCCGGAAGAGCCGGACATATCATGAAGCTGGTTGATCCTTCAATTGAGACAGTTGTTTGCGGATCATCTTCACTTTACATGGATACCTACGGTGAGTGGGAGAGAAAGGTTCTCGAGTGCAGCTATGACTCAGTTGATTATCTTTCACTTCATACCTACTACGGCAACGCTGAGGATGATACACCTAACTTCCTTGCAAGCAGCGTAGCTATGGATAAGTTCATCTCACAGGTTATCTCAATCTGCGATTATGTTAAGGCTGTTAAGAGAAAGGATAAGACCATCAACCTCTCCTTCGACGAGTGGAATGTATGGTATCACAGCAACGAGCAGGATAAGAAGCTTGAGAAATGGTGCGAGCACCCTCATCAGCTTGAGGACGTTTATAACTTCGAGGATGCACTCCTTGTTGGTTCAATGCTCATCACTCTCCTTCGTCACGCAGACAGAGTTAAGATCGCATGCCTTGCTCAGCTCGTAAATGTTATCGCACCTATCATGACAAGCGATACAGGCGCATGGAGACAGACAATTTTCTATCCTTACATGCACGCAAGTCTCTATGGAAGAGGAACAGTTCTTAACACAGTAGTTAAGTCTCCTTCCTACGAGAGTAAGCACGGAGATGCTCCTTACATCGACAGCGTAGTTACTGCTGATGATGAAAATGAGACAATCACAATCTTTGTAGTAAACAAGAATCTTACAGATGATTTCGAGCTCACATGTGACCTTCGTCAGTATGCAGGCTATAAGGTTGTTGATCATATCGTTCTTACAAATGATGACCTTAAGGCAGTCAATACTGAAAAGAAGCCTAATACAGTAGCTCCCACAGAGGGCAAGGACACTAAGGTTGAAAAGGGTATCCTTAACACAATCCTTCCTTCAAAGAGCTGGAATGTAATTCGTCTTGCAAAATAAAAAAAATTATTAATCAATATTTAAGGACTAAAAATGTTGCGGCTCCACCTAAGTTTTGCTAAACTTGAACGCGAAAGTAGAAATAACCAAAACATTAGGAGGATTCTACAAAATGGTTAATTGGAAAAACCTTGATACACTTGATTCCTATAAGGAATTAAAAAATGTAAAACACATCGATCTCGTTTCAGCAATGACCGGTGACTCCGGCGCTGAGAGAGTAAAGAAATACTCAGTGAAAATGGCTGAAGGTCTTAGCTACAACTATGCAGCAAAGGAAATCGACGATGATATCCTTGCAGCACTTGATAAGCTTGCTAAGGAATCTCAGCTTTCTGAGAAGTTTGAAGCTCTCTACAACGGCGAGGTAATCAATACAGGCGAAAAGAGAATGGTTCTTCACCAGCTCACAAGAGGCCAGCTCGGCAGAGATGTTATGGCTGATGGCGTTAACAAGCGTGAGTTCTATGTAAAAGAGCAGCAGAGAATTGCTGACTTTGCAAACAAAGTTCACTCAGGCGAGATCGCTAACGAGAAGGGTGAGAAGTTCACAACAGTAGTTCAGATCGGTATCGGTGGATCTGATCTTGGTCCCAGAGCAATGTACCTTGCTCTTGAGAACTGGGCACACAGAACAGGCAACTTCAAGATGGAAGCAAAGTTCATCAGTAACGTAGATCCTGATGATGCATCTGCAGTTCTTAACAGTGTTGATGTTGCTCACTCAATTTTCATTCTTGTATCCAAGTCAGGTACAACACTTGAGACACTTACAAACCAGAGCTTTGTAATGGATGCCCTTAAGAAGGCAGGCCTTGATTCTTCAAAGCACATGATAGCAGTTACTTCTGAGACATCTCCTCTTGCAAAGAGCGATGATTTCATCGAAGCCTTCTACATGGATGACTATATCGGTGGACGTTATTCCTCAACATCAGGCGTAGGCGGAGCAGTTCTTTCACTTGCATTTGGTCCTGACGTATTCGCACAGTTCCTTGACGGTGCAGCAGCAGAGGATAAGCTCGCAGCTGAGAAGGATATGATGAAGAACCCTGCAATGCTTGATGCAATGATCGGATTCTATGAGAGAAATATCCTTGGATATCCTTCAACTGCAGTTCTTCCTTACTCACAGGGACTTAGCCGTTTCCCTGCACACCTTCAGCAGCTTGATATGGAGTCTAACGGTAAGAGCGTTAACCGCTTCGGTGAGCCTATCGACTATGTAACAGGTCCCGTAATCTTCGGTGAGCCCGGTACAAACGGACAGCACTCCTTCTATCAGCTCCTTCACCAGGGAACAGACGTTATCCCGATGCAGTTCATCGGCTTCAAGAACAGCCAGCTTCAGAATGACGTTGACATTCAGGGCAGCACAAGCCAGCAGAAGCTCTGCGCTAACGTAGCAGCTCAGATCGTAGCATTTGCTTGTGGTAAAAAGGATGAGAACCTCAACAAGAACTTCAAGGGCGGACGACCTTCAAGCATCATCATCGGTGACGAGCTCAATCCTAAGTCACTTGGCGCACTTCTTTCTCACTTCGAGAATAAGGTTATGTTCCAGGGATTTGTATGGAACCTTAACAGCTTCGACCAGGAAGGTGTTCAGCTTGGTAAGGTACTTGCTAAGAAGGTACTTGCACATGAGACAGACGGAGCACTTGCAGTATACAGTGATCTTCTGAATATTTAAGTTGTTGCAATAATACGCCCCTGTACATACCATATTGTCTTTCAATCTCGTTGCAAAAAACGCATAATCGATTGAAATCCAATATGGCATGCGCGGGGGCTTTGTTTTTCAGTAATTTATAAATTATACGATAAGAATATAATTCAAGGAATAATATTTTAATTTGCTATGGCATCTTCGATAATTTTCAAAATTGTCTCCGTAGCACCTGACTGGTTAGATTCCTGCATCTTGGCAATATATTTATCTCTGTGTTCATACACATCGAATATGCTCTCTACAAGAATATCCTCATCAAGCTCTTCATTATCGATAACAATGGAAAATCCCTGCTTCTCAAAGGACTTGGCATTTATAATCTGGTCACCTCTGCTGCTCTTGGCAGAAAGAGGAATAAGTACGTTGGGCTTTCTAAGGGCAGCGAGTTCACAGATAGCGTTTGCGCCTGCTCTTGATACAACCACGTCAGCCATGGCGAAGATGTCCTTCATCTCATTTTTGACGTATTCAAACTGTTTGTAGCCTTCCATGTTGAGCTTTAGGTTATCCATCTTATCCTTACCGCAAAGATGAACTATGTTAAAGTGAGGAAGGAGTCTGGGAAGCGCATATCTTAATGTCTCATTGATGCTCTGGGCACCAAGGCTTCCGCCTGTGACCATGATAACCGGCTTATCATCTGTAAAGCCGCAGAACTTCTTACCTGCTTCTCTTGAACCCTTAAGGAGTTCTTTTCTAATGGGAGTTCCTGTAAGTACTGCCTTGTCTGAAGGCAGTAGATCAAGGGTCTCCGGGAAGTTGCAGCAGATGGTCTTAGCTGATGAAAAGCTGAGCTTGTTAGCAAGTCCGGGAGTCATGTCAGACTCGTGCAATATACAGGGAATATGCAGAGTTGATGCCGCTCTTATAACAGGGACTGATACGAAACCACCCTTGGAGAAAACAACATCGGGCTTTAATTTTTTAAGTAAAGCGCGGGCTTCAAAAAATCCCTTAATAACACGGAAAGGATCTGAGAAATTCTTAGGATCAAAGTATCTTCTGAGCTTACCTGTGGAAATTGAATAATAGGGAATATGATAGTCAGCTATGAGCTTTTTCTCGATTCCTGTGTGGGAACCGACATAGCTTATCTCATAGCCCTTTTCCTTAAGCTCAGGTATAAGTGCCATATTAGGTGTAACGTGGCCGGCAGTGCCGCCACCGGTTAAAACAATTTTCTTAGACATTTCTAAAACATCTCCTTATTTTATTAGAGTACCACATATTGAGTAAGTAGTGAACCTTACTCGGTAGGCAGCTCATAAAGGATATATCCGTCTTCCTTAGCACGGATACTGGACTTTTCTATTAAAGGAAGAGCCATATCTTTTAGCTTTGGATTCTCATCCATAGCAGCTTCGTCCACAAGAAGAAGCTTTACTGCTTCGCTGCTAAGGTCAGGAAATCTCGTATTTATTTCCTCTACGGAGTCAACCAGATAAACTCTCTCATGCGAAATGGTGAGGTCCATAGGCGGCTCGTAGTGAATTTCGTTAGTAAATGAAAAGCACACATCGTTGTAATCAGTATTTCTGTAGAGGAACTCATCAAGAGTGTAGTCCTCTTCACCATCCCTTGAAACAATGTACTTGGAGGTTGATGTGGGCACACCTGTTATAAGTATCAGTATGAAAAAGCATAAAGCAAAGATCGGAATGTGAGGAGCAACCTTTCGTCCAAGGAAAAGAGCCTTATCATCATCTTTTCCCATACTGATGGCACGGGTATAGGCAATCGTAGCAATAGGTGAAGTCATGGCAACGCACCATCCGGCCTTCATCATTGAGAACTCATGAACTGCAGAATGGTTCTTCAGCATGATGATCTGGAAAACGACGGAAGCGTAGGCTGCAATTATAAGTGCGATGTCATTATTTACAAAAAGTGTTCTTATACGCTTGCCCTTTTGAAGTGTAAGGAATGATATAACGATGGCAGCAAGCTGGAAGAGGCAAAGGTAGATCATGAAGCTTCGCTGCTCCTGTGTAAAGGAGGAGGTGAAGTTCTCGATAAGCCTTGAAACAATAGCGGAAAGACTGTCGTCACCGCCTGTTCTGAATTTAAGCTTGTACTGAAGGGTATCAAGCCATCCATCCACAAAGCTAAGCTGAAGGATGAAGGTTGAAACAGCAAAAACGACAGGAACTGCATATTTAAGAGCAGAAACAAAAATCTCTTTGATGCTCTTTTTATTTAAGAACATTCCTATCATTCTCATGAGGAATACGAAAAATGCGAGGATCCAGAAGTAGTAGTCTGTAAGGATTCCGCAGTAGATAGTCAAAAAGTGGAGAACGCGCACGATAATGTTCTGTACCTTGTGCTCCTTAAGCTCGGGAACATATATGAGCTCCTCCAAAAACAGAAACAGCATCACATAAAAGATTACGCTCTGATCAGTAAAGAACACGTTTGGCATATACCAGGCATTAACAGGAAGGAGCATCCACAAAATGACAGTGCAGGCAGGAATTATGATGCGGGATAGCCAGCTTCCGATGCGGTGCTTCCACAATAATACGAAGATGAAGCTTGAAAACAGCATTGATTCTATGGCAAACAGAACCATCTGAAGGTGCTTAACGAAGGAAATGTTGATAAAGCTCCTTCCGCAGAGCTTTGCACAGAGCCACACTAGGAAGATATGTCCGCTGGGATAGCTGATAAACGGAATCCTGTCGTTGAAGCTCTGGAACTCGATGGAACGATAGTTTTCACATGCGGTAAAATGCATGGAAGCAGCGCCTTCTTCAAGCCAGATGTTTACATACTTTATGGTTGAAGCGGACTGCCATATGTTGTCACCGCCCATATTGTTGTAGCGTATGGGATATTTAAAGTTGAAAATTGCAAGAAAAATGAGCAGTGTAAAAAGATTAACAAGAATAAAAGCGATTGAAGTAGTACGTAGCTTTTTCATCAAATATAGTCCTCTATCTATAATATCATTCTGTTCATACTACCATATTTTCTGCTATAATTGAATTCGATTTTAATATTGAAGAGGAGTTTGCGATGGAAGAAAAAAAGCAAATGCCCGATTTTCTTAAAAAAATATGGAGCAGCATTCCGGTAACTAACAGATTCTGTTTTTTTGCCAGTTTAATAACGGGATTGCTGGTTCATTTTTATATGCTGTCAAATAAGATAACCAATCTGGACGACATCGTATGTGTTCCGGGTGTTGGCGGAGGAAAGGTACTGGGAAGATGGTTCCAGGAGCCGGTTCATGATCTGTTTTCACCGTGGTCAAGCCCGGCACTGAACGGAATAATGGCGATCATAATTCTGTCTATTGCCGCCTGCGTTATAGTGAACACCCTGAAAATAGAGAGCATAACAGCCGCGGTTCTTATCGGAGTTACGATGATGACTCTTCCAAGTACTGCCAGCAATATGTACTACATGTACCTTGCGCCTACTTTTGCTCTTGCAATTCTGGCCACCACCATTAACGTCCATATTACCTCGAAGTACAAATTTGGATTTATACTTGGCGCGGTGATTCAGTTCTTTAGTATGGCCTGCTATCAGGCGTATTTTGGACTGGCAGCTTCACTGTTTGTGCTTATTTATTTCTTCATGCTGATAGATGGAGGCGATGTTTTCATCATTGTGAAGAAGGGACTTAGAAGTATCCTTGGTCTTGGAATCGCAATGGGAGGCTATCTTGTAAGTCTTAAGTTTGTTGATCTTAGTGATTACAAGGGGCTTAGCGATATAGGTCAGACCTCTCCCGGAGATATTCTTCTTGCGGTACTTAGAGCTTACCACAGAGTACTTCAGTATTTCGTAACAGCGCCAGAGAGCTTTATGAAGGGCTCGCCCACTCTGTTTAACAGAGTGTTGACCGGCATGCTGATAGTTCTCATAGTTGTTCTTTTCATTAAAAAGAAGGCATTTGTAAAACCCCTTAGAGGAATTCTTGCAATAATCCTTTTGATAATAATGCCTCTTGCTCTGGGACTTGTTTATGTGATGGCTCCGCAGCTGTCTCACGCATCAACGGTTATGATCTATTCCTACAGCGTATTTTATTTCTTTATAATCACAGGAATGGAGAGGCTTCTAGCTGTAAGCAGGGGGAATAAGGTGCTGGTACTTTTTGCATCTGCCATGTTCATCACACTGCTTCTTGAGTTTTATTCAAGTGCCAGAGTTGTAAACAACGCCTATTACAGAAGCTACATTGCTCAGAACCGAGTTATGCAGTACTACAACAGAATCCTTTCAAAGCTTGAAGCTGCCGAGGGCTTTACCTACGGAGAGCCCCTGACAATACTTGGAGGTTTTTATCCCGATCCTTTGCCTGTTGCAAATCACAACATGAACGGCAAAGAGCTTGTGGATTTCGAGGGTGCTACATTAGAGGACCTTCTTTTCCTTCCCACAAACAGAGACAGGGTTCTTCAAATCTGGTTCGGACTTGAGACAGGTGATCTCACAGAGGATAAGAAAGAAAAGCTCATGGCGACTGATGAGTTTAAGAACATGCCCATATATCCCGCTGATGGCTGCGCTGCCAAGATTGACGGAGTGTGGGTTGTAAAGATTAACGAAGACGACAGTAAGTAAATACTTATAAAACGATAAAAGACTGGGCTTAATACCCAGTCTTTTCCATTAGCTTTTCAATTTTAGTCCAGTACTTTTCAGGGTTTATATAAGCCCCCTTTACATGGCCGGCACCAAGAATCAGACAGTACTGCTTGGGTGCAGCACACTTTTCATAGAGCCTTGCTGACATGTGAGGATCGATAAGCTTGTCCTCATCGCCATGAATGAAAAGTGTCGGTGTCTTGGATTTGGAAACCGCTTCCAGAACATCAACCTTTTTAATGTCATATCCGCACTTCAATAATATAGCCATGCGGAGAATGAAGAGGCAGACCGAAACAGGAATGATGTTCTTAGTCATCTTGTAAACATCGGCAAACTCTTCAACAAGAGTGGTGTAGCTGCTGTCTGCAACAGCAAATACTACGTTTTCGGGAAGATGCTCACCAGTAGTCATGAGAGTTATGGCAGCTCCCATGCTCACTCCATGAAGGATGATGTGGGCATCCTTGTCCTTGCGGATGATGGAGTAAATCCATTCCAGAATATCCAGGCGGTCAAAGTAACCATAGCCTGTGTAGTCGCCTTCACTCTTACCAAAACCGCGGTTATCGGGAAGAAGGACGTTTATTCCAAGATTGTGATAGTGCTGTGCGTACATTGCCATGTATTCGCCATCGCTTTTCACACCGTGGATACAGATGGCATATTTGTGACTTTCTTCTGCTGCTTTAATGTAGTGAGCGTGAAGCTTTAATTCATCAATTGAATTTATATATATGTCTTCTCTCTCAGGGCAATTTCTAAGCCATCTGATCGATTTTGCATCGATAGGATCGGAATCTATTTCTTCCTGTGTCTTCTTTTTTGGTACAACTGCCATATCATAAAAAATGGATGCAGTAGCGGCTCCCCCTCCCAAAAGAGCTGTTAATAAGCCAAAGAATACGAAATTTCGCTTTTTGCTCATAGGAACCTCCTTGTATATGAATGTATAAGAATTTTAGCAAATACTAATAATTTGTGCAATTAGTGATAGTCACCATAGCACTAATAAACGAAATATGGTATAATAATTATGACTGATATTTTGCATTCTTTTTCTAGATTGTATTGAGGGGTACAGATGTTAGAAAGAAAACTTGCAGAGAAATTCAGGAAGCTTTACACTGAAAACTCTTTAAAGCTTAAAACATATGAAGATCAGCTTTTCACTCTGCAGGATCCATTCGATTGGATTCAGCTTCTCTCTGAGCGATCCTATGTCATGCGTGAGGTTTACGAAGAGAATGAAGAACTTATGGCAGAGCTTTGGGAGAACTGCTCAGAGGAGATTACTCCTGAGGAAGCAGAGCTTCTGTATGATCTTGCAATTGGCTTTTTCTTTGATGATCATCACGATTTCGTAGTACTAACTGAATTCTGTGAGAAGATTTTGCCGGTTTTCATTGATATGGATGAACCGGAATTTCTTGTTGCGATCTATCATGTACTTGGCACGGAATATGCGCAGTTTTACCGCTCCGTAGGTGATAAGACAGGTATGCAGACATCCCTCCAGTATTACCGCAAATCAACAAAGGAAGCGAGCCGCTATTCACAGATTTCATCTCCTGAAGTCAGGGAGTTTATTTTCCAGGATTACTTATTCTTAATTACATATCTTTCCGGTTTTTATACGGAAAAATCAGAGAGTATCAGACTTTATGACGAGGTGTGGGCTCTTTGGGAAAATGAAAATGTTCAGAAACTGGATGCTGATAATGAACAGATAAAAGGGTTCCTTAAAACCATTGATTACGCATTTTTGGCAAAGGCTAAAAATATAGATATTTTAACGGAAGAGGACAGAGATAAGTATCTGGATTTTCTTGGAAAAGCATATACCAGAGCTGAGGCAGGAGAAGGAAATAAGATAGGATCACCTGACTACAGAACCTGCGTTACATACAAATGGCTACGGGGAGAGATGTCCTCAGAGGAAGTGCTTGAGGCATTTATTAAGTGCATAAATGAGATTATTCCGGCACCTGATTTTTCCAAAAATGATCCGGAAAACTTTGAGCTTGTAATGAGGCATTTCAGGTATGCCTGCACGGCCATAATGATTTTGGAAAAGATGGAATTGGAAGAATCTGCATTAGATGAGTGGACTGAAAAATTTATGCCTAAATCTATGTCGATTTTAGCCGATATACCATATAGATTCTTTACCGGACAGATGCAACCTTTGTGTGAGCAGTGGTATCACGCAGCAGAGCCGGTAATAAAAGGGGAGCTCAACAAGGTTCAGTTCATAATGCAGATGATTGTAAGAAGGCAGCCCTTTACTTACATTCATTCCCAGATGGTTGCCAAGATCGCAACACTTATTGGGCAGCAGATCATTGAAAAGAAACCGGATGAGCTTATTGGAATCAGGGGGATAGAGACTCTCGAAGATATACAGAAAAATAAAGCATATCTTCTTTCCTTTATCACAATCAGCGGTCTGGTACATGACATTGGAAAATGTTACATACCGGACACAATTAACAGACAGAACAGAAGTCTTAATACCAAGGAATACGCTACGATCAGAAAGCATTCCGAGGTGGGCTATAGGGAAGCAAAGGGTAATTCCGCGCTTGTTCCCTATGCGGATGTAATTCTTGGACATCATAAGCATTACGACGGACTTCACGGATATCCTCTGAACTATGATAATACAGAATCTCCGATAAGGAGCATCATAGATCTGATATCCATAGCGGATTCAATAGAAGCAGGAACGGATACTTTAACAAGAAGCTATACACAGGGTAAGGACTTCAAGAGGCTCTTAAAGGAGCTGCAAAGCGAAGCAGGAACAAGATATAACCCGAACATAGTCAAAGTAATCGAGAAGTCACCTGAGCTGATAGAGGAGCTTGAGAATCTGACAGGTCAGGGCCGCTATGATATGTATTACAAAGCGATGCAGGAGATCCTTGGCAATGCTGCGGAAGAATTTCCGGATATGTAAATATGATATACTTAAGGAGCATACATGCGTTTTAGAACCAGGCTGATGATCACGTCAGCAACCATTGTTATTTTACCTTTTATCCTGGTTATTGCTTCATTTATCATCATACAAAATTCAGTTGCCAATAATTATACAAGTCTCATTACCTACATGGTAATTGCATTTGGATTGATAATGATAGCGACCAGTGTCATATTGACTGCCTGGCTAAGGAAGGGATTTTTCGAGCCGGTGGATGAACTTAATGTTGCGATGCAGCATATCAAGGACGGCAATTTTGATTACATGCTTCCGACAGACATTGGTGATAAAGGTGAGATAGGAGAACTTTACAGAAATTATGAAGACATGAGGCTGAGGCTTAAGGAATCAGCCGATGAAAAGGTAATAAGAGAAGGTCAGAACAAGGAGCTTATAAGTAACATATCCCACGACCTTAAGACACCTATTACCGCGATAAAGGGCTATTCACAGGGACTCTTAGAGGGAGTCGCAGATACTCCTGAGAGACAGATGAAGTACATTCGCACGATCTACAACAAGGCGAATGATATGAATAACCTTATAAACGAGCTTACATTATACTCAAGCATCGACAATAACCGCATACCCTACAATTTTACCAGAATAGTAGTTGGAGACTATTTCGGAGATTGTATTGAAGAGATCGGAATGGATCTGGACAGTAAGGATATCAAGCTTAATTACGCTAACCTTACGGCACCTGACACACAGATAGTCGCTGACCCCGAGCAGCTTAAGAGAGTTGTAAACAACATCGTAAGTAACAGTGTCAAATACCTGGGAAGGGATGATGGATCAGGTATCATCGATGTAAGAATTCTTGATGAAGTTGACTCGGTAAGAGTTGAGATAGAAGATAATGGAAAGGGCATAGGATCCCAGGATATACCAAATATTTTTGACAGATTCTACAGAACTGATTCCTCCAGAAACAGCAAGCAGGGAGGAAGCGGAATCGGACTTTCCATAGTAAAGAAAATCATAGAGGATCATGGGGGATACATTTGGGCTACCAGTCATGAAGGTGAAGGCACCTGCATGCATTTCGTCCTTCGCAAGTACATGGAATACCATGAGAAGGCGGACGGAGAATCTGTGGTAGATCACGATTTTGAGAGCGTATAAAAACAACAAAAAAAGACAGGAGGCCATTGGTATGAGCAGAATACTGATTGTAGAGGACGAAGAAGCGATTGCTGACCTCGAGAAGGATTACTTGGAATTATCTGATTTTGAAGTGAAAATTGAAAATTCCGGTGATGTGGGACTTCAGACTGCCCTTAATGAAGAGTTTGATCTTGTGATACTTGATCTCATGCTTCCCGGACTGGATGGATTTGAGGTATGTAAGAGAATCCGCGAAAAGAAGGACGTTCCGGTTCTTATGGTATCAGCGAAAAAGGATGATATCGATAAGATAAGGGGACTTGGTCTTGGTGCAGATGACTATATAACCAAGCCCTTCAGCCCATCAGAGCTGGTAGCAAGAGTTAAGGCTCATATGGCTCGCTATTCCAGACTTGTGGGAAGCGGACATGAGTCCAATGATGTTGTGGAGATCAGAGGTCTTAGAATTGACAAGACTGCAAGAAGAGTTTATGTTGATGGAGCAGAAAAGAGCTTCACAACAAAGGAATTCGATCTTCTTACTTTCCTTGCGGAGAATCCTAACCACGTCTTCACAAAGGAAGAACTCTTCAGGAAAATCTGGAACATGGATTCAATCGGTGATATCGCCACCGTTACGGTTCATATTAAGAAGATCCGTGAGAAGATTGAATTTGATACTTCCAATCCTCAGTATATTGAGACAATCTGGGGCGTTGGATATCGCTTCAAGGTATAAACCTGAAAATAGCTTTGTGTGATTACAGGCTCTCCGTATGCGCGGGGAGCCTTAAAATTTTGGCTGGAAGGTGTCAGCGAAGCTGACGGATGAGGGTCTATGATAGAAATACTTCACGAAGACAACGACATATTAGTATGCGTAAAGCCTGCGGGCATGGCAGTTCAGAGTAGCAGTGTAACCTCAGAGGATATGGAAACAGTGCTGCGCTCACAAATCCTGCGCTCAGGGACCTTTAAAAATAAATCAACACTACTTCACGTAATCCACCGTCTGGATCAGCCTGTGGAAGGCATAATCGTGTTTGCAAGAACCAAGAAGGCAGCAGCGAGTCTCTCCAAGCAGGTTCAGGCAGATGGGGATATGAGTAAGGTATATAGGGCGGTTGTATACGGAGAATTTGCTGACAAAGAAGGTAAGCTTACGGACTATTTGGGTAAAGATCCGGTTACGAAAAAGGCGATAGTTGCAGCTGATAATAATGGGAACAATAAAGGTTTTAAGGAAAGTATTCTTGATTATAAGGTGCTGTCTACAAAGGGAATTACAGAGGTATCAACAAACAATGTAGTTGATTTTGATGACAACAATAAAATGGAACAGGAGAAAATTTCTCTTGTAGAAATTTATCTTAAGACCGGTAGATACCATCAGATAAGAGCACAGTTTTCAAATGCGGGACACCCTCTCTTAGGGGACAGACGATATATGTCCGAAGTAAGCGATGAAGTATCCGCAAGACTCCGTGTCCGGAATGTCGCACTCTGCGCCTGCAGACTGGAGTTTAAGCACCCTGTAACCAATAAGATCATGAAATTTGAAATAGAGCCTCAGGGAGATATATTCAAGGAATTCTAAAACTTAGAATATCTCTCTGAGATAATAAGTCTGCTATTTTCAAAAATAATCCCTGTACAAAAAACTATAAAAAAAGGCTCGGAATTTATAATTACTTTGTAAATGGGCAATGCTAGAATATCAATCGGTAGCTCTTTGAATTTATGGGTATAAGCTTACCGTAAGCACATAGAGTCTCCCACCTAGGTTAATCGATTAACTAATATTTTACTGGAAATGTATGAAAAAAACGGGGAAGGTGAAAGGGGGTTTCACAATGAGAAGGAACAGCAGGCTTCGTTCATTAGCCTTAGCTGCAGCAATGTCTTTAGCTATGCAGACAATTGGAGCACCGGTTGCATACGCGGAAGAAGATGTGCAGGAATTGTTATTACCTGAAGATACTGAAATATCAGATGAGCAGGATGAAGACAAACTGGCAGAAGAAAGCCCGGAAGAAAAGACGGATGAGGAAATCCAGAATATAGAAGATAATGCTGAACCGGAGAATCAGCAAAATGATGTAACAGATATTGAACAGGATGAAACGGAAAATACTGATAATAATCAAAATGATGAGGTAGAAGAAAAAGACAGTACAGAAGATAAAAATGCTGATGATACTGAAATCAGTACCCCCACTGAAGCTAGCGATGAGGATGAGTCTGTCAGTGATCAGAAAATTGTCATAGAAAAAAATGCAGAAGAGGATACAGATGAAGAGATCGTCGATGAGGAAGCTGCAAAGGAGTACCTTGAAAAGGCTCTGGAAGGAATCGAGATTCCATCAGCAGATGCAATCAGGGGAAATATTACGCTTAATGATAAAGCAGGAAAGGCAGAACTGTCCTGGGAGTCCAGTAACGAAGCAGTGATAAGCTCCAAGAGCAAAGTGCAGGATGGATATTATGATATTCCGGCAGGTGTTGTGACAAGAGGCTCATCGGATGAAAAGGTGACACTTACTGTCACGGCTTCTTTATCAGGAGTAGAGCTTTCTAAGGACATTGAGGTAACGGTCCTTGCCAATAAGGCAAAGGATGAAAATTACAAAGGCTATCTGTATGCACACTTTAAAGAGATACCCGGACAAAAGGGTGAGCAGGATATTTTCTATGGAATAAGTGAGGATGGTCTTAACTGGACAGCTCTTAATGGCAATGAAGCTGTTCTTAAGTCAGATGTTAGTGATGAGGCAACAAGAGATCCCTACATCATAAGGAGTGCAGAGGGAGATAAGTTCTACCTTCTTGCAACTGACCAGAACATATATAAATACGGTGACAGCATTCCGTGGGATAAGCTCTCAACTCAGGGTAGTACAGCGCTTACGATCTGGGAGTCTACAGACCTTATCAATTGGACAAATGAGAGAAACGTAGATGTGGCAGGCTCGATTGATGGCGGATGTGCATGGGCACCGGAAGCTATCTATGATGAGGCTACAGGTGAGTATCTTGTATATTGGGCAAGTAAAATAGCTGCTGATAACTTTGCAAGACAGTATACCTTCGTTTCAAGGACAAGAGATTTCTATAACTTTACAGAGCCAGAGCTTTTCAATGATTTTGGAAGCAATATCGACACCTCAATGCTGAAGGTTGGCGATGATTATTACAGGCTTACCAAGATGGAAGATGGCATGTATGTGAGACTGGATAAGGCATCAGGAAAGCTTCGTTCTTACGGATCAGAGGTTACGACGAAGACAATCGGCTCCCGTACATTTAATGTAGTTGGAAATAACTACAGCTATATTGCGAATACAGCTGACGGATGTCTTGAATCCTTCAAGGGAAACTATGAAGGTGGCACCATGTTTAAGTTTAACGACAGAGATGAATGGTGCGTAATGCTTGATGAGTACGGAGGAGCAGCAAGAGGATATATTCCTTTTACAACAACAGATCTTAGCAGCCAGAACAGTATCCACGTACTTGGAGAGGACGAGTACACACCTCAGGAGGGCTGTAAGCACGGAGTTATCATTCCTGTGACAGCTTCTGAGTATGACAATCTTATTAAAACCTATGGTGTAGAGGATGGACTTCTCGCATCAATGGGAAGACAGGATGATCCTGTAGCAGAGTACGATTTTGAAAATGCTGATGGCCAAAAGGTACTTGCAAATGGAGCAGACCTTGGACTTACTCTTAACGGAAGTGCTGAGCTTAAGAGTGACTCTGAAGGAGGAAAGGCTCTTTACCTGGATGGTTCTGATGGCAGCTTTGCAAAATTTTCAGATGGCGTTTTTGATGCCATGGATGAGCTTACTATCAGTCTGGATGTAAATGCTAAATATACAGATGCAGCAGGTATGGTAGTAGCACTTGGCTCTGATGCAGATAAGTATCTCTATATGAGAGTAAACGATGTCGGACAGAAACGTTGTGGTGGAAAATCCTGAGGAGAACCTAACTACCACTTATCTTGGTGCCGATTTCATGGAAGAGGGAAGAAGAGCCATGCGCTGGATCAGAGACAATGTCAAAGGTGACGGCGATACCATGAAGATCATGGAGATTATGGGTAATGAGGGTGCTTCTCCCACAGAGGAACGCGGAAAGGGCTTCAAGGAGATTCTTAGTGAGAATAATTCCTATTACATAGCCTATTCTGATTATGGTGACTTCACCTTTGAAGGTGGAAGAGAGGTAATAAGAAAGTATCTTTTAAACCATGACTGGGATATAGATATCATCTTTTCCCAAAATGACGATATGGCTCTTGGCGCCATAAAGGAGCTGAAGGAGCAGGGCATAAAGCCTGATGAGGATGTTAAGATAGTCTCAGTAGATGCCACCAGCGAAGCCTTCGAGGCAATGGTGAGAGGCGAGCTCAGCTGTGCCGTTGAGTGTAATCCCATCATTGGACCACAGCTTATGAAGGCTATACGGGATCTTTGCAGCGGAAAACAGATGCCGTTCAGGATTATCACTGATGAGAAAATATATGATCAGTCTATAGCCGATGATTACATAAGGAAGAGGCGGTACTAAAATATGAATTGAATAGTTGTATGCGATTTGTTTGAGAGGAAGCAGGTTCGAAAGAGCCTGCTTTTTTATGCCCTAATACTTATGGAATAAGTGTGTAACCCTAATAAATAAGTGAAAAACACTTACATTATAAGTGTCAAAATTGATTAATTCAGAAAAGGGATTTTATTAGAATTATTGATATGGTGAAAAAAGTGGAAAAGAAATCGCAAAACATTGAGATTGGGAAAAGAATTCATAAAGCGCGGGAACGTAGACACATGACGCAGGAAGTTCTCGCAGAGAAGCTGGATCTGTCGACCCAGTTTCTTTCTGACGCAGAAAGAGGTGTATGCGGGATTTCTTTAGAGACGCTTATAAATATATGTGAGATCCTGAGTGTTTCAAGCGACTATATCCTGTTTGGAAATAATACTACCAGCGTTATGGAAGACACCGTTATCAGAATAAACAGACTGTCAAAGGCGGAACAGAATCTCATAAACAGATCAATTAACACAACTCTGGAAGCGCTGACTTTGCATGAAGAGGACATGGATGATGACTAATCAAAACATTAATGAGCCAATCATTCATAAGCTGCAGCCTGACACTCGTCTTGCCAGAATCAGAAAGCTTGCAGGTCTTTCTCAGGAAGAGCTCGCCAAGAAAGCCGGCATTTCTGTAGAAACTGTCTGCGCCTACGAACAGCGAAAACGCGACATCTCTAAGGCTCAGTACCGCATAGTCCACAAAATTGCCAAGGCGCTGGGATGTATTGCAGATGACATAGTGGATGATGTCTGAAATAAGTATAAGTAGATTAGTGGAGATAATGCCGGAAATGGTGTTATCTCCTTTTTGCTGCAGTTCGAAAATAATGAGTTGTAATTCTTGGAACGTTACGTCTATAATATCAATATTTTAAAAAAGGCGTAAAATCGAGTATTTCTGAGAATATTTAATAAATAATTAATCTTTTGTTCGAACAGATATTCTTGCATTCGTGATAGAATAGTTTCATACTCGCTGGCGACATAGGAGGAGAAATCATCACTAAACAGCTGTTGCTAACGGAGATATTTAATGCAATAATTGGAGCAGAAGAACACAAATGGAAACAAATATTTCACAAGTAATTGACCTTGCGGCTAAAAGAGCACAGTACGATGAAATCGTAAAGGAAATCCTCTCTGACAAACAGGTCTTGGCGAGAATACTCAAATATACGCTTGATGAATTTAAGGATGCTGAGATCGAGGATATAATTGCAAATATCGGTGATCCTGTAATATCAAAAACGAGAATGGAGCCAGGTTATACTAATACGCAGAAGGTTAAAAAAGAATCTGAAGAAGATAATGTTCCGGGCGAAAACAAGATATTCTATGACATAAGGTTTTCTGCATATTACGGAGAGGAACTTATAAAGATTCTTGTTAATATTGAGGCACAAAGGACTTCAAAAGCCTATAAGCTTGGCTATCACCTGGATAACAGAATCATATATTATTTGGCTCGAATGATATCTTCACAAAAAGAAGTCGAGTTTGCTCATTCAGATTATGATAACCTTAAGGCTGTTCGAAGCATATGGATATGCATGGATGCAGCTAATGATGAAGATTCAATAAACCGTATAAGGTTCAAGCAGGATGCCATATACGGAAAAGAGATTGAATTTCCAAATATAGACAAGGTTCAGGGAATCATCATAAGACTCAGAAAGGGCCAGAATCTTGAGAAATCAAAGAATGATCTCATAGCAATGCTAGAGGAATTTCTTGGAAAAGACGAAACAGAAATTAAAAGGAAACGACTTTCAGAAGAATTTGATGTTGTGATAAATGACGAGACTGAAAGGAGGATAAGTGAGATGTGTAATTTAAGTCAAGTTCTGATAGATGAAGGAATAGAAAAAGGAGAACTATCTGGTAAGGTAACAGCTAGGTATGAAGATGGTATGTCCATAGAGGATATTGCTGAAAAAACGCAGATTTCTATTGATGAAGTAAAGACAATCCTTAGAGAGAAAGGGTTGTTATCAGATTGATTCTGATACCTTATATGATTCTGTAAAAACGGAGATATAATAGCAAACAAAAACGGCTATATTCTCCGTTTTCTTGGTTAAAATATTTCGAATTTGCATATCGGAGGATGTGTATAATGAGCAGCTATTTAAAACAGATAGAAGTATCTAAAGAGCTTTTTCTTGGATCAAGATTCGATGAAATGTATATAGCTATACAAAAAGAGGCAAATAAATCTAAATGGGATCATAATGGCACCGTCAGAGAGGTACGGAAAGCTAAGACATTTTCACACATATGCAAAGCAATGGGAATTAACCTGATATATGAGGGAAATGATAGCTTCACTATTGATGTAGACGGAACCTATGCATCTGCTTTTTTGGAACCTATGATTGTGAGCATTGAGCAATACGTCAATGATGGAGAAATTGTAGTACAATGCGAAAAACAAAGAATAGATCTTGAGTTTAAAGCGGGGCATGCTTTTCTGAATTGTAGCCATAGAGCAGATTCAGAAGAAATTAATGCAGTAATGACAGACTAATATCAGGGGTTAGCAACTTATTGTATATATCAGAAAAATAATCGGAGATAATAGCTTTCAAAAAAGGCTGTTATTTCCGATTTTTTGTTACGAATTCCACTTTAAATTTAAACAAATACGAAATTACAAATATTAAATCTTTATAAAATGGCAATAAATGCAGATAAATACTAGTACTGTAGTACTAGCCAATTTCTTGACATAGGCAATATATAATCTTAAAATAGTTACTATCAGACAGATGAAGAAACTGTCTGAAAATACAAACAATTGTATTGCATGGGGGAAATATGTCACATAACTAGTACGTTCGTACTAGTATATCCTGTGCAGAAATTTTCTATGAAGGAGGGACTCTTCGTATGACACAATTAACTAAGCTTAGTAAGAATGTCAAGGGAAGACTTGCAATTCTTACAAGTGTCACTATGGCAGCAACGTTATTTACTGGCACAGGACTCACGGTATTTGCTGCTCCTGACACAAAAAAACACACTATTAGCTATGATATGGACGGTGGAACACCGCAGCTTGATCCAGTTACAACTGATGTTTCGTCAGGGGATGCAGGAACACAGCTTTTTACAACTGCATCCTTAGATGGCGTAACTAAAGTTGGATATACTGCTAAAGGATTTACAGCTACTGAGGCTAATAAAATTAAGAAAATGGATGGTACGTCCATTGCCGAAGATGGTGATGTAGATAAAGCAACACAATATATAGCTGTGGATAATACCTCTTTGAAAGTGAAGTGGGATATAAATACTTACAGCATTACATATAACAAGAATGGTGCAGATGGTACTGAAGAGATTAACTCTACAGATTATCATGTGAATGATGCTTCTGCTCCTGCGTTTGAAAATAATACGTTTACATATACAGGGCATACTTTTGTAGGTTGGTCAACTAGTAGTAATGTTACAAAAGATAAGTTTAAGCCTGGAAATGGAAGAGATTTCGTTGAAGGCGCTACATTAGATGACTATAAGACAAATCCAAAGAACTACCCAGCATATGCTATATGGCAAGCAAATCAGTCAACAATAGGGTTTAATAAAAATGACGGTGGTGCAACTGGTACAGCTGCAGACTTAGATTATACTTATGGAACTGCATTAACTATCCCTAAATCATATTTCGAAGCATTTACAAAAGAAGGATATGAGGTAGAAGGATTTGCAGAATCTGCAACTGGAGCTGTTGTTTACACCCCAGAGAATAATGTAATACCTGCTGATAAATATCCAGATAAAGACGGTCAGAAGACACTTTATGCAAAATATAAAGCAGATGATAATATTCTCGTATCATTTGATGGAAATGGCGCAACTAGTGGTGAAATGACTCCACAGAAATTTACAGCAGGAACTCCTCAGAATCTCACAAAGAATAGTTTTGAGAAAGAAGGATATTCATTTAATAAATGGGCAGTAAGTGCAACTGTAGAAGGAACAATTGAAAATGAAGCGTCTTATACAACAACAAAGGCAGCTACATTATTCGCGACATGGACTGTAAATAAATATACGGTAGCATTTAATGATAATGGAGGAACTACAGCGACAACACCTGCATTATCTAATGTAGCGTATGATGAGAAAATCACAATACCTGAATCTGCAGCAACAGCTCCTACCGGATATGAGTTTGCAGGTTGGGCTACAAACAAAAATGCAAAGGAACCTGAACTTCTTGCAGGTGCTGAGGTTTCAAAGCTTTCAGCTGTGAATAATGACACAGTAACTTATTATGCTGTTTGGACAGCACAATCTTCAAATACAATAACAGTAACATATGATCTTAATGGTGGAACAGGAACAGCTCCTGAATCTCCTGTACGTGGAGTAGATTTACCATACGATGTAGCTGGTGTTGGAAGAATAGTTGCACCTACTAATTATACTTTTGTAGGATGGGCAACAACAGCTGATGCTACTGAACCTGAATTTGTACAAGGTACAAAGAAAATAACAAATACAGATAAATCTGATATCGATCTCTTCGCAGTATATCAGGCAACAGTAGATTTTGACCCTAACGATGGCGAAGGTTCAATGGATGACCAGATATTCACTTTTGGAGTACCTCAGGCAATTGCAGCAAACGAATTTGAAAGAGAAGGTTATGAATTTGGTGGATGGGCTGTAAAACCTACAGCTACAACTGCAGACTATAAAAATGCAGAAGAAATTGATAATGTTAAGGGCACAACATTTTATGCAGTATGGGTAGAAGGTGATGTTGCAGAGGCAGTAAAGGCAACTGAAGCAGCAAATAAGGCAGCAGCAGAAGCAAAGACAGCAGCAGAAGAAGCAAACGCAGCAGCTAAGAATGTAGAAGATGATCCTACACCGGCTAATGTAAAAGCTGCAAATGATGCAGCAGCAGTCG
The DNA here is from genome assembly GCF_000423945.1 of Butyrivibrio sp. XPD2002. Lineage (GTDB taxonomy): Bacteria > Bacillota > Clostridia > Lachnospirales > Lachnospiraceae > Butyrivibrio. Next base: position 91,461 of record NZ_AUIY01000019.1, on the reverse strand, counting down.
CAAATACTAAGGCAGAAGAAGCAGATGCAGCAGCAGCAAAAGCAAAAGCAGCCGCTGGTAAAGTAAGTGGTACAGTGAAGACTGATGCAGAGGCAGCAGCAGCAGAAGCAACAAATCAGGCAACAGCAGCAAGAACAGCTAAGGAAGCAGCAGAGAAGGCAGCAAAAGACGGTCAGGCTAAGATAGATGCTAAGACTAAGGCAGAAGCTATTGCAGACGCAGAAGCAGCAGCAGACAAGGCTGTTAAGGATCCTACAGATGCAAATATCCAGGCAGCTAAGGATGCAGTAAAGTTAGCAGAGTCTAAGGGCGCAACAGCAGACGATCTTAAGTTAGCTAATGATAAGATTGCACAGGCTGAGGCAGCTAAGGAAGCAGCAGATAAGGCAGCTGATGATTCCGCTAAGGGAACACCTGCACCTGTTGGCACAGAGCTCGTTGATGCAAATGGTAACAAGACTGGCTTCAAGGTAACTGATGCAAACGCAAGCGCACCCGAAGTTGAGTACGAAGCTCCTGCAGATAAGAATGCAACAAAGGCTGATATCCCTGAGACATATACAGACCTTTCAGGTAATGTATACAAGGTAGTTGGTATCGATGCTAGAGCATTCAAGGATACTAAGGTTAAGACAGTTACTATCAGAAAGAACATTAAGAGAATCGATCCTAAGGCTTTCGAAAAGAGTAAGGTTAAGAACGTTAAGATTAAGGGAACTAAACTTACAAAGAAGATGGCGAAGTCCTTCAAGAAGCTTAAGAAGGGTGGAAAGATTAAGTGCTCAGGTAGCCACAAGAAGAAGAATAAGGAAATCCTTAATAATCTTAGTACTGTAAAGAACGGAAAGACAAAGGTTAAGTAATTGCCATTCATAGGAAAAACTTCATGAGTTAACCTCATGTAAGATTACTTTTCTTCAATCACTTAGAGGGAGCGGGCTATATGCCCGCTCCTTCGCCTTAAAAGCATAAATGAGGGATTCAATGTTTGATGTATGGGAAAAGATAACAAGATTAAGAAATGAGCGCGGCTGGACTGTATATAAGCTTGCTAAGACTGCAGGAATACCCCAGTCAACCATGGCTACCTGGATCGGACAGGGAAGGAATCCCTCTGTAGAAGATCTGGAGAAGCTTTGCGCTGCTTTGGAAATATCTCTTGGCGAATTTTTCATGGATGATGATGGGGAAGAAGAAACAAGATTAAGGAAGAGGCGTAAGGCTCTGGGAATGTCTATAGAGGAATTGTCTAAGGCTACGGATATTCCCACGGATACTATTTACGCCTTCGACTCCGGAGAAAAGGACATAACAAAAGCGCAGTACAGAGTTGTAAAACAACTTGCTACTGCGCTCTCATGTACTACAGATGTGATTACATGATTACAGGAGCGTTGGCGTTCTCCGGAACCTCAACTTCCTTGATAGACTCATCGATATCGTGGAAGAAGGCTCTTGTCTGAACTATGCCCTGCTTAGCATCTTCAAATTCCCAAAGGAAATGCTGGGGAATGTTGTCATGGCCATACATTGCGATACGGCCAGCGTATGCATGAATGATGCTTACGTACTTTTTATCAAGCTCATAATTTCTATATATATCGCGGCGGAGACGAGGACGCTTAGCAACAAACTTGCGAATGTCCATCTTGAGATCAAGAGGAAGCTCCTGTTCTCTCTCTCTTACTGCGTGTAAGTATTTCTTATAGGTCTCTTCATCAATTTTCTGGAAATGATTCTCGTACTCGAAACATGCAGCCCCATCAGGAAGATCAAGTCTGTATCTGCCATTCTCATACACTTCTTCGATTCTGGCTACGACCTGAGGCACTAATGGTTTGCCGTTGTAGTCTAAGATGATGACTTTGTCATCCGGTTTGAATTTTGCCATAATATTTACTCCTCTTTTTGCCCTGAAAACCTTTTCTTGCACAAAACACTATAGTCCTAAAAGTCAGTGATTTCAAGGCTTTTCCCGCTTTTTTAAGAGGTTTTCGTGTTTTTTAAGAAAATCTAAAGAATTTAGGTTTGCTTAAGGTTAAACGGCTATTATAGCTTTATTAAAAACTTAATAATTGGAAATTTCGGCGCCGTCTTCGGGAGAACCGAGTGTTATGGAGATTCCGTTTTCAGTGGCGGAAGCAATATCCACTATAGTAAGAGGATATGTGGTCTCGTTACCGACGTTATCCGTTACAACAATAGCAATGTCGCTGCTGTCTGTGTTAACCGGAAGAACTACTCCCTCAAGTGTTCTTCCTGAGTAGAGAGAATGTCCCTCCGGGAGCATGTTTGCGGTATCAGTGCCTTGTGAGTTATCGCGGAAAATGATGGAGCTTAGCTCTAAGCCTGATTTATTCTGGATATAGCATAGAATCTCAACATGCTTTGCGCTTTCTGCGGCAGCAGCCTCCTCGGCCTGGAGCTCTGTGTTCATCTCATCTCCAAGTGCTTTATAGGAATCCGTAAGCTCACCCATGCCGGAGACAATATCTTCGACATGCTTATTTCTTAGTTTTTCCACCTCAAGATCCTTATACTCGTCATATTTTGTGGATAACTCTGTGAGTTTGTCGAAAAAAGAGTCGGTTGTTAACTTACCGTAGATATCCTCTGCGTTTTCCTTTTCTTTTGTAAGGGCAGCCTGGGCTTCTTTAACTTTTGCGATATTTTCATCTGATAATCCGCAGGCTGAAAGAAGAAGGACACACAGTATAGTTGTGAAAGAAAGCATTAGCTTTTTTGACATATATTAATCTCCCAAAGGTATTTTATTATGCATTGCTATCTAGTAAGGAGTATAATATATATGCGGTTAAAAGACAAAAATGCAGATTCCGTAAAGGAAAACATAAGTGAAAACATCTAAGGGTTCAAATGAGGGAGTGCGCTTTAGCAGATCTCTCTTTCTTATACTATTTGCGATTACTGTTATACTTAACCTTCTTTCGTGGATTATCCCGAAATTCTCCGACGCATATACCATGTACATTTTTCCGATTTGGGTGAATACGTATGGAAGGGTGACTAGCCTTGCGCCTTTTTCTGTTGGCGAATTCATGATAATTGCAGGGATTTTGTGGCTGGTGCTTATTTTCTTTTGCAGATGGATCAGGAAGCGCACGATAGGGCTTCTGGTGATAATAGCGCTCATCATGACGCTTAACTGCTTTATAAATTATCACTGCACACCTATAAAGAAGTCCTTCGACGACAGTGACAGGGAGTTTACGATCGCAGAGCTCACAGAGCTTCGAGACTACATAGTTAATAAATGTAACGCCCTTTCTGAGCAGATTCCCAGGGGTGAAAATGGCGAGATTATATGCGATGAAGCAGAAATGAAAAAGACAGCAAAGCTTTCAATGGGTAATCTCGGAGAAAGATTTCCAAAGCTTGGGGGCTACTATGTGACACCGAAGGCTCTCGTTTTTTCCGAGTTCATGAGCCAGCAGTATATGCAGGGCTACTACTTCCCCTTCTCAATGGAGGCTAACTACAATGACATCATGTATATCATGAATAAGCCCTTTACCATGTGTCATGAGCTTGCTCATACAAAGAGCTATATCTTCGAGGATGAGGCGAATTTCCTTGCGTACCTTGCCTGCACCGGATCGGATGATATTGTCTTTGAATACAGCGGTTATCTGGGAGTCCTTAATTACGTGAATAACGCCTTTTACGAGAACGTATCCAAGGAGGAGTACAAATCCCATGTGGCTATATCCAAGCAGGTTTGGGATGACAATATTTTCCTTACTGAGGAGAGCTGGAAGAAGGTTGAGGATAATGCCGTCATAGAGACGGAAACTGTGAAAAAGGCCGCGGATACCTTTGTGGATACAACTCTTAAGGTGAACGGTGTTGGCGATGGCAAGGCCAGCTATAACAGGGTGGTCGAGCTGATGTTACTTGAGTATTACTCAGAAAAATAGTTTAGATAGTTTAGGAGGCAGTTAAAATGAAGCTTCTTCTTGCAGAAGATGAGAGAGATTTATCCAACGCCCTGGTGGCAATACTTAAGCATTCAAGCTACACGGTGGATGCTGTGTATAACGGGCAGGATGCTCTTGATTATATACTTTCAAGTGAATATGACGGAATAATCCTGGACATCATGATGCCGGGGCTTGAAGGAACTGAGGTTTTAAAGAGAATCCGTGAAAAGGGCATATCCACTCCGGTTCTGTTCCTGACAGCTAAGGCAGAGACTGACGATAAGATAATGGGGCTGGACCTTGGAGCTGATGACTATATTACAAAGCCCTTTGAAATGGGTGAGCTTCTTGCAAGAATCCGTGCCATGACAAGGAGAAGGTCGGATTTTGCTCCTAATAATTTAAGGTGCGGAAATATCGAGCTGGACAGAGCGGGATATGAGCTTAAGGCTCCGGATCACGAACCTATAAGGCTTGTGGGCAGAGAGTTTCAGATGCTTGAGATGCTGATGGAGAACCCTGGAAGAGTCATATCCGTGGATGCATTTATGGACAGAATCTGGGCAGACGGCGAGGCTGACGTAAATGTTGTCTGGGTTTATATTTCTAACCTTAGAAAGAAGCTGACATCTTTAGATGCAACCTGTGAAATAAAGGCTTCCCGTGGAGTCGGATACTCCATACATGAGAAGGGGACAGATTAATGGTAAAAAAGCTACGAAGAAAGTTCGTTCTGACAGCTACGTTGTCACTTTTAGTGATACTGATAGGAATAATCGGTTTTATCAATGGGGCCAATTACCTGCAGGTTCAGACAGGTGCGGATGACATTCTGCATATCCTGGCTGAAAATAACGGAATGTTTCCCGATATGAACGGCAAGATACCTGTTCCCAATGATAAAAAGCAGGGACCTGGGGATAATCCGGGGCAGGAGCCTGGAGATGACAGATTTTCAGGGGAACCGTTTTTTGGCGATAAGATGGCTTATAACAGAACCCTTGAGCTTCCGTTCCAGTCGAGATACTTCTGGGTTAAGCTAAGTGAGACCGGAAAGGTCATGGAAATAAACACCGGGCATATCGCAGCGGTTTCCTCGGAGGCTGCAGAGAGCTACGCCAAGGAGCTTTTTGCAAATAAGAATAAGACCAGTGGATATGTGGATAAGCATTATCGCTATCTAATAAATAAGAATGAAGATGGTTCTTACCTGATTCTTTTTGCGGACTGCAGTAACGGCTTTTACAATGCCAACAGGCTTCTTGTCAGAACTCTTCTTGTGGGGCTTATCGCGCTTATCGCAATGTTTATCCTGGTCTATCTCTTTTCAGGAAAAGCGGTTGCTCCGGTGGTTGAATCTCTTGAAAAGCAGAAGAGATTCATCACTGATGCGGGACATGAGCTTAAGACGCCACTTGCTGTTATATCTGCCAACATAGATGTAATCGAGCTTGAAAACGGGAAAAGCGAATGGACTAAGAGCACAAAGAATCAGATAAAAAGGCTGGACGGCCTTGTTAAAAATCTTCTGACATTGTCCAGAATGGAAGAGGAGAATATCAATCTTGTTTTCTCAAATATTGAGATAAGTAAGATCACCGAAGATTGTACGACTTATTTTAATGCCATGGCAGATTATAAGAAGATAAATTATACCGTCAACATTGAGGATAATATACATATCAATGGAGATAAGGCCGCATACAACCAGCTCTGCACTCTTCTCATAGACAACGCTATGAAATATACTCCTGAAGAGGGAAGCGTTGATGTCAGTCTTAAAAGCGATAAGGGCATGAGGAATGCCGTTTTTGAAGTTGCAAATACATGTGAAAAGATTCCTGAAGGCAAGCTGGACAGATTGTTTGACAGGTTCTACAGAGCCGATACATCAAGAAGTCGCGAAAGCGGCGGGCACGGAATCGGTTTATCCGTTGCCAGGGCAATCGCGACATCACATGGCGGATCTATAGAAGCTAAAGCTGATAATGATAAGAGAATGAGATTTATCGTTACTCTGCCATTATTAAAAAGCGAGAATAAATAAATCGTTTTATACGGCAATACCTATAAGATCAAGAATAAAACCGGTGAAGGTACCAATCAGATACAGGATAGCAGTTATCTGTATGTTTCTGGTGGTGCCTTCATTTACTCTAAAGAGAATAAGAAGACCGACACCTGCGCCTACAAGGAGGCCTGACATCATGGCGCCGAAGGTTATGATTCCTGATAGGTAAAGCTCTGTTATTACAATAGAAGCCGCGCAGTTGGGAATAAGACCTACAAGTCCTGCCAGTCCGTGGCTGAGTACTGATTTATTCTTCAGAATTCCTGCAAGTGTATCCTCACCTATAAATTCAATAAGAGTATTTAGTATAAGTGTAAATATGAGCACATAGATGAAAATATGCAGCGTGTGTACCAGAGCTGAGTGAAGGATGTTGCCGTGTCCCTCATGGGAATGATCATGCTTTGTGCTTGTCTCCTTAGCAACCTGAGCCTTGCTTATAGGCTTTGCCATTGAAGATTCAGCGCTCTCGGTACGTCCTCTGTGGGCCGAAATCCTGGGAGTGTCCTCTTCGCAGTGGCAGTGCTCTCTTTTACAGAGCTCGTCGATCTTGATATTATCTGTCTCTGTACGCTTCTTCATACGTCTGTAGTGAACGATGGCGAAATCGACTATGAAGCCGTAGAATACACCAAGTACTGCCTTCATGGCGATAATTGTTATCATCTTGGTAACAGGAACCTGTTTGGATATGAAAAGCGGTACCATTTCATCTGATGTTGAAAGATAAATGGCTATCAGGGTTCCTAAGGTGATAACACGTCCCGCATACAGGTTGGAAGCTGCTGCTGAGAATCCGCACTGCGGAAATGCTCCGAAGATACCTCCGAAAAGTGGACCGAATTTGCCGGCCTTTTTTACCATCTCCTGTGTCTTATCACCGGTGCGGTGTTCAAGATACTCCATGACTAAATATGTCACAAAAAGAAATGGAAGAATTTTGAGACCGTCCTCAATCGTATCCTCTAAAATGGGAATCCAAAAATTCATATATTAATCTCCAAAATTAAATCATTGCTTACAATACGTATATTTAAGCATTTTCGAAGCTCTTTTGCAAATGTCAGGTAAAATAAGGGTGTTGCAATTGTTAGCTTAAGCAAATATAATACCTAGTAATTTAGTAGGAATTTAGAAAAGTATGCTATTTTTACTTATTATATGCTATAATGATTCGGATTATGTGCAATTAGAGCATGGTTTAATGGATTTAAAGGAGTAACGCAAATGTCAGAACAGTCATTATTGCAGGTTAAAAACCTATCTGCATCGGTAGAGGAATTACCTATTCTTCACGACATAAATTTAGAAATTAAAGCAGGAGAGACTCACGTTCTTATGGGACCCAACGGCGCAGGTAAATCTACGCTCGGCTATACACTTATGGGTAATCCCCATTATAACGTAACCAGTGGATCCATCATTTTTGACGGACAGGATCTTACAGGGGAGTCTGCAGATAAGAGAGCTAAGGCAGGAATGTTCTTATCATTCCAGAATCCTCTTGAGGTTCCCGGAATCTCTCTTGGAAGCTTCATCAGAAATGCATATCATGAGCAGACTGGTAAGCCTGTAAAACTCCTTCAGTATAAAAAGCAGCTCGGCGAGGCTATGGAGCTTTTGACAATGGATGGCGAGTATGCAGACCGTGACCTCAATGTGGGATTTTCAGGTGGTGAGAAAAAGAAGGCAGAGATCCTTCAGATGCTAATGCTCAATCCTAAGCTTGCAATCCTCGATGAGACTGACTCAGGACTTGACGTTGATGCGGTAAGAACTGTTTCCAAGGGTATTCAGGAATATCAGAAGAAGAAGGACGGAGCGCTTCTTATCATCACTCACAGCACCAAGATCCTTGAATCTCTTCATGTTGATTACACACACGTTCTTGTAAAGGGACATATTGTGACAACAGGTGACGGAAGTCTTGTTGATGAGATCAATGAGAACGGTTTCGAAAAATACGTAAGATGTGAAGGATGCGATGGCTGCAGCCCGCTGAAATAAGGTAAAACATATGAGCGATAATAATAAGGCGGTTGTTGATATTGACCGCAGTGTTTATGACATAAAGGATGTGGAGAACGAGCAGGACTTCTACCGCATGGAGGATGGTTTTACCGAGGATATCGTCAGGAAGATATCTGAGGAAAAGCACGATCCCGATTGGATGAGAGAGTTCCGCTTAAAATCTCTTGAAATTTACAATAAGCTTGAGATGCCCGATTGGGGTCCGGATACAGATGATCTGGATATGAATCTCATTTCTTCTTATGTAAGATCAAAGTCTGACATGAAGGGCAAGTGGGAGGATGTTCCGGAGGACATCAAGAATACCTTTGAGAGACTTGGTATTCCGGAAGCAGAGCGCGAATCCCTTGCAGGTGTTGGTGCTCAGTACGACTCAGAGCTTGTTTATCATAACGTTAAGGACGAAGTAGCAGCACAGGGTGTTGTTTACACAGATATGGAGAGCGCCCTTACAGGTGAGTATTCCGATATGGTTCATGAGTATTTCATGAAGCTGGTTCCGCCCACTGATCACAAGTATGCTGCCCTTCACGGCGCAGTATGGTCAGGCGGTTCATTCGTGTATGTTCCCAAGGGAGTTAAGGTGGATATACCGCTTCAGTCATACTTCAGACTTAATGCTGCAGGTGCAGGTCAGTTCGAGCATACATTAATTATAGTAGATGAGGGTGCAGACCTTCACTTTATTGAGGGCTGTTCAGCGCCTAAGTACAATGTGGCTAACCTTCACGCTGGCTGCGTTGAGCTTTATGTAAAGAAGAATGCAAGACTCAGATATTCAACAATTGAGAACTGGTCCAAGAATATGTACAACCTGAACACCAAGAGAGCGCTGGTTGAAGAGGGCGCTCGTATGGAGTGGGTTTCAGGTTCATTCGGATCACATACATCATACCTGTATCCGATGACAATTCTTAAGGGTGACCACTCTAACATGGAATATACAGGTATCACTTTTGCAGGAAAAGGCCAGAACCTCGACACAGGTGCCAAGGTTATACATCAGGGAAAATATACATCTTCCATGATCTCAACCAAGTCTATCTCAAAGTCAGGCGGTATCGGAACCTACAGAAGTTCAGTTACCATTAATAAAGAGGCCAAGCATGCCAAGACTTCTGTTTCATGTGATTCACTTATGCTTGATTCCATCTCCAGAGCAGATACTATTCCCGGAATGGATATCAGAACTAATGATGCGGATGTCGGACACGAAGCTAAGATCGGACGTATCAGTGATGAGGCTGTATTCTATCTGATGTCCAGAGGTCTTTCTGAGGCAGATGCGAGAGCGCTTATCGTAAGCGGTTTTGCTAATCCTGTTTCAAAAGAGCTTCCTTTGGAGTATGCAGTAGAGATGAACAACCTTATTAAGCTTGAGATGTCGGGAGGCTGATGAAAATGGATTTAAAGATGAAAGTTAATCATCTCCCTGCGCTGACTTACCGCTTTTTGAAGTCTAACGACAGCGAGATAGATGAAAAAGATTTACATATAAAAAGTACAAGAACTCCGGAACCTGAGAAGATTCCTGCAGGAGTTATTGTCAGAGAAAGTATATCCGAGGAAGATGTTCGCGGGATTTTTGCCAAAGCTAAAGCAAAGATAGAGTCTAAGAAGACAGATATTCCCGGACCTAACGGTGATACAGCACCTCTTAATGACAGCCAGATTGTTCGCACAGGAATGGGCGTAGAGATTGATAAGCTCATGGCTGAGATGGATGCTGAAGTGATGCTTATTACCACTAAAGAAGGAAGTAAGGTCACAGAGCCTGTTTATATCGATTTTGTGCTTAAGGATGGCGAGTGCGCGCTTGGAAGCCAGATTGTTTACGCTAAAAAGGATTCTGAGATAACTGTTATCATGGAGTATGATTCAGAGCCTGAAGCAAAGGGATTCCTTGGAATTCAGACAAGACTTCTTGCTGAGGAAGGTGCAAAGATAAATCTTATTAAGGTTCAGATGCTCAGTGAAGGATTTGTTCACTTTGATGATATAGGAAGCATCTGCGATGACAAGGCTTATGTTCACACTATAAACATGCAGCTTGGTGCAGGTAAGACCTGGGGTGGAAACAGAACTACACTCCTTGGAGATGCCAGCACATTTGATAACCACACAGGTTATCTCTGCAGAAACAAGCAGAGCTATGATATGAACTATGTTGCTGATCAGATGGGCAAGAAGACAGCTTCAAACATGATCTTCAGAGGTGTCCTTCTTGATGAAGCAGTTAAGACCTTCAGAGGAACTCTTGATTTCAAGTCAGGTAGTACAGGCTCTGTAGGTGATGAGCAGGAGGATACACTTCTTCTCAGCCCTGATGTAATAAACAGAACAATGCCTGTTATTCTCTGCGGCGAGGAGGATGTGGACGGACGTCATGGTGCATCTATCGGTCAGCTCGGAGATGACACACTCTTCTATATGGAGAGCAGAGGTATCGATGAGGAAGCAGCTAAGAAGCTTATGATCCGTGCCCGCATGGAGTCAATTGCCCGCATGATTCCTGATGAAGCGATTATTGTGCGCATACAGCAGTTTATTAGAACTATATTGTAATTATTAAGGAGCAACAAATGTCCAGACCTGAAGATTTCCGCAAAGACTTCCCTATTCTTAACAAAGGGGATTACATATATTTTGACAATGCAGCTACATCCCAGCGTCCTAATGCGGTTGTGGATGCCATCAAGGATTTTTATGAGAATTCAAATGCGAATCCTTTAAGAGGTCTCTATGACTGGAGCGTAGACGCTACGGAGCGCTATGAACACGCAAGAAAAACCGTGGCTTGTTTTATCGGTGCATCAAAGGCTGAGGAGATTATTTTTACAAGAAATACCACAGAATCTCTTAACCTTGTGGCTTACAGCTACGGCCTTGATAACGTAAACGAAGGGGACGAGGTTGTTATCAGTGTGATGGAGCATCACAGTAACATTCTTCCCTGGCAGATGGTTACAAAGCAGAAGGGAGCTAAGCTTGTTTACTTAGAGCCCGATGAAGAGGGCGTGATCACAGAGGCTGAGTATAAGAGCAAGATCACAGACAAGACAAAGATCGTGTCCATCGGTCACGTTTCTAACGTTTTTGGCATAACTAATCCCGTTAAGGAAATAGCTGCTTATGCCCATGAAAAGGGCGCAACAGTGGTTGTGGACGGAGCTCAGGCTGCACCCCATATTCCGGTGAATGTTCAGGAAATCGGTGCTGATTTTTATGCTTTATCAGGTCATAAGCTTATGGCACCCATGGGAATCGGTGCTCTGTACGGAAGAGAAGAGCTGCTTGAAAAGATGAGCCCCTTCCTTACAGGTGGTGAGATGATCGAGTATGTTACAAGAGAGGATGCGACCTACGCAGAGCTTCCTCACAAGTTCGAGGCAGGTACTGTCAATGCGGCAGGTGCTGTGGGACTTGAAGCTGCTATAGAGTATCTTAAGAAGGTTGGATTTGATTTTATCGCAGAGCAGGAGCACAAGCTTACCGTGAAGATGATGAACGGCATGAAGGAGCTTCCTTACATCAAGATTTACGGTTCATCAGATCCTGCAAAGCACAGCGGAATTGTGACATTTACTATGGATGGTGTTCATCCGCATGATATTTCTTCGGTTTTAAATGATGATCATGTATGTGTAAGAGCAGGACATCACTGTGCTCAGCCTCTTATGCAGTTTATAGGGGCAGGCTCTACTGCAAGAGCCAGTGTATACTTCTATAATACAGAAGAGGAAGTCGACAGATTCCTGGAGCATCTGAAGAAGGTTCGCTCAGTAATGGGATATGAGGACTGAATTGGGTAATAGAAAGGCAATAAAATGGATTTAAAAGGTTTATATAGAGAAATAGTTAATGAGCATAATCTTCGCCCTTCCCACAAGGGAGAGATGGAGAATCCGGATCTAGTGCTCAGAGGCGTTAATCCCAGCTGCGGAGACGACATTACCCTGCAGCTTAAGATTGTGGATGGCGTGATCGAGGATGCTATGTTTGCAGGCTCAGGATGTGCTATTTCACAGGCTTCTGTTGATATGATGGCTGACCAGGTTATCGGAAGATCAAAAGAGGATGCGATAAAGCTCGCCGGAACCTTTATGGGAATGATAAAGGGCGAGATCAAGGATGAGGAGCAGATCGAGGAGCTCGATGAGGCTGCAGCACTTCAGGATATCGCACACATGCCCGCAAGAGTTAAGTGTGCTGTTCTTGGATGGAAGACAATGCAGAAGATGCTTGAGCATCCGGAAGAAGCAGGTAACGTATCATCTGAAGGTGATTGATTTATGAGGGATGTTATTTATTATGTTGTGATGGTTTTTGGAATCATCAGCCTTATAGGTTCAGCAGCAAAGAAAAATAAGAATAAGAATACAAAAACAACTGTAAATACAATGAGACCTTCTACTCCACAGGGCTATGGAGGCGCTATGGCTTCAAAGGAATCATCAGCAATGCCCCATGTTCATCGAGAGCCTGGGGTATATGATACTGCAAATAGGCGCAGAAGGGATAATTCGACAGGTTCTATGCCCCATAAGCATAATAAGGCAAGAACCAAGCATATAGATGTTGCAACGCTTCCTAAGGGCTATATTTTGCTAAATGGAGAGCCTGTAAGAACTAAGGATTTAGAGAATTATTGAGGAGAATAGCCTGAAGGGTCAAGGGGAATTATTATAGGCATCAATTCTCTCATTTCATCTAATACCTCAAGTTTTTGATTTATGGCATTTTTTAAAGTGCTGCTATCGTCACTCATGAACCATCTGACATCATTTAAAATCTGACCTGCGTCTTCAAAAGCTTTTTGCTGAGCATGTTCGCAATAATTTGTTACATAGTTATGAGCCTCATCCTGATTCATTTCTGAGGCTTTTTTTAATACATTATCCATTCCGGCTATCATCTTAGTCTCGGCCTCATGCCAGTATTTTCTTACGGGCTTACCATAGATTTCATAGGTATTTTTTTCTATGCAAAGTGTATTTAATTCCTTAAACCTGTAATAAGGATAATTTACAGTGTCAAATTCCCAATAGTGTTCCACGCTCTGATTACGTCCATAAGCTTCATATATACTATTAGATGCATTGGATATCGGGACAAATACCCCGTATACAGCTGGTCCAAGACTAGCCCAGACAACGGTGGACATATCCGGTTTTGCAGAAGGATAAATCTGAATTATATGTACACTCATAGATTCATCAGTGCCAATTACACTCATATCAGTGCGTCCTGTTTCATCCGGACTATACTTGGTGTTTTCGTAACGATTTCTCATAAGCTCCATTACATCCTGAAGTGATACCTTTTTATCTGGTGCAAAGCATAAAGGATAAATGGCATTTTTGTCGTAGTCATCATATGAAGAAGGCGAAAGTATCCTATGTCCTATCCATGTTCTCATGTGAGCGATATCGATGACTGTTTCCGGACCGGAATAAGTATCCAGTAGATTTAATTCATTATTTTTTCCATAGACTGCAAATCCGTTGTCCTTGGGGATTTTTTCCAGGTCAGTTGATAATATACATTCTTCATAGTCCGAGAGATATTCCATTGAAAATTCATTACCAAAAACGCTAACAACATCATCTGGAAGCTTCACGGCAGCATATTGATGTCCGGTGTACATCTCTATGTACCAGACTTCCTTCTGGTCTGCTATATAAGCAATATTCACTTCACTGCTTCCGTACTTATCAATAAGCGACAGCAGCTTTTGGGTGGCCTCTTTTGCTGTAGTACTCTGACAGATAATAAGATCATTGACCGTATCTTCAGTTATTCCATGTTCTATTAGAGGATCTGCCTTCAGGGCTCTTTCATTTGAATAGGCAGTTACTGACATAGTCATTGATACACCATATTCATTTGTACAGACTGCAGCATCTGCCTGAAACTCGTTATAAAGTCGAAAACTATCAAAAAAAGGAGTGGATATGCACCTGTAGGTTGTTGCGGGAAGCTCTTCGAATACTGTTCCGGCTGTATCTATTGGCATGGTTCTTCCGGGTTCATTTTCTACGCGTTCTGTGATTTTGACATAGCATCCGTTGGTACCTTGAAGATCATTGCTTCTTGCAATAAGAGTTGTTCCGTCTTTGCTTACTTTGCTGCCGATATATACGGCTGTGCAGGCGGAAGCGGTGAATGATGTGGATAAAATGGTGGCTGTTGTAATTAATATTGAAAGTAGGATGGTGGGTATTTTTTTAGGATTATTTTTTCTCATAAGACGTATACCTCATTTTGAAACACAGTGGTACATGGGGTACATATATTATAAATTATATGGGATGCAATTTTTGGATTGAGGCGAGAATTTATGGATATTTAATTATTTGGAATGTAGAAGATGAAGATAAAAAATCAGATTCTTTAACTGTATATTCTGCAGGAGCCGCTGCCATGGCTGTGGTTGTAAAAGCTGTTCCCTGGAAAAAGATTGAAAGTGCTAAAACTACTTCGCCTAAAGCTGCATATAATTTTTTCATGATAAATCCCCCTCTGTTCAAAAGCATTTTTGTTCTTTACATGTGTATAATATAAATTTTTTTATCATAGAATTATCACACGGATTAGGTAGTGTTCTTTTATAAAAACTTTTGAACATAACTTTTGTTGGAAGGGATTATCAAAACGGGTATTTTCCTGTGTTTGGTATCCTTTTTGGTGGTTTTTTTAAGGGCTTTCTCTGGAAAATGGAAATTATTCGATGAAAATAGTAATTTGGTATCCCTAAATCTTAGATATAGGGGTACCAAATTGAAGAAAATGTAGTTGTGTTACCAACAGAACAAAATATATCTGGAAAAAAGCGTAAAAAAGGATACCAAATGGGCAAAAAGAGAAAATATTTCCAAATTGAATGAATTTCTATGAGCAAGTTTCTCACTAGCACGCGCCGAAGGAGCCATGCCCGACAGACTCGGAACCGCAAGGGGAGGGATATATACCGCACGCAAGATTCGGAAATCGTACGCGCCGAGGGAGCCATGCCCGACAGACTCGGAACCGCTACGCTTGTTCCTCGTTGTCGCGGCGTTCGCCGTATAAAAAAGAAGATATATAGAATTCTTAGTGAGCAAGCTCCCACGAATTCTACATATCTTCTTTTTTGCATGGCTCTCTTTAACGCGCAAAAAAAGTACCGCCCCATGAGATATACTCACAAAACAGTACTCGGCGTGCGCCTCCAGGGGCTCGAACCCTGGACACCCTGATTAAGAGTCAGGTGCTCTACCAACTGAGCTAGAAGCGCTTGTTTGGTGTTGCTTTCGTGTCGCTGTCTTAGCGACAAGTGATATATTACTACGGTTTTTTTAGGAATGCAAGCACTTTTTTAAATTTTTTTCAAAATTTAAATTTTTTTTACAATAAGTACCGCGAAAAGCGCATTAATACGCGATTCTTTGATTTTAAAAATTCAAAAAGTTTCCACAAATAAATTATATACTAATGTTATCGGGAAGTGAATCGGGAAAGGGCAAAGAATGGGGCAAAGCCTTGACAAATCTGGCTTTGACGCATTAACATGAAACAAACTATGACTTTTTATATTAAAATATATAGGCAAAAATAAAATAAAAAATTTTTTTAGGAGAAATATTCATGGCACAGGATGGAAAGAAACTTGTATCAGAGATAACCTCAATGGATGAGGATTTTACACAATGGTACACCGACGTAGTTACTAAGGCAGGACTTATAAGCTATTCAAATATTAAGGGCTTTATGGTAATTAAGCCTGCAGGATATGCAATATGGGAGCTTATCCAGAAGCACCTGGATGAGAGATTCAAGAAGACCGGGGTTACAAACGCTTATCTGCCAATGCTGATTCCGGAGTCTCTTCTTCAGAAGGAGAAGGATCACGTTGAAGGTTTCGCTCCTGAGGTTGCATGGGTTACACATGGCGGTACAGAGCCTCTTACAGAGAGATATTGTGTACGTCCTACATCAGAAACTCTTTTCTGCGATTATTATAAGGGAGAGATTCATTCCTATAAGGATCTTCCCCAGGTTCTTAATCAGTGGTGCAGCGTTGTTCGTTGGGAGAAGGAGACACGTCCCTTCCTTCGTTCAAGAGAATTCCTCTGGCAGGAGGGTCATACTGCTCACGCTACCTTTGAGGAGGCTGAGGAGAGAACACAGCAGATGCTGAATGTATACGCTGATTTCCTTGCTGAGGATATGGCTATCCCGGTAATTAAGGGGCAGAAGACTGAGAAGGAGAAGTTTGCAGGTGCTGAGGCTACTTATACTGTAGAGGCACTTATGCACGACGGAAGAGCTCTTCAGTCAGCTACAAGCCACAACTTCGGTGATGGCTTTGCCAAGGCATTTGAGATTCAGTATGCAGGAAAAGATAATAAGCTTCATCATGTATTCCAGACATCATGGGGCGCTACAACAAGACTTATCGGAGCTATGATCATGGTTCACGGCGATAACTCAGGTCTTGTGCTTCCTCCGAGAATCGCTCCTGTACAGGTTATGATCGTTCCTATCCAGCAGAAGAAGGAAGGCGTTCTTGAGACAGCCGGTAAGATGCTTGAGGCACTTAAGGACTTCAGAGCTAAGCTTGATGATTCAGACAGAAGTCCCGGATACAAGTTCGCAGATCAGGAGATGCGCGGTATACCGCTTCGTATTGAGATCGGTCCTAAGGACATCGAGGCCGGCAAGTGCGTTATCGTAAGAAGAGATACCAGAGAAAAGATCGAGTGCGCTATTGATGAAGTAGCTGCCAAGGTTGGCGAGCTCCTTCCCAAGATCCAGCAGGATATGTACGACAGAGCCAAGAACCACCTTGATACTCACACTTTTGCTGCTACAACCAAGGAAGAGTTCGAGGAAGCCTTCAAGGAGACCAAGGGCTTTGTAAAGGCTATGTGGTGTGGCGACAGAGCTTGTGAAGATAAGATTAAGGAAGATTATTCTGTAACAAGCAGATGTATTCCTTTTGAGCAGGAGAATCTGTCAGGAACCTGCGTATGCTGCGGTAAACCTGCAACCAAGATGGTTTACTGGGGCAGAGCATATTAATGCAATACCAAGACGAAAGATAGAAGAAAGATTTGAATAGACAAACAATCAAAATTGATATACCTGCGCCTGCAGCCGAGATTCTGGACAAGCTCCATGATGCCGGATACGAGGCCTATGTGGTTGGCGGATGTGTCCGCGACAGTATTCTGGGCAGGGAGCCCGGAGACTGGGACATCACCACAAGTGCAAGGCCTGAGCAGGTTAAGGAAATATTTGGAAGAACCATAGATACCGGAATACAGCACGGTACAGTTACAGTAATGATGGGCAAAGAGGGCTTTGAAGTCACCACCTACCGCATAGACGGTGAGTATGAGGATGGAAGGCATCCCAAGGACGTGACCTTCACAGCCAGTCTCGTTGAGGATTTAAAGAGAAGAGACTTCACCATCAACGCCATGGCTTACAGCTATGAGGATGGCCTGATCGATGAATTTGATGGCCTTGCTGATATCGATAAAAAGATAATCAGATGCGTAGGAGAGCCCAGGGAGCGCTTTACCGAGGATGCCCTTAGAATGATGAGGGCGGTCAGGTTTGCAGCTCAGCTCGGCTATTCTATAGAAGAGGATACAAGGAAAGCCATAACGGAGCTTGCGCCCACGCTGGACAGAATAAGTGCTGAGAGAGTACAGGTTGAGCTTGTTAAGCTCATCACCTCCGATAATCCGGGAAAAGTTAAAGAGTTATACGAAACAGGCTTATCCGCAGTTTTTTTGCCTGAATTCGACAGGTGCTTCGTTACACCTCAGAACAATCCTCACCATGCCTATGATGTGGGAGATCACATCGTCAAGTCTGTTGAGAGTATTGAAGGTGACAAGGTTTTAAGGCTTACAATGCTTCTTCATGATATTGAGAAGCCTTCCTGCAGGACTACGGATGAAAAGGGCATAGACCATTTTTATCACCATGCTGAAAAGGGCGCCAAGACAGCAGCTGCAATATTGAGACGCCTTAAGTTTGACAGGGATACCATGGATAAGGTTGAAAAGCTCATTTGGTGCCATGACTGGCGCTTCCCTGCTGAGAAGAAAAATGTCAGAAGGGCCATGAACAAGATAGGGGATGAGCTGTTTCCCTGCTTTATCAAGGTGAAGATGGCTGATACTGCTGCTAAGAGCAGCTATCGCCAGGATGAGAAATATGAATGGATCGGGAAATTGAACGATCTGTATGAGGAGGTAAAGCGCGATGGTGAGTGCTTTTCTCTTAAGGATCTTGCCGTAAACGGTAAGGATCTTATCGGAAAGGGTATTACTCCCGGGAAGGAGCTGGGAGATATTCTGGCAGCAATGCTTTCGGATGTTATAGATGATCCGTCTCATAACACCAAGGAGTATCTGCTGGATGAAACTAATTTCGCAAGATTTTCTATGAAAGGGAATGAATAGAGCTTGGGGTTATTTCCAAAAGTATTTTTGGAAAAGGGGGAAGACTTATGAAAAATAAATTTCAGAGATTCTTCATACTGCTGCTGGCGGTGGCATTTACAATGCAGCAGCCGCTAAGTGTGTGCGCTACGGAATCGGTTATAACAGAGGATGCCAAGGTCAGGGTTTCCCTGCTTGGTAAGTACGATTCTGCAGACACGGCATCTGTAAAGCAGGTCAATACATATTCCAAGACTATACAGTTCAGAAATCACGACATTGGTAAAAACTATACCTTAAGTTACGACAACACTTCCATGATATATGACATTCATGGAAGACCGATGTCGGCATCAAGGCTTGAGGTTGGACAGGTGGTTGATATCACCTTCTTAAAGGGTGTGAAGCACCTTAATTCACTGATAATTTCAGACGATGCCTGGGTGGAGGAAGAGGTCAATAATTTTGACCTTGTAAGTGACGATGAGACAGCAAAGGTAAACGGCACAGTTTTTCATATAACACCCAAGACACTGATAATATCAGACGGACAGTCGGTTAACCCGGAAGATATCCTTATGACTGATACGATTCGTGTCAGCGGAATAGATAAAGAAATCTACAGCATAGTGGTCACAAGGGGACACGGCTATGTGAGCCTGTCTTCTGACAGAGTTAATGACAGGAGCCTTGTGGGTGCCTGGATTGAGCTGGACAAGGAGGTAATTCGTAAGATTACCCCCAATATGCTGATTAGCGCTCCTGAGGGTAATTACAATGTCAGCATTCTTGGAAATGGTGCGAAGTTTTCATCTGAGATAGTTGTAAACCGAAATGAAGAGACTGTAATAGATACCAGCGTAGCTGAGGTAGAGCCGATAAAGGAAGGAAATGTCACCTTTGTGGTTACACCTTCTACCGCAAGAATATTTGTGGATGGAGATGAGATTCTGTCAGAGGTGCCTTATACCTTTACCTATGGAAAGCATAAGCTTCACGTTATGGCAGAAGGGTATGAGCCTCAGGACCATACGCTTAAGGTGGCTGAACCCAATGCGACACTTTTCATAGATCTTGAACCAAAGGATGGCACAGGTGATTCATCGGATGAGGCTTCAAGCGATGAAGTGACATCTGGCGATGCGGCAGGCGACTATTCAAGTGAGCCCTATGATTACAGCAGATACAACGTGAGTGATGGAAATGCGTCCGATACCGCTTCCACAAAGAAGAAAAACTCATCAAAGTCTTCTTCAAGTGCTTCAAGCGGAACAACGGCAGGAGTTGACTCTGAGGCGGCAACAACAGTGGCGGCTTCGGATGATGATGACGAAGATGATGATTCCGACAGCTCTGATGGAAATAAGGGTTCAGGTGCTGCTACAACAGGTGATGGATCAAGTTCATCAAGCTCCGGATCAAGTGAAGAGGATGTGCTTATCGGCTACAAGGTGACCTTCGATGCACCTATAGGCGCAGAGGCATATTTTGATGGCAATTACGTGGGAATCATGCCTGTAAGCTTTGCCAAGACACCCGGAAAGCATATGGTCACACTTCAGAAGGATGGCTATGAGACCAAGAGCTATACCATCCAGATTGATAAGGAAAAGAGCAATGTTACTTACTCATTCCCGGCACTTGTGCCTGTAAAGAAGGATGAGGGTAGTGATGACAGCGGAAATGCAGACACAGGAAGTGATTCTGCAGATGAAGATAAAACCTCAGAGCCCGGAGGAACAGATGAAGATCCGGCAGAGGTAAGTGGAGGAGAACCGTGAGACTGGATAAATATTTAAAGGTTACAAGACTTATTAAGAGAAGAACAGTAGCAAATGACGCCTGCGATGCAGGAAGAGTCATGATAAATGACAGAGTGGCCAAGGCAGGCGCTGAAGTTAAGGCCGGAGACATCATATCAATAAGCTTTGGTAACAAGGATGTTAAGGTCGAAGTACTGGACGTAAAGGAGACAATCCATAAAGAGGATGTGTCATCGCTTTATCGTTACATTTAATCCTTGCGATTTGACAGTACATTTAGTGCGTACTAAAATAGAATTGAAGGATTTTATCTCCGAAATAACGTTTGTATGAAAAATTTCGGATGGGGAGTAAAAATGGCAACAAGAGCAAAGTACAAAAGAGGTAGTATTCAAAGTACATACGGTATGATTATGGCTACTGTTGCTGTGGCACTTCTTCTTGTGGTGGTATTAGTCAGGAGCTTTGGACTGGTGCAGAAGAGAGACCAGTATCAGAGCAAGATCGAGGCACTGCAGGCGCAGATAGATGAAGAGCAGCAGCGCAGTGAAGAAATTGCAGAATTTGAGACGTATACAACAACCAGAAAGTATATTGAACAGATTGCAAAAGAAAAACTGGGTCTTGTATATCCCGGAGAAATAATTTTCAAGGATAAAAGCTCAGCAAACTAAAAGGTGATAAGAGCTCCGGAAATAAAACTTCCGGAGCTTTTTAGATTAACGATGAATACTCTGACAGAAGAATTAAAAAAATTTATAAAAGGCGAGAAGCTAATTACGGGCGGAGAGATAATACTTGCCGGCGTTTCCGGTGGAGCTGATTCTGTCTGCCTTTTTCATACTCTGTGCGAGCTGAGAGAGGATTTTGGATTTAGCCTGTATGTCGTACACATTAACCACATGATACGAGAGGCCGCAGAGGGTGAAGCGGTTTTTGTGGAAGAGCTGTGTAAAAAATGGGATGTTCCGTTTTACAGAAGAGATATAAACATTCCGGAAATTACTAAGGAGGCGGCGTATTCCGAGGAAGAAGCCGGTAGAAACGAAAGATACAGGGCTTTTTGTGATATAGCAGGAGAGATATCAAGAAAGACAGGAAAGCCTGTGAAAATCGCAACGGCTCACAACAGAAATGATCAGGCGGAGACAGTACTACACAATCTTTTCAGAGGCAGCAGGATAAAGGGGCTGTCAGGAATAAGAGCCAGAGGGACAAGGGAAGGCTTTGAGCTCATAAGGCCGCTTATCATGACGGGAAGGGATGAGATAGAGAAGTACCTTTCGGAAAAGGGGTATGAGCACTGTACTGACAACAGTAATTTTACGGATGAATACACCAGAAACAGGATTAGGCACAATATCATTCCCGTGGCAAGGGAGCAGATAAATCCCAGGGCAGACATACATGTGGCTGAAACGGCGGAGTATCTTGCAAAGATTGATGATTTCCTTGAGGAGCAGGCTCTGGCCGTTAAAAACTGGCTGATAGAGAGTTCTAAGGAGGAAGTGGTTCTTGACTGCATTGTACTTGCAACGGTACCTGAGATAATCAGGGAGAGGCTGATAATAAAGGGAATACATCTGCTGTATCCCCATGTGAAGGATATTCAGTCCGTACACATACAGGAACTGTCCGGAATGGTGCTTAGCACGGACGGTTCAGCAATGTTAAGCCTCCCATATGGGATAAAAGCAGTAAGAAACTATGGGAAACTTTATTTTTACTTTGAATCAGATGAGAAATTATCTCATAATGAGAGTATAGAGCTTGACCTTAGTAAAATGGAGAGCGGGGATATTCTTGAGAAGGAAATTCCAAATCTGGGGTTGGTAAACTTAAGGGTTTTTCCCTATAAAAGCTCATTCAAAATACCGACAACTGAATATACTAAATGGTTTAATTATGATAAAATAAATAATAGTTTGCAATTCCGAACACGAAGGACTGGAGACATCATTTCGGTCGGAAATGGAAATAAAAAACTGAAGAAATTCATGATAGACGAAAAGATCCCAATTAACAAAAGAGATGAGCTCTATATACTGGCTGACGGGGGTAATGTTCTCTGGATTCCCGGATACCGTATAGGCGATTTCTACAAGCTTGGTGATGATTCAGACAGAGTTTTGGAAGTAACAGTAATAAAATGATTAAGAAAGACGGAGTGTATGACATTTCCGGAAGAGAGGTAATTATGGCAGAATCAGTTAGAGTATTACTTTCTGAGGAAGAAGTAGACAAGAGAATACAGGAAATAGGAGAGCAGATCAGCAAGGATTACGCAGGTAAGACAGTACACCTTGTATGTGTTCTTAAGGGCGGCACATTCTTCATGTGTGAGCTTGCCAAGAGAATCACTGTTCCTGTAACTATGGACTTTATGTCAGCTTCAAGCTATGGATCTTCAACAAAATCCAGTGGCGTGGTTAAGATCGTTAAGGATCTCGATGAACCCCTTACAGGTAAGGACGTTCTTGTAGTTGAGGATATCGTGGATTCCGGAAGGACTCTCAGCTATCTTCTTAAGATGCTTGGTGACAGAGGCCCTGCAAGCATTAAGCTTTGCACACTTCTTGACAAGCCTGAGAGAAGAGTTATGGATGTTAAGGTTGATTACACAGGCTTCAACATTCCTGATGAGTTCGTAGTTGGTTATGGTCTTGACTACGATCAGAGATATAGAAACCTTCCTTTCATTGGGGTTGTAGAATTCGATTAAAGGGGATAAACAGTGAATAAAAGCAGGGGATTTAGTTTCTACTTTGGGCTTATTATCGTTCTCCTTCTGGCCTTGGCCTTCCTTGAGTACGGGAAAGGAAGAATCCAGTCTTCGGACACGGCCTATACGAGAGGACAATTGGAACAGGATGTTGAAAGCGGGAAGCTGTTATCTGCGGTTATTATACCTAACCGTGAGACACCTACAGGTGTGGTTCAGATTACACTTGCCGACGGACAGGACAAGGTTCTGTACGCAACTGATGTTTCAGTAATTGAGGAGATTCTTGTCAGCAATGGTATAGATCCTGTAGTGAGGGATGTACCAAGCGAGAATCTGCTGATCAGCAGTATCATTCCGATACTGGTTGGTTTGTTTGTTATTACCTTCCTGTTTGTGATGATGAACAATGCTCAGGGGCAGTCATCCGGTAACAGCCGTATGATGAACTTCGGTAAGAGCAGAGCTCGTCTTTCAACAGGAGATGACAACAAGATCAAGCTTTCAGACGTAGCAGGTCTTGTTGAGGAAAAAGAGCAGCTTACAGAGATCATCGAATTTCTGAAGGATGCAGGAAAGTTTACCAGGGTCGGTGCGAGGATTCCTAAGGGTGTTCTCTTAGAGGGTGCTCCCGGAACAGGTAAGACTCTTCTTGCAAGAGCTGTCGCAGGAGAAGCAGGTGTTCCCTTCTTTAGCATTTCCGGTTCTGACTTCGTTGAGATGTTCGTCGGTGTTGGTGCTTCCAGAGTAAGAGACCTGTTCTCAGATGCTAAGAAAAATTCACCCTGTATCATCTTCATTGATGAGATAGATGCAGTTGCAAGACGCCGTGGTACAGGTATGGGCGGTGGCCACGATGAGCGTGAGCAGACTCTGAACCAGCTCCTTGTTGAGATGGACGGTTTTGGAGTTAATGAGGGAATCATAGTAATGGCGGCTACAAACCGCGTAGATATTCTTGATCCCGCTATCCTTCGCCCCGGACGTTTCGACAGAAAGATTACTGTTGCCCGTCCTGATGTAAGGGGAAGAGAGGAGATCCTCAAGGTACATGCAAGAAACAAGCCGCTTGGCGAGGATGTAGTACTTAAGGATATCGCTCAGACAACAGCCGGCTTTACAGGTGCTGATCTTGAGAACCTGCTTAATGAAGCAGCTATCAATGCAGCTATGGATGACCGCACCTATATCAAACAGAATGATATCCAGAAGGCATTTGTTCAGGTTGGAATAGGAACCGAGAAGCACAGCCACATCATTTCCGACAAGGAAAAGAAGATCACTGCATATCATGAGTCAGGTCATGCGATACTTTATCATGTACTTCCTGATGTAGGACCTGTCTACACCGTATCAGTTATTCCTACAGGTATGGGAGCAGCAGGCTACACAATGCCTCTCCCTGAGAAGGACGAGATGTTCCTTACAAAGGGCAAGATGCTTCAGGAGATTATGGTTGTTCTTGGTGGAAGAATTGCCGAGGAGATTATCTTTGGTGATATTACCACAGGAGCTTCAAGTGATATTCAGAAGGCAACAAGTGAAGCGAGAAAGATGGTTACCGTATACGGCATGTCAAAGAAGATCGGTATCATCAATTACAACGAGCAGGAAGAGGACGTTTTCATCGGCTACGATATTCAGCATAACAAGAGAAATTCTGAGCTGATGGCAGGTGAAATTGATAAGCAGGTCAAGGATATTATTGATCTTTGCTATGCAAAGGCTAAGGAGATCATAAGATCCTATGAGGATATTCTTCATTCCAGTTCTGCACTTTTGATTGAAAAAGAAAAAATAGGTCGCGAGGAGTTTGAAGAACTTTTCGCTTCTCACCCTGCTGTTTCACTAAGGGAAGACATAGCAGCACTGGCTGAAAAAATCTAAGCTTGTGCAAAATATACAAAAATGGGCAAGGGGTTTTAGTTATTTTGTGAAACGTGAGTATTTACCGGAAAAGAGAGCGGTGCTAATATAATCACGTAACCCCCAATACATTAAAGTTTTTTGCTATACCCATAAGAAAGAAATACCTTCTCTAAAAAAGACAGCAACCCTAAGCTGTCTTTTTTTCATTTCAAGGAGAATTTTTTATGATTAGAAGGGACAGACTGTTCCATGATATGACACTGGACTTTCTTCAGCCGCCGCATCCCAAGTCCGGCAGTACAGTGTTTTTGCATTTCCGATGCGGACAGGATGATGCAAAAAAGGTAATACTTGTTTACAGGAATGGTGTTCAGCTTGTAGAAGAAGAGATGAAGAAGCACCACTCCGAGGATGGTTACGACTACTACTTATTCAAGGAAAAGATTCCAGAGAACAGCGATACAATATATTACTATTTCAGAATTGAAGGGGATGGAGAGACACTCTACTATGACAGAAGGGGAGTGAGCTTCTCCGTTCCGGATTACTATAAATTCAGAATGATACTTGGGTATGAGACACCGGACTGGGCCAAGGGCGCAGTAATGTACCAGATTTTCGTGGATAGATTCAGAAACGGTGATCCATCCAATGATGTTTTAACAGACGAATACAAATATGTTGGCGGCCGAAGCATTCAGGTTACCAACTGGAAAAAATACCCGGATCCTGACGGGAATATAAGAGAGTTCTACGGCGGAGACCTTCAGGGCGTTCTTGATAAGCTTGATTATCTTAAGGACCTTGGAATAGAGGTTATATATTTCAATCCTCTGTTTGTGTCGCCATCATGTCATAAGTACGATACGCAGGACTATGATCATATCGATCCTCATTTCGGAGTTATCATCACGGATAACGGCGATCTGCTGGAAGAGAATGATGAAAACAGAAATGCCACCTGTTATATAGACAGGGTTACAAATAAAGAGAATTTAGAGGCGTCTGATGCACTTTTTGCAAAGGTGGTATCGGAGGCCCATAAGCGCGGAATAAGGGTTATTCTTGACGGCGTATTCAATCACTGCGGTTCATTCAACAAGTGGATGGATAAGGAGCGCATATATGAGAATGCCCGTGGGTATGAGCCCGGCGCTTATATAGCCAAGAACAGCCCCTATCACGATTATTTCAGCTTCTACGGAGGAGAGTGGCCCTACAACAATAACTATGAGGGCTGGTGGGGCTATGATACTCTTCCCAAGCTTAATTACGAAGGCTCCAAAAAGCTGGAGAATTATATCTTAGACATCGGAAGGAAGTGGGTTTCTGCTCCTTACTATGCAGACGGATGGCGTCTTGACGTGGCTGCGGACCTTGGTCATTCCTCCGAGTACAATCACAGCTTCTGGAAGAAGTTCAGAGAGGCTGTAAAGGAGGCCAATCCTGATGCGCTTATTCTCGCTGAGCATTATGGAAGTGCCCATGAATGGTTAAAGGGCGGCGAATGGGACAGCGTGATGAACTATGACGCCTTCATGGAGCCCCTGACCTATTTCCTCACAGGAATGGAGAAGCACAGCGATGAGTTCCATGGTGAGCTGATAGGAGATGTAAACAGATTCTGGGATACGATGATTACAGCAGGAGCGGATAACTTCGTTCAGGAATCTGCTCTGGTAGCCATGAACGAGCTCTCTAACCACGATCACTCCAGATTCCTGACTAGGACGAACCATGTGGTTGGAAGATGTGGAACTAAGGGCTTTATAGCTGCTGAAGAGGGCGTGAGAAAGGCCGTGATGAGGCAGGCTGTCACCGTTCAGATGACCTGGCCCGGAGCACCGACTATATACTATGGCGATGAAGCGGGAATGTGCGGCTTTACAGACCCTGATAACAGAAGAACATATCCCTGGGGAACAGAGGATCAGGAAATGATCCGCTTCCACAAGGAGATGATCCATATCCACAAGACAAGTGTGGAGCTGAAAACCGGTTCAATCGTGCGACTTGATGCCGGAGACGGAGTTCTCGCTTTTGGGCGCTTTAACAGAATCAGCGCTACGGTTGTGGTCATAAACACAAATGAGTACCTCACTGTCAACGAGATAAGTCTCGCACCCCTTGGTATTCCTGATGAGGCCAGACTTATAAGAGTCATGGAAAGCAATAATAAAGGCTTTACAACAGACCCCTTAAGCTATACTGTTAAAAACGGTAAGCTTGTAAGGGCTTATGGCAGTGATTCTGCAGTTGTACTACAGTACAACAGAATAACAGCGGTGAACGAGGAAGCATTCTGGTCTACCAACTTCTTCCGTATGTAAAAATAAAACTAAAAAGAGGTTGATAATAATGAAATCTTCATCTGCCGGATCCAGAAGAAAAGCATTTATCTGTTTTACTTTGATTTATATTGTGATTTCCGTTCTTGTTTGGGGATGGTTCTTTAAAAGCGGGAAATCACTTATTAACAGCTCGGATGCCTTTAAGCAGCATATAAATGCCCTGGCAAAGTACGGACGCTTTATACGAGGCATTTTTTACAGACTGTTTACTGAGCACAAGCTATCCCTGCAGAGTTATGATTTCGGAATAGGATTTGGCGCGGATTTTTTTACATCAATGCAGTATTATGCAGTGGGAGATCCGCTTAACCTTCCTGCGGGATTATTGCCCTCAAAATACATCTACTATTATTTTCAGTTTTTGATATTCCTTCGCCCCTACCTTGCAGGTCTCGCATTCCTTCTTCTTACTGGAAGAAAGGAGCGCTTTACACTTACTGCAAGGCTCACGGGAGCGTTATCTTATTCTTTTTGCGGTATCGTGTTATTCATAGGCATGTGGAACCCCCAGTTCGTTCAGCCTATGATCTGTCTGCCGCTACTTATCTATGGCGTTCAGAAATATATCGATGAAAAAAGATCACTGCCCTTTATTCTGGCAGTAGCCTTTTCGGCAGTCAGCAATTTCTATTTCTTCTATATGCTGGTGCTGATGATTATTGTTTATACGGTAATCTATATAAACACCGAAAAGACAGCTAAAGATTTCAAAGAGGGAATTGCCGTAATCGGAAGTTTCCTTGGCTTTGGCGTGGTTGGAACTCTTATTGCAATGCCGATTCTCCTTCCTGTGGTTCTTGCATTTTTATCAAACCCCAGAGCAGGACTTGGCTCACATGCAGTACCTGTAATATATTCTCTGGACTATTACAAGGAGCTACTCTGCAGCCTGATTTCCTATAAATATTTTCCCAGATATGACACTGTTATCAGTCTTACCTTTATTGCGCTACCTGCTCTTGCACTTCTTTTCCTTAAAGCGGATGAGAATAAAAAGGGAGAGGTCGTAAGGTATAGAATAATCGCGATAATCATGACAGCTATGCTACTTATTCCTGTGGCAGGCTATGTCATGACAGGCTTTTCATACACCATCAACAGATGGAGCTTTGCATATTGCCTTCTGTTGTCTTACCTCATCACGTATTTTGCAGAGGAGATCGTTCTGCAGGATTTAAAGAACATTTTTATCGCAGGAATAATCAGTGTGGTTTATGTTGGAATTCTCATATTATTTGGAGAAAAGTCACCTAACATCTATCCTCAGCTTTTACTACTTGCAGTGATGTTTGCGCTTCTCTTCGTAGTTAAGCTCCCTGTGACAGTAAGAAGAGGCGGAGTGCTACTCTTAGTTATTATTGGAATAGTCATAAACGGATATGTTGCCAATGCACCTGATAAGGGCAATCTTCCAAGCGGCTACGTTGATAAGATGTCGCCCGAGGAGTACGACGACCTGGTAATGAATACCGAGCTTAAGGCTCTGGCAGAGACCGTGCCTGAGGGTGCTGATAATTACTATAGCTATTCGGGAAGAAGTCTTACCTGGAATGCGTCACTTCCCTACGGTATACCTTCAACCCAGTTCTACTGGAGTCTTGCAAATGGAGCTGTTTCTGATTTTATGGAGTCTCTTGCAGTTAATGAGATGTCCAATTTCTCATTTTTCGGGCTTGATGACAGAACAATTCCGATGGAGCTTGCAGGAGTGAAGTACTACACCCTTCGTTACAACAATGAGGAGGAGCAGAGATACATTCCTTATGGCTATGCTCCGTTTTCAGAGTGGTACAATTTTGGAATTTTCGCAAATACCTATGCGCCTGCCCTTGGCTACACCTACAGACAGACCATGTCCAGAGAGGACTATGACGCTCTTGATCCTGTAAAGAGGCAGCAGGCTATGCTTTACGGCGCAGTAAGGGAAAAGGAAAACAGCAACGTTGCAGTAGAATTATCAGAGCTTGATACAGCATCTGAGGGATTATTTACAGAGACCTCCGTTTCCTTCGAGGTAACTGATAAGCACAAAGTAAAGATTAAGGACGGTGCCTTTGTGGCTAAGAAGGACGGAGCAGAGTGCACACTTTCCTTCGAGGGAATTCCCGGATCAGAGACATATCTGTATTTTGAGAATTTAAACTGTGACATCAAGGAGGATGCTGCGAATATCACTGTCAGCACAGACACTCCAGAAAATGGTGCAGTAACAAAGACAATTGCATATAAGACACCCTACAGCCAGTTTTACAGCGGATGGCACAATTATCTTGTTAATCTGTGCTATAGCAGCGAGGCCAGAAGCAGAATAACAATCACATTCCCTCAGAAGGGAACCTACAGCTTTGACAGCCTTCAGGTTATATGTCAGCCCATGGATACTTATGCTGAGAAGGCTCAGGCACTTGCAGCTGAGACTATGACAGATAATAACCTTCACAGAAATCCCAAGTCTCTTATGACTAATGAGATTACGGGAACCATAACTGCCGCTGAGGATTCATATCTGGTTCTTAACGTGCCCTATGACAAGGGCTGGACAATATATGTGGACGGAGAGAAGAGAACACCTGAAAAGGCAAATATAATGTCCCTTGGAACTCCCATAGGAGCCGGAACCCACAGCATTGAGATGAGATATCACACACCCGGAGTTGTGCCCGGAATAATACTGTTTATTTTGGGAATTGCAGGAGCTGTAGTACTAAATAACATGGAGAGAAAAGAAAAGTGCGAGATAAGGAAAAGACATTAAACAAAAAAACTATCTATTTCGGTGTTATATATTTTATTGCGATACTATCGAGGCTGATATTTCTTAAAAGCTCACCTGCCGGACTTCACGTGGATGAAGCCGGTATGGCTTATGACGCATACTGCCTTGCAAATTACGGTGTCGACAGGAATCTGATATCCTTTCCTGTTTATCTCATAAACTATGGCGGAGGTCAGAGCGCCCTGTACGCATACGTTGCAGCGCTTTTTATTAAGTTCATGGGACTTAACATGATCTCCATAAGACTCCCAGGAGTTGTCTTTTCACTTATAACTCTGTTTGCGGGAGAGAAGATTGTTAAGAGAGTGTGCGGAGAGGATTCCGCTGCCGCTTACATCTATCCTGTGCTTTATACTATTTGTCCTGCCTTTGTAATGAGTGCAAGGTTCGGTCTTGACTGTAACCTTATGCTTGGAATGACAACGCTCTTCTTATATGGACTTATGAAGGCTGTCGATTCCGGAAAGCTCACTGATTATGCTCTTGCAGGAGTTTTTGCAGGAGTATCTCTTTATACCTACGCTATCTGTTATGCCATCATGCCTGTCTTTTTGATGGTTTTTTTCCTGATTTTGCTTATTTCAAGGAAACTTAATGTTTTAAGAGTGATATGCTTTGTGATTCCTTTGGGGATACTGGCACTTCCTCTTCTTGTGACACAGTACGTAAACATCACAGGAAGTGAGTCCATAGTCTTTGGAATCATCACTATGCCCGCGCTGACCTTCTACCGCGGCGGCGAGATTATGGCGCCTACACTCACAGGCTTTATAAATGCGCTTAAAAACATATTCTTCTACGACAGCCTTGATTACAACAGCATTCCTGCCTTTGGAACAATGTACTACATCACTATTCCCTTCATTGTGGCAGGACTTATCCGCTCATTTATAACAATCGGACAATCCTTTAAGAAAAAGGAGCTTAGCTTTGCACTTCTTCCCCTTGTGTGGTTTTTGTCAGAGCTTCTTATCGGCTCTATGCTTGGCGGAGACGGTCCAAACGTAAACAAGATGAACGGAATATTCTTTACGCTGGCATTCTTTGCAGCCTTTGGTATGGACGCCTTCCTTAACCTGTTTTCAAAGAATAAGAAGGTGTACCTGGCAGCAGGAACCCTTCTTAGCATTGTATTTTTAGCATTCGGCGGAGCCTTCTTTACAAAGTACCTCGGAAGCTATTCAGATAACCTCTATCTGTTCCAGAAGCCTCTGGATGAGCCCATAAAGATTCTTGGTGAGGAGGAATTCTTTGCGGATAAACAGGTTGTCGTAATCCATAACAACCAACCCTACATTCCGCCTTATATCTATTATCTTCTTGGAACAAAGCTCTCTCCCTATGAGTTTAATATGGGGGATACATCCTTCTACGGAAGATATTTATTCAACATGCCTGAGGAGCTTAGTACTGACTATATCTACCTTGTTTTTTGGGGGAATCCCGAGGCCATAGAGACTCTGCAGGCGATGGGCTGTAACCAGATCATGGAATTCGACGGATCTAGCATTGTGTGGTGCGGAGAGCCCATAGAGTACGACGAAGCAGCTTATGGTGAAAACGAAAAGGCAAAGGGAATCCCTTTTGGACATGACCTTCCCTTCCATCTTAGAAGAATCGCAGGAATAGCAGAGGGTCTTAAGTGCGGAGAATTCCCTGTAAAGATGCAGCACTACTGGTTTAACAATTATGGATATCCAGTAGGCATTATGTACGGTGATGCGCTTCTCTATATCCCGGCAATCCTTCATGTTATGGGAATGCCGCTGTGGATGGCGTACATGTGGTACTTTGTCCTGATACAGATACTGACTGCAATCACAGCTTACGTATGCTTTAAATATATTTCCGGAGACAGACTTACAGGCGCCTTCTGCATGCTCTTGTACGTCCTCTCATTCTGGAGACTTACTGATTTATTATCAAGAGAGGCAGTTGGTGAATACAGCGCCTTTGCATTCCTTCCGCTTATTGTCCTTGGACTTGCAAGGATACACAGAGATGAGAAGAAGGTTCGCGGATCTATCCTGATATGCGCAGGTATGACAGGACTTTTCATGACTCACCTTCTCAGCGTGGTCATGGCGGCGCTTTTCATATTTATCTTTGTTATCGCGGATATTAAGACCATGCTTTCCGGAGGCAAATGGAAGAACCTTGTTGGTGCAGTATGTGCATCACTTGTGGTTAACATCTGGCAGCTTGTCCCACTTGTGGATTATTACAAAAACGCACCCATGCTCATAAACTCAGGAGAAAAGACTCCGATTCAGACCTTCGGAATTACCTGGAGACAGATGGGCGGTGCTTTTTACAATGTTCTTGCTCCTATCTTAGAGCTTGGAACAGAGCCTGTGGACGAGCTTCCGCAGTCTCCCGGACTTGCAATGCTGATAATATGCGTGATCGCGGTGATTTACCTGATTGCGAACTATAAGGAAATTAAAAGCAAGGCTATGGTGATAATACTTACAGTGCTTTCAGTATTTGCCCTTGTCCTTAGCACCTGCTACTTCCCTTATGATTTTCTGTTTAACAAGATGCCGTTCGTATTTAAGATACTTGGAAGCATTCAGTATCCTGCAAGATACTTAACAGCTGCAACGGTGCTTATCTGCACATTATATGCGGTTATCAGAAAGCAGAAGCCTGCTTATGTTATGAGCGTGGTTTTACTTGCGCTTACCATCTGGCAGAGCGGCGGATATATTAATACATTTTTGGAAAAACAGACCAATATCGTATCTATAGAAACCATAGATGAGTGGACATCCTTTGACGATGACAGACAGTACATGCTCACGGGAACAGATCTTGAGAGACTTCAGTACGCGTCAGTACTTCCCTCTTCAGAGGAGATTACCTATGATGAGGAAAACAGGGATAATGGTGTGTATTCACTTCATCTTGTAAATAATTCCGCAGAGGAGGGCTTCGCAGATCTTCCTATTCTGGCATATCCTTATTACTATGCCACAGACGGAAATGTAAGCTATGCCCTTTCTGCAGGTGATAACAATAAGCTTAGAATCACGCTTCCTGCGGGGACGGATGCAGTGATAAAGATCAGGTTCAGGGAGCCTGTATATTGGAGAATAGCAGAGCTAATTACGGTTGTAAGCATTCTATTTGCAGCTTTGTTTCGAAATAAAGTGAAAAAAGCTGCTAAATAAAATATTTACGCTCGCTTAAAAATAGGCGATAGTAGAGGAGAAATCAAAGAAATGGGGAGTCATCATGGATATTTCACAAAACAAAATCACAATTACGGAAGATGAATTCAGGTATGCACAGGATGTCATACAAAAGCTTTCCGGCTATTTTGATGCCAAGGTTGTTGGTCAGCAGCAGCTCAAGTTTTCCCTTATAGGGGCGATAATTGCTGATGGCCACATCCTTATTGAGTCGGTGCCCGGTCTTGCCAAGACCACGGCTGCCAAGGCAATTTCAGATGCTGTGGATGGAAAGTTTGCGAGAATCCAGTGTACACCTGACCTTTTGCCGGGAGATATCATCGGTACACAGATATTCAACCAGGCGACAGGCAAATTCGAGAATATCTTAGGACCTGTATTTGCTAACTTCGTTCTTCTTGATGAGGTTAACAGATCAAGTGCCAAGACCCAGTCTGCAATGCTTGAAGCCATGCAGGAAAAACAGGTCACAATCGGTGGCACAAGCTATCACATGCCTGAGGATATTTTCATAGTCATCGCAACCCAGAACCCTATCGAGCAGGAGGGCACATATCCTCTGTCTGAGGCGCAGACCGACAGATTCCTGATAAAGGAGGTTATTACCTATCCTTCAGCAGCTGAGGAGGTTGAGATCCTTAGCCGCATTGAGACAGGTACCATCGACAGGGCTACGCCGCCTGTTCTTACTATCAGAGATGTGGACAAAGTGCAGGATATTGTGGAAAAGGTATACGTAGATGAGGTCATCAAATGGTATATCTCCAGCATAGTTGTTGCAAGCAGAAGACCTGACGTTGTTAAGGGACTTGAGCTCTCAAGATATATCAGAATCGGAGCAAGCCCACGTGCTTCCATCGCTTTCCTTAAGATGGCGAAGGCAGCAGCTCTTCTTAGTGGCAGAACCTATGTAACTCCTGAGGATGTAAAGAGGGTAAGTCATCAGGTACTTCGCCACAGAATAGGTCTTAACTATTCTGCAGTTGCGGACAATGTTCCTGTTGAGGCAGTGATAGATGGCATCTTAAATGCAGTAAAGGCACCGTGATGAAATTAGATTATGAATACCTGTCCAAGATCAGGCGGGCAGTGTCTATTTATACCAAAAGAAAAACTTCAAATGTTTTAGATGGTGATTTTCACTCGGTTTACAGAGGCCGAAGCATGGAGTTCGATGACTTAAAGGAATATGTCTACGGAGATGATGTCCACGACATAGACTGGAAATCCTCATCCCGTATGTCCAGGATTCTTGTCCGCAGGTACATGGCAGACAGAAGACATAACGTAATGTTTATCATGGACAGGGGCAGGCAGTTTCTGGGAGATACCAGCAAGGGAGAAGCCAAGAGGGAGCTTATGCTTATGACCTTCGGAACCCTTGCTTATATTCTTGGAAGAAACGGTGCGGATTTTGCACTTTCATATCCTGGAGATCACAGCGCAAACACCAGCTTCTTTAAGTCAGGAAGTGAGCATCTTGAAAGTCTCCTTTATGGCTATGAAAGGAATTGCACTATCGATTCCGCATTTAGCCTTAATCAGACAATCAGTGAGATTCTTAATTCTGTACATAAAAGGATGATCATTTTTGTCGTGACGGATATGGACGGAATCTCAAAGCTGAGTGAAGAACTCATAAAGACCATAACCATCAACAACGATCTTCTTATCATCAATATCGATGATGCATTTCTTACAGGAGACATGGTCTATGACAACGAACAGGGATTTTATGAAAAATTCTTTGTTTCCCATAATAAGGATCTTCGAAAGGAAGAAGAGAAAATAAGATGGGAAATTTTAAGCAATGCTTCCCAGATATGTAAGCGCAGCAGAGCAGCCATGACTACAATAGCTGCCGAGGAGGACATTATCGGAAGCACCATAGCCCTGATTGAAAGGTATAAACATGGTTACTACGGTTGAATTACAAAAGCCATTTGAATATAGCTGGTGGGTCAGCCTTATATGGATACTGCTCATTATTGTGGCAGTTGCTATTTTTGCATTCATGCTCATAAAGATTTTCTTTTTAGATAAAAAGAAGGCAGAAGCTATGGCGGGCAGACCTAAGACCCCGGCTACACCCAGGGTACTTCCCGGTATGAAGAACAAATATATTCAAAGGGTTCAGGACATAAATTACAGATACGCAGCAGGAACTGTCAGCAAGAGAAATGGCTATCAGGAGCTTAGCGGTGTCATAAGAGAGTTTGTCCATGAGGTTACTGGAATAAATGTAGAGACCCTTACGGCAGAAGAAGTAAGGGCCATGGGAATAATGAACCTTAACGTGCTCATGGAGGAGTATTATGTGCCGGAGTTTGCTGAGGATGAGAGGGCTAAAAATAAAGACCTGACAAAATCCTGTAATACGGCAGTGGGAGTGATCAGATCATGGAATTGATGCATGTAAACATAGTCATCATCGGGATTATGGTGCTGATACTATTGCTCCCGGTGATGGTTTTTTTTAGCAGAAAGAAAAATGGCAGGTTCTACAGAGGAACAAAAGCATCCAACACCCATAGAATAAGGCAGAGCAAATTATATAAAAGCTTAAATACCAGATATCTCATTCTGACAGCGGTGATGATCACCGGACTTGTCGGAAGCGTTATTTCATCGCTTTTCCTTATTGCAAGGCCTTATAAGAATAACGAGGTTACAAGTGGTGTTAAGAAAAGGGATATCATCCTGTGCCTTGACGTTTCATATTCGCTCTATGACCTCAATATCGAGATCACGGAATACTTAAAGCAGGTGGTTGCAGGACTTGAGGGAGACAGATTCGGAATAAATATTTTCAATGCTTCTTCAGTGACCTATGTGCCCCTTACGGATGATTACGATTACGTTATTGAAAAGCTTGATGATCTCAATGAATATTTCGTTAACCAAAAGGAGTACATGGAGGTCTACGAGCCACTCTATGAGCTTCCGGATTTCCCTGATGATATGAGGGAGTCCTGCGATGAGCTTGAGAGTAAGCTTTTGTACTTCGACAACGGAACGAGATTTGCTTCTGAGAGAGGATCATCTCTTATAGGAGAGGGGTTGGCAACAGCGCTGTACTCTCTGCCCTATCTGGAGGACTCCGAGAGAACAAGAGTCATCATAATGTGTACGGATAACGAGCTTAATTCCAACGGAGAGGACATTGTTAATTTAAGTGACGCAGCAGCTCTGTGTCAGAAGAACAAGGTTACAATGTTTGGAATTTTCCCTTCAGAGGAGATTTTCTATACACCTGAACTATATGATTATTCAGAGTGCCTTAGTGAATTTGCGGCAGCAGCCGAGAAGACAGGCGGAAAGTGCTATGTAAGAACTGCCGATCAGTCTGTTTCTGAAATAGTCGAGGATATTCAGAAGCAGGAGGCAATGCTTGTTAACGTGGTTCAGACGAGACAGACAGAGGACATGCCTAAAGTGCCCTTTATTACTTTGATTATATGCCTGGCTGCTTTTAGCCTGGCAGGATTGGTATTACAAAAATGAGTATCAGACCTATGTTACCCCTGGGGATAATGATAATCTTCTTTGCTCTGCTATGCGGAGCAACAGCCTTCGTTATCATCAGGAACAAACTAAATATTGCAGATAAAATATTTACACTGATAAGACTCTTTGTCATCTACGCTCTGGTATTCGTTATCGGATGCAGACCCGTGATATTAGAGAAAAAGTATGAGTTTAGCACCAAAAACCTGGATGTTTTATTCGTTGTGGACACTACGATAAGTATGTGGGCAGAGGATTATAACGGAAGGCAGACCAGAATGAAGGGAGTAACAAAGGATGTTGAGTCTGTCATAGACGAGCTTGCGGGAAGCAATTTCGGGCTTGTCACCTTCGATGATACGTCACATGTTCTTTCGCCTTTTACTCAGGATGGACAATATGTAAAGGACCTTTTTGAGACCTTTGTTTCACCTGAGGTCTTCTATGCAAAGGGCTCTGACTTATCTCTTCCTTACAAGGACATTGATGCTTTACTTAGATCCTCAGCAAAGAAGGAAAACAGAAAGACCATCGTTTTTTATATTAGTGATGGTGAGATCACCAATGGAAAAGAGCTTACTGATTATTCCGATCTTGCAGGATACATCGACTCAGGAGCTGTTCTTGGCTATGGATCAGATGAGGGCGGAAAAATGAAGGATGGTGGTGAAGGCACATATTATATTTATGACTACACTACCTACGATGATGCTGTATCAAGAATTGACGAGGGTAACCTTCAGAAGATAGCGACTGACCTTGGTGTGCCTTACTACAACATGTACAAGAACCATGAGAGCCTTCAGAGTGCGGTGTCTATGATAAAGGAAAGCTCCAAGACTGTCACTCAGGATGGTAAGGGAGTAGAAACAGCTAAGGATACCTATTACTGGTATGCTATACCGCTGGCTCTTATGCTTTTACTGGAGATAATAATGATAATAAGACGAGGGAGGTTATGATGAAAAAAATACCTCTTAAAATAATTTTGCTTGGCGGACTGGCACTTGTGGTGCTTATCATTGGACTTCTCCTTGGCGGAAGGGTTATGACTAACCACAGCTTTGTAAATGGCCTGGAGAATGGAGAGTATTCTGCAGAGAAGGAGAAAAAGCTTCTTTTCTTAAATTTCCCTGAGGGCTATGTGCCCTATTACAATCTGGGAAATGCGGCATATCAAAACGGTGATTACACCGCAGCCATATCGTATTACATGGAAGCGCTTAAACGTCATCCCGCAAAGGAGAGAGACTGCGAGACCAGGATAAATCTGGCGCTCTCGATGTGCTACTCGATCGACTTTGATGACCTTGGTACACAGGAAAAGAAGGATGCGGCTATAAGCGTTCTTAAAAAGGCCAGAGACGTACTTCTGGAAAAGGGGTGCGCTACAGATGAGAATGATGGACATAACGATGATGCCCAGCAGCTAAAAAATGATATAGATAAAATGCTGGAACAGCTTGAAAACAATTCTCAGGGAGACTCGGGAGACCAAGATCAGCCTCAGGATAACCAGGGAGATGATTCATCAGATGATAAGACCTCCAAGGATCGTGAGAAGCAGATTCAGAAGCAGCTTGAGCAAAATAGGAAGGATGCCATGAAGGAAGGCATGGATTACCAGAAGGATATGGATAAATGGTCAAGCTATTCTGATGGTGATGGAGACGATGGAAACGGCTACGATAGCGAACAGAAACAATGGTAAAAAAAGGACCGCTGCAGGTAAATGCAGCGGTCTTACTATTTTCAAATAACGCTTAGAAAGACGAATAGATGAAGGAAGCAGCATCATAACCGGGGCCCCAGACACCGCAGGTTACTATAAAGAGTACTGCTGCTATGTAGACAGCCCAGCGGATCCAGAGAGTCTGCTCTGTTAATGCCTTACGTATGGATACGCCCTTGTAGTTAAGTGCGCTTACGATGGCGAGAACAAGTATGGACAGAGCAAGGAGTCTTACATCTGCTGCTGCAAGTCCAAGGTTAAACAGCGTTCCGTCAAGAAGCACCCAGGGCTTACAGGTCCACATGTGTGATAATACGTACCAGGCTACTTTAAAATCAGGAGCTCTGAAGAATATCCATCCGATGTTCACAAGCATAAAGGTTACAACCACGTTTACAAGCTTAAGCGCAAAGCCCTCACGGTTGATTCCGAGATTATCAGTAATAGATTCTCTCAAAGGCTTGGTCAGAATACCAAAAACCTGATAAAGGCCGTGGAGCAGTCCCCAGAATACGAAGGTCCATGCTGCGCCGTGCCACAATCCGCTTATGGCAAAGACTATGCAGATGTTTATGAGCTTTCTGGCAAAACCTTTTCTGTTTCCGCCAAGGGGAATATAGAGGTAGTCCCTCAGCCATGAGGAGAGGGATATATGCCATCTTCTCCAGAATTCCGGTATGGAGCGTGACAGATAGGGCTGCTCAAAGTTCTGCATGATATCGATGCCAAGGATTTTCGCTGAGCCTATGGCTATGTTGGAATATCCTGCAAAGTCTGTGTAAATCTCAAGAGTGTAGAAAATTGTAGCAAGGAACAGTAGTGTTCCATTGTAGTTTTCATAAGAGTTGTAGATGTGATCAACGAGGACTGCCAGTCTGTCGGCGATTATTATCTTCTGGAAATATCCCCACATCATAAGGAGAAGGCCGTCTCTCATGTTTTCATAGGAAAAGCTCTCAGGCTCCTTAAACTGAGGAAGCATGTTGCCTGCTCTCTCAATAGGTCCCGACATAACCTGCGGGAAGAAGGATATGAAAAGAGAAAGGTGAAGGTAGTTCTTTTCAACAGGTATCTTACCCATGTAGCAATCGGCGAGGTAGCCTATTGCCTGGAAGATGTAGAAGGAAATTCCTACAGGAAGGGCAATCTTGGCAGCTATTCCAAGGGGCTCAAGTCCCATGGCACTCTGAAGACTCTTAACGGTTTCAAGAAGGAAGCCTGTGTATTTGAAGTATCCAAGTACAAGGAGCAGAATAACGATGCCTGAAATAAGAACCGGTCTTTTCTGCTTTTTTTCAGAGGATTCGCCGTTATCAAGCAGTCTTCCGAAGACGTAGGTGATAAGGGTTATGGCAACAAGCAGTATGAGGAGCTTATGGCTTAGCTTATAGTAGAATCCCCAGCTGGCAATAAGGAGCCAGATGTATCTGAAATTCTTGGGAATTATGAAATAAATCCCTACTGTAATTATCAAAAATAGTAAAAAGGTTAATGAAACGAATTGCATATCATCCTCCGGGGCAGTTATCTCTGGTCATAATCATAGGTGAAGTGGTCGCTTGTATAGTACTGATGTGAGGTGCAGACTCCATTAGAGAAGAAAAGAAGCTGCACATCAGCGTATGCAAGGTCATCAGCATACAGGAAGTTGTTCTCTGTATCTCCGTTTATATATAGAACTCTGTATATGTCGCTTGCAGGAGAATAGGAGAAGGAACCATCTGTTGTTTCTATGTAGAATTCCTCTTCGGAATCTCCGGCAAAATCAGTAATAATTCCGTGGTCTGATATAAGCATGTAGGAGCACTTTGCGGCAGCAGCCTCGTCGAGCTTTTCGGTGGCCCCAAGGGAGTGGAGCTGTCTTAGAAGCATTGCATCACCGTAGACCGAAGATGCGCCTCTTATTGAAACGGCATAGGTTTTATCTGAGTTATCATACTGAAGCATCATGAGCTGAGTGTAGATATCGTCATTACCCTCACGCATGGATGCGAGCTCTGCATGGAAATCATTTAGAGAATCGTTCCAGTTTTCATAGGCGGGATCCTCGCGGTGATCCTGAAGCGGACAGTTCTCAGCGATGTAATTACCAAGGTATGAAGTAACCTTCTGGCATCCAAGGATATTCAGGTGTCCGGGATCCTCCATGTCGGTATTTATGTCGATGATGCCAGGAATCTCTAACATGTTAAGTGAGGGGACTCCGTATTCTGCTGCTATCTGAGTAGCGGTGTGGGCAGCAGCCTGATTCTCACCCATGGCAAGGAAGGGAAGAGTTACTACCACAACCTGTATGCCCCTGCTTTGGCACTCCTCGATTATTCTTCTGAGGTAAGTTGTGCCAACAGTCTCCTGCTCAAGCATTCCTGCGCCATAGTCCACATAGTTATACTCTGCTGAGTGCACTCCATATTCCATAACGGCGCCCATCATGCGGTTTATATCAGCGTCTTTGGTAAAACGCTTGAAATCCTCTGCTCCAAGCTCCTTCCATCTGTCGTGATAAACGATGAAATCAGCAAAGTAAGGATATTTTTCGTCCTGATTCTGGAACATGTCATTTATGGCATGGTATTTAGTTTTGCTTAACGGGAAGCGGTCGATATTAAGATGAAGCTCATCGCTGTCTACATTGGCTGCAGGATCATCGATATACCTTATGTCATTTTCAAGCATGTAGGAATCCACCACCACAAGCTTTGGCGTGCAGTAATCAAGAGCAAGCATCATCTGCCAGTAGCTGGACAGAAGAACACTTCCGTAGCCCCCCAGATTATAGGAGGTATATCCGTGCTCCTCGAAGAGCTGCAGTGGATTAACTCCGTTTATTACGTGGGATGAACCGAGGAAAAAGGCATCGATGTGATCCTTTTTTGCTTCCTCAAAGAAGGCCTGGTTTTTGTTGAAGCTTGATTTTCGTTCAACTAAAAGCATTACCCCAAAAAAGCAGGTAAACAGTATCGCCAGGAAAGCAAGAGTTTTTATGATCAGTGAAACTTTCTTATTCACTTTTTGTCCTCCAAACAGGTATATTGGATTTTATTATAGAAAGACTTTTTTACAAACAGAAATTCTACGCCTTATTGTAACATAAAAATCCTGTCAAAAAAGGTGTCTGATAGCAAATAAAGATTGTATTTATCGCAATAATTGAGCTATAATGGTTCTAGTGTTTTGTTAACAATATTTACGAAAGGTGGTACAAATTATGCCATTAGTTACAACGACTGATATGTTCAAAAAAGCATACGATGGTGGATATGCTGTTGGTGCATTTAATATCAACAACATGGAGTTCATTCAGGCTATCACAGAGGCTTGTGACGAGCTTAAGAGCCCTGTTATCCTTCAGTGCTCAGCAGGAGCTATCAAGTATGCACAGTTCCCTTACCTTGTAAACATGGTTAAGGCAGCTGCAGAGTCTACATCTATTCCGATCGCTCTTCACCTTGATCACGGTGCAAGCTTCGAAATCTGTAAGGAGTGTATCGACAACGGATTCACATCTGTTATGATCGATGCTTCTTCAAAGCCTTACGAAGAGAACATTGAGCTCTCTAAGAAGGTTGCTGATTACGCTCATTCAAAGGGCTGCACAGTAGAGGCTGAGCTCGGTACTCTTTCTGGTGTTGAGGATGATGTAAATGTTGCTGATGATGCAGCACAGTATACAAATCCTGATCAGGTTGAGGATTTCATGAAGCGTACAGGCGTTGATTCACTGGCTATCGCTATCGGAACAAGCCACGGTGCTTTCAAGTTCAAGCCCGGCCAGGATCCCAAGCTTCGTCTTGATATCCTTGAGGAGGTTGTTAAGAGACTTCCTGGATTCCCGATCGTTCTTCACGGTTCTTCAGCAGTTCCTCAGAAGTACGTTGGAATCATCAATGCTAACGGCGGCGCTATGAAGGATGCTATCGGTATTCCGGATGAGCAGCTTCGTGCAGCAGCTAAGAGTGCAGTCTGCAAGATTAACATCGACTCCGATCTTCGTCTTGGTATGACAGCAGGTATCCGTCAGCACTTCGCTGAGCATCCTGAGCACTTCGATCCTCGTCAGTATCTTGGCGATGGCCGCGCTTATGTTAAGGAAATCGTTCACGACAAGATCATCAACGTTCTTGGTTCTGACGGTAAGGCTTGATAAAAGCGAATATAGAAATACTAAGGCCTGCAGGTTTTCCTGCAGGTCTTTTATTTTACGTTTTCTTAACTTTTATTTAGACGATTACTCGTGTACAATTAGTATATATGCTTAAAAAGAGGTAAAAACAATGCACAATCAGCTTACAAAGAAAGACATTGAGGACATGGAGGCGGAAATCGAGCACCGCAAAGCCGTTGTCAGAAAGGAACTCCTTGAGGATGTAAAGGAAGCAAGGGCTCAGGGAGATTTAAGTGAGAACTTTGAATACTACGCTGCCAAGAAGGCAAAGAACCAGAATGAGAGCAGAATCAGATTTCTGGAGAGAATGATAAAGACAGCAGAAATTATAGATGACTCCAGCGAGGAAGACGAGGTCGGAATGAACAAGACCGTCACAGTGCGCATGGAGGATGATGGTTCTGAAGCTACTTATAAGATTGTTACCACAATGAGAGGTAATGCACTTAAGGGACTTATAAGTATAGAATCTCCCCTTGGCAAACAGCTCATGGGCCACAAGGTAGGAGACAAACTTACTATCGAAGTCAGTAG
The DNA here is from genome assembly GCF_000423945.1 of Butyrivibrio sp. XPD2002. Taxonomy (GTDB): domain Bacteria; phylum Bacillota; class Clostridia; order Lachnospirales; family Lachnospiraceae; genus Butyrivibrio. Next base: position 48,366 of record NZ_AUIY01000019.1, on the reverse strand, counting down.
TGACTATAGCTACGATATAACCATTTTAAAAATTGAAAACACGGAACTCACAGAGGAAGATAAGCTTAGAGACTTTTAAGGAGGATGTACTATGGGACTTCATGTATTCCAACCCGTTGATCTGGACGAAATATTGGAAGGTGCCTTCCACTTTGGTGGTGATTCATGGGCTCTTCTCACAGCAGGTAATGAAGAAAAAGCCAATACAATGACTGTATCCTGGGGAGGAATTACACATGTCTGGGATAAGACCTGTGCGATTGTATATGTGCGTGAGAGCAGATATACCAAGGAATTCATTGATGCCCAGAAGAAATTCTCTTTGTCCTTCCTTCATCATGAAAAGTACAAGAGTGTAAGGAAATATCTTGGCTCGGTTTCAGGAAGAGATGAGGACAAGATCAGTAACGCCAAACTTAATCTCAATTTTGATGAGGGCATACCGTTTATAGACGAAGCAGATAATATTATTCTCTGCAAGGTTCTGTTCAAGCAGCAGATGAAGGAGGAAAACTTCGTAAGTGGCCGCTTGATAGCAGATTATTATGCAAAAGGAGATTATCACTATATTTATATAGCTGAGATCAAAAAGGTAATGATTCGATGAAACCCGCTAATTGTAGATCTTTTGAAGACATAGGAAAGTTTATTTTTCTCTCGGACGAGCCTGTAAAGGCGGATCTGATATTTATACCGGGAGCCCCCATAAAGCAGCTTGCAGAGCATGGGGCTTATCTCTGGAAGGAAGGATATGCACCTAAGATCCTTGTATCCGGAAAATACTACATGAAATACGAATCCCTGGAGGATGAGTTCAACAGATTCTCTGCCAGCACAGGAGATAGTCTCGGATGCGCTACAGAGGCAGAGTATCTGACGAAGCTCATGGTCATGCATGGGGTTGATGAGAAGGCTATCATTCAGGAGAAGGAATCGACCAACACCTTTGATAATGCGATTTTCTCAAAAAAAATAATAGAAGAGGAATTAAAGGACGAAAAGATTGAGCACATAATTCTGTGCTGTCAGGCGTTTCATGCAAGAAGAGCGCTGATGACTTTTCAATCTGAATTTAAAAATATAAAGATAACAGTTTGTCCGGTAGTTACAAGAAGTATCAGCATCGATACCTGGATGGACGATCTGAAAAGCTATAATTTAGTGCTTTCCGAGCTTAGGAAATGTGGCGAATATTTCATGGGTGACAAAATGTACGAGCTCAGATAGCATTTCACAATGCGCAGTTTTCATGAGGGGTTAATATGCGTGGTGAGAAGAAAGCGTCAAAGTGGACAATGCCTGTAACCATTGCTCTGCTTTTTGTTGTCCTGATTTTTGCGGTTAATACCATTCAGGACAGATTTATCTATAGCGATCGCGTAGTCCAGCTGACAACCTATTTTTCTCAGCTGGAGGCTGTCATTTCGACCAGATTCACAAGGTATTATAAATTACTGCGAAGCTGGTCGTATCATCTTGAGCACGAAGAATCTTCAGGGATAGGTGATTTCAATAATTATATTTCCACTGAAAAAAGAATATGGGATGTAGAGGAAGCATACTTAATTGATGAGAATGGAGCTTATATCAGTGTAAATGGAGACACTGGTCAGATAAGTGGGGGCGAAGAATTTTTTAGTAAGCTTCAGAAGGTAGGACAAAGGCAGGTAACTCATCTGCCGGGAAAAAATGATAACAGAATCGATGTTTTCGTTCTTAGTATAAAGCCCGGAGAGCATGACGGGTTTAATTATTGTGCCATCGGACTGGGGCTTAATTCCATGCAGATGAAGAACAGGCTCACTCTGGACAGAGCGGAGATGAAAGGCTCGCAGAATTATCTTGTGGATAGAAGCGGAAAACTCATTGTGACTTCTGTAAAAGTATCCGAAGAAAAGGAAAACATTGTTGATTATATAAAGAAAAAGGGACATGTACTCTATGATCCTCTGGGTGAGGGCTTCGAATTTGAGATAGCAGAGAGAATGACGGGAGTTATAGTCATGGAAATAGAGGGCATAAAGTACTACATCACATATATGCCCTGTGAAATGCAGAACAGTATGCTGATCTGCCTTACCCCTGCAGAGAGTGTGGATGCGAGTATTGCCCATGTAAAGAAGATGAACAACATGCTACTTATCGTTGTTTTTTCAATAATTTTGGTAATTATCATTATGCTGATGCGGTACACTGCAATGCAGACTATGCTTGAGGTGGCTAATTCTGCCAATGATACAAAGACAAGATTCCTTGCAAATATGTCCCATGACTTCAGGACACCCATGAATGCCATGGCAGGGTATATCACACTGATGAAGGAAAATGCTGGTGATGCCGAAAAGGTGAGGGAATACGGAGAAAAGGCAGAGTACGCCCACAGAAATATGCTAAACATGATCAACTGTGTCCTTGATCTTAGCAAGATGGAGGAGGGCGGAGAGGAAATCATCCATGAGAGATTTTCTCTAAATGATCTTCTTAAGAATGTGAAGCAGGAAATAACGCCTCTCGCTGATGAAAAGTATCAGAAATTCACTGTCAGCAGAAGCGATGTAAAGGAGGATGCCCTGGTGGGTGATCCTCAGAAAATAGAGCTTATATTGAAGAACCTTCTGCAGAATGCAGTTTTATATACAGATGAAAACGGTGAGATTGCGCTGAAGGTCTACACCGAAAATGCTGATGAGATCAGTGACAGGATTCAGCTACGATTCGAGGTCTCCGATAATGGAATAGGCATAGGAAGCGAGTTCATTGATCAGATTTTTGAGCCCTTTAAGAGAGAGCAGAGACAGCGCTCCAGTAAGACTCAGAGTACAGGGCTTGGCCTTACCGTAGTTAAAAGGATGACGGATATGCTTGGAGGAACCATAGATGTGGAGAGTGAGGTCGGCTCCGGCACTGTATTTAAGCTGCGTCTTGGCTTTGATATCGCTGAAAAGACAGAGCTTGAAGAGATGAAAGAGCTTGAGGCAGTTTTGGAGGAGGGAAAAACAGAAGTAGAAGCTGCGGATCAGGGAAGTCCGTTTGAAGGGATGCGTTTTCTTGCAGCTGAAGATAATGAGCTCAATGCGGAAATACTGGTTGAAATATTGAAGCTTAAGGGAGCGGAGCTTGTGGATCTTACGGAGGATGGCGAGAAGGCAGTAGCCGCTTTTAAGGAAAAGGATAAAGGCTATTATGACATGATCCTCATGGATATTCAGATGCCTGTGATGGACGGATATGAAGCGGCCCATGCTATAAGGAGCCTTGCAAATGAAGGCCGGGAGGATGCTAAGACCATACCGATTATTGCCATGAGTGCAAATGCATTCAGGGATGATATAGAGAAAACAAGTGAATCCGGAATGGATGCACATTTGCCCAAGCCAATTGACATTAATCTTTTTGAGAGTACTGTCAGGGCGCTTAAAGGCAGGGAGCACGAAAAGCTATGAGAAATAAAAATGAGAGTGCTTTAGATAATCAGGACCGCTGTAAGGAATGGTTTTTTGATTATGTGGTAAAACAGAATAACCTGGTTGCTGCTTTTTTCTCAGCTAAGGATTTCAAGGTCGAATTTTTGACTGATAACGCTGAGGAAATTCTTGGTGTGCCCAGAGAAAAGCTTCTTGCGGATGTCAGGAATCTGATTCAGCTTGGTGTTCGTATAGATAAGGAAGTGCCGCCGTCAGAAGAATCAGTACAAAAGCTTTCGGTGGGCTCAAGATTGGAAGCTGAGGTTCTGAAGGTCAAAAATCCTGCGACAGGGGAAACCAAATATTTCAGGGGCAGCATCAGCCATACGGATATAAGTGGTAGTGACAGATTTCTTCTGGTATGGGCTGATATTACTGAGGAAGTAAAGAGAAACAAGCAGATGGAAGAAATGATAGAGGTCGCAAAGGCTGCCAATGCGGCAAAGACTACTTTCCTGGCTAATATGTCCCATGATTTCAGGACTCCTATGAATGCCATTACCAATTTCAACCTTTTGATTGCAAAGAATTCCGATAATCCTCAGAAGGTAAGAGACTATACACATAAGATTGGACTTGCATGTCAGAATCTGTTATCGCTCCTTAATGACGTTCTCGATATGAGTAAGATAGAGAGCGGAAAGGCGGATATAAATCACGAGGAATTTGCGTTAGGACTTCTTCTTGAGGAAGTAAATTCCATAATCGCTTTTCAGGCAAAGGCAAAGCAGATAGACTATCAGGTTAATTCCGGCGGAATGCAGCAGGATATGTTTATCGGAGATAAAAAGAGAATTAATGAAGTCCTGGTAAATATTCTGGGAAATGCAATAAAATATACGCCCAATGGAGGTAAGGTAGAGTTCTCCATCAGTGAGGAGAGAAACGGAAACAGCGATTACTGGGATGTTCATTTCGCTGTAAAGGATAACGGAATCGGTATGAGCGAAGAATTCCAGCAAAAGCTCTTCGATGCCTTCTCAAGAGAGGTCAGGGAAGAGACTAACGGAATTCAGGGAACCGGTCTTGGAATGGCCATTACCAAGAGTCTTGTGCAGATGATGGGTGGAACGATATCAGTGGAATCCAAGGAGGGAGTGGGATCAACCTTCTATATTACCTTAAGGCTCCAGGGAGTTAAGCAGGATTCAGGTGATTTCTGGACTAACCACGGTATCCACAGAATGCTTATAATTGATGACAACATGGATGAGTGTGAAAAAATCCAGACTGCTCTTAGAGATACAAATATGGAGGTATTCTTCTGCACCAGTGGTTACAGGGCGATCAGACTGATCGAGGCCGGAGAGGAAGAAAACAGAGGGTTTGAAGTTATAGTACTGGGAATGCAGATACGAAGCATCAGCTGCTTTGAGCTGGCAGGCTATCTTAATGACAAGGCCCTTGTGCCCAAGCCTATTCTGATCCTGCTCACGGATGACTGGGAGGAAGTAGCGACAGAGGCCAGAGCTGTAGGAATTTACGACTTTTTGCAGACACCGTTTTTCCTGTCTACCTTCCAGCAGCTCATGGAGGATATACTAAGCAGAACCAGTACGTTGACTGACGAGAAGCGCGACAGGCTCCTTGAGGGAATGAGGTTTCTTGCAGCTGAGGATAATGATATTAATGCAGATATACTCACAGAGCTGATGGATATGGAGGGGGCTGTGGTTGAGAGGGCTTCCAACGGACAGGAAGCTGTGGATATGTTTGAAAAGGCGGAGCCCGGATACTATGACATGATCCTCATGGATATTCATATGCCTATAAAAAATGGTTATCAGGCAGCCGCTGCCATAAGGAATCTTGATAAGACGGATGCCGCGGAGATACCGATTATAGCTATGACTGCAAATGCTTATGCCGACGATGTGCAGAGAGCGATTGACTCCGGAATGAACGCTCATGTGCCGAAACCGATAGATATGAAGGTTGTGGAGTCAACAATTATGTCACTTAAGAGAAATAATCAGTCGACATAAATAGGTAGAGATGTTAAAATTACACTATTGTGATCGTAATAAATTAAGATAGTGGAGCAGAATGTAAAAATGAAAAAAGCAGTAATCATTGGCGCAGGTCCGGCAGGACTTACGGCAGCATACGAATTATTGGATAAATCTGAAGATATCGAAGTCGTTGTGCTTGAAGAGACTGAGAAATTCGGTGGTATTTCCAGAACTGTCGAATACAACGGAAACCGTATGGATATGGGTGGACACAGATTCTTCTCCAAGGTTCCCGAGGTAAACGAATGGTGGGACAAGATGTTACCCAGACAGGGAAAGCCGTCCTATGATGACATAGTGCTGAAGCGTCCCTCATCTCTGGCTAAGGAAGGTCCTGATCCGGAGATGGTTGACAGGGTAATGCTTAGAAGAAACCGTATTTCACGTATTTTCTTCAACGGTAGATTCTTTGATTATCCGATAACACTTAAGGTTGAGACCTTTACAAATATGGGACTGGGAACAACTATTGTTGCCGGCTTTTCATATATAAAGGCAATGCTCTTTAAGCGCAAGGAGAATTCTCTTGAGGACTTCTACGTAAATCGTTTCGGTAAGAAGCTTTACTCAATGTTCTTCGAGCACTACACAGCTAACCTTTGGGGCAGACATCCTTCAGAGATCGATCCCAGCTGGGGAGCTCAGCGAGTTAAGGGTGTATCCATTATGGCGGTACTTGCCAACGCTTTTAAGAAAAAGAGCGGTAAGACAGGTGGAAAGGTTGAGACATCCCTTATCGAGGAGTTCAGCTATCCTAAGCTTGGTCCCGGACAGCTCTGGGATGTAACCGCAGAGGAGATAAGGAAAAAGGGCGGTACCATCATCACAGGTGCCAAGGTTGTTAAGATAAACAAGGACGGAGATCACCTCACAGGCGTTACCTATGAGAAGGACGGAGAGAATGTTACAGTAGAAGGTGACTATATCATCAGTTCAATGCCTATCAAGGATCTTGTGGCAGGTATGAACGATGTTCCTGCAGATCCCGCAAGAATTGCAGCAGGTCTTCCTTACAGAGATTATATGACTCTGGGTGTTCTTATTCCTCACCTTAACCTTGTGAATAAGACTGATGTTAAGACTATTGGTAATATCGTTCCCGATAACTGGGTATATGTACATGACCGTACAGTATCCATGGGACGTTTCCAGATTTACAACAACTGGTCTCCTTACCTTGTAAAGGATATCGACAATACTGTATGGATGGGTCTTGAGTACTTCTGTAATGAAGGCGATTCCATGTGGAGTATGACCGATGACGAGTTTGCCAAGATGGCAATCAAGGAGATGGTAACAATCAATCTCATCGATGAGGAGAGCGACGTGCTGGATTATCATGTAGAGCGTGTTAAGAAGGCATACCCTGCATACTTCGATACCTATGATGAGATAGATACACTGGTTGATTATCTCAATACTATTGACAATCTCTTCTGCGTAGGAAGAAATGGTCAGCACAGATACAACAACATTGATCACTCAATGTGCACATCATTTGAGACTGTTAAAAATATTCTTAGCGGTACACGCGACAGAAGCAACATATGGAGTGTAAACACCGAGAAGGAATATCACGAATCCACGGAGGAGAAGAGTCCTGAGGATGAAGAGATAGAAATCGATTGAATTTATACGGGCGCCAATTAATGTATTGGCGTCCGTTTTTAAAAAATGTAGTGTTTAAGGAGGAAGATATAATGATCAACTTCAAAAAGATTACTGATGAAACTTACTGGATTGGTGGAAGCGACAGAAGGCTGTCAAGATTTGAGAACATTTTCCCATTGGAGCATGGCGTTTCTTATAACAGCTATGTTATCGAGGATGAGAAAACTGCTCTTTTTGACACAGCAGATATTTCCATATCCGACCAGTTTCTTGAGAACCTGAAGGGTGTTCTTGGTGATAAGAAGTTGGATTACCTGGTAATAAATCACATGGAACCCGATCATTGTTCACAGATTGCTACTGTAGTAGCACTTTATCCGGATGTGACACTTGTAGGTAATGCGAAGACATTTACCTTCCTTTCACAGTTTTTCCCGGAGCTTAATGATCAGAATAAGGTTACTGTATGTGAAGGTGATAAGCTCGAGCTTGGTAAACACACACTTACATTTGTGATGGCACCCATGGTTCACTGGCCTGAGGCTATGTTTACATTTGATGAGACCACAGGTACACTGTTCAGTGCGGATGCATTTGGAACCTTTGGCGCAATCGATGCCGGTATATTTGCAGACGAATATGATTTTGAGAAAACTTTTCTTGATGAAGCAAGAAGATATTATGCTAATATTGTAGGGAAATATGGCATGCAGGTGCAGGCTGTTCTTAAAAAGGCAGCAGGTCTTGATATAAAGATGCTTTGCCCTCTTCACGGACCTGTCTGGAGAGAGAACATCGGATGGTTTATCGATAAATACCAGAAGTGGAGCACCTACACACCTGAGGATGATGATATCCTTGTGATCTATGGAAGTCTTTACGGACATACAGAGAGCGCAGCTCAGAAGGCAGCAGCCCTCATCAGGGAAAAGAGCGGCAAGAAGGTATGTGTATATGATGTTTCACAGACTCATGCATCGTACCTTACTTCAGAGGTTTGGCGTTGTGGTAAGATCGTACTGTTCTGCCCTACCTACAATAATGGAATCTATATTCCAATGGAGGATTTCCTTTCTGACTGCGTAGCACTTACAGTTCAGAACAGAACCTTTGCACTTGCTCAGAACGGAACATGGGCACCTGCTTCAGGTAAGCTGATGACTGAAAAGCTTCAGTGCCTTAAAAATGTGACAATAGTAGATCCCGTTCTGACAATTAAGAGCGCACTTCATGAGACAGATGAGCAGGAGCTTCTTGCTTTTGTAAATGCTGTCGTTGAAGCATAAAAAATAATATTATAAAGTCCTTTACGTATACAGCTCAAAAAGAGCTGATGCAAGGAGGCAAGGAGGAGTAATGAAGGAATTTTTGAAACGAAAGAATATCGTAATCTCCGGTAAGAGATACGGTATTGAAGCACTGTCCGCAATGGCGCAGGGATTGTTTGCGTCGCTTCTTATAGGAACGATTCTCAACACAATCGGCACACAGGCTGGAATCGCCTGGTTATCAGAGATCGGAAAGTATGCTTCATCCATGAGCGGAGCAGCCATGGCAGTAGCAATAGGCTACGCTCTTCAGGCACCACCGCTGGTTCTTTTTTCACTCGTAACCGTAGGATACGCAGCTAATGCTCTTGGAAGCACAACCTTATCAGGTGGAGCAGGAGCAGGTGGCCCTCTTGCTGTTCTTTTCATAGCTATAATTGCAGCAGAGTTTGGTAAAGCAGTATCCAAGGAGACAAAGGTAGATATCCTTGTAACACCTATTGTTACTATTCTTGTGGGCGTTGGTCTTGCAAGTCTCATCGCACCTGCAATCGGAACTGCAGCTTCTTCAGTTGGAAGCGTAGTAATGTGGGCGACAGAGCAGCAGCCGTTCCTGATGGGAATAGTTGTTTCAGTGGTAGTGGGAATTGCGCTTACACTTCCTATCTCTTCAGCAGCTATATGTGCAGCCCTTGGTCTTACAGGTCTTGCAGGCGGAGCAGCAGTAGCCGGATGCTGTGCGCAGATGGTTGGATTTGCCTGCATGTCATTTAAGGAAAATAAGTGGGGCGGCCTTATTTCACAGGGTATCGGTACTTCAATGCTTCAGATGGGTAACATCGTTAAGAATCCCAAGATCTGGATTGCACCTATTCTTACAAGTGCAATAACAGGACCTATTGCTACATGTGTATTCAGACTTCAGATGAATGATCCTGCAAGTGCTGTCGCATCTGGAATGGGAACCTGCGGACTCGTTGGTCAGATCGGTGTTTATGCAGGCTGGGTTAACGACGTTGCAACAGGTGCCAAGGCTGGTATCACATCCTTTGACTGGATCGGACTTGTGCTCATCTGCTTCATTCTTCCCGCTGTTCTTACAACAGTATTCGGAATGGTTTTCCGTAAGATTGGCTGGATCAAGGAAGGTGACCTTAAGCTTTCATAAGATATTGACGTTTTCATAGTCGCATCATTTTGATAAAAATAGCATGTTTTTTGTATAAAAAGAGGTACCGGGAGTATTAGAATTAGTGACTACAGCGAAGTAATTCCTGTAAGCATCTAAGGAGGATATAAGAGTATGAAGCAATTTCCGGGATTTTCACACGGAATTAATCTTGGTGGATGGCTCTCTCAGTGTGACCATACTAAAGAGCGCTATGATAATTTTATCAAGGAAAGTGATATTGAAACTATAAAGTCATGGGGACTTGACCACATCAGAGTTCCCGTTGATTATGATCTTGTTGAGGAGAAGGACGGAACCTATAAGGAGGACGGCTTTACATATATCCAGAAGGCTATTGTCTGGGCTAAAAAGTATGACCTGAACATGGTTCTCGACCTTCATAAGACCTATGGATACAGCTTCGACAGTGGAGAGCAGGAAGCAGGATTTTTCGAAAATGAAAAATACCAGGAACGCTTCTATAAGCTTTGGGAGGAATTCTCCAAGCGCTTTGGTGAGTATGAAGACATGCTTGCCTTCGAAATCCTTAACGAGGTAACAAAGAAGGAATACTGTGATGCTTGGAACCGTATCTCTACAGAGTGCATCAAGAGAATCAGGGTTTATGCACCTACTATCAGGATTCTTCTTGGCGGATATTATAACAACAGTATTGTGGCGCTGAAGGACCTGTGCGCACCTTATGATGAGAACGTTGTTTACAATTTCCACTGCTATGAGCCCCTTGTATTTACACACCAGGGAGCAGCTTGGATTGACACTATGGATGTGAATTTCCGTATGCCTTTCGACTCAACATATCGTCAGTATGATGATAATGCTTTTGCTCAGCTTGGCAACAGACCTGAAGAAATGAAGGTTGGTGATCCCGATAAGAAGCTCGGAATTGAGTATTTTGAGCAGTACATGGAGGAAGCCGTAAGAGTTGCCGAGGAGAGAAATGTAGCACTTTACTGTGGAGAGTATGGAGTTATCGAAAAGGCAACTCCTGAGGATGCTCTTAAGTGGTACACGGCAATCGGAACATGCTTTAATAAGTACAACATCGGTCGTGCGGCATGGAGCTACAAAGAGATGGACTTTGGTCTTTCTGATGCTCGCATGGATGGCGTAAGAAAAGATATACTTGAGATGATGTAATAAATAATAAAGACTAGATGTACCTGAATGTGCATCTAGTCTTTTTATGGAGAGGGAAATATCTCTTAGGGCGTAGGCTTTGGTACCCGGATATTTGAAGGACAGATTGTTTACACTGACTTCACCCTTGAGGAATTCGGGAGTAGTCTTTTCAGAAGAACTTTCTTCATCCATAGAGACGTAATCGAAGTATCTGATAAGGTGCTCGTTGTTGTTTCTAAGGTCTGTAAAGGTCATTGCAAAATCAGTGAGTGCCTTTATCAGCATGGTTACAGCCACATAGATGAGAAGGACGTTTCCGATGCCAATACTTCCATGTATGGCCTTTGCTCCGATCAGGATGTAAACAACACCGCCTGTAATCGCGCTAAGGAGTAAGAGAACTCCGTTTCCTCTGCTGGAAGCATCCTTTTCACGCTTATCACCTTCTGCAAAAGGAATGTAGCATTTATCCAGGACTTCATTAAGGATGAGGTCCTTTTGGGAATAGAGACGAACATCCTTGGCTGATTTATCATCCGACAGGTATTCAAGCTTGTAGTAGTTTGAATAGCGGTTGTACTTTGCGCCGTTTAGGAAAACATCAAAGGAGACATCAAATATCTTTGAGGTCATTTTGCATGAAACGGCTGCAGATACAGCTATTACGACAATGAGAATGAGATACCCCCATAGAGAGTCTGCTATTCCCAAAGGGGAAGGAGCTGCGTTTATAGGTGTTCCTTTTATACCAAAGCCTGATACAAGAATGGTAATGCTTATCATTCCGGAAATTATGGCATTAAATATCGAGCCGCAATCCCAGTAGAGGCTTCCCATTCCGGCACCGGAGCAGTCGATGCTTCCTGATACTTCATCTCTTAGGGCTCTGACCTTCTCGTTTTCAAGAAGAGAGTATTTCATGGCGTTTGCCTTTTCATTTAGCCTTATCTCGTGGGCAGGAAATAGCTGATTATAGCCCACGGATATCTTCTTGTTTAACAGGGCGGCAATTATTGTGAGAACAAGAATAAGAACCAGGGAGGTTCCTGTACGTGTCATAAGCATGGTGACGCGTTTGCTGCCGCTAAGCTCGCTGATAATGGCTGATGTCATGTAAATTCCAATATATGGAATTGTCATGGTTATAAGTGAGTGGATAAAAAGGAGCTTCAACTGACCGGGAAGAAAGGTTCCGAACTCTGTCATTCCGCGCCTTATTAGCTTTATGTCTTCTGATAATGTTCTTCCATTTTTATTCATACGGCTTTTGAATCTCCTTCCTGATAGTATTTACTCTGAAGCATGTACATGTCATGGTACATTCCGCGCTTTGCCATGAGCTCGTCATGGGTTCCGATTTCTATTATGGTGCCGCCGTCAATCAGTATGATGCGGTCACAGAACCTTGTGGATGAGAGCCTGTGAGATATGAAAAATGAGGTCTTATCCCTGGACAGCTCATTGTATTTAAGGTAAACATTTTGCTCTGCTATTGGATCCATGGCTGCTGTTGGCTCATCCAGGATCAGGATAGGTGAGTCCTTGTATATAGCTCTTGCAAGAAGTAGCTTTTGCATCTCACCGCCTGAAAGTTCTGTTCCATTTTCGGAAATGTGCTTGATAAGGGGAGTCTCGATTCCCATATCAAGAGAGGAGATTTTTCTATCAAGGCCGACAAGGGATATTATTCGGTTTAGTTTGCTATCGTCGGCCTCTTCATCGTTCATGGTTATGTTACGCTCTATGCTCACAGGAAGGAGAGCAGAATCCTGGAAAACAGCTGATACGTTATCAGCGAAGGATTTTGCGGATATGGTATCTGTACCCACTCCGTTTATTAGGATTTCTCCTGCCTTAGGGCGAAGAAGTCCGCATATAAGCTTTATGAGCGTAGTCTTTCCTGCTCCGTTTGCGCCTACTATGGCAATCTTTTCCCCGGGCTTTACCTTAAGGGAGATGCCAGTAAGAACCGGTGTCTTATCATTGTATGAAAAGGACACGTTCCTAAGCTCAATGGAGGGAGCAGAGGTCAGTTTAATATCTTTTCCTGAAGAATTATCCTGATCAGTAAGGGCAAGGAATTTCCTAAAATCAGTCACGTTGTTGTCTGCTTCTCTGAAGGCTCCGATGCCTGATGTTATCTGGGACAGCCATTCTCCAAGTCCGTTTACGGCAGCAGCATATAATGCGAAATTACCGATGGTGATACGGCCTTGCAGAGTAAGGCTTATAAGTATCAGGTAAACGATGCCGTCTCTTAGGAAAACAAGGATGCTGTTGATAATAAGGACGCTAAGCTGATAGTCCTGCATCTTTTCATCGATGTGCTTCGTATCGAGTCTTGCCAGAGTTGTCATTTCAGTAATCCATTCCTTCATGGAATAGAGACGAATGTCCTTTGCGATGCTAAGGCCTCTTGTGTTGTAGGCAAAATAGTTCATTTTACGGTCTGCTTTTGCAAGATCATCCTTTAGGAGCTGCTTTTTCTTCTCGGCACGCAGAGTTAAGGACAGGTTTATGGAATAAGTCACGAGGAGTGCAATGAGCACAATAGGGTGAACTGACACCAGTAAACAAGCGTAAATGGCAAAGCCAATAAAGCTGATGGCAAGGTCTAAAAGCCGCGGGATGTAGGTTCCGATTCCCCATCTTGTGGTTCCTTCAAGCATAAGTCTTGCTTTACTTGAGGACTGTTTTCCCTCTTCTGAGGTGAAGACCTCATAGTCCATGGTGGATGCCTTTTCAGCCCATAGGCGGTTTAACCTTACAAGTACGAAGGAATTCATGCTGTGCTCCATGGTGTTCTTGGTAAGGAGCGCAGCAATTGAAGTTACTGCCATTGCAGCAGTTATAATAAGGATCCTTAAAAGGAAGGCATATTCAGTGCTGTGGCTTTCGATTGAATCAATTACCAGCTTGGGGATGAAAATTGTGATGAGGGATTGCAGTATTTTTGATGGAATAAGAAGAACTGCAAATAGAAATCCTATCCTGTCAAAGGAAATGCATTCCCTGCAATAAAAGTAAATATTATCTAGAATGGTATATCTGTTTCTGTTCATTAGATATTTGTCCTCCGAAAAATAGTTTTAGGACGGATGATGTATAAAAAAATCCGCCTGCGCTGCGCAGACGGATATTAATTCATAATCATATAGTGATTTTCGGATATAAAAAGAAAAAGCACGATATGCCATAGAATGATATGATCCAAAAATTTAGAAGAAATCGCTTCTAAATTGCGCAACACAAATAAACCCGGTAAGGGCTTTATTTATAGGGTGGATCAAATTCATCTAATACGCATAACGAGCATTTAATATACCTCTCAAAACAAAATTTCTTTAATTATAATTACACGTTAGCGGTTTATAGTCAACAGTCAGTTTTTTACTAATGTCCTTTTTCGTGTTAAAATAATTAATGTAAATGCACACTTATTTCGCGAAAAGGGGGTAGCTATGGTAGGAGTTGCATTGATTGTACTTGGAATAGTATTTCTTTTTGTGGGCTTATATCATTTTTTGATTAAGGCACCCAGATCAAGAGCTCAGTTCGAGAGAAGAACAGCAAAAACAGATGGAACGATATCCGATGTAATAGTTAAGGAGCATAAGACAAAGAGAAAGCATGGTGTGGGATATCATGTCACCCATACCTATAAGGTAACATGCACTTATAAAGTAAGCGGCATGGAATATACCCTAAAGAATATTCCTGCAGCCTTACAGCCGGCTGTCGGCGATCAGCTGGCTATATCATATAATCCTGACGATCCGCAGGACGCTCACGTTGACCAGTACACAGCAGATCCTGATACCAATAGAAAGGCAGGTTTGGGTATTATGGGGGCTGCGGTGATTATGTGTATCTTGGGATTTTTCCTTAAGTGAATACGAAAGAATTCTATAGTTTTATATAAAAAAGAAGGAAGAAGATAGAAGAAATATATAAGGCGGTGTGATTAAAACTCACACCGCCTTATATATTTGAAATATTAAAATCTTGCAGCTGTAGTGATGATTTCATCAACAGCATCGGAAACCTCTTTTACACGTTCCATTTTATTACATCTGTGTTGATTCTCTGTAAATAAGATCAGTCTCTGTATAGGTTATCCTGTAATTGAGATCAGGCTGCTCTATTCTGGACATTATCAGATTGGCAGCGGAATAACCGATTATCTGACTGTGGATATGACTCGTTGAAAGAGAAGGAGTCATGATCTTTGACTCGGGAGAGTCATCAAAACCAAACAGCTTAATATCCCTTGGGCATTCAATTCCCATCTTTTTAAGACCATCTATGAGATCAACCGCAACAAAGTCATTAGCACAGATGAACATCTCCGGCATTTCCTTCATCTCTTTAAGTGCGCTGTAGAGATATTCTCTGTAGTTGGAATCATGAGGATGCACCTCAGAGAGGCAGTAGGCATCATTAAAGGAGAGGTTATTAATATATATTGCCTCTCTAAAAGCCATGAAGCGCTCATAGAAAGAGCGACAGTGTGTAACCTGTCCTACAAAACCAAATTTGGTGATGCCTTTTTTGCTCATGTCATTGATTACGGTATAGATGCTGCTGAAGTTGTCCATAAGCAGAATATCAGCATTTAATGGCTTCCAATAGCTGGCTACAGGGGCATCTATCATAAGCACGGGAATCTTGAGTGTGCAGAGCATCTCACAGTAAGCGTGATCAAACATCTCAATACATATGATAGCCTTGGTGCTTTCCGGTCTGAAGGAGAGCGGAAGAGATAAAGCTTCTATATTATTGGAATCAACTCTGTGCATCGTAAGGCTGTAACCTAATAGTGATATCTCGTGCTGGAACTTATCAAGCATGGTTGATGCAAAGTGCGAATTATTAAGGAATCTTCCTGCAAAGAGTGCTATCTCTCCTGCGGCCTTGGATTTTGTAATTGTCGGATTTTTGATATCAGATATGGAATTGGCGTAGGAAAACTGCTTATATCCCATTTCAATGGCCTTTTCTAAGACTTTCTGTCTTGTGGCCTCTGCCAATACGCCTGTATTATTTATAGCTTTGGATACAGTATTTCTGGATACTCCAAGAGCATCTGCTATATCCTGCAGTGTAACTTTTCCTGACATGATATTCTCCGTTTTCTTCTATATAAATAATGAAATAATTAATGATGTTGTTGTTCCCTCGATATATGTGACACAGGCTATTGCGAAAAAGATTTTGTTTTACATGTGTCACAATCAACATTATAAAATGTAACATCAAAAGTGTCAAACGTAAATATATATTGTGCAAATGTAAAACTAAACTATTGACACCTCTATTGGTGCGTGATATATTTTACATACGCAAGAACAATGTTACAAATGTAAAACATCGCGGAGGGGTGTTTATGAACACAAATGTAAAAGGGAACAATTTTCATAACACGATTGTATATATAAAGCAGCATTGGCAGCTTTACGTGTTCTTCTTAGGACCGGCACTACTTCTTACAATCGTCTTCAGGTATCTTCCTATGGGAGGAATTCTGATCGCATTCCAAAAGTACAACCCGTTTAAAGGAATACTTGGAAGCGAATGGGTAGGTCTTAAATATTTCCAACAGTTTTTATCGTCACCGGACTTTATGCAGTATCTCATAAATACATTGAAGCTTAGTGTATTTGGTCTTCTCTGGGGTTTCCCGATGCCGATTATCTTAGCACTCCTTCTTAACAGAGTAGCGAGCAGCAAGATCAAGCAGAAGATACAGCTTGTACTGTACATGCCGAACTTCATTTCAGTCATCGTACTTTGCGGTATGGTCAGAATCCTTCTTTCAGTTACAGGACCGCTTAACATGATGCTTGGAACGAACATCAACTTCCTTACAATTCCGGAAGCGTTCAGACCGATCTACATCGTCAGCGGAATCTGGCAGGGAGCCGGTTGGGCATCAATTATGTACACAGCAGCTCTTTCCAATGCAAGTAAGGAGCTTAAGGAAGCAGCACAGATTGATGGAGCTAACATCTGGCAACAGATCAAGGCAGTTGAGTGGCCGGCCATCAAGGATATGGTAGTTATCCAGTTCATTCTTCAGGCAGGTAACATCATGAGTATCGGTTTTGAAAAAGCTTATGCACTTCAGTCTGACATGAACCTTGCATCATCCGAGATCATAGCTACTTATGTATACAAGAAGGGTCTTTTGAATGGTGACTACAGTTATTCAACAGCAGTAGGACTTTTTAATACAATTGTAAACGTAATACTTCTCATTGCGGTTAACAAGATAGTTGAGAAGCTTAACGATGGACAGGGATTATAAGGGGAAAAAGAAAATGATTAAGACACTAAATAAAAAGAGCGAGTTCGCAAGAGCTTCTCTTGGAGATAAAATATTCCTTCTTGTGGGATATATCATTCTTGCAGCTTTCGTGCTGGCTATAATCGGACCTGTGGTTTATATCATCGTTGCTTCATTTATGGATCCGATAACACTTCAGAATAAAGGTATTGTTTTTGATTTCAGTAAGTGGACACTGACAGCTTATGAGAGAGTTATGACCAACTCACAGATATGGACGGGATTTTTCAATGCGATTCTTTATTCCGTACTGTTTGCAGTAATTTCAGTATTTATAACTCTTTTGTGTGCTTATCCTATGTCAAGAGATGATTTTAAGGGAAAATCAATCTTCAACACGATTTTCATCATAACAATGTTCTTCGGAGGCGGACTTATCCCTACATACTTACTTATAAGTAATATGGGACTTTTAGACAGCATGTGGGCTGTAATTCTTCCGGGATCATTTAGTGTTTGGAACATGATCATAGCAAGAACCTATTATAAGGGCGTTCCCGGCGAGCTTAGAGAGGCAGCTGATGTGGATGGTGCTAATGAGCTTACATTCTTCTTTAGAATACTGCTTCCTGTATGTACACCACTTATCGCAGTGCTTATCCTCTGGCAGTTCGTAGGAATGTGGAACAGCTATTTCGATGCAATGATCTATCTGAATTCAGCAAGTAAGCAGCCTTTGCAGCTCGTTCTTAGAGCAATCCTTATTCAGAATGAGCCTGATCCGGGTATGATCGCAGATATGCAGAGTACTGCACAAAGAGCACAGCTTGCAGAGCTTTTGAAATATGCAACTATCATCATTTCAAGCTTGCCTTTGATAGTTATGTATCCGTTCTTCCAGAAGTATTTTGATTCGGGAATTATGGTTGGTTCCGTTAAAGGCTAACGTTAACTCACCTGTTATACAGGTTTGAATAGTTTCTAATGAAAAGGAGAGGACAATGAAAAAGAAAACAACAAAGTTACTGTCTACAGCGCTTGTCATTGCTATGTCAGCAAGTGCGCTCACAGGTTGTGGCAAGGGGACTTCAACTGGCAGTGGTGCAGCTAAGGTAGATGCTGAGAACATCACTTTCCCTCTTGAAGAGAAGGTTACTATCACAGGTACAATCAGCTATCCTTCAGGAACAGAGGCTGAGCCTAACAACAGAACAATCTTCAAGAGACTTGAAGAGGAGACCAATGTACATGTAGATTGGACAGCTATTTCAAACGATCAGTGGGGAGACAAGATTCAGCTGACAATGGCTAACAAGGACATGCTTACAGATTTCATATTCAATGCAGGATTCAGTAACTCTGATCTTATCAGATATGCAGACCAGGGCGTTATTCTTCCTGTTGAAGAATATATTGACAAAAACATGCCTAATCTTAAGGCTGTATTCGATAAGTATCCTGAATATCGCACAATGTGTGAGGATTCAGAGGGCCATATCTGGGCTCTTCCCTGGATCGAGCAGCTTGGTTCCAACAAGACAGCTATCCAGACTGTAGGTAACAACTTTACTTACATCAACAAGAAGTGGCTTGATTTCCTTGGACTTGAGAAGCCTACAACAGTAGACGAGTTCGAAGAAGTACTTAAAGCATTCAAGGATCACGCTTCAGAGCTTCAGGCAGAGTTTGGCATCGAGGGTGATATCATCCCTATGTCATGCATCATGAACGATCAGGATCCCAGCCTTCTTATCAACGGTTTTGGTGAAGGTTATGGTGATAACGATATAGGACAGCACATCGCTGTAACAGATGACAAGAAGGTTATCTGCACAGCTACTCAGGACGGCTTCAAGTCAGGTATGCAGTGGCTTCATAAGCTCTATGATGAGGGACTTATCGATCCCGAGTGCTTCACACAGGATTGGTCAACATACGTTGCTAAGGGAAAATCTCACAGATATGGCGTATGCTTCACATGGGACGTTGCTAACATCGACAACCTTGAGGACTATGAGCCTCTTGCAGCTCTTCAGGCTGATACCAAGAACGTAACACCTATGAACGGTTCATTCACATCAGGTTTTGACCGCGGCAGATGCGTAGTTACAGCTAAGTGCGACAACCCTGCATTTGTATGTGCATGGCTTGATCGTATGTATGATCCCTTCCAGTCACCTCAGAACAACTGGGGAACCTATGGTGAAGATGATGAGTTCGATATCTTCGAGCTTGGCGAAAACGATAAGGGTGAGAAGATGCTCAAGCACGCGCCTCTTGGCGATGCTTCACCTGTAGAAGTTCGTGAGGCTGAGGCAGTTGGCGGACCTCTTGCAATCCTTGATGAGTACTATGGTGTATATGTAACATGCCCTGATGATGCTCAGTATCGTCTTGACTGGATCAAGGAATACTACACAGATGATATGCACGGCGAGTATGTATATCCTAACGTATTCATGACAGCTGATGACACAGAGAAGCTTACAACAATCCAGACTGATCTTATCAGCTTCATCAACTCCAGCAGAAGTAACTTCGTTATGAACGGCCTTACAGATGCAGATTGGGATGAGTATATCAAGCAGGTTAATGCTTATGGTCTTGAGGATTACCTTGCAATCTATCAGAAGTACCTTGATGAGTTCTACAAGTAATACACATTGTTACATCTTATGGGATTAGCTTGATAAGCGAAAGGTGAGGGAGGAGTTATCTCCTCCCTCTTTTATAAGAGATGAAAAAAAGAACAATAGCTTTATTTGGTATTATGTTATGTTTATTAACCGGATGCGCTGATAAAAAGGGCGAGCAATGCCTTTTCCCAAGAGCAGAGGACAGCTACGTTGGGGATGTAATGGCTCTTTCAACTGATAAAGGCGTATATCTGAATTATTTATATGAAACTGATCACAATGGCGTAGGTTATCACCCGCTTCATCAGTTTTTTACCAAGGATTTTACTACATATGAAGATAAGGGAGAGGTTCTGAAATTCGCAGAGGATTCTGAAGTTCAGGATCTTGCTATAGGAACGGGCTCCTTTATCAGGGATGACAGTGGGAAATATCACTGTTTTTACACAGGTCATAATGACTATTATGACACCTACGGACTTGATAAAGAGTGCTTAATGCACGCAACAAGTAAAGACAACAAAAAATATGAGAAGAATTATGATGAAATAATTCATGCTCCTAATGGCTACAGTACCAATGATTTCCGTGATCCTCAGGTTATTAAGATGGATGACGGCTATATCATGCTGGTTGGCGCCAGAAAAGAAGCAGAAGATGAAAGTGCGATCATATATTATGAATCGCAGGATTTAGAGAATTGGACTTTTAAGGGTGATTTTTATACAAGCAAAGAACTTTATTTTATGGAATGTCCGGATGTGTTCAAGCTTGGAGATAAGTACTATCTCGTCTTTAGCTGGAACAATGTAGTTTACTACAGAACAGCGTCTGATTTTTTCGGACCCTGGGAGAAACCGGAGATTGACACATTTGACGGCAATGGCTTCTATGCTGCAAAAACATGTGAGTACGAAGGCAAAAGATATTTGATCGGCTTTCTTGATCGCAAAAAGAGGGAAAGCGATGGCCTCATGTACACATGGGCAGGAAGCGTACTGGTATATGAGCTTAGACAATTGCAGGATGGCACACTGGGGGTGTGCATGCCTGAGAAATATAATGAGTATTTTAATAAGGAGATACTATCTGAGGCAGCTGCAGATAGTTCACTTGATTTGGGAGATGTACCCGATACCTGTCATTTAAGCTATAAGCTTACGATGCAGGCAGATGGAATATGCGATCTCGTATTTTCCAATACTGAAAAGGGAGAAGAGTACAAGATCTCTGTAAATAATAAAGAGGACAACATTTCATACAATGCTTTTCCCAACTATCAGACTATGAAGCTGGAGGAAGGCAGACAATATCAGGTTGATGTTGTAGTTGAAAAAGACATAGTGGTTATCTATGTAGACGGGCAAAAGGCACTGTCAAACCGCATTTATTCAGCAGTTGGAGCTACCTGGAAGCTGAATATGGAAAATGCAGACGCAAGTGATATAAAGATTTATGGTAAATGAGGAATATTATGAGTGATAAGTTAAATAAAGCAAGAGAATATGAAGTAAAAAAGGAAGCCAAGATACCTGAGGAGCAGCGTCCTCTCTTTCATTTAACGCCCAGATGCGGTTGGATGAATGACCCTAACGGCTTTAGCATCTATAAGGGAAAATATCATATGTTTTACCAGTATTATCCCTATGAGACAGTATGGGGACCTATGCACTGGGGACATGCAGAAAGTACTGATCTTATCAGCTGGAAATACCTTCCCTGTGCAATGGCGCCCGATGGAAAATATGATGGGTTTGGATGCTTTTCAGGAAGTGCCATTGAGATGGAAGACGGCAAGCAGCTCCTTGTCTATACCGGCGTAAGAAAAGAAGAGGATGAAAACGGAGAAACCCACGAGTATCAGACACAGTGCGTTGCTATAGGTGATGGTGTTGACTATGAAAAATATGCAGGTAATCCTGTAATTGACGCGGATACACTTCCTGAAGGCGCAGGCAAATATGATTTCAGAGATCCCAAGGTCTGGAAGGAAAACGGCAAGTATTACATGGTTGTAGGTAATAAAACTGTGGATAAGGACGGCCAGATCCTTCAATATGTAAGTGAAGACGGCATCCACTGGACCTATGATAAGCTGGTTATTAAAAATAACCACAGATTCGGCGTAATGTGGGAGTGTCCTGACTATTTCCCTCTTGATGGTAAGCAGCTTCTTCTCACAAGTCCTCAGGATATGCTTCCGGAGGAGCTTGAGTTCCACAACGGAAATGGTACACTTTGTGTAATCGGAAGCCTTGATTCTGAAGGTAACTTCAATGAGGAAAACTGCCAGGCCATAGATTACGGTATCGATTTTTATGCTCCTCAGACAGTTCTTACAGCAGACGGCAGAAGAGTGATGATAGGCTGGATGCAGAACTGGGATACATGCGGAATCAGGCGCGATGACTTCCCATGGTTTGGCCAGATGAGCTTCCCCAGAGAGATAAGCCTTCATAACAACAAGCTTGTTCAGAAGCCTATAAGAGAGATAGAGAACTACTACGGAAAGAGAATAAGCAGACAGAATGTGCTTATATCAGATAGTGCATCTCTGTCAAGTATAGAGGGCAGATGCATAGATATGACAGTAAGAGTCAGATCTACAAGCGATGACCTCTCCTATAAGAGATTTGAAATTCGTTTTGCTGATAATGGTAAGGCATATTCTACTATCGAATATGATCCTGTTGACAATATTGTCAAGATAGACAGAAAGCACTCAGGAAGCCGCAGAGCCATCGTTCATCAGAGACGTTGCAGAGTAGCCAACAATAAAGGCGAGATCACTTTAAGGCTCGTTCTTGACAGATACAGCATGGAGCTTTTCATAAATGATGGAGAGCAGGTTATGTCCATGGTGATCCTTACAGATGTCAGAGCTGAAGGTATCAGTTTTAAGGCAGTTGGAGAACTTCTTATGGATGTTACTATGTATGAGCTTGAGAGGAAATAACTTATGAAAAAAGATGTAGTTGCGCTGGGGGAGTTGCTTATTGATTTTACAGGAAGCGGAGACAGCAACCAGGGAAATCCTTTATTTGAGGCTAATCCAGGCGGAGCACCCTGTAATGTGCTGTCAATGCTTCAGAATTTAGGCAACAGCACAGCTTTTATCGGCAAGGTTGGAAACGACTTTTTTGGGAGAATGTTAAAAGAGAGAATTGAAAAGCAGGGTATAGACTCTACCGGACTTGTCTTTGACGAGGAGGTAAATACTACCCTTGCATTTGTAAACAAGCTTCCAAATGGAGACAGAGATTTTTCTTTTTACAGAAAGCCCGGAGCAGACATGATGCTGACAGCAGAGGATGTTGAGAAGAATGCTGATCTTATCAGGAATGCAGATGTATTTCATCTTGGAACACTGTCAATGACAGACGAACCTGCAAAAGAGGCAACTGTCAGAGCTGTTACAATAGCTAAAGAGAGCGGAGCAGTCATATCTTTTGATCCAAATTACAGAGAACCTTTATGGAAGAACGTAGACGATGCAATAGATGCTATGAAATATGGCTTTGAAAACTGTGATATCCTGAAAATTTCAGATAATGAGATTGAGCTTTTTACAGGCCTTAAGGATATAGAGGCAGGAGCAAGGAAAATGAAGAGAGACTTTGGTATTCCAATCGTGTTTGCCACACTTGGACCTGAAGGAAGTATAGCTCTTTACAAAGATATGGTGATCAAAAAAGACGGGTACAGAAATCCTGTTACTATAGAGACTACAGGAGCAGGCGATACCTTCTGTGCCTGTGCCATAGATTACATCCACAGAAACGGACTTGATAATCTGACAAAAGACGGATTATTTGAATGCCTGTCGTTTGCAAACGCTGCGGCATCTATTATAACCACCAGAAAAGGTGCACTTTCTGTAATGCCAACCCAAGAAGAAATAACAGCTTTTCTAACAAACAAGTAATGATAAGAACAAAGAATATGCGAAAAGGGGCTGTGAAAAAATGAGAAATCATTTTTTCCAGCTCCTTTTTTTAGTTTAAATTCTTAATATCTGTTCTGTCTGGAATTAATATCCGCACGGTAATTTAGTTAACATAACGAATGAAAACCAAAATTCTTTGTGTAATAAGTTCACAAAATTTTAATATTCAATTAGTGCAAGTATACAAAACATACAATAAATGGCAATTTTTGGTTGACCTAAGCAATAAATGTGCATAATATATTAACAAAGTTAATATATTAACAACGGAAATAAATTAATGGGGGCGTTAGTTAATTGGATAACAATCCGATAGTCAATAACAGCGATATGAATGAAGCACACAGAGCGCAGTTATTGAAGATTATTCATCAAAAGGAATTACAAAATGAAATATGTTCCAGGGCAGAGCTTGCGAAGATGACGGGGCTCACCCAGGCATCCATAACCAAGATAGTTGCATCTCTTATTGAGAGTGGAATTGTGCTAGAGACAGGTATTATCAAGGGGAGCGGAAACAGGCGTGCGATCGGACTTAAGCTTAATTCTGAGAAGAACTGTGTGATTGGGGTCAAGTTTTCAAGATATATGTACACAGTTGGTATGTTTGATATATCAGGTAAGTTCTACGAACAGACCGAAGTCGAGTTCGATATTACGGATGATCCGAAAATAGTCCTTAAGGATATAAAGAAACTGATCCGTGAGTATCTTGATAAAAACGAGAACGTTGTGGCAATAGGAATGGCGGTTCCGGGGCCTTATCTTAAAAATGAAGGGCACATAGCTGTTGTGTCACAAATGATGTCGTGGCACGATGTAAATTTCCTTAAGGAATTTGAGAATGAATTCGATAAGCCATTTTTCATAGAACAGGATGCAAACGCCGGAGCCATGGCAGAGTGGTGGTTTGGTAATCATAAAAAGCCCATGAATACACTTGCATACTTCCTAATGGGAGAGGGTGTAGGTTCCGGAATAGTTGAGAATGAGAAGCTTTTATTTGGAAAACAGGGTGCAGCAAGTGAGGTTGGACATATTAGTATAGACTATCGCGGACCCAGATGTGAATGTGGCAATTACGGATGCCTTGAGCTTTACTGCTCTACACGGGTAATGCTTGCAAGAGCAAAGGAAGCTTTGCCATCAATTTTTACTGATAAAAAGCACAAGAGAATTGATGATTACGATGTGATATTCGAGGCTGCAAGAAAAGGCGATGGTGCCATACTCGATATCATGAAGGAAATGGCGCAGTACATAGCCTATGGCTGCGTTACCTTAATAAATGCATATAATCCCGACATCATAGTAATAGGCGATGTCATTTCGAAAGCGGGTGATATTTTATTACCGCAGATAAAAAGAATAGTTGAGGAGAGAACCATTCCTGAGCTGTTTTCACAGGTCGACATTATGATGTCCGAATTAAGTGTTGACCCTACACTTTATGGAGCAGCAGCGATAGCTACTGACAGAGTACTGGGAAAACCCAGTGAATATCTTACGGCAAAATAATTCAGGATATGTATTTCTGATATTTTAGCGATATAAGGGGAGGTTAAAGGCGGCAATGAAAGAAAATCCTTTAATTCTTGAAATGCGAGGAATTACAAAGGTGTTTCCCGGGGTTAAGGCACTTTCAGATGTAACACTCGAAGTCAAAAGAGACTCGATTCACTCGATATGTGGTGAAAATGGTGCCGGTAAATCCACGCTGATGAAGGTATTGTCCGGTGTATATCCTTATGGGACGTATAGTGGTCAGATAATCTTTGACGGGCGGGAGATGAAATTCCGTAATATCAAGGAATCCGAGCAGACAGGAATTGCAATTATTCATCAGGAACTTACGATGATTCCGGAATTGTCAATCACAGAGAATATTTTCATGGGAAATGAGCTGACAAATGGCGGACTTATCGACTGGACAGAGCAGCGAAGAAGGACAGTGGAGCTTCTTGACAAGGTAGGGCTGAATATCAGTCCTGATACGCTTATTAAGAACCTGGGTGTAGGACAGCAGCAGCTTGTTGAGATAGCGAAGGCACTTTCCAAAAATGTTAAGCTTCTCATACTTGATGAGCCTACATCAGCTCTTAATGAGGATGATTCGGCCAATCTTCTTGAACTCATGAGAGGTCTTAAGGAGAAGGGCATCACCTGTATCATGATATCTCACAAACTTAATGAGATTGCGGCAATATCTGATGCGGTTACGGTTATCCGTGACGGACAGACTGTTGAAAGCTATGAAGTAGTAGCCGGACAGGTGGATGAGAACAAGATCATCAGGTCGATGGTAGGTCGTTCGATTGAAAACAGATATCCGGAGCATAAGTCCAATCCGGGAGAGGTCATTTTCGAAGTATCAAACTGGAATATTGAGGATCCTGCAGTCAAGGGCAGGATGGCCTGCAAAAACTCTTCATTTTATGTACGCGCAGGTGAAGTCGTAGGATTTGCGGGACTCATGGGAGCAGGAAGAACAGAGCTCATGCGTTCAATTTTCGGGCAAAACTACGGAATCTATAAATCAGGAACAATCAAAATAAAGGGAAAGAAGGTAAAGCTGAAAACTGTTCAGGCGGCCATAAAGCATGGAATAGCTTATGTGCCTGAGGATCGTAAGAATCTGGGACTTAACCTTTTGGACAGCATCAGAAAAACCATAGTTTCAGCCAACATGGACAAGATTCTGACAAACGGACTTCTGGATTCGACAAAAGAGCTTAAGGCATCTGAGGAGTACAGAAAGGCGCTTCGAATCAAATGCAAGGACGTCGGAGTTGGAGTAAGCACTTTATCAGGTGGTAATCAGCAGAAGGTAGTTCTATCAAAATGGATGTTTACAGAGCCGGATGTGCTGATACTTGATGAGCCTACAAGAGGTATTGACGTAGGTGCAAAATATGAGATTTACAAGCTGATACATGAACTTGCCGATCAGGGGAAGGCAGTCATAATGGTTTCTTCAGAGCTTCCTGAGCTATTAGGGGTAGCCGACAGGATATATACAATTTTTGAAGGAGCCATCACAGGGGAACTGAGAGCTGAGGAAGCTGATCAGGAAGCACTAATGAAGCGAATGACAGTTACATCCGCTTAACAACAAATAGGGAAGAGGTTTAAAGTCATGAAATATATTAAGCAGGTTTTAGGGGAAGACCTTCGTCAGTACACCATGGTTCTGGCACTGGCCGTGCTGATTGTTGTATTCAATGTTATATCTGATGGAAGAATGCTCACTTCTTCCAATTTCCAGAATCTTTTATCAGGTAATGCTTACGTCCTTATTCTGGCGCTTGGCATGCTGATGGTTATCGTAATAGGTCAGATTGATCTGTCAGTTGGTAGTGTTGCCGGTTTCTCAGGAATGGTAATGGCTAAGGCAGCAAGCGAATTAAATCTTCCTTGGTATCTGGCAGTGCTCATTGCACTTGCAATCGGAGCACTTGTTGGTGCCTGGAACGGATTTTTCCTTGCAAAGCTCGGTATTCCGGGATTCATCACAACACTTGGAAGTATGATGATGTTCAGAGGTGCAGTTATCTGGATATCTCAGTCCATCTCAGTTCCTGCACCTGAAGAACTCAGATTTTTCGGAGCAGGCTACATGCCTGAGTGGGGACCCAAATCTACGGGAATGAATAATTCAACGCTTGTTTTGGGAATAATCGGTATTATCGCTCTTATAATCATTGAAGTCAGAAAGTACAAAAATTCCGGACAGATCGCCGGTGCAAAGCAGCCTTTATGGGTTGTAGTAGCAAGAACAGTTCTGATTTCTCTGATAATAGCTTACTTTACCTGGCTCTATGGAACAGGAAGAGAGGGAACTTCCTTCCCGATACCGGGACTGATTCTCCTTATTCTTGTTATCGTTTATCACATTATTACACAGAAAACCAGATTTGGTCGCCACATCTATGCAGTA
The DNA here is from genome assembly GCF_000423945.1 of Butyrivibrio sp. XPD2002. Taxonomy (GTDB): domain Bacteria; phylum Bacillota; class Clostridia; order Lachnospirales; family Lachnospiraceae; genus Butyrivibrio. The sequence continues at coordinate 20,892 of NZ_AUIY01000019.1, read as the reverse complement.
GGTGGAAATAAGAGTGCAGCAGCTCTTTCAGGTGTAAATGTAAGCCGCACATATTTCCTTACAATGATGAATATGTCCATGCTTGCGGCAGTTGCCGGAATTCTTTTCGTAGGAAGATCTACAGCAGCAGGGCCTGCTGATGGTAACCAGTGGGAGATGGACGCTATTGCATCAGTATTCATCGGCGGTGCAGCTGTTTCAGGTGGTGTTGGAACCATCATTGCAACCATGGTCGGTGGTATGGTTATGGCAGTTCTTAACAACGGACTTATGCTCATGGGTGTAGGTGCTGATAAGACACAGGTTATCAAAGGTCTCGTTCTTCTTATTGCCGTAGCATTTGATGTTTACAACAAGAAGGTAGGAAAAGCTTCTATTATAGGAAGACTATTCCCTTCAAAGGAAGCAGCAAAGAACTGATAGATTTCCTTTTTTGAGGATAAACAGGAATCTGTAAATTTGTAAGGCATATCCGGCAGGTAGCGCTGCCTGCCGGCCTTAAATAGAAAAAAGGTTATATTTACCAAGGAGGAAAGTTATGCAAAAGAAAAAGATTATGGCAATGATGCTGTCTGTAGCTCTTACAGCAACTACACTTACAGCATGTAGTTCAGCTCGCGAGGGTTCATCAAGTTCATCTGATGAAAAGAAATCAGAAGCTACAACAGAAACAGCTACTGAAGCTGAGTCAACTGAGGAAGCAGCTGATACAACAGAAGCTACAGAATCTTCAGAAGAGACTGCTTCAGATTCAGAGGCAGAGGCAACTCCTGCAGCTACAGAGGGCTTTGAGGAAGGTGCTACCATCGGCGTTTCACTTCCCTGGCTTGGAACTCAGAACTGGAAAGAAGCTGAGACAATGTTCAAAGAAGAGCTTGAAAAAGCAGGATATAAGCCTTTAGTTCAGGCAGCTGACCAGAAGGTTCCTCAGCAGCAACAGCAGATCGAGTCAATGATCGAGAACGGTGCTAAGGTTATCGTTGTAGGTCCTATCGATGGAACACAGCTTGGTAGCGTACTTGAGCAGGCTAAGGATGCCGGTGTTTATGTAATCGGTTATGACCGCCTCATCGAGAACACAGAAGCAGTTGACGGCGTAGTTCAGTTCGGTAGTGTTCGTACCGGTGAATTACAGGGACAGGCACTCCTTGACGGTCTTAAGAAAGAAAAAGGCGAAGGCCCTTACAACATCGAGCTTTTCGGTGGCGGCCCTGCTGATCCTAATGCTCCTAACTTCTTCAAAGGTGCTATGTCAGTTCTTCAGCCTGAAATTGATGCAGGTAACATCGTTGTAGTATCCGGTCAGACAGAGTTCACACAGTGTGCTACAGAGGACTGGGACAATGCTAAAGCTCAGAAGCGTATGGATTCACTTCTTGCAGGTAACTACTCTGATAAAGAGATCGACGGTGTTCTTTCTCCTAACGATGGTATCGCAAGAGCAATCGTAACAGCATGTGAGGATGCAGGTCAGCCTAATCCTGTAGTTACAGGTCTTGATGCAGAGAACGAGTCAGTTGAATGGGTATGGCAGGGCAAGCAGTACTGCACAGTTGCTAAGCCTACACAGGATCTTGTTGCTAAGTCAATCGAGATCATCAACGACCTTAGAGACGGTAAGGGAATGCCCGCTACAGATGTAACAACAGACAACGGCAAGAAGGAAGTTCCGATCTACGAGCTTGATCCTACAGTTGTTACAAAGGACAACGCTAAGGAAGTTTTCGCAAACGATCCTGATCGTATGGCCCTTATGGACTAATAGTTTTTTGTCATAATAATATAAGTGGTACAGGTGTGTATATGCCTGTACCATTTTTTTTGAGGACTTAGCAATGCTGATAGTCTTTTGGGGAACATTTTTGGGAACAAAGAGGTTAAAGAGTAATAAATAGATTGTTCTAAAATAAAAAAACCCAGAAACCGCTTAAATAAAGGGCTTCTGAGTTAATAGGTTAGTCGAAGTGACAGGATTTGAACCTGCGACCTCTGCGTCCCGAATATGGATATGAATTTCCCGTTTTGTACCATTTTGTTCCAAACACTGTTATTAAAAGGACTTTTTCGATACGAAGATTATAGAATAATACAAGATAACACAGAATAAAATGTAGAATAAGACATTTTTGGTAGAACAAATGGTAGATTTTTAGCTCTCTATAAACTTTCAGACAAGGTTTATGGAGAGCTTTTTTGAGCTCTTTTTTAATGCAAGTAAAGGAGCATTTTTAATGGCAGTATTAAAAAACAAAACTCAGGGAAACTACACAATGGTATCCCAAAATATTATGAGAGACAGACATTTATCACTTGCGGAACGTGGTATGCTTCTGACTCTTTTATCCTTACCGGACAGTTGGCAGCTCACAATTAAAGGGTTATGCCAGATACTTCCGGATGGAAAAGACAAGGTATCCAAGACCCTGAACAGTCTTATTGATAAAGGGTATATCACAAGAGAACAGAGCAGGGATGGTGGAGGCAAGTTTGACTCTACTATTCTTGAGGTCCATGAGACACCGGTAAAGCCTACTGAGCCAACACAGCCCACCGATTCCACTGATCTAGTTGATCGGTCAAGGAAAGTGATCAAAGAATTCCCGAGAAAACCAGAGACTTCACCGTGTCCTGAAAATCCGGATGCGGTAAACCCGTATGCGGAAAAACCGCAGCCGGAGAATCCGCCACAATATATTAATAATATATCTAATAACTATAAATCTAATACTAAAGAAGTGTGTAGTAAGGAGGACACACTCACAGATGATGAATATGAAGATCTGATAAAGGAGTTTGGCAAAGCAAGTGTTGACTATCAGATACAGCGTATCAGGGATCATGGTTATAAGGGATGCCTTAACCACGATACCATCAGGGCCTGGTGCAGGGAAAGGCTGAACCGTCCCGTGACAATGCCGGGAGCCCAGCCCAAAAAGAATGCCTTCTGCAATTTTCAGCAGAATGAGTATGACTATGAAGAGTTGGAAAGACTGCTCTTATGTAACTAAAAACAAATTTCAGAAAAAATGGAGGATTGAAAGGTATGAAAGATTTATATATTGATGGAAAGTTAGTGATCGGAGTTGATCACGGATATGGAAACATGAAGACGAGAAATATGGTATTTAAGAGTGGAGTTAAGAAGTACAGTGAGGATCCGGCTATAGCAACAAATGTGTTGCAGCTTGACGGTATGTATTACGCTATCGGTGAAAGTCACAAGGTATTCATAGCCAATAAGAATGCAGACGATGACTACTATATCCTTACTCTGGCTGCTGTGGCAAAAGAACTGGAACTCAGAGGCTTAAGATCGGCAGATGTGATACTTGCAGTTGGGCTTCCGCTTCACTGGATGTCAAAACAGAAAGATTCCTTCAGGGATTACCTGATGAGAAGCAGGGAAGTTAGTTACAGATACTGCGGGCAGTATTATCACATCAGAATCTGCGATGTGGCGATCTATCCTCAGGGCTATGCGGCTATAGCAGCTTCGCTCCAGGATTATAAAGGAGTCCACATGCTGGCAGATATCGGAAATGGAACAATGAACACACTGGTCATCACTAATGGCCGACCAGTCTCTGACAAAAAATATACCGATAAGATTGGTGTTCATGAGTGTGTAAAAAAAATCATGAATGAAGTACAGGCTGAATGTGGAAAGATTCCTGATGAGAGCGTTATTGAAGACTTTCTAATAAGTGGAACGTCTGAAGTGTCAGAAAGGATTCAGGTTGTCATGCACAGGGAGGCGGTCAAATATACTGAAATGATCTTCGATAAGCTCAGTGAATACGAATATGATCCGGAGCTTGTAAAGCTACACATCATTGGAGGCGGAGGATGCCTTATCAGAAATTTTGGAAAATATGATACCTCAAGTGTAGAGATCATTGAAGACATCTGTGCTACAGCCAAGGGCTACGAGGAACTCTACAATGCACAGCACATACTGAGGAAGGGCGCGTAAGCTCTCCTCCCGGAGGTATTGTATGTCAGAAAAGAGATTAAGCATCAGATTCAGAATGGATAATCCTCAGGATAAAGAAGCCTGGGAATTACTCCAAAGGATTTCTGAGGAGGAAAATATTTCCAAGAATGCAGTTGCACTCAGGCTCATATGTAAGGGGGCAGTAAGTGCCGAGAGCATTGAAACCAGTTCATGGAATATGATTGCGGAAAGAATTGCTGATCTGGTCACCAATAAACTGGAAGCAGGTATAAGGCAAATCAAAGAAATACCTGCCTGTGAAACCAGAGACATTACAACAGCAATCTCCAAGGATTCATCACTCACAGATGAATATAGGGCTGTCAGTGAAGATGCTCTTAGCTTTCTTGATGAATTTTAAGATGGCATCACTTTGGTGCCACCCATAAAATTCATATGGCATCAGATTGATGCCAAACATTTCTTGCTCATGGGAGCAAGGCGATTTACCAGAAATGAAATCGGCGCAGTTCGCACCGATTTCATTTCTTCCCGGTTCGTTCGATACCTGATCACTTCGAAGGGGCAAATAGTCCACTGGACTGTTTGCTCCTTCTTTGTTTACAGAGATGAAGAATACTACTATCACTTCCTGCCGGAAGCTATAGCAGCATTCTCCATCCCTGCATCGGTATCTCTCGCCCGGGCAAATCGCAAGACCACATATTTCCCCATCGCCCGCCGAGCCGACCCTACACTGAATGCCATATCGGCGATGGAAAAATATGGCAAGTTTCGCAAAGTGGCAAGCCACATTTGCACCGGAAGAGGCCTTTCGGCTCTTCCTAAACTTGCCAGATGGGCTTCGCCCCCTTGGAACCCCCAGCAAAGGTTTATCCAACCTCTGCACACCGGAGCCGACTACCGGACTTCAGAAAAAGAAATCATCCCCCGGATAATTTCTTTTCCCTACGTCCAATAGTCTAGAGGCGCAGGTCTCGCCTTCCGGCTCGGTCGTTGCTAAACGCGTGCCACTGGCACGCAGCAACTCTGCATCCGCCAAAGGGATCCGCTCCCTTTGGAAACCAGCGAAAAAATCATGAAAGGAGCGTAAAAGCATGGCTAAACGCAAAAGAAATAAAGCAGTCACCATACGCATGAATGATGCAGAATATGATGCATTGCAGGATAAAGTAAAAGAATCCGGATTGACACAGCAGTCATATATTATAAGTGCAATCCGTGGATCAAGCATTACCTCTGCTGAGGAGCTTGCAGAAATAAAGGAAATCAACAAAGAATTTGCTGAACATGACAGGCTGCTTCGAGGAATGGCTACTAATGTAAATCAGATGGCTCATGTTGCCAATGGGAAAGGACTTTTAGCAACAGCAGAAAAACTGGAAGAACTCTCGGATAAGATTATTGATGTTCGAAAGGAGGATGATAACAGATGGCGATTAATAAGGCAGTCAGTAAGCCACCTAAAAGTCACGGGGGCTTGAGGAATACCATAGAGTATGTCCTCAAGGATGAGAAAGTGAAGGAGGGTTATCTGGAAATTACGGGACCATTTTCCGAACAGGATATAACCTATGATTCAGTATACAGGACATGGCTTGAAGAAAAGAAGATATGGGATAAGGACTCTGGTAGGATGTGTGCCCATAATGTGATCAGTTTTCATAAAGATGAACCTGTGACGCCTGCTGAAGTTCTTGAGATAGGAAGAATATTTGTAGACAGGTTTTTTCCTGATTATCAGAGCCTTATCGCTGTCCATCAGGATAGGAAGCATCTTCACTGCCATATTGTAACCAACACTGTTTCCTATATGGATGGCAGAAAGCTTCATCAGTCAAGTAAAGACTTAGAGAAGCAGAAAGTGTTTACTAATAATTTATGCCGTGAAAGAGGTCTTCATGTTGCTGAAAAGGGACGCCACTTTGATGGCTCGCCAATAGAGGCGGGTGAGTTTATTTCATGGAACAAGAATACTTACAAGCTTCTTACCAATTATTCAAAAAAGAGCTTTTTGGCAGATTGTGGAATTGCTCTTATGGAAGTAATACCAAGGTCAGCCAGTAAAGAGGAATTTATTTCCGGAATGGCAGAAAAAGGCTGGTCTGTGAAGTGGGAGGATAAGCGCAAGCATATAGTATTTGAAAATGAAAACGGAGACAAAGTCCGTGACAGCAAAATAGAAAAGACCTTTGCAGGTCTAAAGGTTAACAAGGAGGATTTAATCAATGAATTTGAAAGACAGAATGAAAACAGACTCAGTCACCCAAGAGCTGATGAATACGGAGCAGGAACAGAAGAATGTGAATCAGAATACTTCGAGCGATATTATGCAGAGGTCGAATCAGCAATCGCTAGAATCTCTGGTGAAGACTCAGGCAGAAGTGATATCCAGGCAGGACGAGAAGCTGAAGGAGAACGAACGGACGATACTGACGCTCTCATCAGAGAAGTCAGATCTGATATCAGCACTAGCCGAAGCAACAGGGGAGATATCGGAATGGCAGAAACAGAGTCAAGAGCTCGTGAAAGAGAACGAAGACTTGAGGAACAACGCAGGGCTAAAGAGCAGGAAAGAGCAAGAGAAACTAGAAAAAGATCTCGCGGATACACAGGCCCTTCTCTCTGATACGCAAAAGAAAGTAGATATGTCCAATGTAAGTGCCGTTGAAGAAGCTTTGGCAGCCCAGGAGGCTGCCGAGCTCAAGGCTCAAAAGGATATATCTGACTATAAGAAGCTTGCAGATGGGAAGATTACAGAAGCCATCCAGGCCAAGATAGAGGCAAATAAAAATGCCAAATACAGAGTAGATATTTTGAGGAAGAGGGAGCGAATAGCTTGGGAATCTCTTGCCGCGACCCTCTTCTGCTGTCTGATGGCATATCCGGCATTTTTGAAAGATATAGGAGATGCATTGACGGTTCCCTTTGTGTGGGCATGGAATAGCTTAATTGAATTTGTGAAGTGGCTTGAAAGACCTTGCTATTCCAAATATATAAATGGAGTCGAAAAGCTGTATGCTTATTCCTTTGGGATGGCATGGTTTCTCAGGATCGCAAGTACTATTTTTACAGCTGCACTCATTGCCGGGATATGCTATGGTATATGGATCACTGTCAGATATTACAGGGATCGCTGGTGCAGTTTATCCTTGAGAGTATTACTGGTATCGATTGGAACGGTAATACTATTCGGAGAAAGCATCCATAAGATCATGAACATCAATCTTGTTGTGTTGTTAATACTTCTGCAGGGAATTTATCTTGGAGTCATAATTTATTTGGATATATACTTTGAAAACCAAGGGAAATCCAGGTATTGGGATAAAATGCAGAAAAAGTGATATAGATAATATTTGTAAGACTAAACCTCCGCAAAAAAGTAAGCTTTGCGGAGGTTTTTCATTGTTATTATGTAAACAATGAAGAATTTGTAGCCGATATACAAAACAGCAAGGATTGCCAGATATCAATGAATGGATTCTGTTCATTGGTGTTTGGCTTTTTGTTGATTTGGCAACTTTATTTATAAAAAGAAAATAAACTCGGATAAAAGGTGTCCCAAATGAACAATGTCGCGCGTTATTAATACAAAGGGCAATGAAAGGAGATTTAATGCGCATTTCGAACAACTATCATACAATTCCTGCAATGAGTTATTGCGGCAAGAATACTTCTATCCCACAGAATCTGACTACAAGAGCCAACATGCCTGCGCTGGTATCCACAGATCCTGTAACAAATAAGGAAGCTGTGATTCCGATAGCATATAAAGATGGAAGCAGGATGTCTACTTTCCGCGCAGATTCCTATTCGCAGGATAATCCGGTCTATACAGTTAAATACTGGGATGGTAATGGCAACTATACGGAAGAAGAAATCGATGGTTCAAAAGTAGATCCAAGTAATGCTTCTGTATTAGAGTTGCTTGCGTTTGGCTCATATTGCACTGACAGGGGATATCCAGAGGATGCTGTATCTAATGTAATGATGGCGATGGTTGGGGTAGATGAAGAACCAAAGTTTTATTCATTGGATGAAGCACTAGAAAAACATAACTTTACCGAGCGGATGAAAGATTGCGTGGATATAACAAATAACCCGGCATATATGATTGTTCACTTGAAATACAAAGCTATGTATGAGTTTATGCTGGAAAGGTCAGATGTAAACCGCATCAACTGTATAGAACAAGTATAAATGGAGAGGGGGTATTACTAATGATAAGTGCTGTATCACCATTAACTGGATCTGATTTTTACAACCGCAGAGTTATAGATGGAAATAGGATGAGTGATGCGACTACTACTGACGCTAATGTCTGTGTAGCAACTGATGAAAGAAAACCAAGTCACATCAATAGCGATGTTATGGATATATATAAATCCATGAAGGCTACTTCTATCACTGAATTGAATGGCGCAGAGGAAGGAGTCATCAAAGAAAATGATGTGTCATATTCTCTGCAAGTATCCACAGATAATAAGGTGAATGAGTCAGAGTATTATAAAGAATTAAATGCCGATAATCTAGGTTGCCTACTTTGCAGAAAAAAGTCGGATAATCCTGAATCAGGGGGATTTTATCTATATGTATTTGACACATATTATTCCAAGGATTCAACAGCTGATAATCCTATTGTTGCCGTTGCAATACAAAGTGCGTTTCATCCGGATGAAGATGCTGAGCTTAAAGATGTCCATAATTATTATAGAGAAATAGAAGTAAACAAAATTAACCCAAGAAATGCCACTCTGTTAGAAATGCATATCCTTTTGTCTCATAAGGAATATCAGGCATGTAAAAATAATAATCAGGAATATGGAAGCCATTGGGATTCTCAGGCATTTTATGACGGAATGGAAGCAGGGATTTTTCCATATTTTGTCGACAACATTGAGGAAGTCATGGATGTAAAAAAGGACTGGATACAAGAGGCAATGAAGGCAAAGTTTTCTGATTCTGAATTGGCAGAGAAATCGATGTTTGACAAGATAAAGGAAGCCATTGTGGAGTATCTTCAGAAACTCGCTGAAAATGTGGTCAACACTGAAAAGAACGATGAAAACAATGCGCTGAGTGATGTGATAATTAAATAAGTCATATAAGAGCTGAGAAGGGTGGCAGAAATCTTCTGTTTGAATCCATCAGCTCTTTTTTTGATTAGCATAAAGATAAAATCATTACTGCCATGAATCCTGTGTTACCATATATGTATTGAGAAAAGCATTGGGGGCATCAAAATGTTAATGATTTTATTGTCTGTACTTGAGGATGAGCAAAGGGACCTGGTACAGAGAATATATAATGAAAATAAATCTTTTTTTCTGAGGCTTGCAGCAGGGATAACCGGTTCAGAATCTCTTGCTGAGGAGGCCGTCAGTGATGCATTCTTAAAGATTTCCCTGAATATCAAAAAAATTTCTGAATTATCTTGTCACGAAATGAGGGGGTTCTGCGTTGTTATAGTGAAGAACTGTTCAATCAGTATTCTGAGAAAAAACAAAAGATATGTGTATGGAACTGAAGAAATGTCCAGAGATCAAGTGGCAGATACGGATGATCCTGAGAGGACTGTGCTTAAAAATGAGCGGAATGATTATATCCGGGCACTTTTGGAAACTCTTTCTGATGATGATAAAGAGCTGGTTGCTATGCGTTATACCTATGAAATGAGTTATGGGGAGATTGCGAGGGTGATGGATATTTCCGAAGATGCTGCACGTAAACGGGGACAGCGCGTCATTGAGAGACTTAGAACCAGTTATTCTGAGAAAGAGGATGGATATGGTATTTGATGAGATGTTGGAAAAAGAGGCAGGTATCGAAATTCTGAATCTGATGGCACCGAAGCTTATGCAATGGCGCGAAGACGCTAAAGAAAAGAAACTGCCATTCACAAAAGTGGAGCTTTTGTCAAAAAAAATAGAGGCGCTTCCTATAGCGGGGCAATCACTTCTTTTTGGAAAGTATGCTTTTGATCTTAATTCTGAAAGCATGGAGATTTTATATGAAATCAATAATCCGGATATTCACCTGGTCTTTTTTGAGCATCTTCTTTCTGAGATCATGGGGATTCAAGAAGGTGAGAGAATAAGTGACATTTCAATGGAAAAGGCCTGCAGAAGAGCACTTAGCAGAATTGCAGATGCGCCGGAAATGATTCCTTTTCCTGAGCGAGTTGCGCGTTCTTTTGGAAAAGCGGTTGCTGCAATTCTTATTGTGGGAATTATATCTTTTGGGACTGCTTTGGCTGTAAATGCTGAGTTTAGGGATAGTGTTATCAGATGGTTTATGGAAAGCACAAATACATATACCCTTTTCCACATTGAAAATAACGAGACTGAGCAGGAAAACAAACTTGGAGCTTATGAACCAACCTATATTCCTCAGGGATATCATTTGTATAACAAAGATGTTTTGACAGGGTTTGCCACATATACCTATGAGGATGAGAATGGAGATTTGCTGGATATTAGCATCTGCATGCCAGAAGCTAATGCATACCTGAATACTGAAGGAATGGAGAAAGAAGTCATTACAATAAATGGAGAGCAGGCATTTTTATATCATGACGGAGTACATGGAAGCCTTGCCACCAGCATAGATGGTTATGCACTTTATGTGACCGGAAAAGCCAGCAGGGAGGATTTTATAAAAATTGCTGAGAATGTTGTAAAAAAATAGAAAAATAGGTCACGAAAAGGGCGGGGTCAGCGTTATTAATATGTAACATGTATTAAGCCTTAACTTATGGAGGTCATTTGAAGGTGAAAAGAGTATTTGGAACAGTAAATATTTCATTATTTTTGCTGGGGCTGGTGCTTTTATGTGGTGCATGTGCAAGGAAGGATGATGTTATTCTAAAACAGAATACAATAGAGCTTTCACAGGAGGCAGAACCTGTTAATGTTAATGAAACTCCAAGTTCTGATAATTCATATGTTATAGGATCAATCTATTTAGAATCTGGCTGCTACATATGTTGTGGAGAACCTTATGCACAATCCATAGTAATTTATAACGTGGACACTCATCATCAGGAGTATGTCTCTTTGCCAGAAGATTCAGATGGATATGAGATTCCTGAAGCTGGTTTTTATCTTGTTTATAAGTTTGCTGATGGAAAAATGATAGATATTACAGATAAACTCAGTATAGATAATCCGGCACCTTTTGTCATCGAAAGGGCGAGATGAAATGAAGAAGATTAATTACGCTTTGACTGTGATATTGGTATTTGGGTTGGGGATGCTTGTTGAGAATATATACATGAACATCCTTATGTATAATAGGCATCCTGAGTATTATGAAGTCTTATCTGCCCCTTGGTATACATACGGGATACTGCCATCGGTAGTAGAATACATATTGCTTGTTATTGCCTGTTTGGCTGTAAGGCTGATTCTTAAAAGGTTTTCTAAAAGACATCAAAACAGAGGAGTTACTAATTAACATTTTTCAATATGGGGGTCATAGGGAAGAAATAGTAAGATGATCATTGATTTCAATGGGACAGTTGTAGATGTTGATGTAAACAAAACACGGGAGTTTTACTATTCGGATGACTCTGTGGAAATAGATTGCACATGTGGTGGATGCCGAAACTATATTAAATATTGTGATGTGATGCCACTTGAAGTATCGTCGTTTTTCGAAAAGATAGGGGTAGCTTCTAAGAAAGTATGTGAGACATATTGGTTCTGCCAAAAGAATGAAGGCAAGGCTGTTTTTGGTGGTGGTTTTTTCACGTGTGTGGAAGAATAATTAAAAGGTGCGACGAAAAGGAAGGTATTGAGCTAGCAACGGATTTTAAGGTATATGTTGAAGGGGATAAATGGGAGGAAGTCCATCTTGTTGAAGATGGATTTCCGAAGCCAATAGTGCAGATAGGAATGGTTTTCATACTTCCGTGGCTGCTTGATATCGAGAATACATATCAGGCTGAATAAAGTACTTGTGAGATGCGAATGGAGAAAATCACAGTATTTAAGCCTGTTCTCGCTACAGTAGATTGAAGTTTTTGCTTGCTCGTATGAGAATGATATTGGAGGGACAACCATGGACAAGCAAAAAACAGGTCAGGTAATCAAAGAGGCAAGGACAAAGAAAGGATGCACCCAGGCTGAATTAGGGGATATCCTTGGAGTAACCAATAAGGCTGTTTCGAGGTGGGAAAAAGGAGACAGTTTTCCTGATGTTGGTGTAATTGAAAATCTTGCAAATGCTCTTGATATCAGTATAGAAGAAATTATCGTAGGCAGCAAAAATCAGATGACCACCGAAGCTGCTCTTAATGAACTGCTTAAAACATTAAAAATGCAGCGCAGACAGAAAGCGAGGATGCTTCTTAGGGCGTTTGTTTGTATCATTTATGGAATTTTTATCATCGTGGCAGGATATGGTATATTCCATGGACCGTCGATTTTCCCACTTTATGCAGATTTTTATCCATTAATCCTTGCTATCATGGCTGTTATGGTCATATTCATGATGTTTTCTTCGAGAGGGAAGCCCTTTACGAAGATTTTATCGAAGTCAGACCTTGCAAGATTTGTTGCTTCCCTAATAAGCGGAGTATATAGCTCCTTCATGCTTGGCTGGTGCATCTTAAAGATCATGCATGGTGTGATGCCTTTTGGTATGGAGCCTGTGCAGGTTGGACCATTTATAGAAAAGCAACTTCTTGTAATTTTTTTATTGAATCTTCTGATTTTTGCAGTTGAGATTTTTAGGAGCATAAAGGATAGAGTGAGTTTTTCAGTCACTGCATATGTTTCGCTCGTAGTACTTAACCTGGAGATGATCTATGAAGCGCTGCTTCACGAACCGATAATGGGCGTAGTAGAAGCATTCATGGGGTTTTTTCTCAGATATACAGCGACAATATATTGTGTGCTTCTGATAGTGATGGCAATTCGATTTTTTCTAAATAGAAAAAAGGGAAAAGATTGAATAGTAAATAAGGAAAGACCGGCATCTCATGTGTATGAGGCTTGCCGGTTTTTGTATTTACAATATGTTATTTAGGTGGAATATTCCAATATCCATTTCTGCTAGTTCCAATATATTTAACCATACCAGAATCCGTCATTTTCTTTATGTGATATCTTGTTCCATCAACTGTTAATCCAAGATTTGCTGCTATTTCCTTCTTGGTAATTTGAGGATTCATACGCATCATATTGAGTATTGAATCATGAATATTATTTGGGGGTAGTTTGGGGGTAGTACTACCCCCATCTTCAACCTCATCATAAAACTTCTCATGAATAAAGAGTCTTGTTACAAAGTAATCATGGGCTTCATCAGTCTCGAACTCAGGTAATGGAGATCCATTTGCGCTAAGTGCTTTTAATATCTTCTTGAAGCCGGTATTTCTACCCTCAGTAAGATGAAGGTCCTTAAGGAATTCACCGATACGACGGTTACGATATCTTCTACTATATACTTTGTATTCCTTTAAACCTTGAAGTGTTACCGATCTATCCGGTCCTGGATGGGAAATGATTTCGATCATATCATGGGTAACACGAACTTCGATTGGTTCACGTTCATCATAAGCTTTATGATACACTGCATTGGCGAGAGCCTCTTCGATGGCTGCATACGGATAATTGAAGAAACGATCAGCTTCTGCACGATCTGGATATTTAATAACTTTTTCTGTAATTATCATATTTTGAATATATCGAAGAGCTGCACGTAATTGCTCATGCAATGGCCCTTTAAAGGTCTGCTCAATGATTTTGTCTCCGCCTTCGCCTTCAGGAAACTGCACAACATCGATCTGAGCATATGGAAAGAACTTGTCAGGCTCAGAATTGAAAAACATCAAAGCAACATTTCTGGGCTTTACATATTCCGGTAATTCGCTGATGAGATGCATATTTTTGCATAATTCGGTAAAATCCATGCTGTCTGCCAGACTATATAGATCACTGTCTATCTCACGAAGATAGGATTTAATCAGTGTGAAATTAAGATCTGACAACTCTGCTCTATGATTAACCTGATCATCGTAAGGGGTTCTGTTAGATAAGGTATATAATTCTTTCTGCTCGTCGGGTGAAGGTTCCGCTGTAATTGAACCTTTTCGTATATAGCTTATTTTTTCGTGGTTGTTTTTGTCCATAGTCTTCGGGGAAGAATATGGTCTGCCATATCCTCCCGGACACCAGATAATGATGAATGTTTTATCTTCATATTCTTCTTTTGCGATTATTGGCATATAGTCAGGGCTAATAAGCTTACATTTTTTGAATATACTCTTCTGCCACTCATCAACTTTATCCAAAGGAACTCCAACTAATGGTCTTACAGGAATACCATTCTCTTCAGCGACTCCTAAAACAATATATCCGCCTCCCCAATTGTCCAAATCGTTGGCAAAAGCGCAGATTGTCTTAAGGGAAGCGGCAGGATCCCATGTTGTTTTAAATTCTATTCGAGCCCATTCAACCTCTCGACCTGAGAGAAGGCTATGTATACTTACAGGTAAAGCCAAATCTATTACCTCCATTGGTATGTAATTTCAGTATGTGCAAAAAAAGCACAAACTGATGTCTAATCAAGAAAAGTTATTTATCACCATTCTCCATCGCTTCCCATTCTGCCTTCATAAGCTCCAGCATGCGCTTTCTCTGCTCTTCTTCCGGTATATCAGAATGATCAATTTTGGTAATAGGAACACTTCTCATATTATCAATAAAATATAGCTTCTCACGCTCATAGCTTTCTTGTGAACGTTCAAAGTGACGCAGCTCATTTGTAAGCTTATATGCTTTTTCAATAGCTGAGCATAAATCCTGATTAAGTGTAGCCTCTGGATTATGGAAAACTTCGTTGTGATAAATCTTCAATTCTATCCAGTTGCGATCTTCATCCTCAGTAGCATCTTTTGATTCCAGGTCTACACGGTCATGTATAGAAGTCTTTATGGAAAACTCATTGGTTTCATATAACTCCAGGAAGCATGATAGAACATCGCCTAGACTTCCAAGGTGGAATGTTTCGTCTCGACCGCATAACCAGTCTATTGATACTCCACACTTATCAGCAATATTGATGATAGCGTCTACAGTCGGTTTTATTTTGCCACTTTCGTAGGATGACAATGTGGGCTGGGGAATACCTAGTTCCGCAGCAAAATCCTTCTGAGATTTATTCCCCTGCATAGATCGTAACATCTTAAGACGTTCGCCAAATAAGTTTTCTTTATCACCCATGGTCATGCTCCTTTCTTGTATGTACTATATTCTATCACATTCAGTGAAAGAAATGTATTATCTGTAATAAATATAGCATATACTAATATTGACATATAAAAATAATATTGATAATATAAAAATAGCTTAAGATAATATAAATCATAATAAGCTATAAAAGAATAACAAAGGGTGGTTAAAAAGAACCAAGCGTTTCCCGGAAAACCCGGATGTCGCCGAAATCCCCGGCATTTCCTGATTCAGATGTTGCCGATACAAAATAAAAAACAGAGGAATTATGCTCTGAGAAAGGAGGAAAATGAGAAACAGAGCCAGACAACGAGCAAATCGAAAATTAAAAGAAGAACTTTTAGATTTAAGAGATGTATGCGGAGTTAAGGATCCAACACCTTACGAAGCAGTAAAGAAAATAGTAAACGAGATGAAGAAAAACAAAGAAAGGAGCAGACATGGAATACACGAATTTGTTAGCAGAGTATGACGATGTATTAAGCATCAATGATGTCAAAAACATTCTTAAGATAGGCCGTAACAAGGTGTACGACTATCTGAGGGACGGAACTATTAAATCCATGATGATAGCGGGAAAATACAGAATTCCAAAGCTTTACCTCTTGGAATTTATGTACCCCGATAGGAAATTTGTTAAGGAGGCAAGTTAAAAAGTATGGCAAGACCGAAGAAAAACGGAAAAAGAGCAACCGGCATTCAGGGGAAAAATGGTTATCTTTATATAATTACTCATCAGTATTTTGTGAAGGATGGAGTCAAGAAAAGTGAGAAAAAGTGGATTTCTACAGGTTTGAAGGATACGCCGGATAACATTAAGAAGGCCACGGAAATGAGACAAAATCTTCTTAGTAAAAGGGCCACGATTGCTGTTGACAGAAATGTATCGCTAAAAGAATATTCAGATTGTTTTCTAGAGAAAAAGAAGAGAGAGGTTTCAGATACAACCCTTTCTTCTTATTTTTATAGAGTTAACAGGATAACGAAGTATTTTGGTGATACTAAAGTCAAAGATGTAACTGTGCTTATGGTCGAGAACTTCCTGGACAATATGTTTGAAACAGATCATGCACAACCACGAACAGTTAAGGATACAAAAGTGTTATTTGGGAGTATTATGGATCAGGCTGTAAAGGATGGAATTATCCCTTGCAATCCAGTCAAAGAGGTAGAAATCAACAAGAATCTCGCGGTCAAATACACCAAGGAACAAAGTACAGACGACAAATTCTTTTCTTACGAGGAAGCGCAGCTCTTTCTGAACAACATAAAGGATCATGAATTATATGAACTATTCTATGTGGCGTTATTCTTTGGAATGAGAAGAGAAGAAATGCTTGGGCTAAGGTGGTCTGCTATAGACTTCAAGGCTAAAACCATGAACATTAACCACACAGTAACCCGAGGAACGAAAGTGAATCGTGTTAATGCTACCAAGACAGCTTCAAGTGCCAGAGAATATCCTCTGACAGATGAGCAGGTGGAAATGTTCAAAAGGCTTAGGGAGAAGGAAAAGAAAAACAGAATACTATGCGGTAACGGATACCACGAAAGCGACTACATCTTCAAACATGTTGATGGGTCGCTTTTTTATCCGGATTATCCTACAAAACTGTTTGGCAAACTTATTAAGAAGATGCCGGAGCTACCACAGAATATTACCTTTCATGGTCTCAGGAGTTCCTGTGTTTCCATTCTTGTTCACCAGGGTATGGATGTTAAGAGTATTCAGAAATGGGTTGGCCATAAAGACATTGATACAACATTAAGGATTTACGCAAAGGTTAAAGATAAAGAAGCTAAGCGAGAGATCTCGCAGGCTATGACTGGAATTATTCCCCTTAAGGATTATTCCAACCAGTAACATGACAACTTAATAAGGTTTATAGAGAGCTTATTCTGCGATGAAATAATAAATCTAAGAATAAAAGGGATTTGGTAGAAAAATAGTAGAATTCGGACAAAAAAATAAGGACTTGCAAATCTGCAAACCCTTGTAAATACTGAGTCGAAGTGACAGGATTTGAACCTGCGACCTCTGCGTCCCGAACGCAGCGCTCTACCAAACTGAGCCACACTTCGTTATATGTAAAGCGGAAGTCGTGAGAAGACTTTCGCAGCACACATGATAATACAATAAAGAGGAGGCTTTTGTCAATAGCTTTACATATTGGAATTCAATAATAAATGGAATATGATATTATGATATGGAAAGAATAAGCTGAGAAGTCCAAGTAATAAGGACTGTTTGAGAGGAAATATTAATGAGTGAATATGCAAAAATAATTCTTAAAAAGGGCGAGGGACGTACAATTAAGGCGGGTGGAGCCTGGGTTTTTGATAATGAGATAAACAGAGTTGAGGGCAGCTTTGAAAATGGAGATATCGTAGAGGTTCATGACCATGATGATTATTTCATGGGATATGGATTTATAAATACGAACTCTAAGATCCGTGTAAGGATGATGTCCAGAAGGAAGGAACATCCTGTGAATGATGCCCTTTTAGAGACAAGAGTGAAAAATGCCTGGGATTACAGGAAGGCTGTTATGTGCCCGGAGTTGTACGGCTATGAGAGTATTTTGGGCGAGAAAAAGGCTGTATCAGAGGACGAGCTTAAAACCAAAAGACTTAAGGAGCTCTCCTGCAGACTGGTTTTTGGTGAGGCTGATTTCCTTCCCGGAATTACAATTGATAAGTTTTCAGATGTGCTTGTAATTGAGTCTCTGGCTCTTGGTACTGACCGCATGAAGGACAAGATTCTTGATATCTGTAAGAAGGTTCTTGCTGAGGATGGGGTACAGATTCGTGGAATATATGAGAGAAGTGATGCGAAGGTAAGAGAGCAGGAAGGCCTTGAGAGAATAAAGGGATTCATCGGTGAGCCCTTCGATACCAAGGTTCTGATAGAGGAGAATGGTGTTAAATACTACGTTGATGTTGAGAATGGTCAGAAGACCGGATTCTTCCTTGATCAGAAGAACAATAGGAGAGCGATAGCATCTCTTTGCAAGGGTAAGAAGGTCCTGGACTGCTTTACACATACAGGTTCCTTTGGACTTAACTGTGCCAAAGCTGGAGCTGATTCAGTTCTTGCGGTTGATGCTTCCGATGTGGGATGTGCTCAGGCAGAGGAAAACGCAAGACTTAACGGGCTTGAGGATATTATCAAATTTAAGTGTGCTGACGTGTTTGATCTTTTGCCGGATCTTGAGAAGCAGGGAGAGCAGTATGACGTGGTTATTCTTGATCCGCCTGCATTTACCAAATCCAGAGCTTCTATCAAGAAGGCTGTTACAGGATATCGTGAGATCAACATCCGCGGACTTAAGCTTGTGAAAAATGGCGGATTTCTTGCGACCTGCTCATGTTCACATTTCATGGATGAGGAGCTTTTTGCAAAGACAATAAGAGAAGCAGCCAGAAGTGCCCATAAACAGCTTAGGCAGGTTGAGTTCAGGCAGCAGGCTGCAGACCATCCTATTTTGTGGTCTAACGACGCTTCTTATTATTTGAAATTCTATGTGTTCCAGGTTACTGAAGAACTTTGATAGAAATACAAAAGAAGGACTCGATTGAGTCCTTCTTTCTCGATCGAGTCCTTCTTTTTAAATAGCAAAAGCCGGTAATTATCAGAACTTAACAACCTTGGGCTCTTCTGTGAAGGAAGAGAAGGTAGCTGTTGCATTCTTGAAATAAAGCACTTCTGTGTTGTCATCCTCAGCAGAGTACATACCCTGAAGTGACGGATAAGCATCGAGCATGTGCTTCTTAGCTTCTATTCTGTCATCGCGTACAAGCTCACCTGCTACGCGAACCCATTTGCCTTCAGCAAAACCGCAGATCTCAACCTTGGGATTCTTCTGAATCTGCTTGGAGACATCTTTTACTTTTCCGGTCTGGATATAAAGCTTGTCCTCGAAAATATCTACTGTTCCGAAGGGGCGAACTCTGGGCTGATCCCCATCAACAGTAGCCAGATAGTAAGTTCCACATTTTTTCAAAAATTCATATACTTCCTGCATACTTGCCTCCTTAAAATAAATTGTATAAAATATATTATAATTCTATTAAAATGGAAAAACAACCTATCATCTCTGAAAAGAGATAATGTATAATCAATAATATGATACAGGATATTTCACCAAAAGTGTTTAACAATATTTATAAGAGAGACCTTCCGGATCCCCGCGATTATGTGTTTTCGTTTCGGGGCAGGGAGGTTTTGTGCGTTTTAGAGGATGATGGAGCATTCAGGTGTCCCAGGGTAGAGGAGCTTGGAATTGATAAAAATGAGCTGATCTACCTTTTTGAAATCGACGGGGACAGGTTTTATCTTCCAAAAAAAGAGTATGGCTGCTATATAAACGAAGTTCAGGGAAAGGGCTCAGATTGTAATTACAACTATGAGAGCATCCGTGTTTTGCGCGGTGCAAATCCCGGTTACCTGTGTTTTGCGGGAATGACGGCCTATCATCTCTATGTCTGGTACCGCGATAATAAATTCTGCGGAAGATGCGGCAGGGAAACGATAATTCATGATGCTGAGAGGGCTCTAAAGTGTCCAAGGTGCGGAAATATAATATATCCCAAGATATGCCCTGCGGTTATAGTCGGAGTTACAAATGGAAGCAAAATCATGATGACAAGGTACGCAGGAAGACCATATAAGGGTAACGCCCTTGTTGCCGGTTTTTGTGAGATAGGAGAAACTGCAGAGGATACTGTAAGACGTGAAGTCTTAGAGGAGGTTGGCATAAAGGTAAAGAATATCAGATACTTTGCAAGCCAGCCCTGGGGATTCGATTCGAACCTGCTGCTTGGTTATTTTTGTGAGCTTGATGGAGATCCGAATATCAATATGGATGAAAATGAGCTCGCCAGAGCAGAATGGGTTGAGCGAGCTGATATAGGTGAGGAAGCAAAGGATTTAAGCCTCACTGCAACCATGATGATGCATTTTAAGGAGCACCCGGAGTATTTTGAAACTAAATAATGGATTTGGAACAATGTCTATCCACGTGCAAACCTACAGGGGGTAAATGATTATGGAAGAACAGATGAGGATAATCGGACGACAGATGGCGATCAGAATGGGCATAATGATGAGCTTTTGCCTCTCACTGGTTGGGATCCTTTCATCGGGACATTTCACAATTCCCGGGTTCATTATCAGCTTTGCTATCAGCACTATAATAAGCCTGATAATTGGCCTGGTGATTCCTATTGGAAAAGTCACGGGTGGTTTGTGTGCGAGACTCCGACTCAGGCAGGGAACCATCGGAGCAAGGACCTTTGAGAGTTTTCTTTCCGATCTGATCTACACTCCCATAATGACGCTGGTTATGGTTGGTCTTGCATATAGAATGGTTACCATACAGAATGGTGGCGTAGCGCCGATTCCGTTTTTGCCGATGTTCCTGAAGAGCTTAATTATATGCTTTGTGGTTGGATTTTTCCTGATATTTATTTTCCAGCCATTGTTCCTTAGGCAGATTATGAAAAAACACGGTATAGGAAGACCTGAAGAATAAAAAATAACGCTTTCCTCTTTGTAGATAAGGGGAAAGCGTTTTTGTTGCACAAGACCGGCAAGCGAATGGATGCTTGCATACAAATTCATTTGCCGGTTGTAAGAACATGGAGCACGAAGTGCGGAATGTTCGTGTGCGAAATCGAGTAGGAGTCAGCCTACTCGAT
>NZ_AUIY01000018.1 GCF_000423945.1 Butyrivibrio sp. XPD2002 | reverse complement strand
GGCGTAGGATATCTGAGAGGAGCTGTCCTTAGTACGAGAGGACCGGGATGGACGGACCGCTGGTGTATCAGCTGCATCGCCAGATGCATAAGGCTGGGTAGCCAAGTCCGGAAGGGATAAACGCTGAAGGCATCTAAGCGTGAAGCCCCCCTCAAGATGAGATATCCCTGCTTCGGCAGTAAGACCCCTTAGAGACTATGAGGTAGATAGGCACAAGGTGTAAGCATGGTAACATGTTCAGCTGATGTGTACTAATAGGTCGAGGGCTTGTCCAAAAAGGATATAGAACAAAAGATTTAACGGATCAAGATGAAATTCAGTGTTCGGTTTTGAAGGTACAGAGTATTTGGCCCGGTGGCTCAGCTGGTTAGAGCGCCGCCCTGTCACGGCGGAGGTCAGGGGTTCGAACCCCCTTCGGGTCGTTCATAATCTAATATTTGTTTAAAACATGGGGTCTTAGCTCAGCTGGGAGAGCATCTGCCTTACAAGCAGAGGGTCATAGGTTCGAGCCCTATAGGCCCCATTTTTAATAAGCCGATGTGGCTCAATTGGCAGAGCAGCTGATTTGTAATCAGCAGGTTAACGGTTCGAGTCCGCTCATCGGCTCTTTTATATGGATGGCTTCCCGAGTGGCCAAAGGGGACAGACTGTAAATCTGCTGCAAATTGCTTCGGTGGTTCGAATCCACCGCCATCCATTCAACTAAATAACGCGGGGTGGAGCAGTCTGGAAGCTCGTCGGGCTCATAACCCGAAGGTCATAGGTTCAAATCCTGTCCCCGCTACTCAAGTATGCCTAGATAGCTCAGTTGGTAGAGCAGAGGACTGAAAATCCTCGTGTCCTTGGTTCGATTCCGAGTCTAGGCATCTTTTTTTATTAATTTTTCTAGTGATAATCTTCAAATTTACCCAGAAACTTTAAATATGATGGTTATTTCTGTTCATCAAATAAATGTTGAGGCACGGAAACTATTTGTTGATGGAGAAGCTTTCGCCTACACAGTTAAAATATAGGAAGAATAATGACTTGTTGATAGAGTTGTTCGAAAACTATATTCAGAGGTAGGAGAAAACTATGAAATATCCAAAACTTTTTGAACCCCTTAAGATTGGCAATCTTGAGATTAAGAACCGCTATGCTATGGCGCCTATGGGACCTCTTGGTCTTGGTGACTGCGAAGGCGGATGGAATGACCGTGGAATCGAGTACTACACCAGAAGAGCTAAGGGTGGTATCGGTCTTATCATCACAGGTGTTACTTTTTCTGATACAGAGGTTGAGAAGCCTTCTTTCCCCAACACACCTAACAGCACATATAATCCGGTACAGTTCGTAAGAACAAGCCGTGAGATGACAGAGCGTGTACATGCTTACGGGGCAAAGATTTTCCTTCAGATGAGTGGTGGATTTGGCCGTGTAACAATTCCCACAAACCTTGGAGAATTTCCGCCTGTTTCAGCATCACCCATTCCTCACAGATGGCTCGATAAGACCTGTAGACCTCTTACGAAGGAAGAAATCCACGGAATCGTAGAAAGCTTCGGAAAAGGCGCATATAACGCTAAAAGAGCCGGATTTGACGGTGTTGAGATCCACGCTGTTCATGAGGGCTATCTTATAGATCAGTTTGCAATTTCATTCTTCAATCAGCGTACTGATGAGTACGGCGGATCACTTGAGAACAGACTTCGTTTTGCTAAGGAAATCCGTGAAGAAATAGCTAAGACCTGTGGCTGGGATTTCCCTGTTGCCATGAGATTTTCACTTAAGAGCATGGTTAAGGACTTCAGAGAAGGTGCACTTCCCGGAGAAGAATTCGAAGAAAAAGGCCGTGATATCGAAGAAGGTATCGAAGCAGCAAAGCTTCTTGAGAAGTTCGGCTACAACGCTCTTGACGTAGATGCAGGAACATACGATGCATGGTGGTGGAATCATCCCCCGATGTACATGGAGAAGGCTCCTTACAAGGAATTTGCCAAGATTACAAAGGATAACGTAAATATCCCTGTTATCATGGCTGGACGTGTTGACAATCCCGATACAGCTACAGAGTGTATCGAGAATGATATATGCGATATGATCTCTCTGGGTCGTCCTACACTTGCAGATCCTGATATCGTTAACAAGATCCGCAGAGGACTTCTTAAACAGGTTCGTCCCTGCATTAGCTGCCAGGAAGGCTGCATGGGACGTATTCAGACATATTCACTTATCAACTGTGCAGTTAACCCTCAGTGTGGTAAGGAGAAGCTTAACGCTTATAATCCTATCGTTAAGAAAAAGAAGGTGCTTATCGTAGGTGGTGGTGTTGCAGGCTGCGAAGCTGCAAGAGTACTGGCTGAGAGAGGCCATGAGCCTGTTGTATACGAAGCATCAAGCCAGCTTGGAGGTAACCTTATTCCCGGTGGTGCTCCTAAATTCAAGGAGGACGACATCGCTCTTGCTCAGTGGTACACAGATGAGCTTGAAAGACTTGGCGTTGAAGTACATCTTTCAACAAAAGCAACAGATAAGGAAATCCTTGATGCTCAGTTTGATTCAGTAATCCTTGCGACCGGTTCAAGACCCAAGATGTTCTCCCTTGGCGATGATGAGAAGGTTTACTCAGCAGAGCAGGTACTTCTTAAGCAGAAGGATCCCGGCAAGGAAGTTGTAGTTGTAGGTGGCGGTCTTGTAGGCTGTGAGCTTGCGCTTGATCTTGCACAGAATGGCAAGAAGGTTACAATCGTTGAGGCTCTTGATAAGCTTATGGCTGTAAACGGACCTATCTGCTCCGCTAATAAGGAGATGCTTGAGAGACTTATTCCTTTCAACGGAATTGATGTTGTAACAAGTGCTAAGGTAACTGCTTTTGAGAACGGTGTTCTTAAGGCTGAGGCTGACGGACAGACAAAGGAAATCAAGGCAGACAGCGTGGTTCTCTGCGTAGGATACGCAAGCGAAAACACACTTTACAACGAGTACAAGAATGACGTTGATGAGATATATCTGCTAGGTGATGCAAGACAGGTTTCTAACATCATGTATGCAATCTGGGATGCATTTGAAGTAGCAAATAACATCTGATTTTCATAAAGAATGATATTCACAGTCCCTGTAAGACAATATAGATTTGCCTTACAGGGATTGTTGTTTTATCATTTTTCTATGAATACAAAAAACTTTAAGTGTTTTCAAATCGTATATGAAGAGAAAAATATAACATCTGCAGCCAATAAGCTGTTTCTGTCACCGCAGGGACTAAGCAAGATTATCAAGTCCCTGGAGGAGGAATGCGGAACAGCGCTGTTTGTGCGCACTAAGGAAGGCCTGATACCCACTGAGAGTGGTAAGATTTTTTATGAAAAATCCAAGGAAGTCACTAAGAATCTGAATGAAATGTTTAGTTCGATTCAGGCTGAGGGCAGTAAGGATAAGCGTTTCAAGATCGGATTTTCACTTGGTACCATGCGTGTCTTAGACATTGCAAATATAAGAAAATTCATGGAAAACTGCCCGGAGATCGCAGGAAGCTGGCGTGAACAGGTAAATGCTGATGTACGGCATCAGGTTGCAAATGGTGACATAGATTTTGGAATCGTGGTTGGAATGCCTAAAAATATGGGATTAAAGGCCGTGCGCTTAAATTCCCTCGAGGTTGTCCTTTACGTATACAAAGGCCATAGGCTGTGGGATGCAGAGGAGGTTACCCTTTTAGAGATAAAGGATGAACGGATAATTTCCATGAATGAAAATTACCATATTTACAGGGATTTTCTGAATGCGTGCCATATGGAGGAATTCAATCCAACTATTGTGGCCAAGGTCGGAGAGGGAGAGTCCATCTACTGTCTTGTTAAAAACAAGGTGGGAATAGGGATTGCTCCGTGTTTTCTCAGGGAAGACAGCCATGTGAAGGCTATTAAAATAAAGGATGCTTACACCTGGGATATTTACGGGATTTATCGTGAGGATTCACCGGATATTGTTTTGGCAGAAAAACTTATCAAGGAAATATGCCCTAAATTGAAATAGTTGGTTAGGAATGTTATCATTATTTCGATAAATAAGATTGAGGAGGCTGCAATGAAAAAATCATTAAAGAAGGCACTGATCGTAGGTTCAGTTTTTGCTGCAGCGATGAATTTCAATGCATGTGGCTATGGCCCGCCGGAGGGTATGTCAAAGGTCAATGATGCGCAGAAAATAAGCAGCCAGAGCGAAGATGAGGTTATCGTGGCTGAGGTAAATATAGAAGGCGAAGCTTCTAAATAAATTACGCAGAAAGACTGAATTTGTTATGCATACAGAAAACCTGAATGATATCGAAAAAAAGAAAATCAGGGATTTGAGAGAATTACATAATTATCGACAGGAATTAAGGAAGAGCCCGCAGCTGCGAAGGCTCTTCTTTGAGTTAACCCTGAGATGCAATGAAAATTGCGTACACTGCGGAAGCAGGTGCGGTGAGGTGAAGTCGCCTGAGCTTTCAAAAGAGGATTATTTTGAACTTTTAAGACAGATAAAGCGGGATTTTGCTCAGCTTCCGATGCTCTGCATTACGGGCGGAGAGCCGCTTCTCAGAACAGATTTCTTTGAAATAATGGAGTATGCGAAGGATCTGGGTTTTTCCTGGGGAATGACAAGTAACGGCACTCTGATAGATCGTGATACCGCAGAACACCTGAAAAAAGCGGGAATGAAGACGGTTTCAATAAGCATTGACGGTACAGAAAAAATTCATGATGAATTCAGAAGAACAAAAGGCGGATTTAAACGGGCAATAGAGGGAATAGAGAACCTTATAGCTGCCGGTTTTGATCATGTACAGGTCACGACAGTTGTATCTAAGAAAAATGTAGATATACTCGATGATATTTTCGGGATTCTCCTTACCATGGATATTGATTCATGGAGATTACTGGGGATGGAGCCTATAGGAAGAGCCCTGGAGCATGAAGATCTGGCGCTGACGATGGATGAGCATAAAAAGCTACTTAGATATATCAAGGATAAAAGAGAGCAGGAATATCCTGTGCTTTATGGGTGCTCGCATTATCTTGGACTGAAATTCGAGAGGGAAGTAAGAGACTGGTATTTCCTTTGCAATGCGGGGCTTTATACCGCAAGTATAGCCTGTAATGGAGACATAATGGGATGCCTTGATATAGAGAGAAGACCCGAAACAATCCAGGGAAATATCTACAAAGATAACTTTAAGGATGTGTGGCTGAACAGGTTCAAAATTTTCAGAGAACCACTTGCCAGTAAGAATGAGAAGTGCATGGCCTGTGAGGATAGAGATTTCTGTGAAGGCGGCGCCTATCACAGCTGGGATTATGACCTGAATTGCCCGAAGGTGTGCTTTAATAGTATTATATAAATATCCTTTGTTTTGATTGGACAGGAGGAATAATAACATTATGAGAGAATTCTTAAAAAAATCATTTAAGGTGGCAATGCCCCTGTTTTTAGGGCTTGGATTATCTATTATCTTTTTCTTCTTGATTTTCAGATTCGATGGATTTAGCGGAGGGCTAAGTACGATCGCGTCTATCTTAAAGCCATTTATATACGGCGGAGTTATCGCTTATCTTTTAAAAACACCTTACAACTGGATAGCAGCGAAGCTGGAGAAGCTGTTTAAGGGCAAGAAAACCGGCATGGTTAAGGCTCTGGCACTTATTTTGGTGCTATTTGCAGTTGTATTGGCTATATATCTGTTACTTACAATGATCATTCCTGCATTGGTAGACAGCTTGATGTCCATAGCGCAGGCAATTCCCGGGGTTGTGACAAGTCTTGATCAGACTGTAGAACAACTTACCGCGGACTATCCGGAGATTGGCGGATATATTGAAAAAGGCCTGAGTACTGTGAAAACAAGCGGACCTGAATGGATTAAAAACAGCATTCTTCCGGGGCTTACAGACGCCTTAGGTGGCGCTCTGGGTGTCTTTGGATCATTTGTTGGAGTACTTTATAACCTTCTCATAGGCGTAATTATCTGTATTTATATTCTGCTTGATAAGGAAACCTTTGCACGTCAGGCAAAGATGATTGTTTATTCACTGTTTCCGCGTGATATAGCTGAGAAGATTGTGGACGAATTCGTATTTATAGATAAAACCTTTGTTGGATTCTTTGGTGGAAAGGTGCTTGATAGCGCGATAGTCGGACTTATCTGCTATGTATTCTGCCTGATCTTACAGCTGACAATGGGCATGCATAATGCGGTGCTGATCGCGGTAGTCGTTGGAGTTACCAATATCATACCGTTTTTCGGGCCGTATATAGGTGCAATTCCATCAGCACTCATTATTCTTATGGATTCGCCCATTTGCTGTCTGTTCTTTGTTATTTTTGTAGTTCTTTTGCAGCTCTTTGATGGAAACGTCCTTGGACCAAAGCTTCTGTCTGAGAGCGTGGGACTTACAGGCTTCTGGGTACTGTTTTCAATTACATTGTTCGGTGGGCTCTTCGGAATTGTGGGAATTATCGCAGGAGTACCGGTATTTGCAGTTATTTACGACCTGATTCGCAGATGGGTTTACACGATGCTTGAAAAAAATAAGATTTCTGAATTTCTGCCTAAGGCACCGGTAGAGGAAAAGCCTGAAGAAGCTAAAGACGAAAAATAATAGTGACGGTTCTGAGCTTAAAGGAGTAGGTAATGAAAAAAATCCTGGGTCGAATTCTTCTTGTTGTTCCGGCTATTGCACTGCAGTTCTTATAGAAAAACTGTGTATTTGTGGGCAACATAAATTAGTATATCAAAATTTTATTGATTTATAATAATTTGTGCAAAATGGATGTTGTATCATAGGTTATATGGAACTTATGGTTATTTGCATCAAATAAGGAGGTATTCCACAATGAAGATTACCGGTTTTTGCCCACTGATCGTAACAAAGGATCCTGATTCAGTTGTAGCTTTGTTTGAGGCTCTTGGATTTGAGAGAAAGCATACAAAAGAAGATATCGAAGGTGGAGCAAATATCAATTATAGCATGAAGGATGCTAACGGAAACCGCATCAATATTGCAAGCTCCCAGACCATGGAACGCGATATGACAAGCATGAGCGTGAATGTTGATAATTTCCAGGAAGCTTATGATTTCCTTATTTCAAAGGGCTTTGTAAATCCTCGTGGGGATAAGGTTACAGACACAAGCTCTTCAAGAGCTACAATGCTGATCGCGCCCTCCGGATTCCCGATTACAATTACTGAGCATATTAAGTAAGAGGGTGTACACCTGGATAAAATGGGATATTTGGCCTGATAGATGGAGACATCTATCAGGTTTTTTTAAATCTTGTGCAACATTTTTGGGGAAATAATTGTATTATAAGTGAAGGCGCTTTTAAGGAATGAAAAAATGAATTAAAAGAAATTGCAAAGATACAATTAGGAGGGACTATGAAAAAGGAATTTTCATCGATTTTAGCAGTTCTGCTGAGCGCTAGTCTGGTAGCAGGATGCGGTAGTACAGGATTTGGAACTAAATCGACAAAGGATGGTGGAGACACACAGGCGTCTATAAACGGCACGGATTTTTCCGGAATGCTGGCAAATGGTAATAAGAGTGGTACAGCAGATGATCAGAGCAGTGCTGATACTTCCGATAATCAGAGCGGCGCTGCTGCAACAGGTACTCAGAGCGGTACGCAGAATATTACAGCAAGCCCGACCGGTACAAAGGATGTTCTTGCAAACATTAGAAACAAGTATGCATCTGCAACAACAAACAGTAAAAATGATTTTAATGAGCCTATTTATAATGTACCAAGTAATTATGTATTCACCTTTGATTGCAACGAAAACGCATTAAGTTCAGTATATTACGATGCTTTTGGTGTTTATACTACAATCGATTTTGAAAATCCGGATAAGTACATTCATAACTGTGCTGATATCTCTCTTGAAAATGGTCAGATCATAGTAGAGCCCGGTTCCGTAGATATGTTCTACGATATCCCTGAGAGCACTCTTACTGCAGATACAAATACTTATGATTCCTGGAAGGTAGAGAGTGATGGAACCTGGGGAAGTCTCAGTAAGCTTTATCTGGTGCAGAAATATGATCTTCAGACAGGTGAAGAGCTGGCAAGACCCATTATTACACCCTTCACAGTTCAGCATGATATTGTTTCAACAACAGTAAAGCAGAAAATTGATGCCAACAACAATTATTATCTTGAATGGTCTCCTGTAACAGGTGCTTCAAGCTATCTTATCTATCAGATTGATGATGATTTCTTCAATCTTGTAGGAAAAACAGCAGATACCAGCATAGCAGCTGATAACCTGATGGGACAGCTTGATACAGATAAGTGGAGCGAGATTGTAAATCAGGAGCTTCAGGAAAATGGCTATGATACTACAACTTCCGAGAAGATGTATATGAATTCTGATCTTCATGATTTCCAGAATTCCAAGTTTGCAGTAGTAGCAGTAAAGAACGGACAGACCTCAGGTATCAGTAACATCGTTGATTCAAACGAACTTGCTGACCTTTTACCTTATAAGATAGCTTCTAATAACATAGAGGTCACTATCAATAATATTACTGACATGCCTACTTACGTTACCATGACTACGGTAAACGATAAGACAATGCAGATGCTGATTGATTATCACGGCTGTTATGCAAAATACGAGGATGAGAGTTCAACAACATTTTATCTGTATCCCAAGGTTTATCATACAGATTTATCACCCTTCAGAATTACTATACATGGCATGAAGTATAGCGATTTTAAGGAGCAGGCACCTGCAATTGGTGTGAGACAGGATAATATCACCGCAACACTTCCTACTGAGAAGACAGATGCGGAGGTAAACGTATCCAACGTACCTGATCCCGAAAAAGAGACCGGATATACAGAGCAGATAGAGAGACAGAAGAACCCTTCACAGGATCCTTATACAACTCAGGAAGAGCCTGATGTCCAGGAGAATCCTGATAATCAGGAGGAGCCTACAGGTCAGGATGGACCGGGAGCGCAGGAAGGACCTGGTGCTCAGGAGGAGCCCACAGAGCCTACAACTCCTGAGGAACCTGCAACCCAGGAGCCCACAGAGCCCACAACTCCCGAGGAACCTGCAACCCAGGAGCCCACAGAGCCTACAACTCCTGAGGAACCTGCAACACAGGAGCCCACAGAGCCCACAACTCCAGAGGAGCCTGCAACCCAGGAGCCTGTAGAGCCCACAACACCTCCCAGTGATACAACTGGCAGTGCTAACCAGTCTGGCTCCAATGAACTCCTTGCAGAGGTTGCAGGTGTAGTAAGTCAGAATCTGACTTTGATTGAGCAGCAGAGTGGTGTTTCAATAGACAGCATTGTATTTGCAGAGTCACCCTTAGAGGAGTGGATCGCAAGCTGCCTTATTGCAAGAAGTGAGTACATTCCTGTACCTGTAAGCGAGTTCCCTGAGGGAGCAGATGTAGAGGGTACAGCACTTAAACTCCTTTCTATGTACAGACAGAATCCCACAAGTGGTGTGGTTAGTGATATTCAGTATTCTTACGATTATCAGACATACATCGTTACTTATGCAGATGATTCAACTGACAGACTAAACAAGACAGTAGAGGAGCTTAAAAAGGCTCAGGAAGTAGCCGGCTCTGTAGCTGGTGGCTTATCAAGCGAATATGATAAGGTAGTTGCATTAAACGACTATTTCTGTACAAATGCATCCTATGATGAAAGTTCAATGGCTACTGATGTTGATCCCAGTTCTCTTACACAGTCCTTCATAGATGCGCACACACCTTATGGTATCCTGTGCAATAACTATGGTGTATGTGAGAGTTATTCAGAGGCTATGGCACTTTCAGGAAGACTTGCAGGTCTTAACGTAATCATTGAAACAGGAGATCTTTACGGTGCTGGCGGTCACGAGTGGAACAGAGTAAGCATTGATGGCAACTGGTGTATTCTTGATATTACTAATAATGACAGCGAATTAGTTCCTAACGGTCTTTGCAATATCACAGACAGCATGGCAACTGAGCTTCTTATATCCGATAATTCAGCATATACATTCAATGCAGCAGCTACTACAGATGCGTATGAATACTATCACATGAATAATAACTATGCTGAATCCGTTGCAGACTTAACTGATAAGTTAAGAGAGCAGTTAAACGGTAATACAGTTGCACATGTTCGTGGCGGTGAAGGCATTACCGAGGACGACGTTGTTGCAGCAGTACAGCAGTTGTACAGTGAAGGATATCCTATAGCTGACGCATATTTCGTATATAACATTGCTGTTATTACTGAGTAAAAATAATTATTGAAAAGCTATTCGAAAAGAGTTGGTTCATTAAGGACCAACTCTTTTTTTGACAGGAATATGGAATTGATAGCAGAAGTGTTTTTAAATATAATCTTTTTAGCACCTAATGAACGGTGCTCTTTGGAAACATGTTGTGAATTACAAGTTAAAAATGATTGGAGAAAACAGCAATGGAACAACAGACAACTTTTCATAAAAATCCTATAATAGAGAACATATATACCGCAGATCCTGCGCCTATGGTATACGGGGACAGGCTCTATCTCTACACTACTCATGATGAGGACGAGTTGATAAACGATTTCTACACAATGAAGGACTGGAGATGCTTCTCTACCACAGATATGGTAAATTGGGAGGATCATGGCGTGATTTTCTCACTTGATGATATAAGCTGGGCTGATGACAGAGCCTGGGCACCTCAGGCGGTAGAGAGAAATGGCAAGTTTTACCTTTATTGTCCTGTACATAAGAAGGATGGCGGTATGGCGATTGCTGTTGGCGTATCTGACAGACCTGAAGGACCGTTCAAGGATCTGGGATATCCTTTGGTGGATGAAGGGGACTGGAATGACATAGATCCCACAGTTTTCATCGATGACGACGGACAGGCGTATCTGTACTTCGGAAATCCTGAGCTCAGATATGTTCTTCTCAATGAGGACATGATCTCTTATGATAAGGAAGTGGGCGTTGTGAAAATCCCCATGACAGAGGAGGCTTTTGCGAAGGGAAGTCATGACACCGGAACTTCTTATGGCGAGGGACCGTGGTTTTATAAGAGAAATGATTTATACTATATGGTATATGCGGCTTTTGGCGTAGGAAAAAGGGATGAGCATCTTGCTTATTCAACATCAGTTTCACCTACAGGACCCTGGAAATACGGTGGTGTTCTCATGACGGAGGAAGGGGGAGTATTTACCAACCACCCTGGAATCGCCGATTTTAAGGGACATTCATATCTCTTTTATCATACAGGGGATCTTCCGGGAGGAAGTCTTTTCCACAGGAGTGTATGTGTGGCCGAGTTTTCGTATAATGATGATGGAACGATAAATACCATTCCCAAATGTGAAGGGGTAGAGGCAATACAGTAAACGAGGAATTAGTTAATGAAACCAAAATCCAAGATGAGCAGGATGCTCTATGAGATGCTTTTGAATGAAGGCTATGAGGAGCGATTCTGCGATCTTATAACACAGAATCTCAATACGGATTTTACTGCAACCAGGATGATTGGCTATCTGTCCCATTATTCTCACCCGCCGCAGGGAGAGATCGTGGATGAGATGCTGAGCATCCTAAGTGACAGGAATCGTATTATAGAAAAGAAAACAGCCGAAGGGTACAATGCCAAGTGGAATCAGATGATGCAGGAAGGGCTGTTTGATGGAGATGAGTAGGATAGCGGGATTATTTTCATGAATTACACGTATTTAGTGGAATGTGCAGATGGCACGCTGTATTGCGGATGGACTAACAATATTGAGAAGCGTATTGCTGACCATAACGCAGGAAAAGGCGCGAAGTATACAAAGCCAAGGCTGCCGGTGAAGCTTGTTTATTTTGAGGAATTTGAGACCAAGGAAGAGGCTATGAGCCGGGAGTGGCATATAAAAAAGCTTTCCAGGAAAAAGAAGATGGAATTGGTAAATTCCATGGAAAAGGAAAGCTTATAAGTAATATTTTTGGTATTTAAGCGTTTTTTTCTTCCCCGTTTTAATGGCAAATTATAGACGGAATTTTCGCAAAGCCTGCCGTTTTTAAAGGAAAAGAGTCATATTACAATTTTCCTATTAATGAAAGGAAGCTGGCGCCTTGTCACGGGAGTCGCCAGCTTTTTGTGTTGAAGAAAAGTTTTTTATTCTTATGAGGGGGTAAGAGAGGGGGTACTCTCTTAATGATTTAAGGATACAAGCAAAATCGTAAAAGAAAGTGACTGTTTTGTGTAGAATTTGTGAAATGTCATTTGTGATAAAATAAGATATGTCTATTTATAAACTTGATGAAAACAAAATAATTTTTCCTGATCCTAAGCTGGCAGATGAGGACGGACTTCTGGCGGTTGGTGGGGATCTCTCCCTTGAGCGGCTGGTACTCGCATATAGCAATGGGATTTTTCCGTGGTATAGCGAGGATGATCCCATATTGTGGTGGGCACCGAAAACGAGGTTCATCATAAAGCCTGAGAATATTCATGTGTCTCATTCGATGAGGAAGTTTTTCAGAAAGCATGAGATTTTCATTCGGATCAATAGGGATTTTGCAGATACCATGCACAGATGCAGGGTCGGCCGCGAGGAAGGCGAAGGGACCTGGATTAACGATGACATGGAGGCGGCGTATAAACGGCTGGCAGATAACGGCTTAGCGCTAAGCGTTGAAGCCTTTGTGGACGGCGAGCTGGCCGGCGGCCTGTATGGAGTTAGCCTTGGCAGATGCTTCTTTGGAGAGAGTATGTTTTCACTTAAGGAAAATGGCTCCAAAACCGCACTGATACTGTTTTCCAGGCTGTTACAGGACAATGGATATGTCATGATTGACTGTCAGTTTGAGACTGAGCACCTAAAGAGCATGGGCGGTGTTTCTATCAGCTTTGAGGAGTATAGAGCGTTGTTGGATGAGGGACTGAAGACGTGATATGTCCTGACAGTGTTATTCGTAATCTTCAGGAAACATCTGGATATCTCTTATCATGGTGGTTATGAAATCACGGCATTTTCCACAGCCTGTGCTGCAACCGGTCTTTTCCTGTACCTTATCGAAGGCGTCGGCGCCGTCCTTAACGGCATCAAGGATCATGCCATAGTTAACATTTTTACAGCTGCAGGCTATTTTTTCACGCTTCATGTAAGATCCTCCTCATAAGATTTATATGATTTGTCATTACTTCTATAATATCAATTTTTCTCGTGTACTAATTATATGTTATTCCATATTAATTGGCGAGGCCAGACAACACTGAAAGTTAATCTTTCAGCACCGCCTGGCCTCTTAAATATTTGAAGTCTGCGTAATTCCTCTTCCTGTACGCTTATTTTAGCCTGTGGAAGATACATATTCCTATCAGCAAATGTGACAAAAAACAGCTGTTGTTGAAAGTTAAATCCAAAACATTACATATATTTTGAAATTACCACCATGAACAACCGCAGTTCATGCACTTATAGCTTGGCTCGTGTCGATTTTTAAAAAGTCCATGAACGACATGATCAATGACTTTGATATCCCCGCTCCTACATTCAGGGCATATATCATGTTGATTCCAAAGTGCTGCAAGTTCAATACTATTGTTATTTTCCTGTTCTATTTTATTGGCTTCCATCATCTTTATCACCACCTTCTATAATCATAATATTTTAGTGAGAGAGAACTTTCAATCTAATGAAGGTTTCTTTAGAATTTGCTATACTATCTACATCGATCATTTGGGAGACTTTATTTTACATGAGATATACAGTAAGAAACTATTTTACTTAAAGGCACATCTAAAGTTATGAGGTGGATATGATGAAAAAGATTTTTTCTTATTTAGCGATAACTACAAGCATTATGATTGCTGGTTGTGGAGCACAGAACGCCACATCTTGGCCTGTACAGGAGACAACAAACTCTTCCGAAAATACTGAAGCTAATGAGGCCGTTTCTGAGAGCTCTGCAGAACAAATATCTGAAGAAGCTTCGGATACAGTGGAAGACACTGCGCCGGAAGCAGAAGAAGTTACAGAAATAACAGAGGAGCAGCTTAAGGAAATTCTTTCCAAAGATGCTGGTGTAAACGAAGAGCAAATTCAGTTTTTCACTATGGATGATTATGACAATGATGGTGAAAATGAGGCATTTGCAATAATCGGTGAAAAAACGGATTATGACATTTATGAAGGCGGTGTTGTAGAAGGACCCACCTGGTTTGTAAACAGTGATGGAGCCAAAAAGCTTGTCGAGGGTGACGGAATGGGATTTGAGTGTGAGGCTCAGATTCTGGATTTTAATGGAAAAAAATACATTGTTTTGCAGGAGGCTTACGCAACTGGTGAGCTATCCTTTGTGTATGAAGTAAAAGGCAAGGAAGTTTCAGAAGCGCCATTTTCAGCTATAGGAACAGTCAAGGAGCAGGATGATGAAGCGTCTTTCAGAATAGTCGACAGTAGCTATGACGCGGAATATGATCCTGAGATAGATGCGACTCTTGGTCATACATGGAAGAGTTATTACTTTTTCTATGATCCAAAGACGGAAAGCGTAAAGGAATATGGCGGACTTGAGATTTCCAAAGAAAAAGCAGCTGAATTAGCGGGACGTGATATTGTAGATGAATGCCTAAGTGCAGATGATGAATTAGAAAACATTTACTATCGCGGCAACGGAATAATAAACGTTAATTATTCCAGAAAAACTGAAGATGGCTACATTTCCTATCTCCATCGGAACTATAACGTGGAAAAGGGATGCTATTTAGACGATTATTTTGAAGAAAGTGATGAAGAACAGATCGGAACCTACAGGGCTGCGTTATGTGAGGATATAGCTGAATATCCCGCAGAATAACTGGCTTTGCGATACATTTTTGCCAACAGAAAAATAGCCCCATGATAAGAAAATAAAAATTTTTAAAAAATTTTTTATTCTTTGCAACATTTTTCCCTCGTCGTTTGTATATAAGGTAAAGGCGCTTTTAAAACAAATAAAAAAATAAAAAACAATAAAACAAACGAATGAAGAAAGAAGAGGGAAAAAGGTATGAGAAGAATGTCTAAAAAGGTTATGGGTGTTGTATGTATGGCAATGGCAATTTTTAGTATGACAACATGTGATGTTAAGGTTTCAGCAGCAGGTTTTTACTATCCGACTTCACAGCCGCAGAAGGTAGAGTCTGATACAAATACAACTACTAAGGATAACACAACTACTCAGGGAAAGACTTTTATCACTAAGGAAAAGACAACTACAAGCAGCAGTTCATATCTCACATCAGAGCAGCAGTCAGTACTGAACAAGCTGGATACAGATTATTCAAAGGTTAGATGGGATGTACAGTATTCTCCTAAGGGAATGGACGGAATCATTATTTCCGTATCTTCTTATATGGAAGGAAAATATCCTTATCTTTTAGTAGCTTTTACAAATATCTACAACCAGGATGTTACAGTTTCAGCAGAAGGATATGCTAAGGGAAAGAGCGGACAGGAAGTAGGAGATATCTTTATCTATGAGGAAGCAATAAGACCCGGCAACACAGTTACAAAGGCAATATATTGTGACAGCACACCTACCGGAGAGATTCACTGGGATACCATCGAAACTCCTAAGGTATATGGAACCAGTACATATTGGGAAGGCGATTGGACATTCACAACAGATGCTGATGGATACTACAAGCTTGACTACTCTCTTAAGGCAGATGATTACATGACTCCCGGATATGTAACAGCACTTCTTCTCGATGCAAACGGTTACATTGTTGATGTAGCATACGATTACAACATCGATAAGGGATATTCCGGATATGGTTCTATCGACTTCTACACCAAGGAGTTCAATAGCAAAGTCGTTGATGTTGCTATGTTTGCAAATCCTTTAAAAGAGAAATAATATAAAAGCAATTAAGTACGGGCTGCCGCAATTAAGCGGCAGTCCTTTTTTCATGCCCTTAAATATTTGATAGAATATGAATGGATAACATATTGAAGTATAATAGAAGTTGTTATAGAACAAACAATAACGTAATAGAGCTTGGATAAGCATTGTGAAAAGGACGAAATAATATGGATTATCAGTCTTGGATTGAGGGTATAGATGGCCTGGCCAGTCTGTATTCCTTCGATATTCTGCCAGACGGAAGCTTTAGTGAGCTTCGTCTGATGGCAGTAAATAAGCAGAATGAGATCATGCTTCATATGAGGCCCGATGCACCGGAGTTTTATCCGGGAATTCCATACCGAAATTATTGGATGGACCTGAATTTCGAGAATTTTGCATATAAATGTGCCAGTACCTCCAGCCCTCTGTATTCATACGTTAATGCCAGAGGACGCTGGTTAAAGGGATTTTATCTGCCTATATCGAATATATGGGATGAGGATTGTCTGTCTGAAGCACCTGAGGGAAGCAGAAGAGTCTTTTGCCTGTATGTGATCTCCTTTTCAGATGAGGTGGAGACCGATTCCTTGGCGGATCGATCTCCGGAAATTGCCAATGCTGTGCTGAATATAGGTATTAAACTTCATGAGACACAGGATTTTTATCAGTCCATGGCCGATGCTTCTGCGCAGATCAGGGAATGCTGCGGCGCAGAGAAAAGCGCAATTTATACGGTAGATATGGATAGGCAGGAGTGCTCTTTTATCGACGAGACCGGTACACGAAACGAATTCATGGAAGTGTTTGGTAATTCGATGGGACGCACTCCGTTTGAGGTTGCGATGGCCTGGGAAAAGGATCTGGCGCAGTCTGACTGCCTGCTGATGGATGATCTACGTGTTATTGAGGAACGTGATCCTGAATGGTATAAATCTCTGTGCACATATGAGATTAAAAATATCATTCTCTATGCTATTCGCTACGGACAGACGCTGGTAGGCTTCATTTGGGCTGCAAACTATGATGTGTCGCGGACGGATCGTATAAAGGAGACGCTGGAGCTCTCTACATTTTTGCTTGCTGCGGTTATCAAAAATCATCACCTTATGTCTACACTGGAATTCAAGAGCACTGTGGATCCATTGACACAGGCCGGTAATCGCAATGCGATGGATGAGTATATAAGTGGTCTTGCTCAGAGAAAAGAAGGCATGCCGGAGTCTATTGCAGTTATATTTGCAGATTTGAACGGACTTAAGAAGGTCAATGACGAAGAGGGACATGATGCAGGAGATAAGCTGCTGATGAGAGCTGCTTCGCTTCTTAAGCTTGTCTTTGGAGATAATCCGATTTATCGCATTGGCGGAGATGAATTTGTGATACTTTGCCCTGATGTTACTGAGGAAAAGATGAACGAGCAGGTGTCACAGCTAAAAGGAATGGCAGACAATACTTCCGATGTAAGCTTTGCCGTAGGAAGCGTGCACTGCCAGGGTACATACGATTTGAATGTAGCGATCCAGGCTGCAGATGAGCGGATGTATCAGGACAAGAAGGCTTATTACGAGAGAGGCTGATTAATGAAAAAAGATAGGAATGGAGAAATAAATGGCTGGAGATTTAAAAAGAGTTTATAAGTTTTACGGATGGGAGGATGCAGGCAAGGTATCGCCCGAAGCAGAAGGTTATGAGAGAATACAAGACCTTCTGGGTATGTATGATTTAATGACTGAGATATGGTCTAAGGAAACATGCGCACCGAGGATGAGAGATGAATGGACACCTGAAAACAGAACGCTTGGACAGTGCTCCATTACTGCGTTTCTTATTCAGGATATATTTGGCGGCGGAGTTTATGGCACTGAGCTAGAGGATGGCAACTACCACTGCTACAACGTTATTGACGGGATGACATTTGATCTTACAAGTGAGCAATTCGGGGATGAGGTTCTTAACTATGAGAATAACCCTATGCAGCTTCGTGAGGTTCATTTTGAAAAAGAAGAAAAGCACGAAAGATATTTGTATATAAAGGCTGAGCTTGATAGAAAGCTTAAAAAATTATCCATGCTGGATCTTATCGATAAGGCTGCAAAAGGCAGCATAGATGCGGCTGCAGAGCTTGCAGAAGCCTATCTTACCGGCAAGTACGGAGATAAAAATCCCGCTAAGGCTAAGAAGTGGGCAAGCTATGCTACAAAGCGCGGAAGTAAGCTGGCAGAAGAGGTTCTGGCCAAGCTGTAAGTCTGGAAGAACCACATTTTTGGATTAGACAGAATGGGAATATGACGTATGAATTGTGGGGATGGGGTAGTGTACAAATCGCTTAACGAAGCAATTTCCATGACATTTGGGAGCACAGTCACAATAGAGAACAGGCAGGTTGTTCATGGCGGCGATGCTAATGACGCATATGCACTTATGCTTTCAGATGGAAAAAGAGCTTTTCTCAAGGAAAACACTGCTTCAAATGCAGATTTTTTCAGGGCTGAAGCAGAGGGCGTAGCAGCTATTGGAGATACGAATACTCTCAGAGTGCCAACGATCCATGCTTATGGCACCGATGGAAACAGGGCATTTCTGCTGATGGAGTACATAGAACGGAAAGGTCCCTGCAAGGATTTCTGGGATAAGCTGGGATGTGGCCTTGCCATGATGCACAAGGCAGATACCTCTAAGTACGTGAACGACGGTAAGTATGGGTTTAAGAGTAATAATTACATCGGTGCCGGAAAGCAGAAAAATACGCAAAAGCAAAGCTGGATAGAATTCTTTTCCGAGTGCAGGCTAAGACCGCAGTTTAAGCTTGCGGAAGCATACTTTGATATGGATGTGATAAAGGCTGCGGATAGGCTCATGGACCACCTTGACAGGTTTTTATTCGAACCGGAATTCCCATCACTGCTTCATGGTGATCTGTGGGCGGGAAATTTTATGTCGGATGAAAATGGAGAGCCCATGCTCATAGATCCTGCGGTATATGTGGGCTGTTTTGAGGCAGATATCGCAATGACAGAGCTTTTCAGCGGTTTTGGCAAGAGATTTTATGCTGCATATTTTGATTGCATGGGAAAAGTGCAGGGATATGAAGATAGAAGAGATTTGTACAATCTTTACCACCTTTTAAATCACCTGAATCTGTTTGGCATAGCATATCTTCCTGCAGTAGTAAGGACTATCAGAGATTATATATAAGTAGACGTATTAAGGGCATCTCGATTGAGATGCCCCTTGTTAAATTACTTATTGATAGCTTTTGTGAGCTTTTTTCTGGCGCTGCTCTTTACGCCTTTAATCTTGATGGTGGCGCCTTTTTTTACTACGGAGCTTCATCACTACAATATGACAACTTTTATAGAAAATAGCATCCCATTCCTGCCATGGACGATAGTTATATATCTGGGATGCTATTTGTTTTGGATAATCAATTATGTCCTTGGATGTCTACAGGATTTAAGGGAGACCAGTCGCTTTTTATATGCGGACATAATAGCAAAGGTTATCAGTTGTTATGGCAATTCTTGTTTTTGTTTCAACACTGACAACCAAGCAGCATGTTATAGTCGATGTAGTGGCAGGTATGCTGCTGGCAGAGTTTGGTTATATGATTTCAGGTATTATCACGGGAGAAGAAAATGAGCAAAGTAACGTTGGCATCCCTGAAGCAAGATGATAGGGAGCAGTTTATAAAAGACAATCAGGAAGCATTTAATTACGGTGCATTGGAAGAATTTGGGTTAAGAGACGATCATTTTGAAGAGGATGATCAGATCATCTCCCGTGAGACAATAGAAAGATCGATAGATGAAGGGGAAGCGTATCGAATTATGTTCGACGATAAGCCGGTTGGAGGTGTAGTTATTAAGGTGTATGGCGTTAAGGGGGATTTGGATCTTCTTTTCGTATTTCCGAAGGCTCACAGTAAAGGAATCGGTTATGCCGCTTTGCGCGCCAACAAATTATTTCATTCGATACTCCGATGGGGTGCAGCCATAACGCCTGTATGCTCTCGGGGAGCAGCCATATTTGTTGGGAATTGAACTGTTCTGTGCCATTTTTATATGTCTGTTTTGCCGATAATCAGCTGATGTATCTCGTCTAGGAAAATGTTAACTGCCGGTGACTGTACTTCATATTTTTTCCATATAAGATTACCGTGGACTTCCATGAGTGGATCCAAGGGAACAAATGTGAGGGGGCTATCACCGGTTGTGTTTATGAGATTGTCAAAACATATGGCATATCCCAGTTCATTCTCAACAAGAAGAGAAGCGTTATATATTAGATTGTAGGTGGCTACAATACGAAGCTTTGATAGGAGCCGGTCATTTTTAAAATGTCTCTGCGTGCCTCTTGATACGATAATCGGTTCATCTTTAAGATCATTAAACCGGATGGATTTTTTAGAGGCAAAAGGACTATCTTTACGCATAAGAATGCCGTAAGTGTCTGCCATGGGAAGAGTTATGCTGTCATAACGTGTTTCGTCTACATCTGAGAAAACTATCGCAAAGTCTAGAATTCCATTTGCTATTTCATCCATCAGGTCGATGGTATCTCCACTCTTTATATTAATTGTAATTCCGGGATAGTTTTCAGATAACCGGGAGGCAGCTTTTGATATGAAACTGAATACTCTGGATTCTCCTGCACCTATACGAATTGTTCCCGTTATCTGGCCTCTGGTCTGAGATATTTCCTCTTCTGTGCGTTGAATCAGACCGACTATCTCCTCAGCACGTTTTCTTAAAACCATTCCTTCTTCAGTGAGCGTGATCTTTCTGTTTCCCCTTATGAAAAGAGTGGCGCCTAGCTCTTCCTCAAGTTCCTTCATCTGTCTCGACAAAGAGGGCTGTGCTACGTGAAGAGCTTCTGAGGCTGCTGAAATATTACCTTCACGAACTACTGCCAGGAAATACTGCATTATTCTTAAATCCATGTTTTCTCTCCTAAAAATTAAATACACATTGTTATCCACATTGTGACCATCGCTCCGGAGGGTTCGTTTTTGCTATTCATATTTATTATACCATACTATTCAATATAAGTATTTGATTATAGATATATTCTGAATGATAATGGGAACAGGAAGACAACAGACAGCAAAAAACGCTGATTCCATACAGAAGGGAGTGCACTATGGCTAAAGAAATATCATCCAAAGAAAACATCATGGGAACAGAGAAGATAAACAAGCTTGTGATCACTACCGGAATCCCGCTGATGTTCAGTCTTCTTATCAACTCTCTTTATAACCTTGTGGATTCGGTCTTTGTATCAAGAATCTCAGAAGATGCCCTGACAGCACTTTCTCTTGCCGGACCGGTACAGCTGATCGTTTCATCTCTTGGTCTTGGAAATGCGGTAGGACTAAACGCAGTAATATCTAAAGCATTGGGAGAGAAGCGTCCCGACAAGGTTAAGAATGCAGCAAATGCAGCCATCTTTATAGCAGTATGCTGCTGGATAATAAATGTGATCATCTGTCTTTTGTTTGTCCGTCTATACTATGACTGGCAGGCTGGTGGCAATGAGACTATTGCCAGATATGGAAGACAGTATCTGACCATCTGCATGATCTTTTCTTTTGGACAGATGGGGCAGTGGGTGTTTGACCGTTTTGTAATAGCCAGTGGAAAATCAAGCCTCTTTATATTTACACTGTCAGCAGCTTCTATCACCAACCTGATACTCGATCCAATTTTCATATTCGGAATGTTTGGGCTTCCAAGGCTTGAGACAACAGGAGCTGCGATAGCTACTGTTATAGGACAGTGCGTGGGATTACTTGCCGGTATTGTCATAAATAAGAGATGGAACAAAGAAATACCATTCTCATTCACCTTTAGCCCTGATATGGAAAGTGTTAAAAATATCCTTAAGGTCGGAATACCTTCAACTGTTGTCCAGGTACTGACTTCTTTTGTAAACATAGGAATGAATTCAATCCTTCTTTCATTCTCATCCACAGCTGTTGCAGTATACGGAGTCTGTGCCCGTATGCAGAATGTCGTTACGGTTGGAGTTCATGGAATTGATAATGGGCTTATTCCTATAGTTGCATATAATTATGGCGCAGGAAAAAGATCACGCATCAGTGATTCGGTAAAATGGGCAGTTATTTATGGAGTCGCACTGTTCATAGTATTTTTCATGATACTTGAGCTTCTCCCGATGCAGATGCTAAGCCTGTTTGATGCTTCTGAGCATATGATGAAAATCGGAGTTCCTGCCATCAGGATTCTGGCTACTGCTTATTTAATTTCCATACCCAGCCTTGTTCTGGCAGCTGCTCTCCAGGGGCTTTCTCAGGGAACAAGAAGCATGTATATAACAATGCTCCGTCAGGCTATGCTCCCCCTCGCATTCGCTTTTGTGCTAAGCAGAACAAAACAGATCAGCCTTGTCTGGACAGCATTTATTATGGCTGAATTACTTGTTATACCGGTAGCGCTGGCACTGTGGAAGAAGAGCTTCAATGAATCAGGAATAAAAGAACCTGGCCTTGGCAATGTGTAAAAGATTATGTCAGACAGTTCATTGTGATAAAGTAATTAGTAAGGAAATATAAGGTAAGTAGGAGGTATCTTATGGACTTTAAACCGACAAAAAAACTTGGTTTTGGAATGATGCGCATGCCGCTTATTGATAAAACCAATGATGCAGATGTTGATGTGGAGCAGGTTTCAAAAATGGTGGACATGTTC
Source organism: Butyrivibrio sp. XPD2002 (assembly GCF_000423945.1). GTDB lineage: Bacteria > Bacillota > Clostridia > Lachnospirales > Lachnospiraceae > Butyrivibrio. Next base: position 118,685 of record NZ_AUIY01000018.1, on the reverse strand, counting down.
CTTGAGAGAGGCTTTACCTATTTTGATACCGCCTGGATGTATAACGGGTTTAACAGTGAGAATGTCGTAAAAAAGGCACTTGTAGAAAGACATTCAAGGGAAAGCTTTACTCTGGCTACAAAGCTTCATGCCGGATTCATAAATACTAAAGAGGATCGTGACAAGATATTTAATGAACAGCTTCAAAAGACCGGAGCAGGATATTTTGACTATTATCTTATACATGGTATTGAAGCGGGAATGATCCGGAAATATGAAGATCTTGACTGCTTTGGATGGCTTCTGGATAAAAAGAAAGAAGGTATGGTACGTCATGCAGGTTTCTCGTTCCATGATACGCCTGAGCTTCTTGATGAAATACTTACTAACCATCCTGAGATGGAATTTGTTCAGCTTCAGATAAATTATCTTGACTGGGAGAGTGAATGGGTTCAGTCAAGAGCCTGCTATGAAGTGGCAGTAAAGCATGGAAAACCTGTCATTGTAATGAAACCGGTAAAGGGCGGTACACTTGCAAATCTCCCTGAAGATGCCAAAAAGCTGTTTAAGGATTGTGATCCTGAAATGTCCATTCCAAGCTGGGCTGTAAGATTTGCAGCCAGCCTTGAGAATGTCATGGTAGTACTGTCAGGAATGAGCAGCCTCGAGCAGATGGATAACAATACATCTTATATGAAGGAGTTCAAGCCGCTGTCTGATGATGAGAAGGATATGTGTTTTAAGGCCGCAGAGATCATTAACAATCAAATTGCGATACCCTGCACAGCATGCTCCTACTGCACAGAGGGATGCCCTATGAAGATAGCTATTCCTAAGTATTTTTCTCTTTATAATGAAAATATGAGAGAAGACATGGCAAAGAAGGGATGGACTATAAACTTTACCAATTATGGAAATCTGGTTAACAGTGGTTTTGGAAAAGCCAGTGACTGTATCGCCTGTGGTCAGTGTGAGGGAGTATGCCCTCAGCATTTGCCGATAATCGAGAACCTGAAGAAGGTTGCAGCTCATTTTGAAAATTAAGTCATATCGTAGGCTATCTCTGAATATAAATAGTATTTATGGCGTAGACGATACTGGTCTACGTCATTTTTTTAGTTAAGTGTGCGGCTTCAAAGGATTTCAAAAGTTTCAAAAGTTTCAAAAGACAACAACATAAAGATATAAAAACCAATGAATATTGTGTTTTTAAACCCGGTTAAGAAGCATAATACAGTCATAAGGAAAGTACAAACAACCAAATTAAAAACGTTTGAGGAGGTAATACCATGAGATTTAATGACGTTCAGGATACAAGAAAAGCAGAAGTAAGAAAAGAGCAGAGAGATGCAGCAGTTCAGAAGATCTATTCACAGTTTGTAGAGAGACTTTCATGCATAACAATGTGCAACAGAAAAGCCATCATGGCATTTGGCGCTACCTTCACAATTTGATAAAATATCTTCAGTAGGAGTTGGGGGCCGTTATCGCACGTACTATGGGCGATTACTGACCCCGTATCCGACCGGGCTCAGTCAGATATGAACTAGCGTTTATAGAGGTGACGACATTTATGCAGGATAAAGTGATTAAAAAAATGGATGCTGCGCTTTCGGACTACCTGTTTAAGCAGCGCGAAGAGGAATTTGTTCATGCGACATTAAGCCAGGAGATGTCCTCCTTTGAGCTGGTCAAAAACGGAGAAATATCTGCACTGAAGAAGGCTCTTGTAAGGCACAGAAAGAAAACTTTCCCAAAGCTGTCAGAATCTCCACTTCAGCAGCAGAGATATCTATTCGTTTCAATCATAACGACCTGCTGCAGATTCTGCATTGAAGGCGGTATGCCGTCAGATGAGTCCTATGGTCTGTCGGATCTGTATATACGCAGAATGGATGCCATGAATTCAGTAGATGATATCAAGGCATTATATGAGGAAATGATGCTTGATTATGCTGAAAGGATGAAGGGGTATCACGACCTGTACAAGGAGTATTCACCAAAGATTCTCCAGTGCATGGACTATATTGAAAACCATTTGCATGACAGGATAACTGTACAGATGCTTGCTGATGAGCATGAGATGAATGCGTCCTGGTTGTCTACGGTTTTTGCAAAAGAGGTCGGGATGTCAGTATCGGATTATATCAGACATAAGAAGCTTACAGCAGCAAAATATCTTCTTTCCTACAACGAGTACAGCTGCACAGATATAGCTGAATATCTGGGATTCGCCGGGGAGAGTCATTTTTCTGCACTTTTCAAAAAATATGAAGGCGTTACGCCTAAGGAATACAGAAGGAAAACCTATAACAAGTCATTTACCAGCATGGGAAAACAGATTAATTAGAAAGTAGGTGGATAAGAATGGCAGAGGAAATGGAAAGCAGTGGAACTGCCGATAAGATCAGAGCAGAAAAAGGAAATATGCAGACCATAGCACAGCTGCGATAGAAATATGATCTTCATATGAATGTAGAAAGATTTGTAAGTGCTGATACACCGGAATCTGAGAACAAGTTTATAAGAAAGTAAGCTTATTGTGTGAAAGGAGATTTATCTTATGGCAAAAGTATTGATTATCAACGGAAGTCCACGTGTGGGAGGAAACACAAGCATTGCTTTAAATGAAATGGTAAAAATTTTCGAGGCAGAAGGTGTAGAAGCAGAGGTTGTTCAGATTGGGAACAAGGATATCAGAGGGTGCATTGCCTGTGGCTCCTGTCATGAAAAAGGCAAATGTGTTTTTGATGATGTTGTAAATGAACTGGCTCCTAAATTTGAAGAGGCGAATGGGCTTGTAGTAGCTTCGCCTGTTTATTATGCATCTGCAAATGCAACACTAATAGCCTGTCTCGATAGACTGTTCTACAGTACAGGTTTTGACAAGACGATGAAGGTTGGTGCAAGTGTGGTTGTAGCACGTAGAGGAGGCCTTTCTGCTACTTTTGATGAATTGAACAAGTATTTTACCATCAGCGGAATGCCTGTCGCATCGAGCCAGTACTGGAACAGTGTTCACGGCAGGGAAAAAGGGCAGGCAGAGCAGGATGCCGAGGGGCTTCAGACCATGCGTGTTCTAGCAAGGAATATGTCTTTCCTTATGAAGAGTATTGCACTTGGAAAAGAAAAGTACGGACTGCCTGAGAAGGAAGAGCATCAGTGGACACATTTCATTAGATAGAAAGCTATATTTGTAGTTTTATACGAATTTAATGGCATCTCGGAAGAGATGCCATTATCCAAAAGGCACATTCTATTGTTGATGCATTGTCAGATGATGAAAAGCAGGAGATTGCAGATTATATAAATGGCAAACGGACGAAGCCATGGATGCTTAATCCGACGAATCTGAAGTATATCATAGATAATAATTTGTTGAAAAAACAGGGAGAAAACGTATGAAAATACTGGTTGTTGGTGGGACTAGATATTTTGGGATTCCTATGGTAAATGCATTGCTGACAAAAGGACATGATGTGACCATTGCTACAAGAGGAAATGCTAAGGTGGATTTTGAAGGCGAGGTAAACTATGTGACTCTCGATCGGATGGATTCATCAAGTGTCAAAAGAGCTTTAGAAAATCAGAAGTTTGATGTTATCATTGATAAGATTGCCTATAGCTCAAACGACGTGAAAACACTTTTGGAAAACGTCATCTGTGAAAGATATATTCAGATGTCTACGTGCTCCGTTTATCTAAATGAACATGCAAATATTTGTGAAGACGAGTTTGTGACAAGTGACTATCCCTTGGTGTGGATGGACAGGATCAAGGACTATGCAACGACAAAGCGTAATGCCGAGAGAGCTGTCTTGGAATACATGGCCCCTTCGGCCTGCACTTTTGTACGATATCCGATTGTCCTTGGAGAAAATGATTATACCAGAAGACTGTGCTTTTATATTGAACACATAAATAATGAACAGGCTATGTTTGTAGATGATCTCGATGAAGCAATGGCTTTTATACATGAGAAAGATGCCGGAGAATTTATTGCATATCTTGTTGATCATCCTATTAATGGCGCAGTTAATGGCTGCTCAAGTGGAACTGTAAAGATTTCTGAGATTATCAGTTATATCGAAAAGAAACTTGGCAAAAAAGCTATTCTTAGTGAGAATGGTGACGCAGCACCCTTTAATGGACGTAAAGATACTCTTAGCTTTAACACAGAAAAAGCTGAGAAAGCGGGTTTTGTTTTTCCGGATTTGAACAGTTGGTTATATAAGTTGATTGATTATGAAATTGGACAAATAATCAAATAGAGAAGTACAAAAAAAGAGGACAGTGTCAGTTATATAAGGTAAGAAATTATATAATCAAACTATTCAAAAAAGCACTATTTTTAAGAATAGTGTCTTTTTTTTCCGGCAAAAAAGTATATGGAAGACTACAATTCCTATACTTGGGATTTTGACGCCAATGTATTTATCGTAAATCAGGATAAGCGAACAGTAGTCTGTGCATAGTCATGGGCAAATATCCTAAAATCGCAAGCTGAGTGATAAAATTATAGAATTATCAGTTATATTTAATAATTCCTACAGACATTATTTATATGTTGTAAACTATTGTATTTTATACTAAATAGTAGCGTTGCACATATTGACTGATAGGAGGTTATTTGATCATGAGTAGCACCGATAAAACCGGAAAAAAAGAAAAAGTAAAGGCCATAAGCGTCAGGTTGTCCATTCTGTTTGTGGGGCTTCTTGTGCTGAGCATTCTGGTAAGCGAAACCATCGTGATTACCATGGGCTACGGGCTTGTCAAGAATCTTATCGACTCCACTTTGACTAATAAGGTTTCAAGTGATGCCGGTGAGATAAACAAAGAGCTTAATGCAACATTCTATTACCTAAATGGTGTTGCCGATGCTGTTGAGCAGAATCAATATAACAGCAACGATGAGCTTATGCAATATATGATAGGAACTGTAGGCAGATATAAAATGCTTCCCACAGGAGCTTATATTGCGCTAAACGATGAAACCTTCATCTATCCAAGCCAGCCTGATTTTCAGATGGAAGGCATCACTGAAAAGCCCTGGTATACACAGTCTTTAGGCTATGACAACAGTTGGTTCTACTTTTATGACGTCCCATATTTTGACACAGTAACAGGTGATCTGTGTGCGACAGTTATCAGACACATTCATTTAAAGGACGGGCGTGAGGGATGTTTTGCAGCTGACCTTTTCCTTGCGGGTTCTCAGGAATCTCTTAATCAGATAAAGCTTTATGAAACCGGTGGTGCGATGTTGCTTACACCTCAGGGACTCATTCTTTCATACAGAGATGATCCTTCATTAAACGGAAAAAATGTTTCCGAACTTTCAAACAATGCATTTATTTCCAATATAGGTGCAATTGTTAGTGATGATGCCGCAAATAGTGAAAGTGACACAGGTCCTGTTCACTCATTTAAGGCAGATGGACAGACCTTCTATTCAGTAACATCCAAGGTTAGCGGTACTGACTGGAGAGTTGTTATATATGCAAAACAGAACGAAGTTCTGGCAGTATTAAATCAACTCATTCTGGCTCTTATCATTGTATCCTTAGTATCGATTGTTGTGGTTATTATCATAATCTCTCAGGTACTTCAGAGGATGATCAAGAAACCTGTCACAGCCCTTACCGAAAACATTGAAAAGATTTCGAGCGGTGACTTTACAGTTGATATCACCACTAAGGGTGATGACGAAATTGCTTACATGAACAGAGCTATGGGAGAGTTCATAACAGGTATGCGCTCATCGCTTACAGAGATAAAAGATGTATCCGGAAAGCTTATGGGTGATGCACAGAATTCCAAGGATACAGCAGAAAATCTGGAAGAGGCCGCTAACAATCAATCCGCAAGCATGACTCAGATCAAAGAAAACATTGAAAATATGGCCAGCGCCGTAAATGAAGTTGCTGAAAATGCAACCGTTCTGGCTCAGACCGTATCCAATGTTACAGATCAGGAAGCCCAGATTGAAGCTTCTATGAATGAACTTGTTAAAAAGGCTGAAAGCGGTCAGCATGATATGTCTAACGTAGCAAACGGAATGTCCGACATCGTTGACTCCATGAAGGATATGGCAGATGCCGTTAAAAACGTTGACGAAGCTGCCGATAAGATCAATCAGATCATTGACCTTATCAACTCTATTTCCTCCCAGACCAATCTCCTTTCACTCAACGCTTCCATCGAGGCAGCAAGAGCAGGTGAAGCTGGAAAAGGATTTGCGGTTGTTGCTTCCGAGATTGGAACACTTGCTCAGAATTCAGCAGATGCTACTAACCAGATCGGTGAAATTATAAAGGATATGTCCCAGAAGGTGCAGATGCTTTCTGAAAAATCCGAGACCAATACTACTCTTATCAATAACAGTGCTGAGACCGTAAATGTTGCAGCTACAACCTTTAAAGAGATCACTCAGGAATTGTCCGATGCCAATGATATCCTTGTAGAAATGGCCGAGCAGATGAACAAGGTCAATGACGTTGCTACCAACATGGCTTCAGTATCTGAAGAGCAGTCCGCATCCACACAGGAAATTGCAGACAACGTTGAAAGAGTAACAGCTGCAGCCCAAGGCGTTGCCTCATCGTCAGAAAATGTATCATCTGCTGCAACCTCTGTTTCCGACGCGGTTGATACCATCAATAATAACCTTGAGAGATTCACAATAAGCTGACTTATGTAAATGAGTTTTTGAAGAAGTCCGTAAAGATCTTCTAAATACCATTAAAATTTAAACATCCCACACCTTTAAAAGTATATAAGAGTGTGGGATGTTTTTTCATAAAAACAGGCTCTTAAAGATGAACATTTACAAAATCCGTCTCTTTACATTTTACCTTATATTTCGTAACGCTGTCCTCTTTGTTATCATAAATCAGGCAAAGCATTTCCTGACCGTTTTCTTTACTAATATTCCTGCTAAAAGTGATATGGCAAAGCAGATATCCAGCATTATTATTGGAGGAGCGCTGGAGTAATACCGGCTATCCGATAAAACCGCATACGTACATAGGAGGCATATAGGAAGACCAACAATGCCGATTCCTATGGAGATATTACAGTTTCCAAGCACTTCTTTTTTCCTGTTCTTTGAGAACAGAAAGAAGATCAGCCATATAAAAAGAGAAATTGCTGACACGCCGGCAGTAAGGAGCGCTCCATCAATACTTCCTTGGACGCTTCCAAGTGACATTTCCATTGTGGCGGGATTAACTCTTACTTCGGAAAGGTTGTAATCCGGTGCATCAACATAAGTTTTCTTGGTTGTTATATGCTCAGTGCCTTCGTAGAACCAGTGAACATCAAAGGTGTACTCTGTTTTTGCGCCTTTTCTTGAATATCTTATTTCTGATGAGACATTGTCAATATATGCAGGAACAGAGACATAGTCTTCAAAGTCTTTAGCGGCGCCAAGCTGAATTAAAGACAGGCCAATGCACAGGACTGCGATATTTAGTGCAATAAAACGGATCAGTGAGTTGTCATTCATATAGCCTTTGTTTTCCATTTTCCTTTCTTATAAGTCATGTAGGTGATGAATGCACCAATTGTCCAGGTAACCAGCATGGACATCTGCATCATATAGCAGTTCCCCTGTGGAAGATCGGGAGACTTGGTGAGATAAACGAATATGTACGCCATGGGAACTCTCATGAGGATAGATGAAAACATCGATATCCACATAGGAGTTGTGGTGTCACCTGCACCGCGCATGATGCCGGAGAGGCACTGAGTGACTTCCATCGCAATATATCCGATTATCAGGATTCTCATCATATTATAACTCAAGGTGATGAGTTCTTCAGTACTTGTGAAAATACCCATGATAAATCTTCCAAAAATAAGGATCAAAACAGAAAGAAATGCGGAGATTGCCATGGCTGCGATGGTTCCGCTTTTTGCGCCATGCTCAACTCTTTCCATTTTTCCTGCTCCAATATTCTGACCTGCAAAGGTTGTCATGGCAGAACCGAAGGAGAAGGCAGGGAGCATAACAAAGCCATCAACACGCATAACGATTACGTTCGCTGCGATGTACTGCGCACCGAAGGTGTTGGTGAGGTTCTGAACAACAATCATTGACATTGAAAAGATAGCCTGCGTAACACCTGAAGGGAAGCCAAGTCTTATCAGCTCGCCGGAATACTTCTTTTCAGGTATAAGATATTCCTTCTTAAAATCGAAAACTTCGGACATTCTAGTGAGCTTCCAGATTGATAAAAATGCTGATACAAACTGCGCAATTACTGTAGCAAGGGCTACGCCTGCAACGCCCATACCAAGATATGCCACGAATACAAGGTCAAGGCCGATATTAAGAAAAGTGGCTACAAGAAGGTAAATGAGTGCTGATACGGAATCGCCAAGTCCCCTCAGGACACCGTTCATGATGTTGTAATAGCCGCTGCCCGCAATTCCAATGAAGATTATCCAGAGATAGCTGGTGCACCAGTCGATGATGCTTTCAGGTGTGCCAAGGAGCTCCAGAATAGGCCTTGTTATTATCGGTCCCACAAGCATGATAAAAAGTGATGCAATTCCAGTAAGCGTGATACTTGCACCGATCGTCCTTGAAAGCTCCTCCCTTTTTCTTGCACCAAAATACTGGGAAACCATAATTGAAGCACCTACTGAGATTCCCATAAAAAGTACAAGCATAAGATTAAGTAAAGGGCCTGCACTTCCAACGGCTGCAAGGGCATTATCGCCGACAAAGCGGCCAACGATTATGCTGTCGGCTGTGTTGTAGAGCTGCTGGGCGATATTGCCAAGTAACATGGGAATAGTAAATGTTATTATCTGTTTTACCGGCGTTCCCTCTGTCATATCAACAGGGGCAAATAAACTTGTTTTTTTCATAATTCCTCTCTCCGTAATGCAATTTCGGCGCATGAAAATAAAGCGCCTATGGTGTTAAATAAGCAACTTGAAAAATCCGGAATATTACCGGAAAAATAATAAATTTGTCGGGATGTCTAATTACAAAACGGAATGTCTTAGATAAATAGAACTGTAATATATTAAAGCATATTTTTTCAGAAAAAAACAAGTAGAAAATTTTTCACAATGAAATTTCCTACTTGCTTTTTATTTATCAGGATTCTTTTTTGTTGTAGTGCGTTTTCTTGTATTCAAGCGGAGTGCAGCCATATTTTTGCTTGAAATATGTTATGAAGGCACTGGTGCTAGGGAATGATAAGAGATCAGAGAGGGCAGCAACGGATATGTCCGTTATTTCAAGTGCATGGGCCGCATACTCTATTTTCCTGTCTCGTATGAAAACCGTAGGCCTTACGGAAAGCTCCTGCTCGAAAATTTTGGAGACATAGCCTTCACTTTTCCCAACAATCGCAGCTAAATCCGAAAGGGTGATCTTTGTGTGGAGGTGTCTGTATATGTATTCGCAGCATTTTTTTACATAAAGACCGCAGTTCCTGTATTTGTAGTTGTGCACCTGGTAGGTAAAGTCGTAGAGCGCACAGTTCTGCAGGTGGTTGAGCTTGGGGATGCTTGTCACCATAAGCCCGTATTTGATGTAGTTATCGCTCAGTGAATATGCGATATGATCGGGAAGACCGCCGTCCAGAGCAGCTCTTGTGTACAAGGTGATACCGCTTACAAACATACTGATAGCCTGTAAAAATGGATTTTCGGAGACTTCTCCTATATCATTGAATTCTCCGGGCTGATAGTGATTTTCTGTAGGATCAAAGCTGTTGATAAGAGAGATGACCTTTGCAATATCCCCTGAAGAAATGTAATACATTAGGGATTTTTCCGCAGCTCTTTTGTATGAGACAGGGTCGCCTAAACCTTCAGTCTCGAAAAAGACCTGCTCTTCAAAGCCTTTAATGATTGAGTTTCTGATTTTTTCAACGGATTTATCTACCTTGAAGCGCTTATCATCAGTTATTCTGATGTCCTCAAGAAGTAGCTTGTAAAGATCCTCTGATGTAGTTTTGTTTGTCTCGCTCATTTTGCCGCTCCTTGTCGCCCTCTGAAAATTTTGGCGGATAATATATATTTACATTCGATATTATATATAAACATTTTACAGAAGTGATAATCTTAAATCAATCGGGAATGTCTTTTAGGTTTATAAACAGAGTGTTTTAGATAGTAAGATTAGCATGAAATGGGCAGCTTACATTCATTTGTGATGAGTAAGCCGCTCTTTTTTTCGATATAACGTAATTATAAATATTTTATAAAATTTACCAAATAGCAGGGATACAGTGTTTGAGCGCCTTTACATTATATGTGTAATAGTGATAAAATTTTTATGACACATAGTTATAATGATATATGTATGGTCTGCATATATGATTATCTCCAGCATGTAGATAATATTGGGTTCGTGACAAAACCTATTGTAGACCTGATATAATTGTGGCCCCCTGCCTTTCGTGGCAGGGGGCTTTTTTCTGAGGTTGCTATTGATGTGGATGGAAAGCGGTATTACGCGTCGGATGGCTTAGAGATAATAATGTCGAGTAGCTCCGAAAATCTTAGGGGATAAGATTACTTGTCAAAAGGCATAAATCTACAGAAAGACGTGTAGACTAGGCCAATTTTAAGAGTGGGTCTACGTTACATAAGGTATAAAATTATAAAACATCGCGTAGAGCAGACCAATTTTTAAGGGCAATCCTACACTACAGAAGTTATAAAGCTATAAAAAGTCGCGTAGCCCGGGGCAATTCTAAAAGTAATCCTACACTACAAAAGTTATAAAACTATAAAACATCGCGTAGGAAAGGCCAATTCTTTATAATACGAGATACGGAGATTCTCATAGAGTCCAGGTGCTCTTATAACCGATCTTTTTCTGTTTGAAAACTTTAATGATAGAAGATTTGGTCTTTCCTTTAGATACTTTAATTTTGATCTTGAGTTTTTTATTGGTTCCGGTAAAAGCGTTCTTGCCAATGCAGCTCTTTTTGGTGAGTTTGTTTGACTTTACAGTTAGATTCTTAAGCTTTTTTGCACTTGAAAAATGCCTTCTTTCCGGTCTTTTTTACATTTTTGCCAAAAGTTACCTTTTTAAGTGAAGGAAGGTCTCTGAATGCTTCGGCGCCGATTTCTGTGGTGTTATCACCGATCTTGATTTCTTTGATTTTTTCCTTGCCGGCGATATCTGCGAAAGCTCTGTCACCGACTTTGGTTACCTTGTAGGTATTGCCATCCCGAAGAACTACTTCAGCGGGAACTATCTCTGTTTCTTTTATGTTTTCTGCCTTTGTTGCTGGCTTTTTGTAGGTAACTTCTCCGGTGTTGCCATCTTTCTTTGTTATTATGTAGGTGGGAGCTTCTTCCGGAGTTTTTCCTTTTTCAATAGATTACCGGCCATGCTTATTTAATAGTTTTTTTAGTATTGCTGTTTTGAGGGCTATTAAGTATATTGAAGTAGGAAAAAGAAAAAGGAGTAGTTGGGAATGGGGATTTTTAGCATAATTAAGGCACTTACTTCCGGTGAAGTAAAGGAAGTTGAGATTGATTTCAAGCTCGACACCAATGACAAAGCGGGGGATTCGGACGATGTCTATGTAGAAGATAACAAGCTTGTTATTTCAAGAGAAAAGCTCGACGTTATAATTGAGAGCATTAAAAAGGAGACCGTAAGAAAGGTCATAAATATAGAAACAACTGAAAATAATGAGCTGAAGATAACAGATAGCAAATTTGGTGGCTATCCTTACTGGCCGGCAGGCATGGAGTATCCAGTAAATTCACATGACGAAAGGCTTATACTCCTTGCGCAGATAAACCTATCTGATGTTAGAGACCCGCGTCTTCCGGATTCAGGTCTTCTGCAGTATTTTATAAGCTGCGATGATGTAAACGGATACGATGACGAGAATGGCTTCAGGGTTATTTATCATAAGGACATCGATCCTTCTGCTACTGAAGAAAGCGTAAAAGCGCTTGGAATAAGGGCTGTGAGTGATCTGAGCTCAGATAATGACGAGTATATGCCGCTTTATAAGAGCTACAGCCTTACATTTTCTGAAGGTGAGGAGTTCATTAACGAAAGATGCAATACCTTTGAAAAGGCAGTGGCAGATAAGTTAAGAGAGCTCTATAACGTTGATATGGACAAGGTAGAGATAAAGGGCTTCTACAAGCTTTACAGTTTTATGGATGAGAAGGACTATGATCATCTGTCAGAGGCTTTTTGCGGCGGAACAGGACATAAGATCTTCGGATATCCATTCTTTACTCAGGACGATCCTCGATGTGATGGTGAAAACGATATCCTTCTTTTCCAGATGGATTCGGAAGGCCAGGATATCATGTGGGGAGACTCCGGAGTTGGCGGTTTCTTCATAGATGAAGAAAATTTAAAGAATCAGAATTTTGATAAAGCATTTTTCACCTGGGATTGCTATTGATCGCACGGTGGTGAATTGGAGAGATTCATAGATGTTTTAGGGATAAGGTACAGATAAATGATGAAAAAATGGTGGCTTACTTTTGTGATGATGTTCCTTTTACTATTCACAGCCTGTGGCGAAAAGGGGCAGGTTATGGACGGTGATGGAATGTTTCAAACATTCATGTATACGCAGATATCCCAGGACGAAGCAAAAGAGATGATGGCAAAGGACGATGGCCATGTTATCGTCGATGTCCGCAGGGAGGATGAGTACGCAGAGGGACATATTCCTGGCGCAATTCTCATTCCTAATGAAAGCATCGATGTGGAACCGCCTGTGGAGCTTCCTGACTTTGACCAGATTATCCTTGTATACTGTCGAAGCGGAAGACGCAGTAAAGAAGCGGCGCAAAAGCTTGCGGATATGGGATATTCGCAGGTTTATGAGTTCGGTGGAATTATCGACTGGACAGGGGATATTGAAAAAGGTGATTCTGAACCGAATACAGATGATAAAACCATGCAGGATCAGGAGGCTTTTCCTGTAACGGAAGAAGCAGAAAATGGAGGAGATGAAATGGGAGCAGCAAAACTTTTGTATCAGGGACACGCAAGCATGAGAATTACTACATCTGAGGGAAAGGTGATCTACGTGGATCCTTTTGCTGGAGAAGGCTATGATGTACCGGCAGATCTTATTCTCATGACACATGGACATTTTGATCACACTCAGACAGATACGATAGCTGCGAAGAATGCAGATTGCGAGACTATCACATGGATAGAAGCCTTAAGCGGTGGGCAGCATCAGAGCTTTGATCTTGGATATGTGAAGGTTGAAGCTGTTGAGGCAGGCTACAATAAGAACCATGATGCGAAGGAATGTGTGGGATTTATCCTCACCTTTTCAAATGGTGTGACTCTGTATCTTTCAGGAGATACTTCTACAACTCCGCAGATGAAGGAACTGGCAGACAGAAAGCTTGATTATGCATTTTTCTGCTGTGACGGAGTTTACAACATGGATGTGTCAGAAGCTATAGAGTGCGCTAAAACTGTAGGCGCAAAGCATAACATACCCTATCACATGATCCCTGCAGATAAGACCAACTGCTTTGATCAGTCTGTGGCTGAAAGCTTCGAGGTTCCCGGAAGAATAATCGTCAAACCGGGTGAAGAACTGGTGCTTGAAGCTTCGAAGGATTGATAAAAAAGCACTATTTTAGGAGAAAACTGGTAGTAATAAGCCTTGCCATTGGAACGATAGTAGGAGAGCTCGTAGGGATAGAGGCTGCATTTGAGCGATTTGGAGAATGGCTTAAGATAAAATCCGGCACTGATTGTCGCTGTTATCGCGGCATATATTCCATTTGTATGAAAAGAGTAATAGATGTATCGCATATATGAAAACTTACGTGACAAAATAGACCATGGAAAATGGTATGAAAGAGCATTTGCTCAGCTTGCTATATCATTTCTGATTATAGGCTGGGCGGCTATTTCTTTTTTTATTACCGGAATGATATTCATGGGTATTGAAGGAGCTTTCCCATCGGAAGCCGACATGTTTATTCCCGTGTTCACTGTCTTTCTTGTAATATTCGCTTTACCTGAACTAATAAATGTTATTCTTGCTCAAAATGGGTGCGTAGGCATACAGAGTAAGTACAAAAAGGGTGATCCGCATATAATCACCAATTATGACAAATTTCCTCACTTTGAAAAAATGCTTGGCAAGGGCAAAGCAGAAGAGATGATCGCAAGGGAGAATTTTACCAACTATGTAAGTAAAAGCGGCAAAAAATCCCGACATATAAAGGTGAGCAGAAGTGATAAGTGGGTGTGTATCCTGGGCGGATATTTTCCGACAGATTTGCTCTGTGGGTACAACAAGAGGCTAAACGAGCTGTATACCATAGATGGAATGGTCATTAAGCTTCCTAAAAAGGCCTGGCTTCCGCATGTTCAGAGCGAGATAGAGACATTTTTTGAAGACAGGGGAAAATACTATAAATCTGTTCCGCCCAAAGCCGGGCTTGAATTCAATACTGCGTTAAGAGGCCCGAGGTCCAGGCTCTCCAAAGCAGACTGGGGCAGGGTCAGATATTTGTGGGAGAAATCCATTGTTAGTAGCAGTCACAATTACTGGCAGAACAATAACAAGAATCAGCGATACAGGCCCATCTCCAAGGATGGCGTGATAAGTACCACTATATTTGAGAGGGTTTTATCGGACAGGGAAATAGCCAGCACAGCAGCGGCTGTTACCGGTAAGAGGGTTCCTCTGACAAGATATCTTGATTTTAAGGAATATCAGAACGAGTTTTGCGTTTGTAATGGCGTAGAGCTGTTAAAAGTGATTGGGAATCCCAAAAATATGGAGGGAATAGATTTTCTTTTTGAGTGTCTAAGCGATGTTGATGAAGCATATTTCCTTATGGCGGTAGATGTTTTGAAGCAATATCCCCGCGGTATGTGTGAGAAAAAGATAGAAGAAAACGCCCAAATCGCTTTTGAGCAGGGTGAAGTCCTTAAACTGGCAGGTGTTATATATCTCGCAAAGGAGCTTGGCTATGAAAGCAGGTATATAAAGCAGCTTAAAGAAAGCGCATCCGCGAATGAGACTGCTATGGAAGCTGAGAATACAGTCAGAGAATTTGAACTTGATGAACAGGCGCTCTTTGGCAGCGAAGAGGTGCAGAAATTTAATTCTGGCGGCGTAGCGATGGCTATGGCGAAGGAGACAGATGATTAAAAATGAGATGGGCAGAGAAAGATTTATTCTCTGCCCATTTTCTCAAGGACAATGAAAAGGATTACTTTATTGATACAAAAGTTCCGGGCTCCTTTGGAAGAGTCAGAACTCCGTTCTCCATGTGGCTTTCCAGGATTTCTCTGACATCTTCCTTCGGAAGAGTGACCGCATTCTTGAAAGTGATGCCGGAGTATATGTATTCCATCAGATCATCAAGGCTTGTAACCTCAAGAGAATCTGCATATTTCATGATCTTCACATCTGAAAAATGGTTTTCAAGTCTCTCTTTTCCATTATCCAACGAAAATGTATTAACATAGACGCCTTCAAATCCAAGCCAGCTTACGATAGTCTCCATTACGCCGTGCTCTCCGGAGGTGCCGGCATAGAAGACTCCGCCCTTTTTGAGGACTCTGCTGACTTCAGAAAGTGCCTTCTCTAAGTCAGGCACATGATATAACATGAAGTTGGCGATAACTATATCAAAATAGCCATCCTCGAAGGGAATATCCTGAATATCAATGACCTGATACTTTGCATTTGGAAATGTTCCAATATTTGTCTTTGCAGTTTCTACCATGTTCTCTGAAAAGTCGGAGAATACTATTTCAGAGCATTTTTCTATTTCATCCTTGTGGTTTGTCCACATCGCACCGGTGCCACAGCCAAGCTCTAACACCTTCATCCCGTTTTCAATGTTATATAAAGTAAAAAACCAGTTTCCCAGTCCCATTTTGTTAGTTGAATATTTTTCGTGAATGGAAAGTCTTGTGTTAAGGCCATTTGCCTTTGAATACTGTGTCTTTACCTTAGCTGTTTCATTTATGAAAAGTTTCATCCCTTTTCTCCTCCTTTGAGCATAACTATGTAAGTATTTTTATTGTTTTCTGTCGATAATATAAATTTACAGGGTGCCCTAAGGGAAGAGTCAAGAGATGACTTTAAATTTTTTTGAAATGGTTGGGTGAAGAGTGGAAAAATGGAATGACAGAAGTGTCGTAAATGAGGAATGCCAGTTGTATTGGGGATTTTTGATTAATTTCGCTACATATTAGTGTAGAAATCTTAATTTTGTAATATAAATTGAACCGGAGCAGACCTTCAGGTGAATCCGGGTCGTTTTTCGTGTTATATTATATGAATGAGCAAAAATAACAAATACCATAACTAAACGTTGAAGAAGAGATGCAGACCATTAACCTTGCGGAATATCCCATCACATACGGGATTATAGCGATAAACATAGTGATATTTATTTTGATCAATATAAAGAAGCTGAATATATCCTGGCTGGGCTCATCATATATAAAGAGTATTCAGGAAAAGCAGTATTACAGGATAGTGACGGCGGCATTTACCCAGAAGGAGTTTTTGCACCTCGCCTGTAATATGTACTCTCTATACAATATCGGAAGAGTACTGGAGCATATGCTGGGAGCCTGGCGCTATGCCTTGTGCTACGCAGTAATAATGCTATTTGGCGGCTTTTTATCTGCAAGAATCCATAAAAAGTCAGCGCCATTTACGTTGTGCATAGGTGCATCAGGCGTAATATGCGGACTTCTCGGGATTTATATGGTCATAGCGTTCTCTGTCAGAGGGTTTGCGGGCCTGAAGTCCATGATACCTACAATTGTCTTGCTGGCACTCATGACAACTTCTAAGAAGATAGATTCTATTGGCCATTTTACGGGCTTGGTTATCGGAATAATATGCGGAATTATTCTTATAAACGTATATAGTTTTGGTATTTATTGAGGGAAAACTGGTAAGCGTCTATTTTTCATAAAAACGGCTGGTAAGAGCAGGTCATCTGGGCAGCTCTATATCAGGCAGATAGCGCAGTAAGTATGACAATTGGAGAAGGGGAGTAGGAATTGGATTATAACAAAGCTAAGGCAATATGCCGCGTTAATCAGGGTATCCCTCAAAATAATAGAGCCCAAAAAGGTGCTACTACAAATGCCAGATAAACCATCCCTGCTACCAAAATGATAGTGGGGATTATTTTTCTTGACTTACTTTTCATAAAGCTGATGATGGTAAACACTCCTACTGGGAAATAGGGCAAAGTAGAAACCAGTTTAAAAAAATATGGCCCAAGATCCGCACTGGCCGGAGCTGTCCTTTGTATATACCAGCAAATAACTTCGTGAATGAGGTAGGAGATGCATATTTCAGCAAAGTAAATAAGCGGCATGTTTTTCTTATTCTGTGCCTTAAATAATTTTTTGTTTGAAAAAAGAAACGCAGCGAAGGTAATCGCCATAACCAGTAAAATTGCTGCAATCATAAAAACTACAGGGTCTATAAAATCAATCCATATCAGATCAATCGAATTAAACAGAAGTATCACAAGATTGGCATGGACAATTGCGACCAGGCCTGTCTTTAGGGAACGAATAAGGAGACTATCTTCATTGCATTTCTGTTGCTTTTCTTCAGTTTCTATATTCTTTGTGGATTCCATATTTTTCCTCATTTTCTTTACTGATTTTTCTAAAACAATCAGTCAAATATTTGTTGGCTAATATTCTTGTGGGGCTGCTACGTGTTCAATTCTTATTTTTCAGTTATTGCGCGTAGGACTTTATCGCAAAAAGCTTGTTCCTACGTGTTCTTTTTGTATGTTGAGTAATGTCGCGTAGTTTTTGTATTAGTATTAGGGCTTACTTACGTGATTAATCCAAGCTTAAGCAAATATCACGTAGTGAAATGCATAAAATAGGTATTTTCTACGCGTCATTTTTATTTCATTAAACAAATGTCGCGTAATTTTTCCCAGATGAATGTTATGACTACGTGACAATCCATAAGGTTATAGTAAAGACAAGTAAATGCCACAGCATATTAATTACAGGTAAAACCCACCGATACCGGTATCGTCTTAGATAAAAATCACCCCACATCACTCTCTTAAATGATTATATCAGAATAACCAGTAAAGCAGGGCTTCGAGCTGATGTTTTCATTTTGAGATACCTATGGAAGTCATAACAGGTTTATGGCTTCCTTTTTTGTTGTGTTTTAACTTAAAATTAAGTTGAAAATATTGACAAATAACTTAAATAATACTACAATCACGCTAAATATTAGGCTAAACGACAAAATATTTAGCTAAATAAAGCTAAATTTACCTAAACCACACATGACCTGATATTAAGCAACATTATTAGTTAAAAGAGAAAGGTATTTGAGATGTTACACAGAATTAAAGACGAACTTATGAATGGCATTATCCCGTTCTGGACTAGCCTTCATGACAGTGAGCATGGCGGTTTCTACGGATACATGGACTATGACCTGAACGTGGACAAAAAGGCAGAGAAGGGCTGCATCCTTAACAGCAGAATAATGTGGTTTTTCTCAAGGGCTTACGTGGAACTGGGGGACGAGAGCCTTCTGAGAGAGGCCAGGCACGCCTATGATTTCCTGAAAAATTACTGTATTGATGAGACCTATGGCGGCATATACTGGTCACTTACCTATGATGGGAAGCTCTTTGATAATACCAAGCATACATACAATCAGGCTTTCGCAATTTACGCTTTGGCTGAATACTATGAAGCCAGTAAGGACGAAGAGGCTCTGAGAATGGCACTGGAAATCTTCGAAATAATCGAGAATAAATGCAGGGATGAGGAAGGCTACTGCGAAGCCTTTACCAGAGAATTTAATCCGGTTGCAAACCACAAGCTCTCTGAAAACGGAGTGATCGCAGAAAGGACCATGAACACAGCGCTTCACGTCATTGAAGCCTACACACAGCTGTACAAGGTGACAGCCGGCATAGAGGAGCATGAACTGGTAGGCCAGAAGCTGGCAGCGCTTCTTAATATTGTGAGAAGCAAGATATATAACGCTGATAAGAGAAGGCAGGAGGTTTTCTTCGATGAAAAATATAGAAGCCTTCTGGATCTTCACAGCTACGGACACGATATTGAGGCATCCTGGCTGATTGATCGTGCGGTTGAGGTGCTGGGAGAGAATGCGTTAACAAAGGAAGTTCTTGATGACATAAAAAAGATAACACTTGAAATGGCAGCGGAAACCTACGAAAAGGCCTTTAACGGAAGGTATTTTGTAAATGAATGCGAGAACGGCGTTGTCGATGAGACCGGAATCTGGTGGGTTCAGGCTGAGGCCATGGTAGGCTTTGTGAATGCGTTTATGAAAACAGAGGACACCAGATATCTTAAAGGCGCGGAGACCCTATGGGATTTTGTGGAGGAGTCTCTGATAGATAAAAGAGAAGGCTCAGAGTGGTTCTGGGAGGTCAGTCCTGACGGTACACCTTCAAAGAAACCCATAGTTGAGCCCTGGAAATGCCCGTATCACAACGGAAGAATGTGTTTTGAACTTATGAAAATACTTGGATGAAGGAGAGAAAACAATGATACATGAAAACTACTATGTGGAACTTGAGAAGCAAAATAAGCTGATAGAGCTAAAGAACAATAAGTCCGACTTTTATAATGGCTTATTTGACCGATATGTGAATCCCGTGCTTACCAGGGATCATGCGCCTATCACCTGGAGATATGATGTGGTAAAGGAATCAAACCCTTATTTCATGGAAAGACTTGGAATAAATGCAGTGATGAATTCCGGCGCGATCTATCTTGATGGAAAGTACTATCTGATCGCCAGAATCGAGGGAAATGACAGAAAGTCTTTCTTTGGAGTTGCTGAGAGCAGCACCGGAGTAGATGGCTTCAGATTCTGGGATTATCCGATACTTCTTGAGGATGTCTGCCCGGAGGAGACCAATGTGTACGATATGAGACTCACCAAGCATGAAGATGGATACATATACGGAGTATTTTGCTCAGAAAGTAAGGATAAAGCTTCCTCAGACCTTTCAGCGGCTGTGGCTGCTGCGGGGATTGTCAGAACCAAGGATCTTAAGAGCTGGGAGAGGCTTCCCAATCTTGTGACACTTAATTCTCCTCAGCAGAGAAACGTGGTGCTGCATCCTGAGTTTGTTGATGGCAAATACGCTTTTTACACAAGGCCCATGGACGATTTCATTGAGACAGGAAGTGGCGGCGGAATCGGCTTTGGCCTGTGCGACGACATAACCCATGCTGTTATAGACGAAGAGAAGATGACCAGTCTCAGGAAATATCACACTATCACAGAGGCTAAAAACGGTGCCGGCG
Source organism: Butyrivibrio sp. XPD2002 (assembly GCF_000423945.1). Taxonomy (GTDB): domain Bacteria; phylum Bacillota; class Clostridia; order Lachnospirales; family Lachnospiraceae; genus Butyrivibrio. The sequence continues at coordinate 98,392 of NZ_AUIY01000018.1, read as the reverse complement.
CAACCCCGATAAAGACAGACAGGGGCTGGATTCATATCGCACATGGAGTAAGAAATACCGCAGCTGGACTTAGATATGTTATCTATGCATTCGCAACGGACCTTAATGACCCGTCTAAGGTGATCGCTGAGCCCTCCGGACTTTTAATCGGACCGAGAGGCGAGGAAAGAGTCGGAGATGTGTCAAATGTGGTATTCACAAATGGCGCCATAGTCAATGAAAAGGGTGAAGTTTTCATCTATTATGCGTCATCCGATACAAGGATGCATGTTGCCACAACAACCGTGAACAAGCTTATTGACTACGTTTTCAACACACCGGAGGATCCGGGCAGATCAGTTCTTTGCGTAAGACAGAGATGTGATCTCATTAGGAAAAATCTGGAAGCGTTACATCAGGAGTAAGAATGAAGACATATATATCCAAAATAGAGATGGCCCAGAGCTATATAAGGACCAACTATGAAAAGTCTCTTTCCCTTATGAATGTGGCTGCGTTAGTTGACCTTAATCCATCATATTTCAGCAACCTATTTAAGCTCAAATCCGGAATGAAATTCTCAGATTATGTGTTTGAGGTAAGGATGGAGCGGGCTATTGAACTTTTGAAGGATCCAAGGCTCAAGGTCTATGAAATAGGAAATGCCGTGGGCTATGAGGATGCACCCAGCTTTGGCCGGGCTTTTAGGAAGAAATTCCACATGTCTCCAAATGAATACAGGAATTTTGCACATAGCTAAAGATATGCACATAAATCCAAAATGGTGCTATTTAAAAACAAAGTAAATTTAACTATCATAATACCAACAGTTGCAACTAAATTTAGGTAAATAATTAAACAATCAAGAATGAGAAGCATTGGAGGGTTATGATGAAAAAGCTAATAGCACTTGGCCTTACAGCGGCCATGTCATTAAGTACACTGGCAGGATGCGCCAGCGAGAAGAAGGAAGAAATCGGAGTAACTGAGGCCGGTAATACAGCTACTGAGAGCGAAACAGCAAACAGTACCGGAGAAGTTGCAAAGCCTGAGCTTACAGGCAAAATCGTGGTAGCAAGTAACAGAACTGATCTGGAAGAGGATTTTGCCGCCTACGCTGCTAAGTTCATGGAGGAGAATCCCGGAACTACAGTAGAGTTTGAGACCATCAAGGAATACGACGATGTGATTCCTACAAGAATTGCCGGTGGTGAAGCACCGGACCTGTTCTATGTGGTTGATCCTATTAACCAGGATACTTATGCAGATTATTTCCTGCCTATAGATGATCTCGATTTTACTGCTGACGACATACTTTTCTATGAAAATGGCCGCGGCTCGGACGGTAATCTCTATGTTCTTCCGCTGACAGTTTCCTACTGTGGAATGATCTACAACAAGGTGGCTTTTAAAAACGCAGGAATTGAGAACGTTCCCAAGACTGTGGATGAATTCTATGAAGACTGCGACAAGCTCAAGGAAGCAGGAATTACACCTGTGGGAACAGCTTTTAAGGATATCTGGCCGATTTATGCATGGTGCGGATGGGGCGAAGTAAACCTGACAGCAGGTGATGAGCGCGGTGAGAACAAATACGCAGAGCAGGATGAAATCTACGATGACGTAATGCTCGATTCCATGAATATTGTAAGAAATCTCTACAAGAAGGGTGAGCTGGAGGAAGACATTATGTCAGCTAACTGGGATCAGTTCAAGCTTGATCTGGCTCAGGGCAGAGTAGCAATGCATTATTCAGAGACATGGCTCCCTGAACAGTTTGTAGAGCTTGGCGCAAATGCTGAGGATATCGGAATGTTCCCCTTCCCCGGAGCTAAGAATATCAAGGCCGGATCAGGAAAACAGTGGGGAATTTCAAAGGATACAGAGTCTCCCGAGCTTGCAAAGGCATTCCTTTCCTATATGCTTAATAACCCCGTTTCAGATGCAGATATTCCTTCAAACAAGAATATCGCTGTAGAGGATCCTTTTGTTGCAGAACTTCTTAGCTACGGTGTGGAGCCCCTTTCACCTATTTTAGGAACCGCTGCGTTCAGTAACATCAGAAATGCAATCGAGCTCGATGGCCAGCAGTTCTTCCTTACATACGTTATGGAGGAAGATGATGCCAAGGCACAGCAGCTTGTGGATGATTGGAATGCAAAGTGGGCAGCGGAGCGTCCTAACTGGGTAGAAGGAAATTAAGAGATGAGTTCAAAAGCAAAAGACAGAATTATAATTGTGGGATTTTTATTCATCCCAATGATTTTGCTGGCATTATTTTCATATTATCCCCTGGCTAAGCTTATACAGCTTAGCTTCACGGACTGGAACGGAATGAGCCCGAATCTGAAGTACATCGGGACGAGAAATTATAAGGATATTCTCGGACAAAAAGAGCTGTTCAGCACCTTTTCCAACAATATGGCTTATGTACTTACTGCGATTTTGCAGCAGTTCGCGGGCTTATTCCTGGCAGTTCTCCTCAACAGCAACATCAGAATGAAAACCACCTTCAGGGCAGTCCTTTTCATGCCATATATTATAAACGGTGTGGCTGTAGCCTTCATGTTCAATTATATGTATGACTACAGCAATTCACCGGTAAACCTCATCCTGGAGGCACTGGGGATAAATGCGGTACATTTTATCAGCACTTCATACATGACGAATTTTGCTTTGTCCTTCATTAGTTTTTGGAAATATGTAGGGTATACCATGGTAATCTACGTGGCTGCCCTACAGTCCATCCCCAGTGAAGTGTTTGAAGCAGCGAGGATAGATGGTGCGGGATTCTTCGGAACTCTTGCATATATCACTTTTCCTAATATAAAAAGTATGCTCAAGGTATCGCTCCTACTTAGCTTGAATGGAGCGCTTCAGGTGTACTTCGAGCCCTTCCTCATTACGAAGGGCGGCCCTAACGGAAGAACCGCAACATTTATCAGTAAGTCGCTTGAGCTTGCATATAATTACCGCAAGTATGGAAAAGCCGCAGCCATGGGTGTGATACTGCTTATGATCATCATGCTCCTGGTGCTGGTTCAGAGAGTGTTATTAAAAGAGGATAAAGAAAATGCATAAGATAAAAATGAAAGATATTCCATCCTCTCCCTTTATTGTAAATAATAAGCTGGGCAGATTTTTCATATATCTGCTTCTGAGTATTGGCGTAATAGGCGTGTTCGCACCGCTTTTCATCATACTTAACGTATCCCTTAAATCGAATGATGAGTACATGATGAAGGGTGTCTACTCGATCCCTGAAAATCTGTTTAATGTTCAGAATTACATAAGAGCCTTTAATGAAGGAAACTTTGTCACAGGCTTTATAAACACCGGGATTCTGGTGGTTATAAGCGTACCGCTTGCCATTTTATTCGGAACCATGGTTGCATACATACTTTCAAGATATGACTTCAAGTGCAAAATGATAGTATATATGGCATTCCTGGTGCCGACCTTCATTCCCGGAATGACAGTAACAATAGCGACTTTTCAGATCATCAAAGCCCTTGGACTCTATAATTCGTTGCTTGCCGGAATCATCCTGTACATAGGAACGGATATCATGCAGATTTATATTTTCATTCAGTTTATAAATCAGATTCCGAAGGCCCTTGATGAAAGTGCGAGGATAGATGGCGCAAGCAGGATTCAGATCTACTATAAGATCATTCTTCCTCAGCTTAAGCCGGCGATCGCAACGACAGTCATACTAAAAATGCTGGGAATTTACAATGATTTCTTTACACCGTATATGTATATGCCCAAGGTAAAAACTGCGGCTACAGGCTTGTATTCCTTCTCCGGAGATAAGCTTGCTGAATGGCCACTTATGTCTGCAGCAATAATACTTGTAGCTGTACCGACGATAATCATATATGTTTTCCTCCAAAAATACATAATCAGCGGCGTAACGGACGGAGCTGTCAAATAACAACAAGGATATGGAGGATGATTGGTGAAAAGTGTATTTGAAAATTTTATAACCAGAAGTGGTACAAGGCTTATGGATGGGGATAAAGAGCTTAAGTTTGTTTCGCTCAACTATCCCCAGGCCACAAGCGATAAGCCCTGGGAGCAGAGAAACGCTATTAAGACTATAAAAACCATGGGCGGAAATGTAACAAGAAGCTATGTAATCCCTGTTTTTAACGGACATAATGACAAATGGGCCTACGTAAAGGGAGTGGATGAAAACGGAAAGCTCATATTCAACGAGGATGCGCTTAATGAGCTCGATAATCTCCTTGCTGTCTGCAACGAATACGGAATCAGACTGATCATTCCTTTCGTGGATCATTGGCACTGGGTAGGCGGCATGGAGAGCTATGTCTGGCTCGCAGGATTATCAGAGGGTGAGTCACCCATAAGAGGCACCTTCTATCAGTGGGCGTGGAAATTCTACACTGAAGAAAAGCCAAGAGATCTGTTTAAGCAGATGATAGCCCATGTGCTTGAAAGAGAAAATTCCGTAACAGGAATTAAGTACAAGGATGATAAGGCTATCCTTTGCTGGGAGACAGGAAATGAGCTCGGCGGCAATCCGGAATGTCAGGATTTACATGATGAAGAGCTGTCTGAGTGGACAAAGGACATAATTAGTTTTATCAAGTGTTTAGACAGTAATCACCTGGTTCTTGACGGCAGAATGTCCACTACAAAAAGAAGCAGAAGTGCCGGGAACCCCGCAGATATTCTGGGAGCACACTATTATGAAGGCGACTTTGCAAAAAGGTGTGCAGATGAAACGGAGCTAGTTCATGAAGAAGCCGGAAAGCCCTATATTCTCGGGGAATTTGGAACCTATATTAAAGCAGATCCCTGCATCAAGGTATTTGAGCAGGCGCGCATACATCATGCGAACGGAGTAATGATGTGGAGCCTTAGAGCCCATAAGGATGGCTTTGGCTTCTATTTTCATGATGAGGATGGATATTGGGCTTCCTATCACTGGCCGGGATTTCCCGCAGGCGATTATTATGGTGAAACAGAGATCGTCAGAAGTATTTATGCCTATGCACAGATAGCAAATGGTAAGGCAGATACTTATGAAGAAGCAAGGCTGATACCGATACCTGGGCCTGAAACTGAAGAAGCACCGGTTTTATACGAGGACAGCTTTGAAAATGGGAATGTGGCAGATATCAAATGGCGAGGAGTTGTTGGAGGCGCCTACTATGAGATTCAAAGAGCGAATGGAAGAGTAAGCGAAACCGCAGATGAATTCGGTTGGACAACAGTAGCCGGCGAAAAGGAATACGTTTTTGATTCCGGAAAAAACATTGAAGTTGACGGTGTGGACTGTATAAATTGCATTCCCGGCTTTAATGATATTACCGCGGTTGATGGCCAGACTTATTCCTATAGATTAAGGGCTTGCAATGAAAGCGGTAAAGGCGTCTGGTCAAATATAGTTACTGTGGAAAATGTATGCCATAAAATTTAAGCTAATTTATTGACTAAATTAATCAATTGTTTTATATTTTAGCTAAACAGAACATGAATTTATAAGGAGTCAGATAATGGCAAAGTCAGTTAAATTAGCGGACATAGCCGAAAAAGTGGGCGTAAGCGTTGTAACAGTCTCAAAGGCGTTGTCAGGACAAAAGGGTGTAAGCGAGCAGATGCGAGAAAAGATAATTAAGCTTGCTGACGAGCTCGGCTACAAGCAGCCCTCGGCCTCTGTGAAGGAGACTAGTGAAGGCGCAGGCTACAATATTGGTATTCTTATTCATGAGAAGCATTTCAGCAAGTACAATTCCTTCTATCTGCAGATGTATCAGATGCTGTCAGCCAAGATTTCAGATATGCAGAGCTACAGCATGCTGGAGGTCATCACCTACAATATGGAGGATGAGCTGATACTGTCAAATATGCTTCGTGAGAAGAGGGTATCTTCGCTTATTCTGCTTGGCGAATTTTCAAAGGAATACTGCGCTTTTCTTAAGAAAAATGTATCTGTTCCCACGGTTTATCTCGATTTTAACGATGAGAACCAGGAGATGCAGTCCGTAATATCGGACAGTTTTTATGGATCCTATTATCTGACAAACTATTTATTCGAAAAAGGACATACAGACATCGCATTTGTGGGATCGCTTTTACAAACTGCATCAATAACTGACCGATATCTTGGATATCTTAAGGCCATGATGGAGCACGGAATTACTCCCGGAAAAGACCGGATTATAGAGGATAGAGACAAGGATACAGGTATTATTTTTGAAGCGCACAAGTTTAAGCTCCCTTCAAAAATGCCCACAGCCTTCGTATGTAACTGCGATCTGACTGCAGGCGAGCTTATAAAAAAGCTGGAGGAGAAGGGCTATAATGTTCCGGATGATATCTCCGTGGTTGGATATGATAATTTTATTTTCCCGGGCGTTTGCGATGTGAAAATAACTACCTATGAAGTAGACATGAAGCAGATGGTCGACAGAACGATTTCTATTGTAGAAAGCCTACTTCAGGGCAAAACTGTTGATCAGCATGTTCATATAGTTACCGGACATATCGTGGAAAAAGAGAGTGTGAAATCCATAAAGTAAAGATGAAAACAGACTGTATCTATATTATTGGCAGTCTGTTTTTATGCATTTTGTAATAGAAAAACAGGAGGATAAAAATGGCAGGAGAAAAGGATATTGCAAAGGATTTTTTTCAAAAAGAGAAGGATGACAAGGTTATAAGATACAGGCATCTTAATAAATTCGTGAAAAAGGGTGAGATACTTTTTACAGGTTCATCGCTGATGGAGCAGTTTCCTATACAGGAGATCATGCTAAATCACGGAATGAACAAAATAATTTATAACAGGGGAATAGGCGGATACACTATCCCTGAGATGCTTAAGGCATTGGATGAACAGATTTTTGCTCTTGAACCTTCAAAAATTTTTATTAATATAGGTACTAATGATATAAGCATACCTGAAGAAACTAAGGAAAAGCTGATTTCTGATTATAGGGAGGTTCTTAACAATATCAAGAAGAGACTTCCCGATGCTGAAGTTTTCATGATGGCATATTATCCCGTAAATGATGCGGTCGCCGCAAATGAGGCCTGGCCGGGTGCTCTTAAGGCAGTGCAGCTTCGTATGGAGAGACTTGATGAAGCCAACAAGGCAGTGGAAGAGCTGGCTAAGGAGTTTGGGTATAATTATATCGATGTAAACGATGGTCTGACAGATGAAAATGGCAGAACCAAGGAGGAGTATACGATTGATGGCATTCATATGTGGAGTGATGCATACGAGGTCATCTTCGAAAACATGGAGAAATATCTATAATGGCAGGCAAATTGGGAAATGAAACAGATTGATTTTAAAAACGGCAGAACTTTGAACATTATTCTGGCAACAGCGCTTCCGATGCTGGTTGCACAGATTCTGAACCTTTTATATAACATCGTGGACAGGATTTATATCGCCAGAATTCCGCTGATCGGAACGGCGGCTCTTGGAGCAGTGGGACTGTGCTTCCCCATAGTTATTCTGGTCACGGCTTTTACAAATATGTACGGAAGTGGCGGCGCTCCGCTTTTCTCAATGGCTAGAGGAAAGGGCGAAAAGGAAGAGGCCGCAGCTATTCAGAACACTTCATTTTTTCTGCTGATTGCAACATCTGTGCCACTTTTCCTGATTGGAGAGTTGTTCGGAGAGCCGATTCTGAGGCTGTTTGGAGCATCAAGCGAGGCTCTGGTTTACGCCCTGCCTTATCTTAGGATTTACATGATCGGAACGGCGTTTTCGATGATCGCCACCGGCATGAATCCGTTCATAAATGCCCAGGGATTTTCACTTGTAGGAATGACAACTGTTATTGTTGGCGCAGCGGCCAATATTGTACTTGACCCCATTTTCATTTTTGCGCTTGGTATGGGCATTGAAGGCGCTGCGATTGCTACTGTAATATCCCAGGCACTTTCCGCAGCGTATGTTCTTAAATTCATTTTCGGAAAAAAGATAAGTATTCCTGTAAGCATTTTAAGGTTCGATCAGGTAATGCGAAGCGGCGCAAGAATCCTCAATATCGTAGGTCTTGGAATGGCCGCATTTATGATGCAGTTTACAAATGCGCTTGTGCAGATATGCTGCAACAATGTTCTGGCAGACGTGGGCGGAGACATCTACATCTCCATCATGACAATCGTAAACAGCGCAAGGCAGATGATTGAAACGCCGATCATTGCTATAACAGAGGGCTCATCCCCTGTAATAAGCTTCAACTTCGGTGCGAGAAGATATGACAGGGTAAAGAAGGCCATTTTGCTGATGTTTATTCTGGACTTTGGCTATTCTGTAATCGTATGGCTTTTCATAAGGATTTTCCCTGCGAAGGTCATCGGAATATTCAGCTCGGACACTACGATTCTTATGGACGCTGTACCTGCGTTTAACCTGTATTTCTCGACCTTCATTTTCATGACGTTCCAGCATACAGGCCAGGTTGTGTTCAAATCTCTTGGACGAAAAGGGCATGCGATATTCTTTTCATTGTTCAGAAAGGCTGTTATCGTGGTTTCTCTGACCTACGCACTGCCTTACATTTTCCACCTGGGAACGGACGGAGTGTTTGCTGCGGAGCCTGTAAGTAACGTTGTGGGTGGAATGGCATGCTTTATAACCATGCTGTTTACAGCGAGAAAAATGCTAAGTGAAGATAAGGGGAACTTAAATGGCTACAAGAAAACGGAAAAGGCTTTCTAAAGATATCAAAGAATATATACATGATGATGAGTGCGCTCAAGGTGTTTTTTTGAGAAGCTATATCAATGTGAAGGAAGACCTGCATAATAGTATTGATTTAATTCTAAAAGTGCTTTAATATATCACTATATATTGCATGCAATCTAATAGAACTAAGCACAAAAAGCAGGAGGATAAAGATGGAGTTTAAGGAAGTAGTTAAAAATCGTTACTCATGCAAGAAGTACAGTGAAAGAAAAATAGACAGAGCAAGACTTAATAATATCCTCGAGGCAGGAAGACTTGCACCTACTGCAAAGAATCTTCAGGAGCAGCACATTTATGTCATTGAGTCTGAGGAAGCACTTGCCAAGATTGACAAGGCAACACCCTGCAGATACGGCGCACCTACAGTTCTTGCTGTCGCTTTTGATAAGAACAATGTTTTTACATATCCGGGTGAGAAAAGAGATTCCGGTATAGAAGATGCATCCATTGTTGCAACACATCTGATGCTTGCAGCATATGATGAGGGCGTTGACAGCTGCTGGCTCAATTTCTTTGACCCTGACAAGCTTGCTGAAGATCTCGGTCTTCCTGAAAATGAAGAAATCCTTATGCTTCTTGATCTTGGATATGCTGCCGAGGGCGCGGGTCCGCTGGACAATCATAATAGCAGGAAGCCTTTGTCAGAGACAGTGAGTTATATTTGATGATGGTTATTTTGTTGCTTTTGCTGGGCTCTTAATGAAGGGCGTCAGGAATTGAATAATATCATACTTGCTATTAAGAGCTGTGGCTTTTGTCATGGCTCCTTTTTTTGTATTATGGGGTATGGGCGCGCCAATACGCGAGGAATGCTGCCAAATCAGTAATGTCACGTAGGCTCGGATTATAAGGGATAGTCCTACTTGTCAAAAGTCCTTATTGTTAGTATGGCGCGTAGCCCAGAGCAAGTTTAAGCCCCTTGAAACCAGTATAAATGCTGCTGGCAGGAGGATTTTTCTGTATAATAAGAGGAAGTTAGACCAAGCAACAAACGGGAGGGTATTATGGGTTGGAAAAAGATAGATGACAATACTTATCAGTATGATGAAGAGGGAGTAAGGTTTTTCCTGGTAATTGGTAAGGCGAAGGCACTTCTTATCGACAGCGGAATGCAGACAAGAAATGCCAAAGAGCTGGCGCAGGAGATAACAGAACTGCCGATAGGTCTGTTCAATACACATACGGACATTGACCATATAGGAAGTAATGATGAGTTTGATGAAGTCATGATTAACCCGGCAGAGCTCGTAAATTACGATAAATCCTATACCTGGCAGAATATCATACCTGTTTACGATGGCGACGTTATCAATCTTGGAGAAAGAGAGCTTGTTGCAATAGCACTTTCCGGCCATACTCCTGGGAGTACAGGACTCCTTGATAAAGATAGCGGAGCGTTTTTCAGTGGCGATCCCATTCAGGATGGCAGGATCTTCATGTTTGGTCCCATGAGAAACATGAGTGCCTATATTCATAGCCTTAAAAGACTTAAGCAACATGCACCGGATATAAAGAATATCTATCCCTGCCATGGTACCTGTCCAGTTGAATTCTCAATAGTAGATAAACTGATAGATGGTGCAATAAGGGTAGAAAAAGGGGAAGTCACTTCTGAAAAAGCTGAACTGTTTGGACAAACAATCAGTGTTTACAATATTGGTGCTGCAACATTTTTAGGGAATTGACAGATTGTCCAAGAATAATTGTCATAACACGAAATGATCAGCCACTATCAGAACTCTTTTGTGATAAAATTAATTGGACAAATAGCAATCTTGAAAGGATAAGATATGTCAGAAAGAATGCAGATAGTATTCATGCAGACACGAATTGCGCGGCTTGCTTCTGAAAAATGGAATCTTCCTATTGGTAAGATAGGAGCCATCTTTAAAAAATACGATGTATTTGGCTACATAGAAAAAGGTTTTGGCATATTCCATTGTGAAGGGGATGAGGCTGTCTTTTATGACGTGAATGACTACCTTACAAGAAAGGGGTTTGGAGATAATGATAAAGCTTGATAATGGAATGACCCTTTACCATGGTAGTTACTGCGAAGTGAGTAAACCTGATCTTTCAAATGGAGCTTTTGGTGAGGTTGGAAGTGATGAAGCGGATTCATTGTGTATTGGAAGACTTCTTCCTGAAAGGTTAAAAGACCAGTTTTGCTTCAGATCTGATAAAGCATTAAGTGCACTTGAATTTGTTCAAGGAGAAAAGATATGGCTGAACAAGTAATTACAAAGGATATGCTTGATTATACCGTCGATTCGCTCATAGCCATGACAGTAGAAGAGCTTTCTAGCAAACTAGATATGCCTGAAAATGACATACTCGCAGATTTTCTGCAGTCAAAGACATGTAAGCTTTTATATGATACTGATCTGAAAATATGGTGGGAAGGCCCAGTATATCTGTCACAGATGTATATGGAAGAAAAGGGCATAGAGATAAAAGACTAATTTATTGTATCTAAAGGTTCTGGCGAGTGCTGGAACCTTTTTTAAGTTAAATGCGAAAAATTGAGGAGGGTTAGTTGCACCCTCCTCTTTTAATTACAAATATCGAAATCTGTATTATCTGAATCGCATTCTGGTCATGTCGATTGTTACCCCTGTATCTTCATCATCGTTTACACAGTCAAAAATTCTAACACCATCCATTGTCATGATAAGGACATTATCGAGATTTTTATCATTTAGAACATATACATAGGTATCCATGTCAAAATTGGAATATTGGCCGTAAAAGAGCTCGCTCATATCTCGCATGCTCTCAACGGTGCTATCCCAAAGATCTTTATATTCAGCATTGGTTTTGGCCATTTCAGCAAAATCAGCTATACCATCGCCCCATAAATCAATAACTACGCAATCTTCATAAACTCGAAATTGGAATTGGTCTTTGCCCCACTTGTTACTGATCAATGTCTCTGTATAGGTATTCAATTCATCAAGGGTGTAATTATTTGGGTCTATGGTAGGTGTGGAGGATGCGTCCTCTTCGATAGTATCAATGTCGGCTGCGGGAGAAGAGGCATTTACTTTGTTTGTAAATGTGATCATAATAAATGCAGCACATAAAAATAATGACAAGATTCTCTTTGTTTTCATAAGCCATGACCTCCTGTTTTGGTGGAAAAATGGTGTTACAACAGGAAAAATGCATGCATAAATCCATAAGCTAACAATAGCAGTTACATGTTAAAAGTCGGTTTCGAGAATCTTAAATTTACATTAAAATCTAACCAGAAAGGACAACATGATGAACGTATCAGAACAGACTAGAAAATATGTCAGCTTAGGTTTCATAGCCATTGCTATCATTGCAATGATATTTCTTATGGCAGGCTATTATAAGGACAAATCCGCTTCCACGGATACTTCTGAGGAGAACACTCCAATTACCGCAATGAAAGACAAAGAGGATAAAGTACTTGTTTCCATCAGCACGGAGACAATACAGGACGGCCTTGCAAATATGGGTATCCTCATGACGCAGGAATACTACTTCACACAGGTGGAGAACTATACCAAGGAGACGAAGATATTCAAATTCATTCCGTCAGAGTCGGGATTTGTTTACAGCTATGATGGGAAAGTAATGGCCGGAATTGATTTTGAAAAGATCACGATTTCCAAGGATGAAGACAAAAAGCACCTGACAGTAGAGCTTCCTCATTCTGAGATACAGGCGACAACGATAGATAAAGACACATTTAAGATATACTCTGAGAAGGATTCTCTTTGGAATCCGATAAAGCTTGAAGATTACAACATGTCCCTTGCAGAATTTGAAGAGGCTGCAAAGGCAAAAGCCCTTGAAAACGGTATTCTCGAGCGCTCAGATGATCAGGCAGAGAGCCTTATCAGGAACTTCATAGGTAATTTCCCGCAGGCATCGGGGTATGACATAAGTTTTGAATGGAGGGATAGCAATGAATCTTAAGAAAGCGACGCTAATAGCATTCTTTTTACTTATAGCAGTTATTTCTTTTACAAAAATAGCACCATGGGCCGGCGATCCCGCTAACCACAAGCATTCCATAGAGCAGACGGATGAAAAGATATCAACCGTAATGACTCTCTCTGCAGGTGCTGCAGGAACCTCCGCAACACTTTCACTCCTTCCGGGGGATATGTGCACACCTATTGCTGAACAGCTCGCGGAGCTTGCAAAGTATTTCATGGTGATACTCAGCGCACTTTACCTTGAAAAATTCCTTATAAGCCTGTCAGGTTACATAGCATTTTCGGTTCTTATACCTGCAGCCTGCATAGTTATATGCGCAGCGGTATTATTTGGAAAAAAGACGTGGTACAACGTTGCAGGAAAGATCGCCTTTTTAGGACTTATCATTTTCATAATTGTCCCTGCAAGTGTCAAGCTATCTGACATGGTTTATAAAACACAGGCTGACAGCGTAAATTCTGCAGTTGAAGAGTACAATGACCTGGATATCGAAGGAGAAGCAGAGGGTGGAATATTCAGCGAGCTTACATCAATAACCAGCAATACCGTGGACAAGGTCACTTCTTTTCTTAGCAGTCTCCTTGAAACCCTCGCAGTAATGCTGGTTACTACATGCATCATCCCGATACTTGTGCTTGTGATTTTATTCTGGATTGTAAAGGCAATCTTTTCGTCAAACGTACTTACGATTGACCCGGATTCACTAGAGCGATTAACGAAAAAGCTGGACTGATCAACATTTTGGAAGGTTTTTGCGCGCATTTTTGCTAAGACACCACACGGAGGGTTTGTTTTGATACAAATAAATGGAAAATACTCAGATGCCATGATCATGTGCATTGGAGATGAGTCTGATGGAAACGTGGATCAGTATACCATCGCACAGATAAAGATGATCTGTGACACTGAGGCTGCCAAGGGCAGCAATATTAGAGTAATGCCGGATGTTCATCCGGGAAAGGTTGGTCCCATCGGACTTACCATGATAGTAAAAGATGCGGTAATTCCTGCACTTCTGGGCATTGATATCGGATGTGGAATGAGCATGGTAAAGATTGGAAAGGTAAGAAAGGATTTTCAGAAGCTTGATACCGTGATCCGAGAGAATGTGCCGGTGGGCTTTGGTATTAGAAGTACAGCGCATTCCAAGGCTGCAGACTTTGACCTTGCAGAGCTTCTTTGCGCTGAGCACATAAGATATGAGAAGGCCATGCTCAGCCTGGGAACCTTGGGCGGTGGAAATCACTTCATTGAGATTGATGTAGATGATGATGGCGAGGGATACCTCATAGTTCATACCGGTAGCCGTCATCTTGGAAAAGAAGTGGCAGAGTACTACATGAGTGAAGGCCATGAGTACCTTAAGAAGCACGGAAAAGAGGATATTCCCTTTGAACTTACATATCTCACCGATGAACTCCTCTCAGACTATCTGCATGACATAGCAGTAGTCCAGGAATACGCCGACCTGAACCGCAGTATTATCATAAGAGAAATTGCTAAGGGAATGAAATGGAAGTGTCAGGAAATCCATTCATGCATCCACAATTACGCAGACTTTGATGGAAATGAGCCCATCCTTAGAAAGGGCGCTATCTCCGCCAGGAAAAATGAAGATGTAATCATCCCCATCAATATGAGAGATGGCGTGATTCTTGGAAAAGGAAAGGGAAATGAAGAGTGGAACTGTTCTGCACCGCACGGTGCCGGAAGGCTTACTTCAAGGGAACAGACCTTAAAATCCCATACAGTATCCGAGTTAAAGTCATCCATGAAGGGCATCTATTCAAGCTGCATCAGCAAGGACACACTGGATGAAGCACCTTTTGCATACAGGAATATCGATTACATCAAGGATGCCGTAGCAGAAACTGTGGACATCACAAAGATCCTCAAGCCTATATATAACTACAAGGGAGGTAATGCGTGATGATAATGCAGATTAGTTCAGGCATGGGGCCTGTAGAATGCAGGGTTGCAGTAGGCGGAATCTTCCAGAGTTTACAGAAGGAGTACCCTGAGATTCTACTTGATTTTTTATGTAACGACCATATTTCTCCCCAAAAGGGAAATAAGGTCTTGTTTTTTTCTCTATATAATATATAACAGATAACAGTTTGTATGTAGAATATAAACATAAACAAAAACACTTGTTTATTCATAAAAGGATGGTGATGAACATGTTACTGACATTTATTTTTTACATTTGCTTACTTGGCATGGTTGGAAAGCTCATAGGATTTGCTTTTAAGTTCTCATGGAGCATAATAAAGATAGCTTTCTATATTGTATTTTTGCCGTTTATTCTTATAGCAATGGTTGTTGGTGGACTGCTTTACCTGGCATTCCCTATACTCATAATAGCTATGATAATCGGTTTTGTGGCAAAAGAAGCATAATCGGGACAATATTCATGAGGAACTGTTATGTATAGATTTAATACTAAAGGTATACGAAGCAAAAGAACATCAATAAGAGTTAATGGTCTTAGAGTTCCGCTCCTTATTTTGCAGCCCATATCTAAACCCAAGAATGCGCCCGGAGTACTGTGGATCCATGGCGGTGGTTACATGACCGGAATGAAAGAAATGGCCTACATAGGCAGAGCTGCCGATCTTGTAAGAAACCATGGCGCAGTTGTAATAGCTCCAGGCTATCATTTATCCTTGTTCCACCCTTATCCGACGGCTCTTAAGGATTGCTACGGAGCTCTTTTGTATATGAAAAAACATGCAAGGGAGCTTGGTATAAACCCAAGTCAGATAATGGTCGGAGGCGAGAGCGCGGGCGGTGGCCTGGCTGCTGCTATTTCAATGTACGCAAGGGACAAAGGAGAGGTTAATATTGCATTCCAGATGCCACTTTATCCTATGATCGACAATTTCGATACGGATAGTTCCAGAGATAATCATGCAAAGGTCTGGAATACCAGAAGAAACCACCAGGCATGGGCTGTTTATCTCAGAAAAAATGCCAAAAAGGAAGTATCGCCTTACGCTGCTCCCGCAAGACAAAAGGATTACTCAGGGCTTCCACCGGCATATACCTTTGTATGTACCACAGAACCCTTCTATTGCGAAACCCTTACATATATCAACAACCTTAAAGCCGCAGGAATACCTGCTAAAGTTGATGTATATGAGGGGTTATATCATGCCTTTGACATGAGTGAACCTGATAGCCCTGCAGGGAAAGCGGCTATCAAAAGCTATAATAAACATTTTGCTTATGCAAAAAAACATTACTTCGCAGATCAAAAATCTAAATAACCAGAAAAAAATCAGCTAAATACATAACGGAGATGGAATGAAAAAAAATAAACACGCAAAAATACCAATCGTAATATTGAGCATAATTGCACTCTTTTTCACAATAGTTATCATCGCTTTAGTAAGCTTAAAAATAAGGACATCAGCAATATTAGATGATTATTCATCCATTTTTCAGGATAGCAAGTATTCAACACCGGTATCTGTAGATGGTGTTGAAGTCATAAAACAGGATATTTCCTGTGGATATGCCGTAATAGAAATGTTCAGTACATGGAGTGGCAAAAATGTTACTGAGGAAAGTCTGTTTTCTGATTATGGAAAAGTAATAACCTCAACGGGAGAAGCTTTTTGTGCCGAAATGAACAAGCAGTTCCCGGAATACAAAACCACCATTCATAAGTACATGAAAAATACTGAACTTATCGACGCTGTCTACAATAATCTGGCTAATGGTATTCCTGTTCCTTTCGAGTGGGCAGCTCTTTATGGAGACGAATGGACCCTTCATTACTCACTGATAACCGGCTTAGATATTCCAAATGACAAAGTGGTTATTGCCAATCCTTATGGATATGTTGAGGAAATATCTGTAGAGGAATTCCTAGATAGAACAAGCTTTGAAGCTTATAAAGATATGCCTTGGTTTCTTAAAATGGGCTTCGCAATAGGAATGTTTGAGAAAAATACCGTTTTCACTGTGGAATCAGAGGGGGCTCTTCGCGCTCAGGGAAGAATTATCGCGGTAAAAGTGAAGGATAATATGTAATATACTGGAGAAAAAATGAAAAGAATTAAACTTATAACAACAGGCATACTTGGCCTCAGCTTATTAGCGGCTTGCGGGCCATTAAAAAATCAGACAAGCAATGAAAACGATGTTGCCCATAAAGCTTTTGAAAAGTTTGTATCAGGAGATACCAGTCTTCTTGATTCATCAAAGGATCAATGGTTTGTCCCTGAATTTTCCGAAGAAGCTTTTGATTATGAGTACACATTTTTGGACCTTGATGGCGATAAAACAGACGAGCTTCTGATTCAGATGGAAGATGATCCGGGCGCTTTTAATTCTGTATTTCATTATGCAGATGGAAAAATTGTCTGCTGGTACAGTGACAGTGTAGAAGCGATCTGCTATAGTTATCCGCTTAAAAACGGCCTGATGGTTGAGGAATATGATTACGGTGACCAGATATCTTATGATATCTACTGTTATCAATCGGCAGGAGAGAAAGAACCTGTAAATCACCTTTTTGTCCAGGAAGAATTTTCAAATTCTGACTCTGAATCGAACATTCCGGAATATAAAGTTATGGATAAAGACGTCACAAAGGAAGATTTTGAAAAGGAATTAAAGGAATCTGTCACTGACTATCTTCTGGATCGATCCGACTGGAAGAAAATTGGATAATAACGTATAGAAAAGCAATCAAAAGAAAGGAGTATCCTATGATTCTATTTGTTAATGCCTGTGTTCGCAAGGAATCAAGAACTCTCAGATTAGCTAAGCAGCTGCTTGCTACTCTCGAAGGCGAAATAAAGGAAGTAAAACTGGAAAATGTAAAATTCCCTATCGTAGATGAAGAGTTCATAAATCATCGAGAGGATTTGAAAAATGCAGGAAAATACGATGATTCCATGTTTTCACTTGGGCGAGACTTCGCGGATGCGGATTTAATAGTAATAGCTGCTCCTTATTATGATCTATCATTTCCTGCCATGCTTAAACAGTTTTTTGAGCAGATCAATGTCCTTGGACTGACATTTACCTATTCGGAAACCGGCACTCCTATGGGGCTCTGCAAGGCAAAGAAGCTGTATTACGTAACAACAGCCGGTGGACCGATTTTATCTGATGAACCCGGATTCGGGTATGTAAAAGCGCTCGCCAATAATTTTTACGGAATAGACGAAGTATACCAGATTAAGGCCGAGGGCCTTGATATTATAGGCGCTGACGTGGAGGCTATTCTCAAAGATGCCCATATAGAACGAGGCTAAAATTGTAGGTGAAACTAAAAAGGCATTGTAACAGCTTGAGTAAGGTTTTTGTAGGCTAATAATATATCGGAGATATCAACATGAACGTAAAACTCTTAGTAATATCTGATTCACATGGTTATCCTGGATTTGCCAAAAAGGCGATCGAGAAGGAATCTCCCTTCGATATCCTTGTCCACTGCGGAGATATTCAGGGCTCCATCACTTCCATAACAGGAGACAATCCGCCCTATGAAGTAAAGATAGTCCGCGGTAACTGCGACTTTGGGAACAGCCTTCCACTCGATGAAGAGTTCAAGGCTGGCTTCTTAAGCGTATGGGCAACACATGGAACTGCCTACAATGTCAAATATGAGGAAAACCTTAAGACTTTAAAGGAAGCAGCAAAGTCAAGACACGCTGACCTTGTTCTCTTCGGGCACAGCCACTATGCTGAGATAGTAAAGGACACCGAAAACAACATCACCCTTGTAAACCCCGGAAGCATCTGCTATCCCCAGGTCTCAGGTGATAAAGCGACTTATGCCGTTATTACGATTACGGATGATTATGAGATAATCCCGGAGATTAAAAAGATAGAAGAGTAATTACAATTGCAGAATCTTCTTCAAAGCTTCAGGCGATATATATTATTCCTTCAGGAGACGGAAGCCTTGTAGGAACTGCGCACTACACTTACGAAAGCGCAGAAGGTTTTGGACACAGATTTTCCTACATGATGAATACTCTTAAAATTAATTAAATATCATCTTCACACTATCTGCCCATCAAATCCCTTCCCCAGAAGGCATAAGCAGGATATGCGGTATAGCCATCCTTCAACTCCTCCGCAGATCTCTCGCAGGTTCTTATGCTGACTGGACGGGGATTTCCATCTGTGACTTCATACACGAAAAGCTTGTAGGATTCATCCTCTTCAGGAAGAACTACATATATGAAAGCCTTTCCATCCTTTTGGTGGACGTAATAATAATCTACCATTATGCCTGAATTCTTGATATCTGCAATGAAATCCAGAGTGATCCCATTTTCATCAGGCTTGTCACTACCTGCATAAACCGTATGCGATGTCACATAATAGCTATCTGCAGCGGGAATATACTTTTCATCAATCACGCTCTCATACTCGTCATATCCAAGAACGACGTCCGAGGCGCCATAGTTGTAAGAAGTAAGCTCGTAGACATTGAAGATAAAATGCAGACCATCACCTGCAAAATACCAGTTATATGGCAATTCTGCATTTTCATCGTCCGAAGTATAGGAGCTGACTGGCTCGAATTTATAATGAGAAAGCGTATTATCCAGGTTCATGAACTGGTTTTCATCCTCTTCAGTTGCATATAGCTCCTCTGCCAGAATCCTTCTCAGCTCGTCCTCGGAGCACTTTAAAACATCTCCGATTCTCAGCTCTTCTCCAGTCCTGGTATCATAGGTGCAGCCATATTGTACAATATTATCGTGAGGGCCACCGTAAAACTCATCAATCGTAGTCGTTGTACTGACCAGTGTATCATCCGCACGAATCACATTAACATTTTCATAGTAATAATATGGCCCGATGAAGGGTCGGTCGTTGTCGATAGCATCCTCGTAGGCAGCTCTGGCTTGCTTAGTCACTTCCAGGGTAGTCTTTTCTAAATCTGCAATCCTGGCATCCGCATTCCTGCTAATAGTCCTATAAAGCGCCGAAGCAGTTTCCGCATCGTCCATCATGAGAACAGCATATTTTCCCTCAAAAAGCTCTCCTTTAGAATAGTCATTTTCAGGATTAGAAAATGTCTTGTTGCCATCATAAGAGGATTTGACCTCTTTATAGGCAATCTTAAAACCGTAATCCCAATCCTCTGATTCCCTTTTAGTCTGCTGTATTACGCCAACAAAATTATCCGCAGCGTTGTCGATCATACCACAGCCGCTTACAAGTATAGATGCTGCTAATGATACCCCTGTCAAAATCGTCCTTCGTTTCATATTACGTAGCTCCTCATTGAGTCTTCAATTTCCAATTTCCTTTTTTCTGAAACTGTTATTGCTATGAACGAAATGATGGCTGCCAAAAATACTACTATAGCCAGAGCTCCAAACACCCAAACGGCTTGTTCGTATGATTCCCGGCTATCTTCAGAAATATTCATGGTTACAGGATTAATCCAAACACGTGTCAGGTCTTCATCAGGGCTTGAACTACAATCTATTCTACGCTTATACTCCTGTCCCTCGTACGTATAAACAATAGTATATTTATACCTGGTAGATGAATATCGACCACCATTATATTCCCAGACATCGGTTACATATGCGGGGACTTCAACATATGAAACCAGAACTTTTGAATACCAATTACTGCATGCGCTAAGTACACACATAATCAACGCCTGAAACAGCAAAAAACCTGATATTATCAAACGTACTTTCTTATATCCAACCTTTTTCAATTCCTTTATTCCTCCTTAGTACCTTATATTGTGCTACATTATTTAAACAGCTATCGATGGAAAAATGTTGCATTGATCGTTGTTTTCATGAAGCAGAAGCAGAATTGTTGCATATATAGCACTACTTTTTCTTGCAACAGAGCATTTTATAAAATTTTAATTTAGGAAATTTTAATGGTGGGTTTGTTTTAATGATGGGTATAAAGGCTTATAGTTTTAGATGTTATTGAATTATATTGAGTTATAAGAGGAGGGATGACCATGAATATTACAACATTTGATCCACTTATCGTATCTAAAGATGCAGATTCAGCAATCTCAGTCTTCGAGGCACTTGGATTTGCAAAGACACATAGCCCGGTTACTCAGACGGGAAGCGGAGAAGTATCAACTGCTCGTATGAAAAATGAGGAAGGCTTCCACATAGATATAGCACAGGTGGACGAAGTTCCGCAGGATTATGTGATTATTCGTATGAATGTAGATGATTTTGATGCAGCGTATAATATTCTGAAGGAACATGGATTCACCAATACCCGTGGAGATGATACTTTGGATACACAGAGCTCCAAGGAAGTAACAATGGTTTCACCTTCTGGATTTAGAATTGCACTTGTAAAGCATATAAAGAGTGAATGATAGAGGTTTATGAGTGGGAGAGCATCGCTGGTTGCGATGCTCTTTTAATTGGATCAGAGAGGGTTTATCTTCAAGCGGGGCGGGAGGTCAATCAGTCAGAATAATTCTTCGCGAATATACGTAACCGTCTCCTCAACATGCATTCCGCAGAGCAACCGATTAAGAGATAATTGTCAGAACTGACGTAATCTCTTCAATATCGTAGTGACATAAGTGTCATAACAAGGCAATAATAGGACGTAAATGCCACAATTCTGTTGACCAATATGGTCGATAACAAATTCCTCTTTTGGCTGTTTTGAAAGAAACTCCAGATGAGTTTTTGAGTGTTGACCAAGCGGAACTATAAGCCTTTTGGGTTTTAAAAAATGATACAGAGCATTTTGATTAAAATTGTACAAGAATAGACAGAAATTAATATCATATTTGCATTAGATATTTCTGTTTAGTCGATTAATGAAAGAAGGCTGGCACCTTGTCACGGGAGTTGCCAGCCTATGTGTTTGAAGAAAAGTTTTCTATTCTTATGAGGGGGTTAAGAGAGGGGGTACTCTCTTAATTGAGTATTATCATAACTCCCAAATCGTAAGAGAAAGTGACTGTTTTGTGTAAAAACTGTGAAAATAGATATGGTAAAAATTGAAAACTTATTAAAACTTATTAAACTGACACTAAGTTATTAAAAGTTATTAAAGTCGAAGGAATAATAATGGAGCGGGCCATAGGCTCGCTCCATATCATATCAACTATCTGAACAATTAATTTACAGACCAGGTAGGCTTATAACCAATCTTTTTCTGCTTGAAAACATTGATTGTAGCTGCTTTAGTCTTTGCGTTAGATATTTTAACCTTTACCTTAAACTTTTTATTTGTTCCGGCAAAAGCGTTCTTTGCAACGCGGCTCTTCTTGGTGAGCTTTTTAGACTTTACAGTGAGCTTTTTGAACTTCTTGCACTTGTAATATGCCTTTCTGCCGACTTTCTTTACCTTCTTGCCAAATTTAGCGGAAGGAAGGTTTGTTCTTTCAAATGCGGATTCGCCGACTTCTTCAAGATCAGCGGGAAGGTCAGCTTTATTAAGCTTTCCGCAATTAGCAAATGCGCCCTTATCAATCTTCTTAACGTTCTTTCCAAGATTTACTTTTTCAAGTGAAGGAAGGCCCTTGCATGCTTCTTCTCCGATTTCATCAACGTTTTCACCGACCTTGATTTCCTTGATCTTTTCTTTGCCGGGAGCGTCTGCGAAAGCTCTTTTAGCTACTTTTGTTACCTTATAGGTGTTGCCATCGGGAAGAACTACCTCAGATGGAATTTCCTCAGTTTCCTTTACATTTGCTGCATCTGTAGCGGGCTTTTCATAGGTTATTTCGCCTGTGTTGCCATCCTTCTTTGTTACCTTGTAAGTGGGAGCTTCTGCAGTAGTTTTGCCTTTTTCTGATACTTCATCATCAACTTTGACGTCGGTGGGAGTATCGGGATCAGGAGTATTCTCGCCATAAACAATCTTGGTGCCATCAATTTTGCCATTCTCAACCTTAAGATGTCCAGCGGTTACTGCTTTTTGAAGGGTCATTTCTGTGGAAGACATAAATTTGGTAATTTCTACAGTAGAGCCTTGAGTCATTTTTATCGTTACACACTCAGTTTCGACGCTTACTTTAGGAAATGTGTTATTTCCTGATAATTCTATTGTCTGATTAGGACTAAAAATCCATATTCCGGTGTCACCAACATCAGATATAGTAATGCCTTGTTTTATTTTTAGCGTGTTATTTGAATACTCCATTATGGCTTCTGGACTTGCTACGTTTAATAAACCAAAGCCAGATATATCATATTTACTTGTACTAGAGTCATTATTATGAACCGCACCATCATAAACATAAAAATTTGTCGATACCGATACATCATCACCTGCCAATACTCTCGTCGGCATAGCTACCATGCACATGCTCAGCGCTATAGCGAAAGCCATAACGCCACTAAGAATTCTCTTAATCATTTTGTTGTTACTTTTCTTTCTCTCACTCATAAATTAACCTCCTATAAGAAAATGATATATAAAAAACCATCAAGAAATATAAGCGCAAATTACGCCTAATTTTCTGATGGCCATTTATAACAAAGTTGAATAGCACATTTTAAACATACGTGTCAACCTCTGAAATATAATTTCACAAAGTCTCTATTCGCAGCAAAATAATTATACATAATATTTTCCTTAAAAGGTCGTATCTATAATTTTTTAATAATCATTTCATATTGTATTAATATCAAAAAAGCGGCTCGAAAGCCGCTTTTTGATTCTTCCGAAGTCTTAAGTGAAACACGCGTCACTCTTACTACGGAAATATTAGTACTTTCAGGTGAAGCATCGCCACCGAAGTACTTATTTTAGATAAGATTCAGACCTTTTGCTCCGGTAAAGCACACGCTGCCTTTGCGATGGGTCTGTAGTTGTTTAAGCAGGTTATCTCCCCCTCATGAGAAACTGATAAACAATTGTGTGTCGTCCTTATCTGTTTATAAGTATACAGGGGGTTGTCCAACAGATGTCCAATAAGGCGGAATTTTATCCATGCTGGCGAAAATCATAAAAATTGTGTTATCATATTGGTAGAGAAGGCAAAGGCGCTTAATTACGGCATCTTTGCCCTTTTTTATGGGAATTTTGCAGATAACGACATTAGGTCATGGCAAAGAAGGGGGAGCTTATGGTTTCACTGAATGATTATTTGTATAAGGGTGACACGGTTCTTAAAATAATAAGGCTGTATTCTGAAGATTTGAAAAAGTCTTCCATAGAAACCGGGAATACAGTTGATATGTTTCATAGCAATTTTCTTTTGAGAATGGAGGAGCTTCTGGTACATAACGACTTCCTCACATCCCAGTCGCAGAGGATCAGGGAGCTGTATAAGTACATGACAAAAGAATATCCGCAGCTGGCCTTTACTTTCAAAGGAAGAATCAAATCCCTCATCAGAGCGGAAGAGAAATTCAATGCGTATATTGTCGAGACTATCTATGATTACTATAAAAAGAATGGGACATATCCGGAATTGTCTCAGATAAAGGGCAGGATAGAACATTTCAGGGATCTCATTGCTTACCGTATCGTGATTTCCATGCCTAAATGTCATCTGAAGGAAGGAGATGACCGCGAGAAGATAGAGCTAAAGAGCCTTTATGAGCTTGCAAACATGATTCCGGACTTCCTTGAAATGCGCGGTTTTAGTGCAGAAGTATCGAATTTCAACGATGGTATTTCGGAAAAACTCGATGACCATGTACGACCTTATTTTAGGGACTATATATATAATCCAAGTCCGTATGGCTATCAGTCACTCCACATTACTCTATATGATAATGAGTCAAGAAGTTATGTCGAAGTGCAGCTTCGCACAAAGGACATGGATGATTATGCAGAGATAGGCCCCGCTAACCATCTTGGTTATGAAAAGCGCCAACAGGAAGAACGTGCAAGAAGAGACAAGATTCCACAGGGTGAAAACATTTATTTTGATGAAGCCTATGAGCGAGGAATGCTCCTTCAACAGCTTGACCTTTCTAAGGTTGACGTCAACATGTTTGGTGCAATCAATAACAGTCTGATAAATGATGGTTGCGGACTTTATAGAGGCAGACTGATTCTGCCATTTGAGCATTTGTCACGTTTTCAGAATGATGTTATTGATTAAATCCGAGAATACTGTAAACGGAGATTCGCGTATTATTTAACGGCAATTTAGTACCGCCATCTTTTATTTTTCATAAGAATAGTGGATAATTATAATAATTAAAGTTAGGTATTTGCGAAACTCGCCGTGCGCGTTCGCAATCTTTAATTTAGACAAGGTTGTAAAATGAGGAACACTAATGAAATATATTACTTTACCACAGCATTAGTCTGTTTCTTAAGCTTTTTAATGAGCTTTTGTTTGGATTTTCCTTTTACTCCCTTGACCGTGATCTTGGCATTCTTGTGAAGCTTTTTAAATGCATTTTTGCCCACCTTTAAGGACTTATTTGCGGTAATCTTTACTTTCTTTAGCTTTTTGCACTTATAGAATGCCTTTTTATCGATCATTGTTACATTTTTGCCAATAGTAACAGATGATATTTTCTTATTTCCTTTGCAGGCATTGGCACTAATGGTAGTTACGGGATAGGTTGTTCCGTTGACTGTAACATCATTTAGGGAGGCCTTCTTTACCTTGTCAATTTTAGTGACTGTAGCCATGCCGTTAATATCGATGTAATAAGTAACACCGTTAATAGTAACAGTCATGGGAAGAAGAGACTGACCATCTGCAGAAGGATTATCAACCCTTGCAGAAGGAGATTTTTCCTCATCCTCATCGGAACCGTCTACGGGATCAGGGTCTTTTTCAGGATCTTTATCCTTTTCTGATTTATCAATGTGGTCCACGAAGAGGTATCGGTGGATTGCTGACCCTTGCAAAAAGTAATCGTAGCGTGCACCTGAATCAGGTTTGCCATCCTTGTTATCGTCTAGTGCTACTTTTCCAATCTGATATTTTGATTTAGTATCCGCATTATAATAGAATTTGCGGTTTGTTTTAGCGGGACCGTCCACATACTTCAGATTCTTGCAATTTCCAAGGAAACTGCCTGCTTTTTCTGCAGGAACATTTGTAAGATCAAAACTTCGAAGGTCAAGGTGTTCCAGACTTGTGCAGTCACAAAACATTTCCTGGACATCAGTTACCTTTGAAGCCTTAAAGCTGCTGATATTGACGCTATTAAGGGCCAATGAATTTGCAAACATTCGATACATATTTTCAACATTGGATGTGTCGAAATTTGACAGGTCAAGTGTTTTGAACATACCACAATATTCAAACATCTGAGACATGTCTTTTACTTTGGATGTATTGAAGTTGCTAACATCTAGACTATAAAGTGAAGGACAGATCAGGAATACGGAGCGCATATCGGTAACCTTGGAGGTATCCAGTGTGCTTACATTCAGCTTCCTTAGATTTGTGCAAAAATGAAACATCTCACACATGTTGGTAAGATTTGGTGTTCTAAACTGACTAAGATCCAGTTCTTTAACTCTTCTGCAGTATAGGAAAAAACAGGAGCCACTAGTCATGGGAGTAGTGTCAATTATGTTTTTTCCAAAATCGATAACTTCAGCTTCTTTAAAGGCGCGGAACATGTCTCCGGAGTTGGAATTGAAACGTATCTTATTTGTTTGGCAGCACACATATACGGTTTTCTCCGTAATGTCATAGTATGCCATAACTCCATCTCCGACAGACTTTTGGCGAAGCTTATTTGCAGGCTTTCCGGGCTCCTTTGCAAAAATTATCTTCTTGCTATATATGGTACTCAGAATTACAATTTTGAAGTAACTGGTGTTTTTTTGGAGGATATGGAAAATGGAATATAAATTATCAGAAATAGAAAATAAGCGTATATGGGGAAGATGTTCATCATTAGATGATTGTACGGCATTGTTCTGGACCGGAAGCGGAATAGAAGTAAATGTAAAGGCCAGATATTTGTATGCAGATATAGAGGCTACTTTTGGAACGCTTGAGTTGTGGCTGGATGTTTTTATTGATGATGCGCGAATAATGCATTTCCCCTTGATGGAGGGCAGGCACAGATATCAGATAATGCGCGGCTTTGATAAGGCTCATGCTACTAATGTCAGGATCGCGAGAAGCACTCAGTCCATGATGGAGGAGTGTGCCTCTGTGATCAAAATATTCTCTTTTGACACTGACGGGGAGTTCCTTCCGGTGCCGAAGAGAAAGTACAACCTTGAATTTGTGGGTGACAGCATTACATCAGGCGAGGGAGCGTTTGCTCTTACGCGTGAAGAATGGATTCCCACGGTGTTTGACAGTGTAAACACCTATGCATATATGACTGCAAAAATGCTTGATGCGGATTACAGCATTCTAAGTCAGAGCGGACAGGGCCTGTTTGCTTCCTGGGATGGTAGTACCGAGTGCTCACTTCCGAAGGTATATCCCTATGTATGTGCTGCGCAGATAGCTGAAGATGCCAAAAAGCTGGGATGCATGGATAGTTGGAACTTTACAGATAATGAGAAGGATGCCGTTATCATCAACCTCGGCACGAATGACAGTAGTGCAATGAAGCTGGACAAATGGAGCGAAGATGAATTCCTGCAGAATTTTAGAACCTGCGGAATCGATTTCCTTGAAGCTGTAAGGAAAAATAATCCGAAATCCAAGATCATCTGGGCATATGGAATGCTGGGAAATGATATGGAAGAGTATGTATCTGAGATCATAGATACATTTAATGCAGAAAATGATGATAACGTTGTATATCTACGTCTCCCGGATTGTACAGGTATTCACGTAAGTGCAAGGCTTCATCCGGATCCGGAAGGACATCGTATAGCGGCAGAAGTACTTTCGGACTGCCTTGGAAAACTATTGCCCCAGACATAAGAATATGGGAAGAGCAAAGATTGGTTAAGGTTACGTTAAGATTCACTTAAATGTACAGAAATGACTGAGGGGTATTATAAATTATAAAAATGAAAAAGTGGGTTAGAGGGAGTATATATGGCGGATAAAAAGTACAAAGTGCTGGTCGTTGACGACGAGCCTCAAATAGCAGGACTTTTAAAAGTATGTCTTGAGATGCATGGAATGACGGTAAAGGAAGAATATGATGGTAGCAAAGCCTATGAACTGTTCAATTCCGAACAGTTTGATCTGGTCATCACAGATATAATGATGCCTGTCATGGACGGGTATGAGCTGGTTGAAAAGATAAGGAAGCAGAGCAATGTACCGGTGCTTTTCCTGACCGCAAAGGGTGATGTATTGGACAGGATAAAGGGACTTAATCTTGGTGCGGATGATTATATCGTAAAGCCCTTCGATCCCATGGAGGTCGCTGCAAGAGTGTTATCAACCCTTCGCAGATGCTACGGTTATGACCGTCAGGAGGAAGGGAAGGAGCTCATTTGCGGGGCGCTAAAGCTCAAGCCATCATTGAAGCGCCTTTATAAAAATGATGAGTCCGTTGAGCTTACGGCTCTGGAATACAGAATGACCGAATTTTTCATGAGTAATATCGGACAGGTCCTCACTAAGGATCAAATATATGAGGCAGCATGGGAAAGCGACAAATTCCCGGACGATAACAGCATTATGGTTGCCATAAGTAAGCTGAGATCGAAAATCTCTGACGGAGAAAATGATTATATCCACACCATCAGAGGGCTGGGATATCGGATGGAAGAAAAATGAGACTTAAATATAAAAGAAAACTCCAAACATTCCTGATAATTATTCTGGCATATGTTTTTTTACTTATCCTATTTATAGATAAAATCAGGGAGTTCCTGATGGGAGTCATAGACGGCTTATATGGCGGTCAGGGTATGAGTAAAGATCTCGGTACTCAGATCACCATGGCCAGCATGATTGTGACCTACCTTCTTTTCTGGGGACTGTCCAATATTTTGGAAAAGAATATTTCGGAACCTGCCAGAAAAATAGCAGATAACATGAATCTGGTAAGCTCTGGGAATCTTGATGTGCAGATGGAAGTAAAGGACAGCTTTGAATTTGCAGAGATGGAAGAAGCCTTCAACCACATGGTTTTGAAATTAAAAGAGGCTCAGAGTATCAGAGAGCAGAATGAGGAACAGAACAGGCAGTTATACGCCGGGATTGCTCACGATCTGAAGACTCCCATGACTATGGTAATGGGCTATGCCAGACTTCTCAAGGAGGAGGATATCTCTGAGGATGACAGAAATCACTATCTGACTATAATCGAACAACAGATAAAAGCTGCCAATGTCCAGCTAGAAGACATGCTTGAGTATGCAAAATACGGAAGCACAGACTATAAGATTTTCCCGGAAGAAGGCAATATTGCGGGTTTTCTTCGTGGCATTCTTGCAGATATGTTCTACAGATTTGAGGACAGGAAAATAATTCTTGAGCCTGAAATACCGGACAAAGTCATCTGCAAATATGACACTGAGCAGATGAAGCGTGTTTTTACTAATTTGATCAATAATGCCATAAGGCATAACCCTGAAAATACTACCTTCAGGGTATCAATAAAAGAGGAAAATGGCGTAATTATCAGCTTTTCAGATGATGGTCCGTTTCTGGAGGAAGACCTGAAGGAGCACATTTTCGAACCCTATAAGAAGGGGAAAAGCGGTGGCAGCGGACTTGGATTATCAGTAGCAAAAAGAATTGTCGAGCTTCATGGCGGAAGCCTCGAATATAATGAGAATTCGGATGATGGCTACAAAAGTTTTGTAGTTACTTTACCCTTGGAATGGATGTAGAGAGGTAAAAAAATATGGAAACAAAAAAGGAAAACAAGGTTAAGACAGTAATGGAGGCAGTAGCAATAACACTGCTTTACCTGCTGATACAACTGGCGGTATCAATCATTATCAGTCTGGTTGTATCCCTGGCCATGTCTGCAGACAACATGGATAAGGAAGCCTTGCTCAATAGTATTAATGCCATGCAACCGCTTATGCTATTCATTTCGAATTTAATCTGTACAGTATTGTTTGGAATTTGGTATTACCTGGGATATGTAAGAAAAGACAAGCTTGCCGGAACTTATGAGCCCTGGCATGAGAAAATGTGTGATGCAAAAGTCATTGCTTTTATAGTGTTTTCATCACTGGCAATAGGACTTTTTGACAGACATATTGCTGATCTGATAATAATGATATCTCCTGAAAGCGGTGAGTTATTATCCACCATAATGTCAAACGTTTCGGAAGTAACTCCCATGAATATCACATCAATGGTTATATTATCAGCTATGGCAACGGCCTTTGCCTTTCCGGGTATTATAATGCAAAAATTCAAGAAATCCTTCGGGATGGCGGCCTGCATAATTATACCTGCCATACTGTTTGCTGTGTTGATGCTTAATCCGGTGCAAACAATTTACGGAATCCCATTTGGCCTTGTTATGATGTTTGTTTCTTACAAGTTTAATTCAGTCGTACCGGGCATGCTGGTGATCCTAATAAACAATATCGGAGCGATATTACTGAATCAGATATTTTGTCCGGGGCTTCCACCGGTTGTAAGTGCGTGTTGTGTTGTTATTTTCCTTGCACTTTCAATTTTTATGTACAGGAAAATGCCCTTTTCAAGTAAAGATACAAAGGATATTCCCTCACAGAACGAATAAAGATTTGAAAATAATGTAAAAATAAGGTTACGTTAAGATTTACTTCAATCTGCGGAAATGATTTCGAATTATCATGTTTTCATCAGGCAAAGGAAAGCGTGCAAACATGATACGGAATCGCCTGTAGGATTGAAGTATTTTTTTAACCTCAAATTGATAACAATAATTTTATAAGAAAAAGGAGAATGAGTATGAAAACAACAAAGGGAAGTAAAGCAAAAGCAATATTCGTAGCACTGGGAATTGTGCTCCTGTTTTTGGGAATTCAGGGAGTGATCGGAGCTGCAGGATCAGTCGGAGCGTCTTATATACATTATGCTCAGACAGGAGAAACCTTTAAGGATCAGGCAGAATATATGGATTACATTTCCGAAATCTTAACTGTATTACAGTTTGTTGGAGAGATTGCCTGCATTGCAGTATTCGGACTCTGGTATTACTTTGGATCCGTAAGAAAAGATAAAAAGCAGGGAACCTATGAATCAGGTCTTAAGAAGATAGCAAATGTAAAGTCAATCGCATTCCTTGCCAGCGCTGCACTTGGTTTCTATGCATTTGTATTAATAGTTTCCAATGTTACTGCAGCCCTTATCCCCGGAAGCAGAGAGCTGCTTGGTCAGATTATGGGACTTATCTCAGGTGGAAATCAGGTTATCGCTGTACTTACAGTAGCACTGCTTGCTCCCTTCGCCGAGGAGCTGGCATTCAGAGCAGTAATGCTTAAGAACTCAAAGCAGTCTTTTGAAATTGTAGGTTGTGTCATCCTCTCAGCAGTGATGTTTGGACTTATGCACATGAACCCGCTTCAGAGCATATATGCAATGCCCATGGGACTGGCACTTGCATTCGTAGCTTATAAGTATAATTCAGTAGTTTCTGCAATCATTATGCATGCTATCAATAATACAGTTGCTATTGCATTACCTTCACTTATGGGAAGAGCTCTTAGCAATATTGAAGCAGCTATTATGTGTGTAGTGTTTCTGGCACTTGCTGCATTTATTTACAAGAAGCTGCCCATAGAGACTAAGCAGACCGAAAATACAGAGGTTGCTGCATAATTCATAAAAAGTACGAGGCTGCCGGCAGAAATAGATAGTAATAAAGCCCCTTTCTAAATTGTAAAAATTATTCAGCTTTGTATATAGTTATAGCCGTTCCATTTGGGATGGCTATAATTTTTTTGGATGAAGGTGCGACAAATTCCTCATCCCATCTGTATAATAAGTAGATAAGAAAAGAAAAGTGGATAAATTCATTATTACGAAAGAAATTTTTAGGAGGAATCATGGGAGGAATGTTCAGTTTACTAATTGGAATTATGGGTCTTATTATTCTGGCTGTGTTTCTGGTTATCGCAGCTATTCTTGTAGGAGTGGTTATAACTGGCCTAATTGGCGGCACCCTTCTTCTTGTCACCGGCAACCATTTTTCAAAGGATACAAGAAAAAAGATGGAGAGCCGCATCTGCATAGGTGTGGGAATTGTTTTCCTTATACTTGCAGGGTGCTCTGCAGGAATCATAGTTAATTATGTAATAAAGCTATTTGGTTAAAGTGTATTGGTACACATCAGAAAAAAGATAATTAGGCGTTTGCGAAACGCCTAAATAATTAAAGTATATGGGAGAGAAGCAGAAGAATGGCTAATAGTTGTTATTCAACAATTTTCGTAAACTATGGGGATGCCGACAGGGATATCCTTACACGACAGCTTAAGATGCTAAAAGAGAAATTCCATTCATTTATGGTGCTTGTGATAGCATCGGAAGCAGACAGCCAGTTTTTTGATGAAAATGTAGGACTTTTCGAAGATAGAATAGAGCTGTCAGGCAGAAATGCATCAGAAGCCGTGATTGAATACTGTCAAAATGAACATATGTCTATGAAGGAAGCGACGTATGTTGGCGTGCTTTCTGATGGAGATACCAGGCTAAAGGATAAAGAATTTACAATAAAGGACCCAAATGAGATGGCTGAGTCATATAAGAAAGCCATGGATATGCTCCAGAAAATGATAAATCCGTTAAAGGGGAACTAAGAAAAATGCATGTGATAAAGAGTGTTATAAGAATTCTACTTACAATAACAGCCGTTTTGCTTATATTTATCGGAGTTTACTTCCTTTTACATGGTTCGTTGGAAGCGTATCCTACGGATGAGCAGACTGGAAAAAGCGTAATAGTATCAGTAGTCTTGATAATCCTGGGACTGTTGCTCGGATTATCAAGTCTTCTGTTCAGAAAAGCCAAAGCAGTGCACTAAATTCGATTTCTGAATGAAAAACAGACCTTGATCTGTGCTGTTACAGAAAAGGTCTGTTTTATTTTATTTCTTATTTACTGTTGCATTTGTCTGCTTGCGAAGCTTTTGTCCCAGCTTTGCCTTTTTGGCTCCTTTGATAGTAATAGTTGATTCCTTTGCAAGCTTATTAAATGCATTTTTCTTTATCTTAAGTGACTTATTTGCTTTTATAGTGACAGTTTTGAGCTTCTTACAATTATAAAAAGCTTTCTTTCCTATAGACTCTACACTATCAGCAATCTTAAGCTTTTTGATTTTCTTATTTCCCTTGCAGGCATTATCTGCAATAGATTTTACCGGGTATGTTACGCCGTCTGCTGTTACATTGGAAATAGAAGCCTTTTTAACGGCGCCTATTTTTGTCACCGTAGCGATACCATCTGCTCCTATGTAATAGGTGATGCCATTCTGTGTTATAGTCATTGGAAGAGCAGCTTTGCCTGATTCTACCGTCACATTACGGCCAGATGCTGAGTCATCCCCGGGAGTTTCTTTTTCAGGCTCTGTTTCTACGGGCTCGTCGTTACCAGGGGCAGGAGTTTCTACTTTTTTCCACTTTGCATAGAGACATGTATTTGATGTTATAGGCGTATTGAAATTGAATGCCTTAGTCAGTGTCGTATCAGCGTACCATCCGGCAAATACATAACCATCCTTTGTCGGGTTAGCCGGTTTTACTGCATTTGCGCCTTTTGCAACCTTCTGTGCAGGAACGTAACTTCCACCATTTGATGAAAAGGAAACGCTATACCTTAAAACACCATCATCCTTTGAGCCGGGAATTGTCAAATAAATAGTATCAGATGCTACATCCTTTTCCAGATGTGAACTATAAGCTCTTATAGATACTTCCTTTGTATAATCCTCTACCGGGATATCGTAGTGATCCTTGCCATCTGCCAGGAAAAATGACTCAATATCGCTGACGTCATCGTCAATATCAAAATAGCAGGCTCTCTTTTTCCATTTTAGTCTGTAGTACTTTTTCTTTTTTACAGTAACAGGCTTTATGGATGTAAATGAAGGAACTTTCAGCTTGTTTTTGACATTTACACTTTTGCTGGCCATTGTCAGGTGAGAATCCTTTTTATACTGCTCGATGGTATCGTAATTTGGGATTTTGTTCTTGGAATTAAATACATAGATTACATATTCGCCAACTTCTTCATGTGTGCAGACTACCCTTAAACTAATGATCCAGTCCGGTTCATTTGCACCTCTTTTTCCACTCATATTCGACACATCGTGTAAAATTTCTTTTCCGGATGCAGTCTTGTATGTTACAGCGACGGTATAATAGCCCGCTGAGCCGGTTGTATATTTAACGGCTGTTCCATCAAACCTTAATTGTGTTGCCGGTTTCATTTTAGTAGCTGCCTTTGAATGAATTGAAAAGCATCCAAATAAGACTATCACACACAAAAGTGATGTGATAAAGAATAAAAGATTCCCCAAGTATTTCTTCATTATGATGTTCCCCTTAACTTTTCTTCATACTGAATTATTACAGCGTCCCCCACAAGCAAATATTATAACAAACGATATAGATTTATCAAAAGAATTTTTGATTGATTATATAACATACATAACCTATTTATATCTAAAATTGATTGATACGTGTATGAGCGGTGTGAAGTTTCGCATCGCTCTTTTTCGTATAAATCAGTGTAAATCCGCTCTTTTCAGGTGCATAAAGTATTAGAATTCTGATCCCGAGTTATATTTCATTCATGAAGGGAGGTCAGAAGATCATGAAACACGAAAATAACGAATCGACAACGGACATAAGAAGTAAGATATTTCCTGTCTCTATAGGTCTCCTTTTTGGAATTTCATTTGGCACATCCATGCACAGCTGGGTGATGGGAGTTTGTATGGGATTCCTGTGGGCAATTGTTTTTGGCCTATATGACGATGAGGGCCGCAAAGATCAGGAAGATAACAAGTAATATTATAGTTTTAAACTTTGAAAGGAGTATTGAGATGAGAGCAAATATTTCAAAGTGGAATGCACTTGCAGCAACACTTCTGTATGCTTCAGCTGTATTCCAGATAGCAGATAATCATTTTGGACTGGGAGCCGTATTCTTTGTGGCAGCGTCAAGCTTTGCTGTAGCTGCACGTATAAATAAGAAAACAGAACCGGAAAATGAAAAGCAGTAAATGCCCCATAAAAATAATCCCGAGGTCAACGTGTCCTCGGGATTATTTTTGTCTTAGGTCATATTGAATATTTCGGACTGTGAGCCCACCCAATTCTCAATTGAGCACCATCTGTTCACACAATAACACCACTTTGTTTTTTCGACTATTTTCGCGTAGGATTTAGCAGCAATATTGTCTTTTCTACTTGTCCCTGCCTGGGTTTTAGTATTTATCAAGTAGTTTCTGCCTTCGTATTAGCTCTTTCCTACGAGTCTTATCTATTCCTAAGCAATTTTCACGTAGTCGATTGCTTTTAGGTGGTCATTTCCTACGCGAGAAATCCCTGTTTGACCATTTTTCGCGTAGTTATTGCCCGAATGGCAATTTAGGCTACTTGACCTTATTTGATTTCTTTATTAACAGTTAAACATATTGGGCTATAGGCACATGAACATCTGGCATTGACTTCATCTGGATTTACCAAGCAGTTTGTTATGTGTTGAACGAGGGTCACATTTGAGACTATCGTATTTGATATATCGCGGAAAATGGATGCCTTTGTACATAACTTTTTTATAACAAATTAATGTACAATTTATCGGATTTTTATACTGATAGTTCATAATAATTAGTGTCAGATAATATATGTACTGTTGGCTGTGTTTTATTTTGAGGGGGTTTTGATGAAATATTCGTATTGGAAAAGAATGATATCAGTTGTGGCGCTTGCTGCTATGGTGAGCATGTCTTTCACAAATGTAAGCCTTGCTGCGTCGGAAGGTGACGTACAGGAAGAGTCTGCCCAAGAGACTACAGATGAGAGCAAAGACGACGCTGAAGAAAAGGAAGAAGCTAAGGAAGAAGCTAAGGACGATAAAGAAACTTCAGAAAAAAATGCATCCAAGAAAGATTGGACCGTTATGATCTATCTGTGCGCAACAGACTTAGAGTCGAAGGGCGGGCAAGCTTCCTTTAATTTGAATGAAATATCTAAAACAGAGCCTAGTGACTCTGTGAATGTTGTTATACAGACCGGAGGAACCAGGAAGTGGCAAACTGATAAGATAGACATAGGTGCTGACCCTACAAAAACACAGCGTTTTGAGTATGGTAAGGATGGCTTTGTGCTGGTAGATGAAAAACCGCTTCAGAACATGGCTTCAGGTTATACACTCAGCGATTTTATTACATGGAGTACAAAAACGTATCCCGCAGAGAAGTATATGCTTGTGATGTGGGATCATGGCGGTGGTTCAGAAGTAGGTCTCATTTGTGATGAATTGCACGAGAATAGTTTGATGACGCTATATGATATGGAAAGTGCACTAAAAAGAGCAGGCACAGAGTTTGAACTGATTGTGACTGACTGTTGCCTTATGGCTACAATTGAGATGTGTTCATGTGTCAAGAATTATGCAAAGTATCTGGCTGCTTCTGAGGAAGTGCTGGCTGGCGAAGGAACTGCATATACAGGGTGGCTTCAGTTTTTGTATGATGTTCCCGAATGCGATGGAAGAGAAATTGGTAATGAGTTTTGTGATGTTACTACGCAAAAATATGTTGAGGAAGGTGACGAATCAACATTAAAAATGCTTACATTTTCAGTAATCGACTTAAGTGAAATAGATGAGGTAGAAAAGGCCTTCGACGCATTTTTCGACAAGGCACTACAACTTGTTCACAAACCTGAAGAATATAGCAAATTCAGGTATTATGCAGAAAAAGCCGAGCATTATGGTGGGAAAAGTCATAATCTTGTAGATATTGTTGACCTTGCCAAGAAGACCAGAAGAAGCGGAGTGATAACAACAGAAGCAAATAACCTTCAGAAGGCAGTCATGAAGGCAGTAAAGCATAATGTGAAAGGTACAGGAAGAAGTTATTCGCATGGATTGTCATACTACGATGGCACCAGAGCTTTTGCAAGAAATCTTGAGAGATTTGTGCGTGTATCCAAGAGCTGTGCATATCTTGCATATCTTGATTCTGTACATATGGACTGGGATGCTCCTGACTGGGTATATGAAAACAGGAAAAGGGTACCTGACATTACTTACGATGAATATCATGTTGATACAAAGCTTACACTTAATGACGAGGGTGACCTTACTCTTAATGTAACTAATGGAATGCAGGGTATAGTTTCAATAGACTATGTGCTTTACAAGATAGGTAAGGATGGTTCACTTGAACCTATGGGAACCCGTACGGAAATGGGAGGCAGTTTTGATGATGCAAAATTCCCTGCACAGTTTAATGGTAAATGGCCTGTACTTGGTAATTCTTATCTGTATATGGAGCTAGAAAATGAGGCACAGTCATGTAGCAGATACTCTATTCCGGTATATATAGAAAAAGTTGACCCCAATAAATATAATGGTGTGTTACCTATAGATTATATGCAGGGTCAGATAATGAAACTTCTTCTTGCTTATTTTCCGGGTGACGGAGACGATGAAGCAAGCTATGAGCTATATGGATTTTTAAAGAGTGAATATGACGTGGAAAACACAGAAATACCGAGCAGAGGAACTTGGTCGCTAAAGGATTTTGAGGGAGTGACTGTTAGCTTCCTTTACCCCGATATCGACCCTATAACTAAGAATTTTATATATAAAAAGGGAGAGGCTATAGAAATAACAAGGAATCTTCATGTGGAAGAAAAGAACCTTCCTTCCGGAACCTATGGTTATTCCTATGTTATTCAGGATGTGATCGGAAATACTATTAGTACAGAGACTGTTCCATTTACCTTGAAAGATAATAAGGCAGTATATGATTTTGAGGAAGAAGAGGAAGCAGAAGAAGCAAACTAAAACAAATTAAATTCTAAAATATGCACCTTCGAATTAGTGGCTAAAACCATTAATTCGGAGGTGTTTTTGCGTCACTCTTTGGAGCCGACCGGGAATATGGGAATATATATCTTTTGTTGAACGAGGGTCACATTTGTGACTATCGTATTCATATTGATGATTTTTAACATGCTGATATAATTATTTCTTGGGGAATTGTTTAGCGGGAAGGTATGAAAAAATGTTGATGACAATATGGTCTGTAGTCAGACTTATAATTTTTATGCTCATAGTCCCTATGTGTATGGGACAACTATTCAAATTTATTTTGAAAAAAGAACTTAGAACCCTGGGTATTACTTTTGTACTCGGTTTTTTTATCTATTCCGGGATTATTCAGATAATATCCATCTTATGTATTTTGACCGTTGCAAGCAAGCCTAATGCGTTTGAAACTTGCTTCAAGGGGTGTCTTTTAGCGGTACTGTTATTTGCTGTGGCAGGTTGTTTCAGATTTGATAAGAATATGCTGAAAAAGCCAGATATAAAGAGCCTTAGCACGGATACCAGAATCTTTTACGGAATATTTTTTGCTCTTGTAATTTTTCAGATGGTAATGGCGGTTTCAACCAGAATATTTGACGGCGACAATTCGTTTTATGTCACTCAATCCATAATCGCACAAAAAACGGGCGCAATGTATACTGTAGATCCCAATAAAGGTGGAATCATTCCGGTTGATGGCAGGCATGCGCTTGCGGCTATTCCGATGTGGATAGCGTTTATTGCAAAAGCTGCGGGTGTACATTCGACAATTGTCACATATACAGTCTGGCCAGTTCTGATTATTCCACTGGTATATTTTATTTTCCATGAGATAGCTAAAGTACTATTTGCGGATAATACCGCTATGATCCCGATTTTCATGATCATGGTCAATATGCTTATGATCTTTGGAAATGTATCGATCTATACTCCGGCAACATTCTTTCTGATGAGAACCTGGCAGGGAAAGTCCATGCTTACAAGTATCGCCTTTCCGGCTATCCTGTTGATATTTTTATGGATGTTTAAGGAAACAGGGGGAGAAGAGAAGACACTTTCGCAGAAGGCTTCTTTCTGGGGTCTGCTTACTCTTGTTAACATGTTTTCCGGTATGTGTTCAGAAATGGGCGTTATGTTCGGAGCGGGACTTGTTGCGCTACTTACACTTGTATTGCTGTATTCTTCAAAGCGAATGACAGTTCTTCTGGGAGCATTTTGTTCTGTCATTCCAAATCTTGTTTATGTTGTACTTTATAAGCTTATGTGAGGATGATATATGTACGGAATTTTCAGGGAATGCTGGGTTGACCTTAAGAGATATGGTGGACTTGAAAACGGAAGTCTTTGGATGATTTTTTGGCTTCTGTTATTGATATCATCGATTTATTTGATAGTAAAAGAATCTGATG
This sequence comes from Butyrivibrio sp. XPD2002, assembly GCF_000423945.1. Taxonomy (GTDB): domain Bacteria; phylum Bacillota; class Clostridia; order Lachnospirales; family Lachnospiraceae; genus Butyrivibrio. The sequence continues at coordinate 59,455 of NZ_AUIY01000018.1, read as the reverse complement.
TAAGAAAGAAAATTGTATTTGGAGCGATGCCGTTTGTTGTAGTAGCAGGCTTTCTTTTCCCTGTAACAAAGAAGCTGTTTGTAAAACTCGCGGGGATTGAGTCTGCCAATACATATTACAGAATTCTGTGGATCATCCCCATGTATGTTACTATTGCATACGCTTTTACCAAGTTTATTGCCAGCCTTAATAGTGCGGTAAAAAAGTATGTTGCAGCCTGTGTTTCAGCTTTGATTATTGCAGTCACGGGTTCGTATGTATATGCAAATGAATATGTATATAAGGCGGAAAATATCTATCATCTGCCACAAAATGTTATAGATATATGTGACAGGATTAAACCCACAGAGGATGAAGGAACAGTAAAAGCTGCATTTACTCCGGAACTGGTCTACTTTGTAAGACAATATGATCCCAATATACTGATGCCTTACGGAAGAGACTATGTTGATCATAAATATTACACCGGAGTTCTCAAATTAATGCAGGAAGAAGAAATGAAAACCCAGGAGCTTTTGTATTATACAAGAGCTGATCTGGACAGATATATAATTTTTCCTACTGACAAAAAACTGGATGAGGACATCACAATTTTCGATGTGAAGCTCGTAGACACTATAGACGGATATAATATCTATGAAGATACCCTGATAAGTGAAAACAGGGAAAAAGAGAGAGAAAATTACGTTAACACAAGACAGAACATGTATGAATAATAAGCTTTTATCCGGTGAGCGCCTATCCGAAGATGCTTATAACGGAAAGGCGGAAGATAATATGGTAAAACTAATCAGTAAATGACAATATAGCGCAATATAAAAAGCAGGAGTTTTTGATGCTCCTGCTTTTACTTTAAACTACTTATTGATTGCCTTAACAAGCTTTAGTCATATATAATCTTTTGAGTTGCCTGGGCATTAGATTTATTTTGTTTGGCGGCTTTAGAAAGTTCCCTTGGTGTGATGCCAAATTCTTTCTTAAAGGCTCTGTAAAAGCTTGAGTAGTCGTCAAAGCCATAATTATTACAGGCAAAGGACATGGATTCCCCGCTGAGTATAGCATCCCTGCACAATTGCAGCCTTTTTTTTGCTATATATTTATGCAGCGAAATTCCGAGATTGTCCTTAAAAACATGAGATATGTAAAACTTGCTAAGGAAAAAGTGGTTGGCAATATTGTCCAGGGAGAGATCTTCATCTATATGGTGTTCGATATAATCACATATATTCTGGTACAACACATCCTGTGATATTTGTTTGTCATTAAACTGCTCAAAGGCGAGCCGGTTTATCTTTAGCAAAAGATCAGCAACACTTATTTTTAGCTGACATTCACGTCCAAATCTGGCACTCTTGTCCTCCTCAATTATGTAAAAAAGCTTGGATAGAATGGAGTTGAAGGTAATATGATCCGTATGAATGACATGCCTGGATTCGTTTAAAGCCTTATTTACGCAATATTTGTAGTCTTCTCCAAGTTTTACGAGATCAGCAAATGCAGATTTACTGATCCACAGATCAAATCTTCTATAAGGTACTTCTAAGTCTCGTACAAAGATACCATGTGTAATTCCAGGTGGTACTATCAGAATGTCACCATAGCTAAGCATATAATGTTCATTTTGCACCTGTGCTTCAGCATGGCCCTCCAGGAAAAAATAGAATTCATAGTATCTATGAGTATGAAGACCAGTTCTGGTAGTGGGCTTTGTGTCATGATAGTAATATAGCTCGAAATCAAGCTCTTTCATGTACTGCCTATCATCATACTTTGAGGTTAAGTTTCGTCGCATATCTTAAATCTCCAATATATATGTATAAATGAATAAAGCAAGCTGGTGGCTTGCTTGCAGGCTTTTTGATTCTTTTGCAGATATGATTCTACAACAAAATAGCAATAACTGCAAATAAAGTTTATTACAGCAACATTTGCAAAGTCGAGAACAAGTTATTCATTTTTTTGGTTTTCCTAATCCGATATAATACATCTTGCCAAGGGGACAAAGGCACATGAAAAAGGCACACAGCCACTTTTTATGGCTGATTATGCCCCAAGAAGGAGAAAGGGTATAGGAGGAAAACTATGAAAAAGAAGTTGGTTTCAATTTTGCTTTCTGCAACCATGGCAGCTTCTCTTGCTGCATGTGGGGGATCAAGCGCAGATTCAACAGGAACAGAAACAGCAGACAAGACAGAGACTGCAGCATCAACTGAAGAGGGTGCAGAAGCTGCTTCGGGAGAAGAAGGCTCCACCGAGGAAGCATCAGGTGATACAGCAGAAGCTTCCGATTATGAGCTTACAGACCTCTACATAACAGTGGATGGAACACTTACAGCTAACGTAGATAACGGTCAGGATGCATTTGTAGAGCAGTGGGAGAGCGCAATTTCCGAGAAGCTTGGTAAGAGCATTAAGCTTCACATCAATCAGCCTGAGCATTCAGGATATAAGGATAATGTAGCTCAGCTCCTTACAACAGGAGAACCCGGCGATGGACAGTATCCCGATGCACTAATTATGAGCGCAACAATGCTCAAACAGTATCAGACAACAGGCATTCTTTGGAACATGGCAGATGCATTTGACAATGCTGAATTCCAGTCAAGAATTACACTTCCCCTGATCAATGAGAACCTTAAGCTTGATAGCGGCGAGCAGTATGGCTTTGCTCCTACATACGGTAATGGATGCGTTACATATATTAAGCAGTCATGGCTGGATGAGGCAGGAATAGATGCAGAAAGCATCAAGACCTTTGATGATTACTACAACATGCTTAAAGCATTCACAAAGGATGGAAAGACAGGTGTTATCGCAGCCGGTTTTGGAAAATTTGATGAAGCACCCTATACAAACTATATGCCTGAGTTCTGGCAGGGAGCATATCCTGCAATTTATGAGAAGGACGGCACATGGGTTGACGGATTCCAGGAGCAGGCAACTATAGATGCGCTTGCAAGACTTGCTCAGGGCTATGCAGACGGAGTTATTGATACAGATACAGAGGAAGCTTCTACTAAGACAGCAAGAGAGAAGTGGTTCTCAAATGACCAGGCTACATCCGAAGGTGTATTTACATACTGGGCAGGAACATGGCTTAGAACACTTACAGATAATCTTGATAAGAACGATGTAGATACAGAACTTGGCGATGACAGACTTGTTCAGCTTGCTCCTATTCAGGAGATCAAGGATACATGGGGCGGATACCTTAACCGTGAAGCACCTGTATGGGTAATCACAGATGATGGTGATGGAGACAACAGCCGTGAGCAGGCTATCTTCGATGCTCTTCTTGAGACAATGCTTGATGGAGACAAGATTCAGACACTTTGGACCTATGGTGCTGAGGATGTTCACTGGTCAACAAAGGCAGAGGAATTTGTTCTTAATGCTGATGATCCTGAGAAAAAGGCTGAATACAGCTTTGCAGATGGTGAATTCCATCTTAAGCAGACACCTAATGATCCTAACGCACTTTGGAAGAAGAATCTTCTTGATCCGGTACTTGTTATCGCGCCGCTGACAAATGGGTTCGTTGATACAGATTCCCTTGTAGAGAAAGGTAATAAGTTCTTTACAGAGAATTGTGTAGATGCTCCTGCAGCAGCTTCATCCGAGACTCTTACAGAGGTAGAGGCTGATCTTGCCACAGATAAGACAACTCTTGTAAATGAGGTTGTTGCAGGCAAGAAGACACCTGAAGATGCTATAGCAGAGTATCAGAGCAAGTGGAGTGACACAATTGATCAGATTCTTTCTGAGTTAAACGCAGCTGAGTAATAAACGATAGTTCACATTTCATACTTTTACTACCAATCATTTTTGCTACATAAGGATTATATGGGCATCCGGAATGGGTGCCCATATGGTTTATAAAGAGAAGATTTTTGAAGGGGCGGTAACAAATGGGTAAGACGCAAAAGACTACATCAACAGGGCAGGTTATAAATAAAAAACCTTTGAAAAAACGTATTTGGAATAACAGAGGCTTTTACCTCATGTTTTTACCAATATTTATCTATGTGCTGATAACTCTTTATTGGCCTATGCTGGGTATAAGATACTCATTTTATGATTACACATTAAAGAAAATTGAATTCGTTGGACTTAAGCACTTCGAAAAGATGTTTTCGGATGCAGAGTTCTGGAGTGCGTTTACTAATACACTTTGGCTCTCAATAACAAAATTATTGATTACGACATTTACGGCTGTTATAGTATCAGTCTTTATTAATGAAATGGCAAACCTGTTTGCAAAAAAGGTTCTGCAAACAGTTATTTATCTCCCGCACTTTATGTCATGGACAGTTACAGCTGCAGTATTTACTCTGTTTTTGTCCACTTCATCTACAGGCTTTATAAATGAAACACTTAAGAGCTGGGGACTTATATCCCAGAGTATTGATTTCATGCATGAGACCAAGCTGTGGAGATGGGTATATTACATCGTTAATATCTGGAAAGAAACAGGATGGGGAACGGTTATTTTCCTTGCAACTCTTGCCGGAATAAATCCTGAGATATATGAAGCGGCTGACATTGATGGTGCATCAAGACTTCAGAAAATATGGTATGTCACAGTTCCTGAACTGGCAAATACGATTATTATTGTTCTGATTCTTAATCTCGCAAAGGTACTTAACCTTTTTGAATCTGTATTTGTTATGTATAACAACAGAGTTTTTGAGGTTTCAGATGTTATTTCAACTTATATTTATCGTAAAACCTTTTTGACAGCAATTCCCAATTATGGCTACACAACAGCGGTAGGTTTATTTAAGTCTCTTGTTGGATGCCTGCTGGTAATTATTTGTAACAGAGCAAGTAAGAAGATCCGCGGACGCGGAATAATCTAAGGAGGGTACAATGGCTAGAGCAAAAGAATACGCAGTGGGTCGCAAGAGAAGGACGGACCTTTTCGACGTGATCAACTATTTGGTTTTTATTCTGATCGGTCTGATTGTACTTGTTCCGATCTGGAAGGTTGTTGCAGATTCATTCAATGCTGTAGGAGTATATAAATTCCAGCTTTGGCCCACACAGCCAACGCTTGATGGATATAAAACGATTTTCAGTACAGCTAAGCTGTATAGACCTTTTCTTAATTCAATTATAACAACAATTCTTGGAACAATTCTCGGACTTGTATTATCAACACTTGGAGGATATGTACTGGCCCAGGAGGATCTTCCGGGAAGAGAAGCACTGGCATATTTCCTTCTGTTTACCATGATTTTCTCAGGTGGAATGATACCTGAATACCTTGTAATGAAGAAGCTCCACCTTGTAAACAGCATGTGGATCCTTGTGGTTAAGCATGGTATGAATGTCTACAATCTTGTCCTTATGAGGAACTTCTTTGAGGGCATTCCGGGATCACTATTTGAGGCAGCAAAAATTGATGGATGCACACCTATGGGAATTTTCTTTAAGATTGTGCTTCCCCTTTCAAAGGCAGCACTTGCTTCCATCGGTCTTATGTTTGCGGTAACAGTATGGAATGACTATTCAACAGTTCAGATCTACATCACAAATCGTGACCAGGTTAACTTCCAGTATATCTTAAGAGTTATGGTCATGGATGGTGATACACCTACAACATCCTTCAACGTATCGCAGAATACGCTGTATTATTCAGCTATTGTATGTGCAATACTTCCGTTTATGGCACTTTATCCGTTCCTGCAGAAGTATTTCGTAAAGGGTGTAAATATCGGTGCTGTAAAGGAATAATTTATGCGAATAATATTTTGGGCAGGTGACTCCACCAATACCTGCAATAAGGCAAATAAATACCCCCAGACCGGAATTGCACAGGCCTTCGACAGATATACAATGCCGGATGTAGTAATATACGATCATGCGATAAATGGAAGAAGTACAAAAAGCTTTATTGATCAGGGCAGACTTGCAAGGATTGATGAGGAAATAAGAGAAGGAGATTATCTTTTCATTCAGTTTGGACATAACGATGAAAAGATAACTGATCTTAGCAGATATACAGATCCAAATACGGACTTTATTGATAACCTTGGGAAGTATGTAAATGTTGCCAGAAATCGCGGTGCAATCCCCCTATTTATTACACCGTTGGAAAGAAGAAGTTTTGAGGATGATCATAAACGTTTAAAAATCTCGGAGCATGAGCCTTATGTGGAGGCATATTTTAAAGCTTCACAAAAGTATGAGGTTCCGATTGTCGATTTGTTCAAGGCTAGTCGGCAGTTTATCGAGAGGACAGGTGACGAGGAAACCAAGAAGTATTTTATGCATGTAAAAAAAGGTGAGGTATTCTGGCTTCCTGAAGGCCTTTCTACTGACAATACACACCTTAAATATGAAGGAGCAATGAAGTTTGGGGAACTTCTGGCAAAAGAAATAATTAAAGCAGGAGAGCCCTTTTCATCTCTCATTGATGAAAGTGTCTTAAAAGAACTTGATATGGTTCATGACAGGAATTTACAGGATGAAGGTGTGGCAGATGAGTATGCCGTGGCTGATATGTGATTATTGATGATTATAAGTGGGACTGGAATACGCAAAGCATGAAGGAGATAACGGAAGATACAGCAAAAAGGCTTGAAAAAAGCTATAGAAAATATAAAGCAAAGCCATTACTGGCACTTATAGCTTTTTATAAAGGCTATTACCACAATTTTGTTCTATCGATAATTTTTTATACAGTGAAGCATTCTCCTGTATGGTTAACGCCAATAGTTACAGCCAACATTATAAATTATGTAGTGGATGGATATGAAAATACAACCGGTCTGATTTTGCTTAATGCAGCGGTGCTGATAGCTTTGCTTATACTTAATGTACCGATGAATTATTTGCACATGCATTTTAGAGCATCTGCTGTAAGAAATGTCGAGGCAGGGCTAAGGAGTGCTTTGGTACATAAGCTTCAGACAATGACCATATTATCTGAAAAGGATATTCAGTCAGGGCGACTTCAGTCCAAGATAATAAGGGACGTAGAAGCAATTGAAACGCTGTCGGATCAGATTTTTGTCAATCTGCTGAATATTATAATAAATGTAATTGTAGCATTATCAGTTACGATTTTTAAAAGTAAAGTGGTGTTTTTGTTCTTTCTTTTGATGGTTCCTCTGGCTGCAGTTCTTGTTTACGTTTTTAAAAAGCCGATAAAGGCCCACAATCAAAGGTTCAGAAAAGAGGTTGAAAAGACATCTGCAAAAATATCTGAGATGATCGAGCTTATTCCGGTGACCAGAGCACACGCTCTTGAGGCAGAAGCTACAGACAGAATGGATGAGCAGATGTACCAAATAGCTGCTGAAGGCTACAGGCTGGATATGGTTCAGACTAATTTCGGAGCGGTCAGCTGGGCATTTTTTCAGTTCTTTCAGGTACTATGCCTGGTGTTTACTGCCTTTCTTGCTATGAAAAAGGTTATAAGTACCGGAGATGTGGTTCTGTATCAGACCTATTTCACCACTATTGTCGGCTATGTTACGGGATTACTCAATCTGCTCCCTACAATTTCAAAGGGACTGGAGTCAGTTAACAGTATAGGTGAGGTCCTTGCAGCTGACGAAGTGGAAGATAATGAAGGAAAGACGGTACTTAATGATCTCAAGGGCGATTATTCCTTCCAAAACATGGGATATTCATATCCCGGAGGTGAAATGGCTGTTCTTGAAGACCTTAATCTGGAGGTTAAGAGCGGTGAGACTATTGCTTTTGTTGGAGAATCAGGTGCAGGAAAATCTACTATATTAAATATCCTTATAGGTTTTATGTTGCCTACCAGAGGAAGACTCCTTATCGACGGACATTCGATTGATGAGATTGACCTTAGGAGCTATAGAAGATTTTTGGCAGTTGTGCCACAGAGTACGGCGCTGTTTTCAGGAACAATCAGAGAAAATATTCTCTATGGAAGCACAGGCGTTTCTGATGAACTGTTTGAAAAAGTAATAAGAGAATCCGGTCTTAGCCGGGTTATAGATAAGCTGCCTGATGGTGTAGACACAATTGTAGGTGAGCACGGAGACAGATTATCAGGCGGGCAGAAACAGAGAATATCAATTGCAAGAGCACTTATCAGAAATCCAAAGGTAATCATTTTGGATGAAGCAACTTCTGCCCTTGATGCGATTTCAGAAAAAGAGGTTACGGGTGCTCTCGACTGTATGTCGAAGACCTGTACAACCTTTATCGTTGCGCATAAGCTTGCAACCGTAAGAAATGCTGACCTGATAATTGTAATGAAAAATGGAAAAATAATAGAAAGAGGAACATATGAAGAGCTCATGGAGCTAAAAGGTTATTTCTATTACATGAAGGAGAGTCTTGAATGACAAGGCGGGAAACAGCGGAGCTATTAAATGAATATGTGAATTATCTGATGTCAGGATCAGATCCGGAGCATCCTATGTGGAACATTGAAAAGGTGCGAAGCGGTAAGCCTAATAAATGGAATTACATTGATGGCTGTATGATCACTGCATTGCTCAGACTATATGCAATAACAGGCGAAAAGAAATACCTGGACTTTGCTGATGGCTTTGTTTCATTTTATGTAAATGAAGATGGAACAATAGCTACCTATGACGTAGAAGAATATAACCTTGATAATGTAAGACCTGCCTGTAATCTTTTCTCGCTTTACAATCTTACAGGCAGGGAAAAATATAGAAAAGCCATGGACACGGTGAGGAGGCAGCTTGAGACCATGCCCAGGACAAAGGAAGGGAATTTCTGGCATAAAAAGATTTATCCCAATCAGGTCTGGCTGGATGGTCTGTATATGGCACAGCCCTTTTACATGGAATATGAGAGACGGTACAGAAAAATGAATGGATGTCTTGACAGCTTTCATCAGTTTGAAAATGTGAAGAGGCTGATGAGAGATGAAAAAACCGGCTTGTATTATCACGGATATGATGAGTCCCGGGAAATGTACTGGGCTAATGAGAAGAGTGGCTGCAGCAAAAACTTCTGGCTTAGAGCTACAGGGTGGTTCATGGCAGCTCTTGTGGATACAGCAGAAGCAATGGGAGAGCAGCTCTACTACGAATACAGAACTCTGCAGGATATATTTTGGGAGCTCGCAGACACACTGCTTAAGTACATGGACGATGAGAGCTCTATGTTTTATCAGGTTATAGATAAGGCAGATGAAGCCGGCAATTACCTTGAAACCTCGGGATCAGCACTTATAGCCTATGCCATTGCCAAGGGAGTAAGACTCAAATTCCTGCCGAAGCGATATGCACAGATTGCAGAGAGCATTTTCTTTGGAATAACAAACAGATATCTCTCAAAAAATGAGGAAGGGCTTCCGCGACTTGGCGGAATTTGCCTCGTTGCAGGCTTGGGTGGTAAGGATAGAAGAGATGGATCCCTTGAATACTATTTTGGTGAACCTGTTGTTGAGAATGATGCCAAGGGAACAGCTCCACTTTTACTGCTATATACAGAAATTCTAAGCCTGATAAAAGAAGGAATTTTAGATGAATTTTAATGTGATTGATATCGGATGCAGAAGCATCTGTATTGAACTTGATAATGACTTTTCTTATGAAACAAGGAGCCCTGTAAGGGTGTCCTTAAATGGGAAAATTCTAGGGGACTTTATAAAAAATGTTTTCACTTTAAAAGATCTTTCTCCGGATACTGAGTATGAAATAGAGATAGCTGCAAGCTGTGACAACTCAGATAGAGAAGTGGAAACGGTAAAGACAGTTACAACAAAAAAGGAAAGTGTACTTTTGGAAGTTAAGGACTTTGGAGCTGCCGGAGATGGGGTGACTAATGATACTGTTTACCTGCAGGCGGCCATAAGTGCATGTCCTATAAATGGTACAGTTCATATCGGAAAAGGAATCTATCTTACAGGACCTCTTTTCCTAAAAAGCGATATCAATATATGGATAGATCGAGGGGCAGTCATAAAGGGACTTACTGATCGAAGCCTGTATCCGATTCTTCCCGGAATGACATTGGGAACAGATGAAAATGAGGAGTATAACCTTGGAAGCTGGGAAGGCAATCCATTATCGTCCTTTGCATCGCTGATAACAGGTATAGGAGTGGAAAATGTTCGAATATTTGGAAGCGGAATAATAGATGGAAATGCCGAAAACGGTGACTGGTGGGAAAAGCCCAAGGAAAAACGCGGTGCCTATAGACCAAGACTTGTTTTTTTGAATGGCTGCAGGAATATCACAGTTGTTGGCATTGAGCTTAGGAACTCACCCTCATGGACCGTGCATCCATACTATTCAGATGATATTAAGCTTATAGAGGTATATATAAAGAATCCGGATAATTCACCTAACACAGATGGCATAGATCCGGAGAGTTGTAAAAATGTGCTTATTGCTGGAGCGAATATTTCTGTTGGAGATGACTGCATAGCAATTAAGTCAGGTAAGTATTACATGGCTTTGAAGCACTATAAACGGACAGAAAACATTGATATAAGAAACTGTCTTTTGAACAGGGGGCATGGAAGTGTCACTGTTGGAAGTGAATGTGCAGGCGGTGTCAGGAACGTAACTGTAACAAAGTGTATTTTTGATTCCACTGACAGAGGATTAAGAATTAAGACAAGAAGGGGAAGAGGAAAACGCTCAATAATTGAAGGCATTCGATTCGAAAACATAAGTATGGAGGATGTGAGAATGCCTTTTACTATCAACATGTTTTATTTCTGTGACCCTGACGGCCATAGTGATTATTGTCAGAGCAAAGAAGCTCTTGAAATAACAGACATGACCCCGGAGATTAAGGATATATCCGCAAAGAATATTAAATGTACCGGCACAGAGGTCTGTCTTCTTACAGTATACGGTCTGCCTGAATCGAAGGTAGGAACAGTAACTCTTGAGGATATAGAGGCAGATTATAAAGAAGAGACCAAAAGAGAGGCTGAATATCCGGTTATGATGGATGGAATCGATAAGATGAGTGGCCGCGGAATTTTTGCCAGGAATGTCGGAAAGCTTATTCTGAAGAATGTGCATATCAAAGGATCTGTAGATTCAAAAGAAGATTTAAATGGTGTAGAGCAAATTGAAAAGGATAACCTGATTTTTGGGTGAGTTAAGAGTATGAAAACAGGGATGAGAGTAAATGTAGGACCAGGCGGTGACTATCATACCATAACAGAAGCCATTCAGGCTGTTCCCTATGATATGCCTGCGATTATAAGTATTGCAGAGGGTATCTACAATGAAAGACTACACATTGAGAAAAGAAATATAAACATTGTAGGCTCAGGGATGCACAAAACCATTATCAGAGGAAATGCAAGTGCAGAGGAAATTCTTGAAGATAATTCCAGGCGTGGAACCTTTAGAACCCAGACTTTGTTTATAACAGGGGAGTTTGCACGCTTGTCTGATCTGACCATCGAAAATACAGCCGGCTGGGGAGAGGATATAGGTCAGGCCCTTGCTGTATATTCGGATTCGGACCGGGTGTACATGGAAAATGTGTGCATGAGCTCAAGACAGGACACATTATTTCTTGCACCACATCCTTTGAAGGAGCGTCAACCCGGAGGCTTTTTTGGCCCCAGGATGCTCGGGGATATCAAGAACACAAGACAATACTTTAAAAACTGCGTAATAAAGGGAGATGTGGATTATATTTTCGGGGGAGCTGACGCCGTTTTTGATGAATGCGAAATAGTGTCTATGAACAGGAAAAAGAAGATTAATGGGTATATTACTGCGCCCTCTGAAAATCTTGGAGCAATAGGATTTGTGTTTAGAAACTGTTTTATTCATGGAGAAGAGGGGATTTCTAAGGAGTCGGTATTTCTTGGGAGGCCATGGAGACCGGAGGGAAAGGCTGCATTTTTAAATTGCAGATATGATGAAGCTATAAATCCTCTTAGATTTTGTGAGTGGAATGCAATAGAAACAGAGGACAGTATGGCTGCTTTTGCTGAGTACGGATCAAAGCTACATGATGGAAGACCTTGTGATCTATTGGGCAAAAATAAATGGGTAAAAATATTAGATGATGAGGAAGCCGAAAGAATAAACACACTTGCTGATGAGCTTGTCAGTGAAGTTGATAATTGCAGGCTATAGGCCTGCAATATTTTTAAAGGCTATCCGTTTGATTACAAAGAGGTGAAAAATGCAGATAGGATTACGGGCCCATGATGCAGAATATGCGCCACTTAATGAGCTTATACCAAATATAAAAAAACAGGGATTTGACTGTATACATATGGCACTTTCGAAATCCATAAAGGAGTTCGAAATAAACAAAAGCTCCATGACACCGGGGCTTGCAATGTACATAAAGAGATTATGCGATGAGAATCTTGTAAATATTGCTGTACTTGGCAATTATCTGAACTTAGCTCATCCTGACCCGGAGGCTTTAAAGGAGATAACGGATAAGTATATTGTCTACATGAGATTTGCAGGTATATTGGGGGCAGGAGTTGTCGGAACAGAGACAGGAGCGGTAAACGCAGCCTACAAATACGAGCCCGCGAATCATGATAGGACTGCTCTTGATATTTTCATTAAAAATCTAAAGCCTGTCGTAAGGGCTGCAGAGCAATTTGGGGTAATAGTAGCAATTGAGCCTGTGTGGAAGCATATTGTGTATGGTCCGGAGCAGGCAAGATACGTTCTTGATGAGATTGGAAGCCCTAATCTGCAGATTATATTTGATCCTGTGAACATGCTCTATAAGGGTAATATTGAAAAACAGGATTCGATAATAGTCAAAACCTTTGACATACTGCGGGATGACATAGCTGTTATCCATTTGAAGGATTTTGTAACTGATGGAGATGAACTTATATCGGTTCCTTCCGGAACGGGCGGCCTTAACTACGAATTACTGCTTTCAAAAATAAAGGAATATAAGCCCTTTATACAGTGCACACTGGAGAATACCAAGCCTGAGAATGCAGTAGCTACAAGGGAATTTGTACAGAATCTGTATGAAAAAATATAGTGTCAAAAAGATTGTAAAAGTTGTTTTACTTGTTGCATAAGTTGGTTTAAAACGCCAAACATATATAAAAAAAGAATTTAAGGTACTAACATTGCATTATGGCAATCAAATTTAAGAAGTGGAGACCGGTTATGAAAGAGTTTTTGGATAATGATTTTTTGTTACAGACAGATACCGCTAAGCATCTTTTTCACGATTATGCAGAGGATTTACCGATAATAGACTATCACTGCCATATATCACCTAAGGAGATATATGAGGATAAGCGTTTTGAAAGCCTTGGAGATGTGTGGTTTGGAGGAAAACAGAGCGACGGTTCATTTTTTGGAGACCACTACAAGTGGAGAATTATGAGATCTGATGGGATGCCCGAGGAGCTCATAACCGGGAGAGAGGATGAGCTTTCCAGATTCAAGGGCTTTGCAAAGGCTCTGACAAAGGCAATTGGCAATCCGATGTATCACTGGTGCAACTTAGAGCTTAAGAAGTACTTCGGAATAACAGAACCATTAAATGAAGCTAATGCAGAAGAAATCTGGAATAAATGTAACGATCTCCTAAAAAATGATCCTGACATGTCGGTTAGAGGACTTATAAGAAAGAGTAACGTAGCTTATGTAGGAACAACCGATGATCCCATTGATTCTCTTATCTGGCATGAAAAAATTGCAGAAGATAAAAGCATAGATTTTCTTGTACGTCCTTCATTCAGACCGGATAAGGCTATTAACATCACAAAGGAAGGCTTTGCTGAATATATTGGACAGCTTGCCAGGGCTGTAGGAAAAGAGTCGCTTGATTCAGTTACTGACGTTATAGATGCGCTGACAGATAGAGTAGAGTTTTTTGCCAATCACGGGTGTGTGGCATCTGATCATGGTCTTGATTATATCCCTTTCCGAATGATGAGTATGGAGGAATGTGATAAAGCATTTAAAAAGGCTATGAAGGGTGAGCGCATTACGATAGAGGAGGCTGAAGGATATCAGACAGCACTGCTTCTTGCACTGGGCAGAGCATATCACAGGCACGGCATTGCAATGGAGCTTCACTACTCCTGCCTTAGAAACGTAAATGAGAGAATGTACAGGCTTGAAGGCCCGGATACAGGCTTTGACATGATTTCTCAGAATACCTGCGGCGGAAACATTGCAGCATTAATGTCTGAGCTTGATAAGTTGGGAGAACTTCCGAAAACAATTATTTTCTCTTTGAACCCTGCTGACAATGAGCAGATTGGAACAATTCTTGGATGTTTCCAGTCCTCGGAGATTCCGGGAAAAATACAGCACGGACCTGCCTGGTGGTTCAACGATACAAAGCAGGGGATGGAAGAGCAGATGAAGTCTCTGGCAAGTCTCGGACTTCTTGGTAATTTTATCGGGATGCTAACAGATTCAAGATCGTTTTTATCATATACAAGACATGATTACTTCAGAAGAATTATGTGTAACCTGATCGGAAATCTTGTTGAGAATGGTGAGTACCCGGCCGATGACGAGGCTCTTAAGATGATAGTTTCAGGTATATCCTTCTATAATGCTAAAAGATATTTCGGTATTGGGTGATAGCGATTGTTGTAATCGGAAAAATAGATAAAGTTTTGGGGAGGTTAAGATAAATGGAAAGGCTTAGTTACAAACTGTTGGAAGAACAGGGGTATGACGGATACATACTTAAGGATGCACCGGAAAGAGTCCTTCAGTTTGGTGAGGGTAATTTTCTTCGTGCTTTCGTGGATTATTTCATAGATATCATGAACGAAAAGGCAGGATTTAATGGGAAGGTTGTTCTTTGCCAGCCCATTGCACAGGGGCTTTCTGACATGATAAATGAGCAGGCGGGTCTGTACACACTTTTTCTAAGAGGCCAGGAAAATGGTGAAAAAGTGAGCAGAAAGCGCGTCATATCAAGTGTTTCAAGATGTATAAATCCCTATGATGAATATGATGAATTTTTAGCCTGTGCGAGGAATCCTGAGATCAGGTTTATAGTCAGCAATACAACAGAAGCAGGTATTGTATATGACCCTTCCTGTAAGGCTGATGACAGACCGGCATCCAGTTTTCCGGGAAAACTTACTCAGTTTTTATATGAAAGATATAACAACAAACTTCCCGGAGTGATTATTCTGTCCTGTGAACTTATTGACAGGAATGGAGATGAACTTCACAGATGTGTTAACAGATACATCGAAAGCTGGGGACTACCGGATGAATTTGCTAAATGGGTGTCAGATGAGAATTATTTCTGCTCAACACTGGTTGACCGAATTGTTCCGGGATATCCGAGAGCTGAAGCTGAGTCTATATGTAATGAGCTTGGTTATCAGGATAACTTAATTGATACTGCTGAAGTTTTTGGAGCCTGGGTTATTGAAGGACCAAAGCTTATTGAAGATGAGTTTCCGGCTGTGAAAGCAGATATTCCCGTAATAGTGGTGAATAATGTTGATCCCTATAAAAAGCGAAAGGTAAGAATTCTCAACGGGGCACATACATCTATGATAATGGCAGCCTTCATTGCAGGTAAGGACATTGTCAGGGATTGCATGCAGGACGATGTGATAAGAGGATATATGAATAAAGCCCTTTATGATGAAATTATCCCGGTTCTTACAGGTCTTGATAAGAAGGATCTGGAGGAATTTGCAGCCGCTGTTTCAGACAGATTTGCAAATCCCTATATTGATCACGAGCTTTTAAGCATTTCCCTCAACTCAGTATCCAAGTGGAAGGCAAGAGTTATGTATACGGTGCTTGAATATTATGAGCAAAAAAAGAAGCTTCCTAAAGTACTGACATTCTCGTTTGCAGCGCTGCTTGATTTCTACCACATGGGAGAAGAAATGAGAGACGGAGCTTTGGTCGCGCACAGAAAAGATAAGGAATTCCTGATAAAGGATGACGAGTGGGCGCTTGAGGACTTCCTGAAGCTTAAGGATTCTGATGATGAAATTCTGGCAACTAAGATTATAAATAATGAAAAGATGTGGGGCAAAGAGCTTTCAGAGCTGCCTGGATTCAAAGAGCTTGTAATCAGAGATCTTAAACTTATACGAGAAAAAGGAATGTACGAAGCTATGATGGAGGTACAGGGTGAATAGTATAAAAATACACCCACTTGATAATGTGGTGGTTGCTCTTGCAGATATAGAATCAGGAGATTGTATAAACGCAGATGAAAACAAGCTTTGTGCGAGTGAAAAAATAAGCAGGGGACATAAGATTGCTCTCACTAATATTAAGGAGAATAGCCCGGTTATTAAGTATGGTAATCAGATAGGCATTGCAACCTGCGACATATCGGCAGGAAGTCATGTACATACCCATAATGTTAAAACTGCGCTCTCTGAGGACACAAAGTATGAGTATCATCCGGTTCTAAACAGCCTGCCAAAGCTTGATGGAAAATCCTTTATGGGATATAGAAGACCCAAAGGCAAAATCGGTATCAGAAATGAGATATGGATCATTCCGACTGTGGGATGTGTCAATTCAGTTGTGGAGAAGCTGGCAAAGGACAATCAGGATCTGGTCGGCGGAAATATCGAGGGATTATATGCCTTTACTCATCCCTATGGATGCTCACAGATGGGAGAGGATCATGCTACTACAAAAAAGGTTTTAGCATCTCTTGTAAGACACCCTAATGCAGGTGGTGTTCTGGTGGTATCCCTTGGCTGTGAAAACCTTACTCAGGCTGAGTTCAAGGAGGAACTGCGGGAGTGGAACGGTGAACGGGTAAAATTCTTAACCTGTCAGGATGTAGAGGATGAGCTTTCAGAAGGAAGAAAGCTTCTTGAAGAGATTGCAAGAGCAGCACAGGAGTCGGTCAGGGAAGAAATTGATGCTTCAGAGCTGATTGTTGGATTAAAATGCGGCGGATCTGATGGTCTTTCCGGAATAACTGCTAATCCTGTGGTAGGAAGATTCTCTGACAGACTGATATCACTTGGAGGATCAACTGTTCTGACAGAGGTACCGGAGATGTTTGGTGCTGAATCCATACTCTTTAACAGATGTAAGGACAGTGCGACCTTTTATAAAGCTATAGATATGGTGGACAGCTTCAAGAAGTACTTTGTAGGACATGGACAGGTCGTATATGAAAACCCCAGTCCCGGCAATAAAGAAGGTGGAATTACTACCCTTGAAGATAAGTCCTGTGGATGTGTTCAAAAAGGCGGAAGTGCGCAGATAGTTGATGTTCTTGGATACGCTGAGCCGGTAAAAACTAAGGGCCTTTCTATTTTGTCAGGTCCCGGTAATGATATGGTATCCGCGACAGATCTTACAGCTGCAGGAGCACATATGATTCTGTTTACAACAGGTCGGGGAACACCCTTTGGAGCACCTGCACCAACTGTGAAAATTTCGACTAATACAGCACTGTATGAAAAGAAGGCTAAGTGGATAGATTTTAATGCCGGAACGGTGGCGGAAGGAAAGGAATCCCTGGACGAAGCAGGGGACAGACTTCTTGATTATGTTCTGAAGGTAGCAAGTGGGGAATTTACAAAACAGGAAGAGGACGGCTACCGGGAAATTGCAATATTTAAGGATGGAGTAACTTTATAAATCTTTTGTTGGAGGATAAAAATGGATCTTAATTTAAGAAAAGACTGCGTTTTTGATGCAGTATCATTGGGCGAAGTAATGCTGAGACTTGACCCGGGCGAAGGAAGAATAAGAACAGCAAGACATTTTAATGTATGGGAAGGTGGCGGAGAGTATAACGTCATAAGGGGACTTAGAAGATGCTTTGGACTTAAGACCACAGTACTTACCGCTTTTGCAGACAATGAAGTCGGAAAGCTTATGGAGGATCTGATTCTTCAGGGCGGTGTAGATACATCCTTTATTAAGTGGATGAAAACAGATGGCATAGGAAGGGAATGCAGGAACGGTCTCAATTTTACAGAGAGAGGCTTTGGAATAAGAGGTGCAAAGGGATGCTCAGACAGAGCCAATACTGCTATTTCAAAGGTAAGGCCGGAGGACTTTGACCTTGAGAAGCTATTTGGTGAAATGGGAGTGAAGTGGCTTCATACAGGCGGAATCTATGCTGCTTTATCAGAACAGTCCTGTGAAACAGCTCTTGAAGTTATTAAAATTGCAAAGAAATATGGAACCATTATTTCCTATGACCTCAATTACAGACCATCCATGTGGAGTGCTATTGGCGGAATAGAAAAGGCAAGAGAGGTTAATAAGGAAATTGCCAAATATGTTGATGTGATGATTGGAAACGAAGAGGACTTCACAGCCTGTCTTGGATTTGAGATAGAAGGAAATGATGAGAACCTTTCAAAGCTTGATATTGAGGGCTATAAGAAGATGATAAGAGAGGTTGTAAAGACCTATCCTAACTTCAAGGCGGTGGCAACTACTTTAAGAGAAGTAAAAACAGCTACAGTAAATGACTGGAGTGCTCTGTGTTTTGCAGATGGAGAAATCTATAAGGCTAAGGACTATAAAGGACTTGAAATTATGGACAGAGTTGGAGGCGGTGATTCATTTGCATCCGGACTTATCTATGGCCTTATGACTACAGGTGATGCTGAGACTGCTGTTAATTACGGAGCTGCTCACGGTGCACTTGCAATGACTACACCTGGTGATACCACCATGGCTGATAAAAGTGAAGTTGAAGCAATTATGGGCGGAAAGGGAGCAAGGGTTCAGAGATAATCCTTTGTTTTAAGCCAAAAATTATGAGAGGTATTTGATTATGGAAATAAGATATTCTGCAAATCAGAGGGATGTTAAAAGATATACAACAAGCGAGCTCCGTGATGAGTTTCTGATTACTGGTTTATACGAGGCAGACAAGGTAAAGGCAGTTTACTCACATGTGGATAGAATGGTAACCTTCGGATGCATGCCTGTAAATAAGCAGATTTCATTGGATGATGGATTGGATGTTTACGCTCATTTTGGAACTTCCTATATTTTGGAACGCAGAGAGATTGGTATTTTTAACATCGGAGGCAGCGGCAAAATCAATGTAGATGGAACAGAGTACAACCTTGGACACAAGGACTGCCTTTATATCACCAGAGGAGCAAAGGAGGTTCTTTTTTCCTCAGATGATAAGGAACAGCCTGCAAAATTCTATATGGTAAGTGCTCCTGCACACTGCTCTTATGAAACAAAGCTTCTTACCTTTGCAGACGCAGTAAAGAGACCTCTTGGAAGTACCGCTGAGTGCAACAAGAGAGTTATAAACCAGTTTATTCATCCGAATGTTTTGAAGACCTGCCAGCTTAGTATGGGAATGACAGTAATTGAAGAGGGCAGCGTTTGGAATACTATGCCGTCTCATACACATGAGCGCAGAATGGAAATATACACCTATTTTGATATTCCTGAGAATCAGGTGGTTTTCCATTTCATGGGTGAGCCCGGAGAGACAAGACATATTGTAATGAAAAACGAGGAAGCTGTAATTTCTCCTTCATGGTCTATTCATTCAGGAGCAGGTACATCAAACTATACCTTCATATGGGCAATGGGTGGAGAGAATCAGGAGTTTGATGATATGGACAATCTAAAGGCAACTGACCTTTTATAAGGAGGATATATGAGCGAAGATATGTTTTCACTTAAAGGAAAAGTGGCATGGGTTACAGGTGCTGCTTATGGAATAGGCTATGCAATAGCAAAGGCGTATATTGAAGCCGGTGCCAAGGTAGTATTTAACTGTAGCAGACAGGAGACTGTGGACAGAGGACTTAAGACCTATGAGGAAGACGGACTTCTCGATTCTGTGAAAGGATATGTGTGTGATGTAACTGATGAGGATGCAGTGAAGAGCCTTCACGAGAGAATATGCAAGGAGGTTGGCGAGGTTGATATCCTTGTTAACAATGCCGGAATGATCAGAAGAGTTCCGATGATCGAGATGGAAGCAAGTGATTTCAGGCGAGTTGTTGATGTTGATCTTACAGCTGCTTTCATAGTATCTAAAACGGTTATTCCGTCAATGATGAAAAGAGGTGGAGGAAAAATCATCAATATCTGTTCAATGATGTCTGAGCTTGGAAGAGAGACTGTATCAGCTTATGCAGCTGCAAAGGGCGGACTTAAAATGCTTACAAAGAACATTGCATCTGAGTATGGAGCATACAATATTCAGTGTAACGGCATAGGTCCCGGATATATAGCTACTGAGCAGACAGCTCCTTTAAGAGAGCGTCAGAGTGATGGTTCAAGACATCCCTTTGATAGCTTCATTATTGCAAAGACTCCTGCTGAGCGCTGGGGTGAGTCAGATGACCTTAAAGGCCCTGCCATTTTCCTGGCATCAAAGGCTTCTGACTTTGTAAACGGACATATACTTTATGTAGATGGAGGCATCCTTGCTTATATAGGAAAACAGCCCTAAAACAAATTTTTTTGAGGAGACAAAAATGGAAAAGGTTATAGATAAGCTTATGACATACGGGGTAGTCCCTGTTGTTGTAATAGATGATGTTACAGATGCAGTACCTCTGGCAGAGGCTCTTATGAAAGGTGGACTGGAGTGTGCGGAGGTAACCTTCCGTACGGAAGCAGCGGCTGACGCAATAAAGGCCATGACAGAAAATTTCCCTGATATGTTTGTAGGAGCCGGAACAGTTCTCTCAGCAAAGCAGGTGGATGAAGCTATATCAGCGGGAGCAAAATTTATTGTTAGTCCGGGATTTGATCCTGAGGTGGTAGACTATTGCATCAGTAAAAATATTCCGATTATTCCCGGTACAATAACACCCTCAGAGGTAGCTCAGGGCGTAAAGAGAGGTCTTAAGGTTCTTAAATTCTTCCCTGCAGAGCAAGCAGGAGGACTTCCAATGATCAAGGCGATGGCTGCACCATACACCGGAGTGAAGTTCATGCCTACAGGTGGCATAAACGAGAAGAACTTAAGAGATTATCTTTCGTTTGACAAAATCAGTGCCTGTGGCGGAAGCTGGATGGTTAAATCCGATCTTATAAAGAGTGGCGATTTTACAAAGATTGAGCAGCTTACAGCGGAGGCTGTTAAGGCTGTAAAGGAAATAAGAGGCTAAGTTCTGTTATGTATATTGCAGATAATGGGGATGGGACATATACAAATCCCATCCTCTATTCAGATTATTCTGACCCGGATGCTATACGAGTTGAAAGCGATTTTTATATGATAGCTTCAAGCTTTAGCAATGCCCCGGGGCTTCCTATTCTTCATTCAAAGAATCTTGTTGATTGGAAGCTTATAAACTATGCTTTACCAAAGATTCCCAATAAAAGATATGACCTTCCGGTACATGGTTGTGGGGTATGGGCTCCGTCAATACGTTATCGCGAAGGTCTGTTTTATATATGCTTTCCTACACCGGATGAGGGAATTTTTATGACTACCGCAAAAGATCCGTACGGCGAATGGTCTGAGCCGGTAAACATATGTCCAGGCGCAGGCCGGATTGATCCATGCCCATTTTGGGATGATGATGGAAAAGCATATTTGGTAACTGGAGTAGCAAAAAGCCGCATTGGCTATAAAAGTGTTCTCCATATTCAGGAAATGCAACCTGATGGCTTGGGACTTATAGGTGAACCTGTAAAAGTATTTGATGGAAATGAGAATGATCAGCATACTATCGAAGGCCCTAAGCTGTATAAGCGAAATGGCATGTATTATATTTTTGCACCTGCAGGTGGTGTAAAAACCGGATGGCAAACGGTGCTTCGTTCGAAAAATATTTATGGTCCCTATGAATATAAAGTTGTTATGCGTCAGGGGAATAGTGAAGTGAACGGACCACATCAGGGTGCATGGATTGATACTTTGTCCGGAGAAAACTGGTTTATACATTTTCAGGATGTATATGCAGCAGGAAGAATAGTACATCTTCAGCCCATGAAATGGGAAAATGACTGGCCTATAATTGGAAAACCTGTTGCAGATGCCGATTATGGCGAGCCTGTAAGCAGACATAAAAAGCCTGATGTCGGAGAAGTATCCTATTTGATACGGGAATCAGATAATTCTAAGGACTTTTCAGAAGGCCGTATTAGCCTTAAATGGCAATGGAATGCTAACCCGAATTCATCCTGGTTTGATATAAAAGACGATGCCTTGCATCTTCATGCTATTAAGAAGGGTGGAGCTTATGGTGATCAGCCGAATATCCTTCTTCAGAAATGGCCTGCTTCTGAATTCTCCTGGACTGCAAGACTATCTCTTTCAAAACTTATGCAAGGGGATGAAGCAGGAATGATATCTTTGGGAATGGATTACGGAGTGATTTCTTTTTGCCACTGTAAATCACAGTTTTTTGTCAAAGTTATTAGAGGACACCAGATATTTGGGAGAATACTTGTTGAAAAGTCTGAGGAAGACTGTCTGTGCTTGAAGGTATTACCTACTGAGTCAGGTATTGTTTATGTCAGGTACGTTGTAGAAAATATCGGAAAAAGAGAAATCAATTCAGAGGATGGGATGTTTCCTGATAACCGTGTCACCATGTATTATAGTATCGATGGAGTAAACTACACTCCGGCACTAAAAATGAGAGCTGTACCGGGAAGGTGGGTTGGCGTAAAATTCGGTTTATTCTGCCTTTCATCAAGAAGCTCTTCTTCAGGCTATGTCGCAGTTGATGATGTGTTAACAAAATGTATAATTCTTGCATAAAACAAGGGCGACAGACGACATTCATGTTTGTATCTATCGATGTTAATGCCTGTGAATTTATGTTATGCTTTATTACAGAATTTATTTGCGGTCAAGATTTTTGACCGCAATATATATTTATAGAGACATGCTAAAAAATGAAAGGTTTGAAAATTGGGCTAACCTTCTAGGATGTCCAGTTCATCATCAATAGCTCTGGATACAAACTGGTTTATTGTGATTCCTTCATTGGCAGCATATAATGCAATTTTCTTATGCTGCTCAGGCTTAATGCGAACATTGAATGAGCCTTTAAATTCTCGTTCAGGATCTTTTCCAATCTTCTGGCAGTATTCAAGGTAATTATCTATACAATCATGCAGGGACTGTGTAAGCTCTTTTACTGATTCTCCATGAAAATTCAGAGAGTCATTGATGCCAAGAACGTGACCTATGAATATCTGATCTTCCTGGTCAAATTCTACTTTTGCATGATATCCATTGTATTCCATCAGTGAACTTATCATTCTATCTCACCTACTTCCTTAAGAAATACTATGACCATCTTTACGTGATACCTGTACAGTTCATTACCTGGGTGCGGACCGTCAAATTGAAGGATGCGCTTGGTTTCAACATGATAATAGCCTATTCCTGATCCTCTTCCGCCCTCGAACTTTTCGCAGCCACATTGCTTCATAAGTGTGTCCAGTTCTCTTATTGTAAAACTTGTCGGTGCGGGTTTTGACAGTAATTTTTCTAGTAATTTTGATTTCTTTGGCACAGTAATTCCTCTTGCAACTATTTTCTAGTTACAATATAACACTTTAGCCCTACCTCGTCAATTCCAACAGAGTAACAGCTAGCATTTCCTTATTTCATACATATCTTCATGTTTCAGATACAATACCTGATATGTCGGGATTATTAGTGTGTTCCATGGATCAGATATATATAAAGCCCCGCTTGAAACAGTTTGCAGCGCATGCACTCTAAGGGTGAAAGTCTCATGGGAGATTTTGGCAGAAAAGGCAGCACTTTTTCGTGATAATTGCTGTCATATTCTGCTGTTTCTGATATAGTAGTAATGTATTGTCGTAAAACAGTACAGAGGGGACAAAAAATAATAGTTGGGAGGGAACAACCTATGAGCTTATTTGGCTTTTTTGATGATGAAGTTCAGAATTTTTCTGTCTTCATTGACAATCTGGAGGAAGATGAGCGAAGGTACAAAAATGACAGTTTTTCTAATGATTCTTGGGGAGGATCTCTTTTGGGTAAAAGTCAGACTGTAGATGAGGATGATAATGATCTTAATGATGGTTATGATGCAGCTCTGGATCTGAATGAACCTAGGCAAAATAAGCCTGAGGATTATACTCTTACAAAATCTGTGGGAAATGATCAGAATAAAGGATACGCGATTTATAAAAAGAATAATAACCAGTCATCTTCTGGTGGTAATAGATATACCAGGATGGTTCAAAGGAAGTCATTCGTAAACAATAAGATAAAGCAGATTCCCAAAACAAATCCTATATGCATGAAATGTTGTTCTGAAAATATATATTACAACTCGGAGAATAAGCCTTTCTGTCGCTCATGCGCGAAAAGCAATCAGGACTCGACGGTAATATATGCATCGACAGATTTTTTTGAAAAAAAGAAACCCGTCCTTGCTGATGTAGAAGAAATGCAGTCTTATCAACTACGCAATTATTCCTGGACAAATGTTGTCAGATATGCAAGTCACCACGGGCTTCTCGGAGAAAAAAAGAACGCATATGACAATATCATAAACAATAATGATGCAAAAAGTCTGTTTGAACTTTATAAAGCTGGTAACTGTATAGCAACTGCAAAACTGGCTGAGTGTTATGCATTTGGTACAGGTGTAGAAAAGAATACTAAAGCAGCTTACAAGCTGTTTTTAATAGCTGAACAAATGGGCGAAAGTTATGCTGCTTTTATAAGGGCTAATTATCTATTCTATACGCACCATATGTCCGACTATGGATTCTCGGTATTAGGTGGCAGTGCCTGCGCAAATAATCCTGTTTCCATGTATCAGCTTGCTCAAATTATAGAGCAAAGAAAGACCGTGAATTACGAAAAGATAAGCTATGACTGGTGGAAAAAGTCAGCAAATCTTGGATTTATGCCCTCTGTGATAAAGTGCCAAAGGCACGATGCATCGACTTTTGATGAGATAGTAGATGCTTTGCGCTTGGCAGTAAAAGAAAAAATCCCCATGGCACAAAAAGAGCTTTATGAACTGTATGATAAGAAATATCAGGAAACAAAGGATGAGAAATATTTTGAATCTATCCTTTCAGACTGTTTTGACTATTACCATAACACCTGGGAAAACAATTATATAGAGAAAGGTAGAAAAGTCATTAAAAACCCTGAGAGCGTTATTGGGCAATTTGAGGAATGGCTATATGCAAATAGGGAAGAAATCACTAACGCATTGTTAGGGGATCGTAAGGTTTCTTTTGCTTTTACTGATACGGAAAAGAAAGAACTGATAAAAGAAGAGCTTGAGAAGTACATTTATAATAGGCGCATCGAAACTGATGAAACCAGTATTACGATCAATCTGGATTATACTGAAGATCTTGGTAGCGATGATGATGAAGACGAGATTGATTATGAATCCATGAATTTTGATGAATTACTTAAAAGAGCAAAAGATGGTGATTCATGGGCAGAGTTATTGGTTGGAGATGCTTATCATTATGGGAATGGTGTACCTGTAAATATCGAAGATGCGATACGTTGGTACATGAAAGCATCAAGGCATGATGAAAACTGGGGTTATGTTGAGTTAGCCCGCATTTATATGCAAAAGCATGATAAAGCTACTTATAATATTATAAAAGCGAACCAAAAAGCCTGTGCATATGGACTTTATAGCAAGGCAGCAAATAGAGGTAACGAGTGTGCGTGTAGAAAGCTTGGATCGGATTATATCAGACCTACCAGTCCTGAAAAAGACAAGGAAAGAAGGAGCTGCTATATCTGGAATATGAAAGCAGCTATCCAGGGGTCGAGCGATGGCTATAACATGCTTGCCATCTGTTATCAGGAACGATTGGGTATAGATATAAGAGACTATGTTAAGGCATTCAATCTCTATAAAAAATCAGCTGATATGGGTAACAGTCATGCCATGTTTAATCTAGGCTTATGTTATGAAGATGGTATCGGTGTTCCAAAGGACTATAATCTTGCAGCAAAATGGTATAAAAAAGCGCATGATAATGGGGAAGAAAATGCAGCTGAGAAATGTGACAGGTTATACAGAGAAAACAAGGTAAGCAGCCAGAATAATATTACGAATGTAGATGCAGCAAGTGTTGAAAAAGGATCGGTTAGTGAGTTCTACGAGAGAGTAATGGAACACCTTGAAAAAGGGTATTTTGAAGATGCCGCAGCTAATATAAGACATATAGAAGAGACTATTTTGTCTTATTTTGTCCAGATCTTCATACCGGAATGTGTTTTTGACAATAAGGGAGAGCAGCGCAAAAAGCTAGAAAACGCAAAGGTGATTCCAAAGCACTATATTGAGATCCTATATAATATTTCAAAAGTTGGTAATAGCGGGGCACATGCAAACGGTTCAAAATCTGTAAGTGTAACTGAACAGGATATAAGAAGGGTGATTCCGCCGCTTAAGGATCTTATAAATTACTATGAAGAGTTTGGCATGTAATTAGCACCACGTATGTTGGGCATGGGCTATAGAGTTTAACCAGAGAGTGGATGATACAGTAGATAAGCTCTATAAGCTACTTGATGTAGAACCCGTGCCTAAAAGACAGGTTCACGACGGTGTCAGTGAGATACATCCAAAGGCGGAAGGCTGGATGGAGCAGCATGAAGAACTGTGGGATTTCCTTGTTCCAGGCTCAGGTGCATGTTCCATTGTTCAGGGTGAAGTTATAAGAATAACCGGAAGACTTTCCCATGAAGTACTTGATAATGGCGGTGCCAACTGGGATCATGAATTCAGAAAAATGGTCAATGCATTAAAAGAGTACTTTAAAGAAGGGCAGGGGTTGTCAGACTCAGAACTGCTTGAGGTTGAAGAAATCGCAAAAACCTTGCCCAATCAGGGTAAAACAGAGATGTATAGGCTTGAGGAGCTCGCTGTTAAGTGGGTGCTTCAAAATCCCATTCCAATCAAACTTGAAAGCGTAAGCTATTCTAGGTGATTGAGGCGCTTTCTAGAAGGAGATAAACCATGACAAAGGAAGGAATACCTTCTGAGCTTTCATATTCAGCAGGAGCTTATGTATGCAACGACCTTTTCTATAGGGTAATGCATTACCTGAAAGAAAAGGCTCTTGATATTCATGCAGGATTTATCCATGTACCTAATCCAGCTGAATCGGATGCGGAAACAAAATCTGAGCTTGGCATAGGCGAAATCGCCAAGGGGATTCAGATATGCGTAGAGACTGCTTTGAAAGAGGTTTGACTAATATGTGGCGGACTTTGATTTATTACTTGCCTGAGTACTGTGATATAGCTAAGGCATTGCAAGGCGACTACCCTTCAGCACATGATAAAGGACAGGGAAGCTACAGCAAGTACTTCATCATCAGCAGGTGCATCTAATTAAATCTTATGAGGTCGGATTTGCGAGTGATATCGGAGTCCGGCCTTTTTTATGTTATAGTAGTGATTGGATAAAAAAAGAATGTGAATAAAGGATTTAAGAAATGCATATGAAAAAGGTGCTAAAGAGAATCGGGCTTGTTGTAATTATGGCATTTAACCTTTTGCTCATATTTATAATATTAAGATTTTTATGGTATTTTCCCTCTTATTACCTTCATCTGGATTTTTCTCAGAACTTCAGAAAAGTGGAGGGTTATGAAGACATAGTATTTACTTGCAATGATAGCGCATACAGTCGGACATTCTGGGGGCTTTCAAAAAATGCCATCGATGTAACTGGACTGGAGAAAGAACAACACGAGTCAGATGAAATATATGAAAAGCTTAGGAGCCTAGTAGGCAATGATTACTATATCGACCAGTACGTTCTGTCTCCTGATGAAGATCGTATTCTTTATGAGGAGATGCATCCCTGGGGAGCAGGTGCTCCGACAGATGATGAGGATATCTATTTTAAGGTTGTAGACCTTAATGATGGGAGCATAGTTACTCTATTTAAAGGACCTCAGCAGTTTTTTGATATTTATTGGAAATGATATAAAAATCCTATAAGAAAATTAGCACTCTACTTGACAGAGTGCTAATTTGGTGTTATACCATATATAGAACAAAGGAACAGAGAAGACCATAAGGACTTAAGTTCCCTAGATCTGAACCCTCCGTCCCAATGCTCAAAAATAAATGTTTTTGATGCAAAGGAGGAAAAAACTATGTTAGCACCAAGTATTTTTGAAGAGAGACTTTTTGATGATCTGTTCAACTTCCCGGATTTCAGGGATTTGAACCACATGGAGCGTAAGCTCTACGGACGTCACGCCGACAGGCTGATGAAGACTGACGTTAAGGAAGAGGATAACCAGTATGAGGTCAGCATCGATCTTCCTGGATTCAGCAAAGAAGATATTAATCTCGAACTAAACGAAGGTTATCTTACGATCAGTGCTTCAAAGAACATGAACAATGACAAGAACGATAAGAAAGGACGTCTGATCAGGCAGGAGCGATACAGTGGCTCGATGCAGAGAAGCTTCTATGTAGGCGACCAGATCACAGAAGAGGACGTAAAGGCAGCCTTCCATCACGGAGTTCTGACACTTACCATTCCTAAGAAAGAACAGGAAAAGCTTCCTGAAAAGAAACATATCATGATAGCTTAAGAGCCAATAGGCTCCACATAATAAGAAAACTCCTAAAAGGCATCCCGAGATCACCTCGGGATGTTTTTTGTATTATGATTTTCACGACAAATCAGAGCAAGAAATGTCGGGTAATACTAACACCATCGGATTAAACTGATACTATAAATATCAGGAAGAGGTACTTTTATTATTTGATATCTTTATATATTCCAATAAATAATCTTTTGAAAAGTCAAAACAGAGAATGGAATAACAACAATTATTATGCAAAGCAGCAAGGCAATAACCTTATATGCTGTACTTTTTTTCCATAGTAATTGATACATAACAAACTGTAATATCGTAATTACTGAAAAATAAAGAAGCCATTTTAATTCCCATAGAACAATATCTATCATTGATTCATCCGAAAAATGTGTAAATGCAATGGCTATAAAAAATATCCAAAGAAAAGGAATAAGCATAAAAGCTTCATACCCCATCAGAGCTAATGCTCTCTTTCTTTTACCTGCATTTCGTGAAAAAAAAACAATGCAGGCAGATAATAATGACAATATGACTGTTCTGTAGAAATCCGAAAAAATAATTTCTGCCATTACATCTCCAATTCCCATTTTTGAATTAATGAAATAAAGTTTATCCTCGCAAAATTCTCTTTCTGCATGTCATTAGATACTCATATCTTAATCATTGTCTTTTGTACGCCTGCAACCAACTTCTTCGCCGATCCAAAACAGTACTAGAAAAATCATCGCAATTATACAATTTGCCTTATTGAAGAATTTCCAATAAAAAAAGTAAATATAATAAATTGTAGCCAGTCAGGCATAAAAATCAGTATTGTTTGTAAAGCAGTTAGTATTATCAGAAATAGAAATAATGGTTTCAATTCTTTTTTCATCTTTTTGCCACAAATACTTTATTGTTCTCCAAGATATTTAAAACTAATACCATCGTCATAAGACACATACAATCCGGACGGGTGCTTTTCTAGTTCATCGTTATAATAATCACCTGACCATGGACTCTGTCCTGCAAGCATATACAGAGTAGCTCCTTCGGTCCATACTTTTTCAGGGATAGTAAATGGATTATAAATTGTTCCATCTGAAAGCTCAACCTCTGCTGAAGGATATTCAATCTGTGTAAAAGATTTCCCTCCGTCATCGGTCCTAAAGAGCATTCCATCATCCCCACCATTATATGTTAGACATGAAAATCCAAGATTTGAATTATCTATAAAATCAATCCATGTTGCCTGGCCACCACTTCCACAAAAAGGATCTTCATTTACCAGTACCGGGATAGTTTCACCCTTTTTATATGCCGCAAATACGTAATAGCTGCTTCCAGCTGCACGATCTACAGGAAGCATCCCATAAACTGTTCCGTCTTCGGACGTATATGTGCACTCAGGCTCAATAGCTGAATAGTCTTCGTAGTCATTATTATCGCCTGAATCCAACATACCATAAGTCTCATTTCTTAAAGGCTGATCAGCATCCAGATCCGGAACCGTGAACCACACTCGATAATCAAATGAATCCCAGTCTCCTCCGATATTTCTTACATCACGAATCCTGAATTTCAAAGCGTATGTACCGGGTTTCAGAGCTCCCAATTTTCTTCCCCAATCAAGTGACAGACTTCCCGAAGAATTCTTATCAATGGTATAAGTCTGATCTTCATCTCCAATATAATCCGTAAATCCCCAGTTCCCTTCATTTTCATCATACAGAATCACGCAATAACACTGATCCACAGTGATATTGCCGGAAACATACCCGCCTTTTTGTGAATACTTAAGAGTACATCCTACAGGAGTAACATCTTCTGTAGTAAACGAAAGTCCTAAGCCACCCATATCTTCCAAAGTACCATGTGAAACCCATGATAGAGACTGCTGGTAATCCTTATAGGTAAGAACAAGATGTTTACCATCTTCACCAAAAGAATAATTCGCATATTCGTCTCTGTCATCATAATGAAGAACAAGTTTTTTCCCATCTGTCACTTCATATGTGAACTCCTCGATATCGCCCTCGTAAAATCTGACACGCCTTCCGCTATTATCATCTTTAAAGTCATAGTAGTAACTGATATCACCATAGTCCTCTACCTGCCAAACTCCAGCATGGATAGGCATTTCTGACTTGAAGATTTCTTCAGGTTCCTGCGTGGTTGAGCTTTCTTCAACAGATTCTTCTATAACAGCTTCATTATCTTGTTTTATTTCATTTTTATTTGAAAAAGAGCATGCAGACAAAACAAGCATACTTAAAAGGATACTCCCCAAAACCTTATATCTCATATCAATTCTCCCATCTAATTATTCCCTCGCTACTTATTCTATCACCATCATACAGGTCGTGTGGGCAACTCGAACTCGAATGCCCGTTCTTTCCTGTTTATGTTGGGAGTATCCATTCCGTCATTTATATTTTATACTTTATACTCCCATATCAAAACAGTTCATTCGTTGCAAAAACATAGCCAAGTTCTTCGTGATTTCGCCATGCAAGAGGATCTTTTAATTCTTCAGCTTTTTCTCTAGGCAGGGTAACAACATAATTTAATGCTTTCTTTGTTTCCTCAAGGATTTTTTTGAGGTTTTCTATCTGTTTATTTGCAGATACTTCAGATTTCTGCCACTTATTTATTAGTCTTCTTAAAAGCATCTGATCTCTGTAGATTATTTTCTTAGGTTCAATAAGCCGCTTTTGATTTCTTTTTTCCGCAGCAGCTTCACGCCTTTTTCTAGCTTCCTCATACATGGCAGTACATGATTTATTAAATTGTGTACTGCTATTTTTATGGCTATAATGTATTAGACAAGTCTGTCTAATAGCATAAAAACGGCATTTCTCGCTTTGTGTCGTGTTTGTATTAGACAGCTTTCTATATTCTGTGAGTGAAAGGAGGAACTAATGGATTCACAGAAAATTGGAGCATTCTTACGGGTACTTCGTAAGGAGAAAAACTTAACACAGGAGCAGCTTGCTGAAATATTAAATGTTTCTGGCAGGACTGTATCACGGTGGGAGACGGGAACAAACATGCCGGATCTTTCTATCATGATAGAGCTTGCAGATTATTATGATATCGATGTCAAGGAGCTTCTAAATGGAGAAAGGAAAAGCGAGATGGATAAAGAATTAAAGGAAACACTTAAAACTGTAGCAGAGTATACTGATGAACAGAAAAAGGCAGCCGTAAAAGCAAGTAATTATGGATTTGTTACCATCTTTATCATAAGTGCGATAGCCATATTGATTCAGATGATTGCCTTTATGGATATGAAATTGGTTATAGGAGAGACGGTTGCAGTGCTACTTGGCGGGATGGCTTACCTGATGCTGATAGTAAGAGCCGGGGCATGGAATTATCCTAAGAGCAACGGGGATACATTAAAAAAAGACGTTATCAGTAGCTTAGCATGCACAATAGTTTTTACCGTTGCATTTTTCTTTATGTTAAGTAAGGCTATTCCCGGGCAGGAACTGAAGTACTCTTTGTTATTCTTTATTGTAATATTTGCAGTTTCATTAGGCGTTCTGAGGCTGTTATCATCAATATCGTCAAAGCATACCAAGTAATGCAGCTCCGACTATTAACGGAGGTGACCTATGACATTTGATGATGAAAAAGACTATATCATGAGGATTATCAAAGAAGTAGCAAGAGTCCTCTTCTCATTGATGCTTGGCAAAAAATATGTTGCGGTAGAAATGGAAAAAGATAATGGATATGAAGTTTCAGGGAAAAAACTTGAGGATTTCCTAATGATGATTGATCAGGGAATGATAAACGAAGCTGAAAATCAGCTCTTGGATAATATCGATTATTCCGATAAAGAAAATGTTGCTGCTGCAGCCTTGTTCTATCAATATTTATCAGAGAAAAGTGAAAGCTTCCTGACAGAACATGACTTTTCAAAGGGAGAGGTCTTAGATGGAATGAACCGGTTGGTTCAGAAAGCTGGATATGGAGATCTGCTAAATATAGTTGAGGGATTACAGGTACTATAAGCATATTATTGGAAGGTTAAAGGGTGTGTGCCTTAAATAACAGTCACATGCCTTTTTATATATGAAGAATCAAGAATTTCTCACTGGTTAAAAATATTTCCAAATGATTAACCTGAATTCAATAGCAAAATCAGATCCTCTTAGGTATCATTATTATTGAACCGGTTCCAATACTGTTTGGAGGAATTGCAGATGACTATTGGAAAAGTAATAAGAAAGTACCGCAAAGAAAACGGGCTGACACAAGAGGAAATGGCTATCAGGCTTGGAGTGAGTACTCCTGCGGTAAATAAATGGGAGAAGGACAATACCCTTCCGGATATCTCGCTATTAGTGCCTATTGCAAGATTATTTGGCATTTCTACTGATGAACTACTGTCATTTAAAGATGATATCACTGATAAAGAGATCGATATCTTCATCAAGGAATTGGATAGGAGATTGAAGCAGGAGCCATTTGAGGATGTCTTTGCTGATGCTAAAAAGAAAATTGAAGAATATCCCTGCAACGAGAAGCTGAAGTGGCAAGTAGCTGTTGTACTCAATGCGGCGAGACTTCTTAATGAAGTAGACAACAGCGGCCAATATGATGAGGCAATCCGTTCATGGTTTTCTGGGTTGTTGGGATCAGAGGATTTATCAATCCGGAAATCGGCAGCGGAATCGCTTTTTCATTATTATTGCAGAAAAGAGGATTATCAAACTGCAGAAAAGTATCTCCAATACTATTCAGAGGACAATCCGGAACGCAAAGTGCTCCAGGCAAATATATTTACGAAAACAGGACGGATTAGCGAAGCTTATGTAGCATATGAAGAGCTGATGCTTGCAGAAGTTAATCGGCTTCGCATTATAATGAATGCGTTGCAGGTTCTGTGTGAGGAAGACGGCAATTTGGAACAGGCTCATAGAGTAGCTGATGCCAATGAAAATGTAGCAAAATGTTTTGACATGGGTGTTTATCAGGAAAAATCAGTACAGTTAGAACTTGCTGCATATGAGAAAAATGTCGATGAAACAGCCAGGATTATGGAGGCTCTGATTGACAACTGCGCGTCTATATCAGACTTTACCAAGTCAAATCTGTTTTCACACCTTACATTTAAGCAGTCGGGTAAGGATTTTTATGCGGAGTTACAGGCTGAACTGATTAAAAGGTTCTGCGACGAAAAGACTTTTGGATATATGAGTGGTAATATTTATTGGGAGACTTTAAAAGACAAAAGTCATAAAAAATAAAGATGGGGAATTATTTAATGAAAAAGGTATTGTCTGCAATAACTATATTGGGTCTTAGCATAGGATTACTTGGATGCGGAAAGAATTTCTCACTATCAGCAAATGCTTCTGAAGATGAACAGGTTCAGTGTCCAAAAGTACACAAATGCTCATTTGTATCACTGACAGAAGATTATGATGAGGAAGAGCAAGAGTGGTATTTAGATTCCAATACATTCAGGCATACCATGAAATATGATTTAAATGATTTTTATCGCCATAATGACAACTATGAAGCAATATACCGTACTTATAAAAATGTTCAAAGAAACAGCTCTAATTATATGATTATCTATGCAAGTCAAAACCTGGATAATCTTAGAGAAGAAGCAGCCTTGAACGAACACTATCACTTTATAGTTCTTGATCTTGTAGATGAGGATAGACTTCCTAATGATGGCGAACAGTATCAGACACTTGTTTTTGATGTTGAGACTGGTGATTATTGGGTTGGCAATAGTAGCGAGGCATTATCTGTCTATGGAAAATGCATTGATGAAGATTATAGCGCCGATTCAGATCTGATTGAGTATGTCGAAGGGAA
This sequence comes from Butyrivibrio sp. XPD2002, assembly GCF_000423945.1. GTDB lineage: Bacteria > Bacillota > Clostridia > Lachnospirales > Lachnospiraceae > Butyrivibrio. The sequence goes on along the minus strand of NZ_AUIY01000018.1, from coordinate 25,175 downwards.
ATGGCCTGTTCCGGAATATATGACTTTTTATGAATACTTATGTTCTATGGATTGGATGCCAGGTGGAAAGACAGATGATCTGTGATTTATGGGCTGGTATTGCAGTAATATGGAAGACCTTCAGGATTTTGTTTTCTGAAGGCCTTTTTTCTTACAACTTGTTATTAACATACTTGATTTGATTGATATGGGTGACAGCGATGTAATCATTGCCGGATTACGAAAAGAAAAAGGATATACGCAAAGTCAACTTAAAAATCCTATATCTTATAGCGAGTTATATTCTCCCAATCAGTAGGTAATCCCATATGTTTTAGCAAATCCGTTTTGGTAAGTCTTTGGCTTTTCTTGCAGTATTGATTTATGAGCTTCTTAAGACAAGCTGGAATGCCAGAAAATTGTAAAGCAGAAACAGTCATAATTGTATAAGAACAGTGCATGAAAATAGTTATCTGTAATAGCGGATGGCTATTTTTTGTATAAAAAGATGTATGCAGTGTCCAATTTGGACTTTATAAATCGTATTATTAGTAGAAGGCCTTCTAAAAGGAACAGAAAGCGAGATTACTCACACATGGATGAACAGGAAGTCAGGCGAGTTGTAAAGGATTACTCTGATATGATCAAGAGGATCAGTTACAACTACCTTCAGCACAGTTATGACTGCGACGATATCTGCCAAACTGTTTTCTTAAAGTATTTAACCGGAAATATCTCATATGAAAGCCGGGAGCATGAAAAGGCATGGATGGTAAGAACAACAATAAATGCCTGCCATGATCTGAAGAAAAGTGCTTTTTTCAGGAAAACAGTAGCGTTGGATGAAGTCACTGAGAAGGAAGCGCCACAGGTAAAGAACTCAGAGATACTTGATGAGATATGGAAACTCCCAAGTAATTACAGAACTGCCATCTATCTGTATTATTACGAGGGATATAATACTGAAGAAATTGCAGATATCATGGGCAAAAGAAAAACAGCAGTTTCAAAGTATCTCTCAAGGGGCAGAAGAATTCTTAAAGATACATTGTCAGATGAATATACACCCAGAAATAAGGCAGGTGAATAATATGGGAAATGAAAGAATAGAGATCTACAAAGAATCCATGGAGAGTATCAAATTTTCTGATTATGAAAAGGAGCATATGATCCACCAGATACTGAATGGTGGAGCTAAAGATGGAGGTCGTATGAAAGGAAAACTTGATATTAAAAAGCTTGGAATAACTATAGCAGCATGCCTGATATTATTTAGTGTGACAGCCCTTGCAGCAGGGGAAGCAGTAAGTATTGTTGGGGGGAACATAATAGGTACCAGAACAAGCAGCTTCGAAGATCTGTCAAAAATTGAAGAGAAGGCGGGGATGGATATCATTGCTGTTGAATCATTTAGCAATGGGTATACTTTTGATTATATGGAAGTTTCTGAGGCTAAAACACAGGATGCAGAAGGCAATGATCTTAGAAGCTTTAAGGGCATAGACTTAACCTATGCAAAAGATGGATGCCCTGATATTTATATTGGTATGGATCAGGCAGATATGTACGGTGATCCTCATGATAGGGATACGGCTGTTAGGGAAATTGACGGTATAACAGTTCACTATAACTATGATGAATACCTAAATCTTCCTGGGGATGAAAGACCTACAGAAGAGGAACTACAACGAACAGAAACAGATAATCATTTCTTTATCAGTGATGGAAGTGATGAGCGTTATACTTCCTATGTGAGTGGCATCGATTTTGAAATAGATGGCATAGCCTATATAATGATAGGCTTTGACATTGATATGTCAGCGGAGGATCTTTTTGGAATGGCTGAGGAAATCATCACTGCAAGGTAAGAAATGATTAAAGAGCATTCCTCAATGTGAACAGCCCCCTATCTACTTGACAGGGGGCTGTTCAAAAACGAGAGTACCTTTTTATATTTTTTTAATAAATTCAGGGTGTATTCCTGCAGAAGTTAAGACGATAAAAGATATATAAGAAATGGATAAGTGTCTTACTATGCGTTTTTAGATATAAATGAATGAAAAGGATGTCGGCTTTTTTACAAGGAGGTAGATCAGTATGACAGGAATTAATGGCATTTCTGCATATCAGCAGATAAATCCGAGTGTCCATAACGAGAAATCGGGAGTGTCTAAGACTCCTGATACAGGTAGGGCAGATCAGGCTGGTTCAGCAAAAAATTCTCAGCAGGCTAAAGTAGAAACAAAAGCGTGGAGTCCGATAGATACCACGAGTTCACTTGTGCCCAGAAAAACTGAATATGGGATGACTATTGGAGATGTGCAGCTTTCCGATAAGGCAAAGGACTACTATAATTCGCTGAAATCAAAATATCATAACATGGAGTTCATTGCTGTCAGCAAGGATATGAAAGCACAGGTCCAGCAGAATGCTGCCTCCTATGGAAATGCCAACAAAATGGTAGTTCTTATAGATGAAGAGAAGCTTGAGCGGATGGCGACGGATGAATCATATCGCAAAAAATATGAGGGAATCATTGCTATGGCACAGACAAAGATGTCAGAGGCTAAGATGGGACTTGCCAGCAGCGGCGCAAGTGTTAAGAATTTTGGGATGAGTGTTGATTCTAATGGTAAGGAGAGTTTCTTTGCCACTGTAAATAAATCTTCAGATCTTCAGAAAAAGCGTACAGAAAAGAAAGCAGCAGAGAAGAAGGCTCAGAAACTTCAGGAGAAGAAGAAAGCGGAAAAGAAGGCGCAGGAGGAACGTATCCAAAAAGCCAGGGATAAAAAAGCTGAAAAGGAAGATACTGATAAAGAGGATTCCAGGATTAAAGATGACGAGGAATATGTAACATTCGAAGCAGATTCCATGGATGAACTTCTCTCTAAGGTGCAGACATACTCATACAATAATGCATCCGGAAAAGTTATGACTCAGGCCGAGCAGATGGTAGGAACAAAGATAGATTTCAGAGGCTGATGTTTTATGCACACAGCCGCACAGTGGAAATTGCTGCTATGCAGCGTGCGGCTGGCGCGAGAGGAATCGTATAAATACGATTCCTATATGTTATGAGGTACGGCATGAATATATCATTTATTGCGAATAATCTATATAGTTCACAGTACATGAAGAATGCCCAGGGGAATCTCTATGCTCAGAAGACTGACGGAGGCATGAAGAATACAATTATGGGAAAGATGCCGGTAAATCCTTTTGTATCAAGCTTTGACAGAAGAACAGACAATGAGGTTAATGATCGAAAAGGATTATCACAGCAGATGCGGCAGATGATACGCTCACTGAAGCAGGATTCTCAGCAAGATCAGAATAATAAAAAAATAAATGATTTTCTGACATCATCCGGTTCCCCGGATGCAGCAGAGGAAGAGACAGCGCCTAAGCCGACCTATAATTATAAAGAGGTTGCATCCAAAATACAGAGTGCCAAGACATCAAACAGTGCCGGGCAGGCAGTACTGGCAGCAAAAAGAGCTGTGACGCAGATAAAGAGAAAGATTTCTGCGGGGGATGGTGATCCTGAGGAACTACAGTTTGCTTTAACCCATGCAAAGCGCATGGAAATGGTGGCAAGGAAAAAGAAACATCATCTGGAGCTGGAAGAAATGGTGGCTCGTGCTCAGAAGCAGGATGAGCGCCTTGACGAACAGGAAGATGCTGTTCGGGGTATTCAGAGTACCATAACACAGGCAGAGGAAGAAAAGATCACTGAGAAAGAAGACCAAATCTTCGATGAGCGCGAGGAGATGCTGGAGGAAGCTCTAGAACAAATCGAAGAAAGCGGAGCTAATGTTTCGGATGAAATGATGGCTGATCTGAACAAGATGATCTCTGAATTTGGCGAGGAAGAACTGGAAGAGTTGGAAGAAACTATGGAGATGCTTGAAGATATGGAAGTGGTAGATCCGCATATGAGCAAAGAGGATTTTGAGGATCTAAAGCGGAAGCATAGGGCTTCGGAAAACAAGGCTATTGTAAAAGCAAATATGGAATACCTTAAAGATATGATCAAGCATGAGCTTGGAAAAGCCGGAAGTATTCCCGGTATGGGAGGTGGACAGTCAGCTTCTGCAGTGGTTGGAAGCCCTGCAGTGCAGGGGGTAACCGTATCAATGCCGGCAATGGCAGCTCCGGTTTCAGATGGGGGTTCGATTGATGTTCAGATTTAAACAGTATGGTTAAAAGTTATATTGTTAATGTAAAGTCGGATGGAAAATATTTCTATCCGGCTCTTTTTTGCCCTTTCAGATATGAAAAAGGTCGTTTCGTGATCAAATCATAGTATTTCTTATGTGATTATGATACGAATAACTTGGAGGAATATTGCCTTATGAAGATAGCAGTATGCGATGATGAAGAAAGAATAAGAAAAATTATAGTGTCGGAACTGAATGCATCGTTTTCGGATGATGAGATTAGTTGCTTTTGCACTGGAGAAGACGTCTTGAGAGTTGTGGAACAAGATGGTTATATGCCTGATATTATTCTTCTGGATATTATGATGCCCGGAGTGTCTGGAATGGATGTCGCCAGGAAACTTCGTGATATTAGCGATGAGGTTGTTATCATTTTTATAACTGGAGAAAAGCAGTATGTATTTGATGCTTTTGATGTAAGAGCATTTCATTTCCTTGTAAAGCCATTCTCAAATAAGAAGATGGTTAATGTGATAAAAGATGCAAAAGTGGAAATTGCTAAATCGGCTACTAATTCTCAAAAGAAGTATGTGATGTTGAACTCACGAGGCAGTCATATAAGGCTGTGTGTTTCAGACATTGTTTTTGCAGAAGTGTATGGTGCCAGGATAATCGTACACACAAGAACTGATGAAATTGAATATTATGGACATCTATCAGAACTTGAAAAGCTTGTAGGTGATGATTTTTTAAGGACTCATAGAGGATATCTTGTAAATCTACGATTTGTAAAGAGGTATGATTCGGGAACGTGCTATATGGCAAGGGGTGAAGCACTTATCTCAAAACAAAACTATCCGGTTTTTGTAAAAGCCCTGATGGATTACAACAAAAAGAGAGCGGAGTAAGGTATTACTTCAAAAATTATAGAGGTGAAGAGAATTAATGATTACTGAAGCCATGTGGGACCAGGTAAATAATATATCGATGATTGCAAATGTGCTGTTAAATGCAGTGCTTGTTTCGGTTTTTTACATACCTTTTTTGAGAAGAAGAGTGCGCACAGTTATACTCGGAGTGGTCTATGCAGGAGTGATGTCTATATTGTATTTTGTTCCGGTGAACTTTTCCGGGGTAATTGCCTATGCTCTTGGCTGCAGTGCGGTATGTATTGCCTCCGTTTTCGTAGAGAGGGTGAACGCTCCGCAAATGATGTTTTTATCAATGACGATGTATCTGCTTTTGTGGATATCAATGGAGCTTGCTGTTTTGCCATGGAATCTTATAAGCTCTGTGACTTTTATGAATCCAAAAGTGACAGGAGATTTACAGCAGATTATGCTTTATGGTTTGGCGCAGGCTATTCATGCGGTAATACGGTGCGCTGTTCTGAGCTTTGGAATTCATCTGATTAAGGTCATATACAAGCGCAAGAAAGAGTTAATGGAATGGAGAGAGCTGGCTTTTTTGTCCACAACATACATAGCAATAATTGCATCATACTGGATATGTACATTTATGGAGGAAGCCTTTGAAAAAGCTGCAGGTGACTATTTCGGGCATAGGTATCCTGTATATCATGGAATATGCGCTGTGTTCGGAGTGATAGCTTTTCTTGCCATGATGGCGGTAATTTATTTTTATCATAAGATAAAGGCATCAGAGGAAGAAGTACTGCAAAACTCACTTATACACAGTCAGATCGACGAACTTTCAGGGCATGTTCATTCTATGGAGAAGGTCTATTCGGATTTCCGTGGAATTAGGCATGATATCAACAATCATATTATGGTACTCGGTAATCTAATAAAGGAAAACAGTAGTGATCAGGCTTTACAATACCTAAATGATTGGTCTGAGGATTTCCATACAGTAGACATAAATGCAAAGACCGGAAATCCAGTCACGGATATAGTGATTTCAGAGAAACGGAGACAAGCTGAAGATGCTGGAATACGATTTGTAGATGATTTTCACTATCCGGAGGAAGGAAAAGTAGAATCTATAGATGTGGGTGTTATTTTAAATAACGCTCTTTCAAATGCAATTAGGGCTGCTGAAGGTCAGGATAATCCGTTTGTTGAGATAAAATCCTGGCGTAGTGGTGATATGTTCATGGTTCAGGTCAGGAACAGTTTTAGCGGTGTTTTATGGATTTCTGATGAGGATGGACTTGTGAGAACATCGAAGCCGGATTTTGATAAGCATGGTTATGGACTGAAAAATATGCGAAGAATTGCAGAAAAGTATTTTGGAACAACACAACTGGAACAGGAGGATGATACAGTTATTTTCACAGCTATGATGGTAATTTAATGTAAAGCCAGTCCATTCATGATTGAAAAAGGTCGTTTCGTGAAAAATCTATAATGGTTTTTGGTTAACTTTCCGAAGCCTTTGGTAGAGCTGAGAGGACTTGGCGAAGTATTTTTGAGCCTAGTCCGAACGTGTTCTGGCGAACGAAGTGAGATCAGAACTTCCATTATTTAATACAAGGAGGTGTGTGTAATGGCTTTAACAAATGTAATGACTCAGTCTCTTATATCTGCCAGTACATCCATGAAACAGATACAGCTTCAGCAGGGAGTGAAAAAGCAGATGGATGGTAAGGCCGGTGTTTTGGATGCTGAGATCAAGAGAGATGAGGCATCCGGCGCGGATACCACAAAAAAGAAAGAAGAACTGGCTGAAACTCAGAAAAGATCTGAAGACATAGCAAATAACAATATGGAGCAGATTGCTGAGACTAATAAGGAAATGCAGAAAGCCAGGGAAGCTGATGCGACCCTGCAGAAAGAGAATGAAAGAGCTGAAGCAGCGCGTGAAAAGAAGAGAGCTGAGAGAAGGTGGCAGGAACAGCATCTTCAGGAGGCTGCATCAGAAAGAAGAGCGGAAGAAGCAGACAGAGTTGCAAATGCACAGGCAAGTGCATCAGGATTCTCAGACGAAGAAAATGCAAAGGCACAGCAGATCGATGTCGGTGGCGTGAAGGTTTCTGTGGTTTCAGAGTCCACGCACAATACAAAGGTTCCTCATATTGATGAAAAGATTGCAAAATCAACAGGAACAGAGGTGTCTGCAGCAGAAGGCGTCAGTGTGAGTATTGATGTAAAGACTTGAGTCGAAAAAATAAAAAATCAAAAAAAATCATTAACAGCTATTAATTATTAACACACATTATCCGATATGTTATTATGAAAAGGTAACATATCGGATTATGTGGTATTTTGAGGAGATTTTCATGAAAAGAGAAGAAATGCTTCCTAGTAAGAGTGAATGGCTGATAATGGAGACACTTTGGGATGCTGGAAGAGACCTTACTTCTGTAGAGATATGTGAGAGACTTCCCGGACAGGACAAAATGTCGCAGCGAATGGTGAGAGTTCTTATCAACAGGCTGTGCAAGAAGAATCTTATTTCATATACAGTAGATGAAAAAGATAGCAGAGTTTATCATTATCTTCCCATAAAGACAAAGGAAGAATGCAGACGTGAAAAGAGCATAGATTTTGCCAATAATTATTTTGGAGGAAATAAACTAGGTGCGGCTTTTTCTTTTCTGGAGGCAGAGTCACTTACTGAAGATCAGATAAAGGAACTTGAAAACATTATAAAGAATGCAAAGAAGAATAAGTAGCTCACGGATGAGCAGAGGTATGTTATGCAAGGACTGCAGCAATTCTTTACAAATTTATCACAGTTTTTTGAATTTTTGGTCGTTTATTATTCGATCATTTTAGGTTTCTGTGCGCTTATATCAGTACTGGTTTTGGGGATCATTATGTTCCTTAGAAAGACTGTCTTAGCAGATAGAGTATTTGCGAAGGCTGCTTCTTGGGGACTATTGATCCTTTGTTTATTTTGCGGAAAACTTAAGCTTATTTTCGAAACCAAAGCCGGGTGGTATACATTGGGCAGATGGAATCTGTTATGTGCACACAGGATCGTTTCAATTATCTATATAGTTGGAATATTCATATTTGCGACATATTTTATATACAGAAGAAGGCGACTAAATAAATTTGTGAAGGGGCTGGATAAAGCCACGTCCTGCGGCTTTGATAATGAAATTAGAAAATATCCGGGTACTATTTCCCCTTTCTGCATAGGTTGTATCCATCCTATAATAGTTATTCCGGAAAAGCTTGACGTGCAGAATGCTCTTATAGTTATAAAGCATGAAGAAACTCACATTAAACTGGGACATCTTTGGATAATTGCCGGATATGATATGGTGCGGTGTCTTTTGTGGCCTAATGTTTTTCTTCATATTGCTGCAAAGTACATAAAAAGGGATCTTGAAGATGTTTGTGATGCTGTGACTATGCAAATGAATGGGATTGATCCTTTTGATTATGGTGAATCACTTCTGGCAAATGCCAGGGAAATCATGTTGTCCCGAAAAAACATGAAGTGCGAAGAAGGGTTCCTTTTTGCATGGGATGATAATTATAAGGTGCTAAATAAAAGGATCCACAGGATACTTGAGAGGAATGGCTATAACAGAAAAGTGGTTTTAGCCGGTGGTGTCCTTTTCATAATGGCACTTATAGCTTCAATCTTTGGAATAAAATGCTTTTCGTACAAGCGTAATAACCCGTTGGATATAAGTGGCATTTACAGCATGACAAAGATGGATACGGTTGTGCAAGATACAGAAGAAAAGGTAGTTACAGGGTACGATGGGGATTACATATATATTGATGGAGAAGCTTTAAAGGAAGCATATCCTGATGCTGAGATAGAAGAACAGCCTCTATTTGTTTTTGTCGGGGGATATTATAAAATACCCGGAGTAGGCGGTGGAGGAGGCTGGGGTGAATTTTCAGCATCTGACATTAAGGACGGAGTGTTCAGAATAGAGAACCATGATGATATAGATGTATGGAACTGGATGATAATGTGGTTATGAAAAATCTTTTTGCGTAGCGAAGCAAGGAGGCTAGTCGCACTTAGCGAACTTGTGAGCTTAGTAAGACTGTATGCGGAACGAAGTGGAGAAGGCGATAACTATGTATGGATATGAACTACAGATCAGAGGAAATACAGAGTATTACTCAAAGCGCTTATATGACCTTAATGGTAACCATGTAGGGACTATCTCTATGTCCAGGCCAAGGAAAACGAGTAACAGCTCTAAAAAGAAGAGACCTGCTATGTATAGCTTCAAGCAGGTTTCAGCACAGGTATTAAGTGCCAAGACTTCCGCAAAAGCTGCTCAGGTTTCAATCGGGATCAGGATGAAAATCGGGAACCTTCAGAAGAAGCTGAAAACCGGAGAATACGATGATGAAGAGATTCTGAGGGCAATCCTGCATGCGGAAATGGTTCAACGTGCCTGTGAGAAGAAAAAGAAGAACCTGAAAATGGAAGAAACTGCTGAGCAGAATATGGACGAAGAATTGCCTTCTGAGCAAGAAAATCCTTTAGAAAAAGTTCAGTCGGATGAGGAAATAACGGAACTTGAACAGGAAGAGTTCGAAGCTCTTATGGAAAAGCTGGAAATGTCTGCTGAGGAGATGTATGAAGAGGCTGAGGAAACGGCTCAGCTAGATCAGGAGCTAGATGAGATGGCTGAGGCACTTTCAGGAGCCATGGAGCCGCAGGATCTTGAACAGCTAAAGGCTAAACACAGATCTGATGAAGCAAGGGATATCATGAAGGCTGACTTAAAATATCTAAAGGCAATGTTTGAAAGACTTCAGGCAGAAAAAGAGAATTTGGGGAAATCGTCAGTTTCATCAGGTTTTGATAGCGGTGTTTCGCTATCACTTGGCGGAGATGAGATGCCCGTGATGGTACAGGACTCTGGAATGACAGAAGTAGGTGGCATGGTTGATGCAGAAATATAGCTTTTTTATAACTAAATGATTAACAGATGTTAATAAAGGAGATATTTGTTATGAGTACAGGATTAGTAGGAAACATTCAGAATACTGATTATTCAGTCATGAACACAGAAAACTATAGTTCTGAAAATGGAAAGAAAACTGACAGTGTTCAGGAAGTAGCAAGCGAGAATAAAGAATCTGCGGCAGTTTACGAGAAGACGGCTGAAAAGGATGCAGGGTTATATAGCATAAATAAGAAGTCACCTGCAGACAGAGCAGCAATAGTTCAGCAGATGAAACATGCTGAAGAGGATCAGAGAAACAAGCTTCTGGAAATTGTCAGGAAAACATTGGAAGGTCAGGTTTCAGCTTTTGGAAAGGCAACAGATGACAGCTTTTGGAAAAGACTGGCTGGTGGCAATTTCAAGGTTGATGCAACAACTAAGGCTCAGGCACAAAAGGATATTTCTGAAGATGGATACTATGGCGTAAAGCAGACTTCTCAGAGACTTTTTGACTTTGCATCAGCTCTTGCAGGAGATGATGTAGAGAAAATGAAAAAGATGCAGAAAGCTATGGAAAAGGGATTTAATTTGGCTACTGGTGCATGGGGGAGAGATCTTCCATCTATATGTAATGAAACATTGAAAGCTGCAAACAAACTTTTTGATGATTATTATAAGTCGAAGCAAAGGAGGGCAAGGAGATGTCAACGATAAGAGACTCATTAAGTGGTAGTTATTATGATAAATCTGATTATGATTTCAGCGATTATAATCAGAATGCAAGCTCTTTTTTATCGGGGCTAAATATAAATACCAGCACAAGTGCAACAAGTCCTTTTAGTGTTTCTGATTATGCTATGCTCCGAAATGGCTCGTACAAAAAGCTTGTGAAAGCATACTATGCCAAGCAGAAAGCAGAAAATGCTGCTGCAGGTAAGGACTCGCATGCAAAGCTTACTTCTATGGCAAGTAATGCAGGAACATTGACGAAAGCTGCGCAGAATCTGATGAAGGACTCTCTTTGGCAGAAAAAGCAGAAGACTACAATGAACGAAGAAGCAGGTGAAGAGACAGTAACTGAAGAGTACGATTGGGATAGTATCAGCAAGGCTGTTAAGAGCTTTGTGGATAGTTACAACCGAACATTGGATGGCGCTGCAGAGTCAAACACCAAAGATGTGCTACGTTCTGCTACATGGATGATTAAAACAACTGAAGTAAATGAGGAGCTATTAAACAAGGTGGGCATAAGTGTAGGAGCCAATAATAAGCTTGAAGTGGATGAGGATAAGCTTAAGAGTTCAGATATAAAAACACTAAAGACACTTTTCACCGGGTATAATTCGTTTGCATCAAAGATGAGTGACAAAGGAAGAGCCATTACTAATGCTGCAGCAAGAGGTGGCGGAACATATAATAGCCAGGGAAGATATTCGGATGCACTTTCATCACTGCTACCACGGGCTGTTGATAAGAAGGAGTAATGTCCACTCATGACATAAAACTGACCATTCATAACATTGACCTATAGAGAGTGCTGGCATAATGTTATGATTAAAATAAAGTTGAAATTCAAAAAGCTTACATGAAGAATCATGTTAAGCTTTTTGTTATGTCTATGGAGATAACTTTGTTGTTAACGGCATTATGATTGTTAGTTTTGATGATATGGATGTAATAGACAATAAAAGAGGAAAGTGGGTTCACACATTATGGGAAAAATGTGTTTTGCAATCTGTGATGATGAAAAAGCAGTACGAGAATTACTTTACGGATGGCTTTCCGGAAGTGTGTATAACGCAGAAATAAAGGAGTATTCATCAGCTGAAGACCTCATAAAGGACATAGATTCAGGATCCAAAATAGATGTGCTTTTTCTTGATATAGCTATGGGTGGTACTGATGGAATTGAGGCAGCAAAAGCTCTGGGGGAAAGAATTGAAGGGAGTGGCCGCAGTATCAGGGCTTCAAGGCCGCTTATCATATTTGTTACCGGTATTCCCGACAGAATGGGAGATGCTTTTGGTGTAAGGGCTTACGGTTATCTTCTTAAACCAATATCCAAAGCCGCATTTGAGTCTGAACTTCGAAGAGCAGTGGAAGAACTGAAAAAAATGGATGCCCAGATGATATGTGAAGCTGCATATGAAGCGGATACAGGAGAACAATACACAACAATCCAGACAGGTGGAATAACAATCCAGATAGCCATCAAGGATATTTTGTATATAGAAAGTAATGGCAGGAAAACTACTGTACATCTCAAAGGCAAAAGCTTTGAAGTGTATAAAAGAATGTCAGAATTTGAAGAGGAACTGGGAAAAGAGTTTTTCAGAATACATAGAGGATATCTTGTGAATTTGAACCATATCAGAGGGTACACAAGGACAGAAGCCATTATGGACAGCGGAGATTCTATCATTATCTCCAAATATAAATATGCGGATTTTGTTAAAGCATACATGGATCATATTTTGTGACGAGGTAATTGGTGTATATGTCAGAAGTGCAAATTAGGATAATAGAAGAATTTTATGGAGTATCAATAATTCTGATACGTGGCATATTTTTGTATTTTTTCATGAGCCTGTTTATAAAAAAAGAGGTCTTGAACAGTGTAAAGAGGATTGTGTTATCAGCAGTAATTACGATTGAGGCATTATGCCTGTATTCTCTTCCTTTCCCTGTAAAAGGGCTATTTACCATAATAAGTGTTCTGACAATCGCAGCAATATTTTATTTTTATGATAAAAAAGCTATGCCACACATGATCTTTGTGTTTTTTCTCTGGCAGAACGTATATTATGTCTGGCATCTGATCAATACAGCAGCTTCTAATTCAATAACAGACATGGTCATAGGAAGTATAGATTATTCGCTGGAAGGAGCGATAGAAGAACTGTGGCTCAGGATGTTTTTGCTGATGCTTGCTCAAGTATTATTTATGACTGTTATGGTGGAGGTAGAATTTTTATTAATAAAAAGAATTTGTCCAGAACAGTATGATATGACCTGGACGGAAGCCGTCTATCTTTCAATCTACTCTGCGGTATCTTATTTTATCTCATACATGATCGTAGATGTCATGGTCGTTCCCATGCAAAAGGAAGTATTTGTTTTGCTGGACGAAAAGAGAAGTCTTAGATATACTCTGCCAATTCTTGCAGTGCTTATCTTTATAGGTGAATTATCAGCCATAGCAACCTGGCAGCGGTATAGGCGCTTAAAGGAAGAAGACCTTTTGCTTCAGGAACAGGTGCAGGAGCAGGAGTTTCTGAGAAAAAAGATAGAATTTACTGAAAAACATCACGATCAGATCAGGACTCTGCGTCATGATATGGCAGGAAAGCTGATGATTTTAAAGAGTTTTATCGAGAATAATCGCTATCAGGATGCAAGTGATTTTTTAAGTGAAATGGATATAGAGCTGAATGCCAGTGGGGTGAAATATTCTACAGGTAATCCGGTTACTGATGTTGTAATAAATGAAGCGGCAACTCAGGCAGAAAAGCAGGGATGTACCTTTGAGTGTGAGTTCTCTTACCCTGATGATAAGAGCATCAGTGCTATGGATATGGCTATTGTACTCAATAACCTTTTAGATAATGCATTGGAAGCGGTGGCATTGGTATCGGAAAAAGAACGATTTATTAAGCTATATGGGACTTCAAAAGATAACTTTTATCTGATAAAAGCAGAAAATTCCTATGATGGAACTGTGATACGGGACAAAGATAGCTCGATAGTTAGCAGGAAAAAGGAAAAAACATATAACGGGCAGCATGGTATTGGGCTAGAAAGTGTAAAAAACATCGCAGAAAAATATCTTGGCGGAGTCAAAGTGGAGACTGATAATAATACTTTTATCGTTACGGTAATGCTGCAGTCAAAAGAAAAATGACTATTCATTACATTAAACTGTCCGTTCGTTACAATCCTATTTAATTGTCTCATTTCATGGACGATACTTGAAATAGCAAAGGAAAAAGCTCCTTGTGAGGAGGTAATCGCATGAATTTTGGGATGGATTATGTAGGCGCGCTAATGAGCAGGATCGGTGGTGCCGGCTCAGTTTGGAGTGGCTATGGAACGGGATCCGTAAGAAAAAGTGGAAGACAACAGCTTACCAAAGGTCAGGCTGTTGCGCAGGCAAGCTATGCGGATACTTTTATGAAAATGTCCAGGGCAGAAAGACGAGAGGCTGTTGAATCAGGTACTCGTATAAATACCGGAGCTTCTTCATCAGGCAGGTATGGAAACGCTGGAAATATCCGTTCAACGGGAAGCAGCAATCTGCATAACAAGCTTTATGGTAGTTCAGCCAGAGCAAACAGTTCTGTGCTTGAGGGCGGTGTAAAGGCTGAGGCAGCCGGGAAGACACTTGGCAGCGATTATATCTACAGTGATAAAAATACTGATGAGCTGTATAACAGTGCAAAGAATCTTGTTGATGGATATAATGACATTGTTTCTCAGGCAAAGAACAGCACAGCTACAATTATCGGAACCAGAGCTACTGCCATGAAAAATGATGCTGCCGGGAATAAAGATGCTCTTAGTGAAATTGGTATCAGCTATAACAGCAAAAATGGAACACTAAGCATTGATGAAAAGAAATTTAAGGCAGCTGATAAGGATAAAGTCAAAAACCTGCTTGGACGGGATGGTTCATTTGGTCAGAGGATCCGTTCTAATTCTACACTGATTCAGAGCGTGGCTGCGACAGCTGTAAGGAATAGTACAACCAGTGCTTATGGCAGCAATGGATTGTATGGGACCAACAGCCTTTATGGATTGATGAATAGCTATGGGCTGGGAAGCAGCTATGGTCTTACCGGAAACTATGGACTTTCATCATTTTTAGGAAACTGGCTGGCATAAGGGAAAAATAACATAGATTAAAGCTACGGAAAGCGCTTTGGTTCGAGGGATCTAATTTGAACTAAGGCGCTTTTTGTGTCTCGGAAGTATCTGGAGGAAATATATATGCGAATTGATCAGAGTGAAATAAACAGTACAGCGTCAAGATATTATGATAAACAGTACGGCCAGACGGGAAAAGGCAGCAACATGGGATTTGTTGGTCTTGTCGATAAAACAACAGAGAAGGAAATGACAACATATGAAGCTAAGGGAACAGTCAAAACTACAGATGGTAGAAGTATTGATGTTGATATGAACGCCTCTATGGAACGATGCAAAGTGTCAGAAGTTTTTGTACCGATGGCTTCTCCGCTAGATGCGCTGTTTGATCCACTTATCATAAATACAGGATCCGACACTACAGAGCTTAGTGATAAGAAATTCAAATTTGACCTGGATGCTGATGGAAAAGAGGATGAGATCTCTACGCTTGGTGAAGGAAGCGGATTCCTGGCACTGGATAAAAATGGAGATGGCAAGATTAACGATGGAAATGAGCTTTTTGGAGTGAAAAGTGGTGATGGCTTCAAGGATCTTGCAGAATATGATACAGATAGTAACGGCTGGATCGATGAAAATGATGAGGTTTTTGATCAGCTCAAAGTGTGGTTTAAGACTGAAAACGGCGATGAGTTAAAGAGTCTTAAGGATGCAGGCGTCGGAGCGATTTTCCTTGGAGCAGAAGAGACAGAATTCAGAATGGATGGCGCAGATCAGGTTCTTGACGGAAAGATCCGGAAAACAGGCATGTTCCTAAAAGAGAACGGGGGAGCAGGGACTATCCAGCATGTGGATATGGCTATAAAAGGACGCGAGGCTGAACTATTATCGGATGAAGAAAAGCTTGATCAGTTAATGGAACAGATAAGAAATCAGAGTACTCAGAATCGACAGAGAAACAATAATAATACTAACGCTCAGAGGAGAGCTCAAAAAGCTGCCAGACAAAAGAAGAAGCTTGAGGAATATTACAAGAAAAAGGATTATCAGAAACAGTTGACTGAGGAAGCTATTGAGCGTCGTGAAATGCTGCAGGATCAGAATAAGCTTGCCTGATAATGCCATTAATTCAGTGCCCTGATACAGAAAAATGACTTTCACAGTAGGTGTGTTAACAGCTTTCTTGGGAGAAGCCTTAGGTGTTGCGGCTTTTTTATAAGAAATAAATGATGGTAACGACTAAAAGCACTGCTGGATTATCTGAATACGGGACACAGCAGTGTTTTTGTTTGTGCGATTTTCATATGATAAGTGTCAATCATGCGATATAATATAAAAAAGGTTAAAGTTGTAAGGAGACTGTAGTGAAGACTTTTAATACGACAGCAGTATGTATTCCCTCAAAACATTATATGGTGGATCTGACAGAGAGAGTTATGGAAATCAGAAAGCTTGTTGATGACGGGAAATATTTTACGGTTAACAGGGCGAGGCAGTATGGTAAGACGACTATGCTCAGTGTTCTTGCAGATTCCCTAGTGTCTGAATATATAGTCATAAGTACAAGCTTTCATATATCTTTAATGAAATAAGCATTGGTATTTCCAGAGAGTCAACTCCAGAGGGGGGGGTCAGAGAGATATTGAAGAAATGAAGGCAGACGGAGAATATGATCAGGACTATGTTGATTCAGAGCTCGAACTTGCCAGACATTGGGCTACAATAGGTATGGGAAGCCCCAACTATTTTGGCTAGACTGAACATAGCCATTTAACTAAGAAATGCAGAATGTGAGCTTTAGCGATAGAGCAGAGATAATGATTTTGTATTCAGTAAATTGGAAGGTTTATAAAAATGATACATGCTGAGATTAAAGGGAAATATATAATTCTACGGGAACAAAAAGAAGAGGACGCAAAGTTCTTTGCAGAATGGTTCAACCAGCCAGAAATTATGTTTCAATGCGGATTTACGGATACTACGAATGAGGAAGAAGAAAAAAAATATATCAACAAATGCCATAAATCAGAAGATTCTGTATGGTTTACTATCACGGATATGAACGGGGCAATTATAGGAGAAACTGGGCTACTCAGAATGTTTCCTGCATGGCATTGTACCGACTTGACAATAATAATTCCAAATCCTGAAATGCAGCATAAAGGATATGGTACAGAGGCAATACGTCTCATGTTGGATATGGCTTTTAATGAATTTGAAATGAACCGTGTATCTATCGGAGTAGTGGGACTCAATACAGATGCTTTGAAATTCTACAAAAAAATCGGTTTCAAGCAGGAGGGCGTCCAAGAACAAGGTTATTACTACAACGGAGAGTACAGCGATTTTGTTATGATGCGAATCCTGCGTGATGAATGGTCGTAATTCCAAGATACAAACACTGTAATAACGTTACCGTTACGGAGGGAATAAGATGGCTTATGAAGATCCGCAAATAGTTCAAGAATGGTTAGATGCACTCATAAAGCTTGATGTAAAAGTAAAAAAGATGTTTGGGTGCTATTGTTTGTATTGTGATAATCAGGCTGTTGGCTGGATTTATGATAGTGTCATGAGCTTAAGGGAAGTCGGGCTGGATTATTTGCCAGACGATATCAAGAGGCCTGGCAAGGATGACAAAATTCAAGAGTTAGTCATTCCGCTTGATTATGTTAAAGCAGATGGGTTGCCTAAAGCAGTTCAGGACACAGCTAATATTCGAAGAAATAATGGTAAATAGCGTGGAAAGAAATATGAATAAAGATATTCCAGACATACTAATCCGAGCCCAGGAACTCCAAAGGACCGGCGATTACACAAAGTTAGCGCATAGCCGTTATCGACAATAGGGGAATGTAATCACGTCTAACTATAATGAATATTATTTGTGTATTTTTGATATTGCAACATATGTTTGGAGATGTTAGTATTTAGTTACATCGAATAGATGTATTGGTTTCCTTACCAAGCGAAATGGGAACTTTATCAGATGGGAGCCCCACCATATAAAATAATCGGGAGCTTTATCAGATGGGAGCCCTACCATATAAAACAAATGGGAACTTTATTAAGATGGGAGCCCTACCGGCGAAAAGGAATTTTACGAGCTGCGTCATGCGACGTAGCTCGTTATTTGTTGCACAAGACCGGCAAGCGAATGGATGCTTGCATACAAATTCATTTGCCGGTTGTAAGAACATGGAGCGCGAAGTGCGGAATGTTCGTGTGCGAAATCGAGTAGGAGTCAGCCTACTCGATTTATTAAGGAGCATGATTACTTGAAGAAACTGAACTTTTACTACATTGACTTAAAATATATCAGGGATTTGTCCAATGCGGATGATAATGTTATGTCTATATCTCCGCAGAGAGGAAAGGAGAACAGACCATTTGTTGGAGTTGTTGTACTTCTCAATGGCAGGCATTACTGTATACCACTTACTTCGCCAAAGCCTAAATTCCAGAACAAGAAAAGTCAGGTTGATTTTATCAAAATTTTTGATGATAGTAAGAAAAATGAGGATGGAACAAGTAAACTTATAGGTGTTCTTAACATCAATAATATGATTTCTGTTATAGATAGCGTTATACAGAAAGTGGATTTAACAATACACAAGAATGATGTTATCGAGATAAAAAATCATAAAGAACTTATGCAAAAGCAGCTAAAATGGTGCAGAGATCATGCTGATACGATCGAGAATAGGGCAAACAAAGTGTATGATCTGGTGACAAACAAGCCAGATAAAAATAGAAATTTGGTGAAGAGATCTTCTAAGTTTACAGAGTTAGAGAAGATAGCAGATAAGTTTTTGAAAAAATGACTTATGTAACCACATTCATAACAAGTGGTTGCTACCGGATAATATCAACAAAATGTCAACAAAAACTTCTAAAAAGCCGTGGAATGAGTGGAATAATTGGAATATTTATACAAGATATTCCATCAAAAGAACCAATCGACTACAATATATAGATGATTGGATTGAACATGGACAATTTGAACTGATGTGGTCTCAAGTTAGTCTCATGGTAGTCTCATGAAATTTTGAGACTACCGTGAGACTGAGTTTTTGTTAAAAAAGCATATCATCGCAGGAATGCCATAAAATAGGCATGTGAGAGCAATAAACTTTCGCACGCTAAAGTATCATAGTCTCAAATATGATGTGAGACTGGACGAGGTGGGGCTTGTATATATCCCTGAAGATATTAAAAAGACCGGGGAAGAATGACAAAATACAAGAATAAATAATCAACCTCAGGTTGTACCGACTAGAAAACTGCGTCATTGTGGGCAATACGACAATATTCTACAATTATTCTTGTAAGAACTGAAATGAAGCTTCGTTTCTTCAAAATCATATAAGGAGACGCGAAAATGAATATTGGAAACAAGATAAAGGCACTTCGTTTAAAATCTAGTACAACGCAGGAGGCTCTTGCAGACGCATTAGGAGTAAGCAGTCAGTCTATATCTAAGTGGGAGAACAATGTGTGTGCCCCGGATATATCACTGCTCCCGTCCATATCGGAATTCTTTGGGGTTACGATTGATGAACTGTTTGATCTATCTGTAGAGCTAAAGCTCCACCGTATCGAAAACATGCTTGATTATGAAAATGAGCTCACGGATGAAGCGTTTAATAATACAAAGGAGTTCCTGCTGGATATAAAAGATGATTATGATGAGAGTCATCCTGACAGAATGGATGGCAGGATTTATACATTTCTGGCCCATCTTTATCATCACAGAATAGTTAGTGACAGCAGATATGTTAGCTTGTATGCCAGAAAGGCTATGAATTTTCATCCTAATGCAAAAGAGGATCAGTGGCTCCTGCAAAAAAGTGAAGGGGCAGTAGTCTGGGACTGGAACGCAAGACAGCATAACAGTACTATTGAGTTTTTCAAGGATTTAATAGAAAAACATCCTGAAATAGGCAGGAATTATCTGTTCCTTATGGATAACCTGATCGCTGATCATCGCACCAAGGAGGCTGCTGTATATTTGGATTCTTATTCAAAATTGCCTGATCATAAGGATGTTTTAGTTCCGGTATATGAAGCATATATTGCTTTTGCTGAGTATCGTGCTGAGGATGCATGGAAAATAGTTTCTGATATTGAGGAAAAGTTCCATGACAACTACGATGCGATGTTTGAAGTAGCAGGCATATATGCATCCAATGCAAAACATGAGGAGGCTTTGGAAAGATATCACACGGCTGAGGAAATATATGTAACTAACCACAAGGAACATATTTGCATGGATCATCTCCAGGCACAGGCAAGGATTTATGAAATACTTGGAAAATATGAAGATGCCATCAGGTATGTTGAGCTTCAGATCAAGTATCTGGAAGAAGAATGGAACATCACTGAAGGCGCGGATGTTGACGCTCTTTGCGAGGAAAAGAGAAGACTGATAGACAAGATAAAATAACATTAAAGGATATAAAACCTTTCGGCCGAAGGGTATTTCATGAGGAAGTTAATGGAGGAAATCATCATGGATACCCAGACAATAATAGAAGCAAAATATGGAATAAGTAAAAGAGATTTGCATACTGTTCCAACATGGGCGAAAAATGAACGGTTGGAACGCACTGTGCCGCTCACGGAAATGTGGCACATGGGGATGCGGATGTTAAGAAGAGGGAAAAATACTCTTTGGGCAGATTGTAAGCTGTATTTAAAAGGCTTTTTAGACTGCATATATTCCAGGCGAACAGAGTGAAAATTAGGAGTTTTTTTTATGCCAGACTAAGGAAACGGAGCAGGCGCCAGATTAAGAAATTGTTGCATAGTGGTGGGTACCAGTGTTTTGCTGGTACCTACTTTTTTATGAAAAATTTCAATTTTTTCTATATTTTATGTCACGAAATGGGTACTTCGTGCGTTATATAAATAGGAATAATAATTCGGAGGATGAACTATGTATGCAAAAAAAGTGAAGAGGGTGATGAGTTAAAGAGTCTTAAGGATGCAGGTGTAGGAGCGATTTTCCTTGGAGCAGAAGAGACAGAATTCCGTATGGACGGGGCAGATCAGGTTCTTGACGGCAAAGTGAGAAAAACAGGTGTGTTCCTTAAAGAAAACGGCGAAGCCGGAACAATCCAGCATGTTGACATGGCTATAAAGGGTCGAGAGGCAGAACTGCTGACAGAGGATGAAAAACTGGAAGAACTCATGAACCAGATAAGAAGCCAGAGTACTCAAAACAGACAGCGTAATAATAACAATACAAATGCCCAGCGCAGAGCACAGAAGACTGCAAGACAGAAAAAACAGCTCCAGGAGTATCAGAAACGGCAGGATATGCAAAAGGAACTGACTGAAAAAGCAATTGAGCGTAGGAAAATGCTATATGGAACATGAACATATCTGCAAAAGCACGAATAATTCTACCTGTAAATGAGCCATTCCTGTATTGTATGGCGATGGCAGCAAACAGTATTCTTTTGAAGAGTTCTGTAACTTCATGGATAATATGTTGACATATATAGATTATCGATATAGTATATAGGTAAGCAATATATAGACAATCTATATAAAGGAGGACAACCATGGCCGTTGATAAATCTCTACTAACAGGAAGCATGACCATGCTGATATTAAAGCTTTTGTCAGAGAAAGATATGTACGGATATGAGATGATCGATACTTTAAGGCAAAAGTCCCAGAATGTCTTTGAGCTTAAAGCCGGTACTTTGTATCCGCTTCTTCACGGACTGGAAGATAAGGGGATGCTCACGGTATACGAGCAGGAGTTTTTGGGGAAAACAAGAAAATACTACAGCATTACCAAAGAGGGAAAAAAGCTTTTAAAAAGCAAAACTGAAGAGTGGAATGTATATTCAGGGGCAATAATGAATGTACTGGCGCTGGAGGTGTGACAATGGAGGAGTATATCAAAAAACTTCTTGAACAGGTGCGCTTCAAGAAGGCTCACAGAGGAATTGCAGAAGAAATAATAGCACATATAGAAGACCAGATTGAAGATAACATGGCTGCCGGCATGGACAGAGAAGCTGCTGAAAAAGCGGCTATAGAGGATATGGGAGATCCGGTAGAAGTTGGAATTTCCATGGATAGGGTACACAGACCGCAGATTGCATGGACAATGGTGCTTGGGGGAGTAGTTGTCGGCATTATCGGCTGTGTAATACATATGATGCTAATTAAAAATATGGACTTGCTTGGGGATGAAGTGCTCGCTGAATTAAAAATCAGTGGTAGCTACTCATTTGCTCTTTTCACAATTCTTGGAATATTGACGATGCTGATCGTATATTTTATCGACTACACAGTTATAGCCAAGTTTTCCAGAATTATCGCAATAACACTGTTCGTCATAGTGATGATCGGTGAGAACGAGCTTGAAATCTTTGCTGTCATAGGACATAACGCTATTCTTTCATCGTCACTCTTACTTCTGATGGTCCCCTTATATGGCGGAATCATCTATAAATACAAGGGCGGTGGAGTAGGAGCATTGATCAAGTCATTATTGTGGATAATGATTCCCTGCGGTCTTGTATTCATTGATCATATGAAAATGCCCGCCGCAATTATGGCTATCAGCATGCTCGCTGAGCTTACAATAGCAATCGCTAAGGGGTGGATAAAAGTGCCAAAAGTTCCTGTAATTGCAGGCATATGGTCAGTGTTTATTTTATCTCCGATTATTTTAGTATGGGGATCGTATTCCTTAGGAACTCTTGCAGAATATCAGAAAGCAAGATTAGAGCACATGTTTAACGCAGACTCTCCCGCTTATTATGAGATTAATACCGTAAGAGAATTTGCCAGATCATCAGGACTATTAGGTGGAAATTCTGAGGATATTTTCAACAGGCTTCCGCGTCCTGACAGTGATTATATCCTGACTTATATCTCATCCACATGGGGAACAGTTGCAGTACTTGCTGTCATAGCTGCAGTAGGGGGACTGCTCGTTGCAGGATTTATCGCTTCATCAAAAACTAAAAATCAGCTTGGTATGGTAATGGGAAGTGGCTGCATGATGGCTCTTTTAGCAAGTGCCCTCGTAAATATGGGTGCAGCCTTTGGAATCATTCCGTTCTTTTCATCATTCTTCCCATTCATATCGGCAGGCGGCAGTAATCTGTTGGTTTCATATGCTTTTCTTGGAATCATAATGAGCATATATAAGTACAAAACAGCTTATCCACAGCACATGGACATAGATATACGTGGAAGAATAAAGCTTGGAAAAATAGAATTCATAAAGAACTGATATTGTAAACAAAAGCAATATACCAAAAAACAGCCTAAGCAATTGCTTGGCTGTTTTTTTGCAAATATCAATACATATCATCGATTCCGATAAGCAAACAATCTCCCTTGTTGTTTTTCACATAATCAGAAAATCCGCCAAGAGAAAATATGCATACCAGAGGATTTGTGACCGGAAGGTACTTTATCTTATCCATCAGATTTTGAAAATCAGACTTGTCAAACTGGGAGTTCTTAAATTTGCATTCACCAACAAGGAGAATGTCTTTTCCATTTTTGCCAAGAAGATCTATTTCTATCTGTTTAGGTTTTCGTTCTTCATCTAAAACAGAATCCTGATAATCAGTAATTTCAGTCAAGATAGGGAGCCCATTATTGCCGGCATTGAGCATGAGGTATTCTTTTGCCATTTTTTCAAATATTTTCCCCATAAAGTCATGAAGATGATCTTTTACATTTGAGTAATAATATGCCTGGCCGTTGTCTGCGTTTATTAAGCTTGTTGCTCTGTTTACATATCGAAACCAGAATTCGAGCATGCTATCATTAAGCACGTAATAAGGTTTTTTTGACATCCTCTTTTCAAGGATCTCTGCATTGGTAAGGACCTTAAGAGGATAGGTCACATCATCTGCACCTACACATGAAGCAATCTCTCCGTTTTTTGTGTGTCCGGTTGCTACTGCAGATATGATGGAGTTATATAAAGCCGGACTCTGTTTTTCACTGGTGACAGTGGTCCTTATCTGTTCCTCAGAGAAATATCCGCCAATAGAATAGAACTGATCAAGGATGTTTTCCTCAAGACTAAGGGATGTATCGAACTGTACAATGTATTTTGCCACTCCATTGGTGAGTCCATAGCAGATTGCTTTATCTTCACTATTATATCCATCAAGAAACTGTGCTGTTTCAATATAGTTGAAAGGCCTCAGTTTCAGCTCAAGGTCACTTCTTCCATGGAGAGGAGCCGATTCAGCCAAAACTTCATCTTTCATAAAGCTTACGAGGGAACCGCATATGATGAAGAATAGTTTGCTGTTTTTCCAGCTGGTATCGATATACTTCTGCAAAACGGACTGGATATACGGGCACTGCTTTGCCAGATACGGATATTCATCAATTACAAAGATAATCCTCTCTTTTTCGGCCTGTTTTCCTACATAATCAAAAATGTTTTCAAAGCTGTTAAAGCTGATGTTTCCAAGCATATCCGGAGCCAAGGCTGCAAGTACAGACTCCGTCATCATTGATAACAGCTCAGCCTCGCCTCTTTCAACAGCTGTGAAGGATATATGTTTACAATCATGCTCTTTTATGAATTTGTTTATGAGCATAGTCTTGCCAATTCTTCGCCGTCCATAAAGTACAGTCATAATAAAGTTGTCGTTTTTATATTTTTTATCCAGAACAGCAAGTTCTTTTGTTCTGCCTCTAAAAATTTCTTGCATAGAACACCTCCAAGTGTCAAACTGCGTTTTGCCGAAATTGATTTCGCCTAAATACATTTCGGTTAATTACATTATAGTTTTTTTCACCGTTTTCCGCAATATGGGACATACTTTAATTTATTCAAATAATTTGAAAACAGTTTCTGAGCTACGTCCATCCTTGCTTCCTTGCAACTGTTGATAAGAATGGCAATATCAACGGAGTCAGTGTCGGAACCTGTCATGTATATGTATACGCAAAGAACGGACTAGCAAAGAATGTTTCTGTGACGGTTGATTATTTCGGTCTGATAGCACCGGTGCTAATCTTTGCTCAGCACTATTGTTTTTTTATTTAGCACCACCGATCTGCAGCTTAGCCCCACTAAGGGGTATGTTATACTTAATAATACAAACAGACATTATCTCGGAACGTGAACAATCGGTGTAAGACCAAACAAAAAAACAGACTTCATATATTCAAAATCTGTCCTTTTGTTTGGGCTTCAGACCGATTTTCATCTGAGTGAACTAAGTCGCGTCCGGGTGGCTGTGGAATTTCAATCTGCCACCATTTAAACAAATCTTATCATTATTTCTTGTTTTAAGACACCAGTTATTCTCAAATACAGTCTTAATTCCACG
>NZ_AUIY01000017.1 GCF_000423945.1 Butyrivibrio sp. XPD2002 | reverse complement strand
TTATACCAAAAGGGAGGTCAATGCTCTTTTTATTTTGAACTCCCGAAAAATAGAGGATTTATAAAGAAAAAAGGAGTGTCGATTAGACACTACCGGAATTTAATGGGAGGAAAAACAAATGAGTTATACAGAAGCAAAAGAAAAATATGCAGCGCTTGGAATTGATACAGAGAAGGCGATTGAGAAGCTTAAGGAGGCTGAGATTTCCCTTCATTGCTGGCAGGGAGATGACGTAAGAGGCTTTGATACAGATCCTGATAAGCCCCTGACAGGTGGAATCCAGACCACCGGTAATTACCCCGGAAGAGCGAGAACTCCCGAGGAGCTCATGGCTGATATTGATGAAGTGTTAAAGCTTATTCCAGGAAAAGCGAAGATGAACCTTCACGCAAGCTACGCCATTTTTGATGATGAAAATGGTGGTTGGGTTGACAGAGATAAGCTGGAGCCAAAGCACTTTAAGAAGTGGGTGGATTTTTGCAAGGAAAGAAAGCTTGGCTGTGATTTTAACCCCACATTTTTCTCGCATCCCAAGTGTGACCCTCTGACATTATCATCACCTGATGAAGAGACCAGAAAGTTCTGGATCGAGCACGGTAAGGCATGCATCAGGATTTCACAGTATCTTGCTAAGGAGCTTGGTGAAACCTGTGTTATGAACATCTGGACAGGTGATGGTTTCAAGGATATTCCTGCTGATCGCAAGGGACCAAGAGACAGATACAAGGATTCCATTGAGCAGATTCTTTCAGAGCCCTTCGATTTTGACAAGGTAAAGCCCTGCGTGGAGTCCAAGGTGTTTGGTATTGGTGTTGAGTCTTACACAGTTGGAAGCGCTGAGTTTGCGCTCTCCTTTGCGGCTACTCATTCTGACAAGTGTATTCCGCTCATGGATAACGGACACTATCATCCGACAGAGGTAGTAAGTGATAAGATACCTGCACTTTTATCATTTTTCCCGAACATCGCGCTTCACATCACAAGACCTGTTCGCTGGGATTCAGACCATGTAGTTTTATTTGATGATGAGACAAAAGAGATTGCTAAAGAGATTGTTCGCTGCGGCGGCCTTGATGGTTCGGTTTTCATGGCACTTGATTACTTCGACGCTTCTATAAACAGAATAGGCGCTTGGGTGACAGGATTTAGAAACACAGAAAAGGCACTTCTTAATGCACTTCTTACACCTCATGATGAGCTTAGAGATTTGCAGGATAAATCGAACTTCACCAGGCTGATGATTCAGCAGGAAGAGCTTAAGACCATGCCCTTTGGTGATGTATGGAATGAGTATTGCAGACGCTGCGGCGCACCCGTCGACGGTGAGTGGTATGGCGAAATTGAGCGATATGAAAATGAAGTTTTGGCAAAGAGAGCTTAAGTGAGTATTAGTTTTAAGATAAATATGTTAGGAGTGATTTTTAAATGAGAGTTTTAGATGCAGAATTTACAAAGGGTTTCATACGAATGGCAAATGATGGCTGGGAGCAGGGCTGGCATGAGAGGAATGGCGGAAACCTTTCCTATAGAATGAAGCCTGAAGAGGTGGCAGAGATCCAGGATGATCTTAAAGCAGGAGACTGGCAGCCTATCGGAACTACAGTACCGGAGCTTGCAGGTGAGTTTTTCATGGTGACAGGCTCAGGTAAATATTTTAGAAATGTGATCATTAACCCTGAGGATAGTCTTTGCGTTATTGAGCTGGATGATGCAGGTGAGAATTACCGTATCATGTGGGGACTTGTTAATGGCGGCAAGCCCACATCTGAGCTCCCTTCACATCTTATGAACCATGAGGTGAAAAAGCGTGTAACAGGTGGGAAGTACAGAGTTATTTACCATGCGCACACCACTAACACTATTGCACTTACTTTCGTGCTTCCGCTTACTGACGAGGCTTTCACAAGAGAGCTTTGGGAAATGGCTACGGAGTGCCCTGTGGTATTCCCTGACGGAATAGGCGTAGTGCCGTGGATGGTTCCCGGTGGGAGAGAGATTGCAGTAGAGACCAGCAGGCTTATGGAAAAATATGATGTCGCTATCTGGGCACATCATGGAATGTTTGCAGCAGGAGAGGATTTTGACCTTACCTTCGGTCTTATGCACACAGTCGAGAAGTCTGCTGAGATTCTTGTAAAGACGCTGTCTATGACCGGAACAAAGAGACAGACCATTACTCCTGATGAGTTCAGACATCTTGCAAAGGATTTTGGAGTGTCACTTCCTGAGAGATTCCTTTTCGAAAAGTAATAGAAATACTATTTAATAGAAAAAAGCTATTTGACAGAAAAAATGCTGTTAAATGGCTTTTTTTCTGATATATTAGAACTATGTTTTTTCAGGAGGAATACGGTATGTTACCTACAGTAGAGCTTTGTTGATGTGACAAGGTGCTACGGCATCATGGAAGGATACTTAAGCGCGCGAAGGAATTGCTTGAAGCTATGTGAGGGGACTAACCTGACCTTATATATTATTGAGGAAGGATAAAAGTTTGGGGACAAGATTGCGGGGAACAAGAATTCTTACAACATTTTTTATTATCATAATGATTGCAGTATTCTTAATTAATTTGCTCATATCATCACAGTGCAATCGCTTTTGGGTCGCTATTTCAGGAGGCGGTAATTTAACGGAATATATGCAATTATCCAGGGAAGATGTTTTTGGGAAAATTCAGTTGTACAGGCTTGCTACTTATGGATTTTTGCAGACATCTATTATTCATCTGCTGGCGAATATAATTGCCCTATGGTATATAGGGGGATTTTTTGAAGAATATGTTGGCAGGCTGAAATATATCATTGTATTTACTCTTGGTCTGATTATTCCAGGAATACTTCTTTTGCTTATATATCCCAATGCTCATATATATGGAGCATCTCCGGCAATATATACCTGCATTGGAATGCTTGTTAACCAGGCACTTAGACATAAGGATTTATCTCGGTTGTTTAAATGCCAGAGTGGATATAGATACATTGTTGGATATTTCTTTTTGGGAAATCTTCCGGGAGTATGCACTTTGGTTTTCCATTTTCTGGGATTTGTTGTCGGTCTGATTCTTGGTTTTTCACCTATTCATTATACTTCTGAGAAATCAGACAGGTTAGAAAAAATACGAGCTTGAGTATCGGTTTCTCCACCGTTTTCTCCACCGCGATGGGTTCAACCATGTAAGGCTATTAAGGGAGTTTAGACGTAATTCAGGTATAATCGTAGTAATGGATTCAACCAGTTTATGATATTTTGAAAGGATAGACGTAAGGTCTTGGTATAAAAGTTGACGTAATTACGTTTGCGGTACGCCGATATACCTTTATACAAGAATTCTGACTGAAAAAAGTAGGCAGAAAATAAGATTAGTATGATTAGAAGTGATGAGCGAGCATGAAAAGTTCAGTCAGTTTTCTGAGGAGATCTAATTCCGGTGTAAAGGAAAGAAAAATAGTAGTCTGTTATCCGTGAAGTGGTACGTCAATATGACCTGACATGGAAGTTCTGGTTGAACTGGCACTTATATAGAGGTATAACAAGGGGGATAAAAAATGAGCATTGAATACAAAAAGCTTACAGAGGCGGAATTAGAGACCTTCATTGATATGAGAATTACTCAATTGACGGAAGAGTATGTAGTGTCAGGGAGAGAAGTACCTAAGGACGTTGACTTAAAAACTGCGTTGTTCGACTTTTATCACAGGCATATGGCTGATGGGACATTTGTTTCATGGCTTGCTATGGACGGGGATAAGATAATTGGAACAAGTGGAATGTCATTTGTTGAAAAGCCGCCGTACTTTACATGTCCGACTGGAAAGCTTGGATTGCTCTCCAGTATGTATACAAATCCTGATTATAGGAGAAAAGGAATTGCAAAGGAATTGCTTAGTCGAGTTGTAGAGGAAGCAAGATCATACGGATGCGGCGCAGTTCACATCACTGCTTCAGATATGGGTGTGAAGTTATACACGGCGTTTGGATTTAAGCATAACGGTAATTTTATGATGTACAATTTATAAGACAGTTGAAGAGAGGTATTTTTACTTGAATTATTTTGTTGAGGGTTTACAGGGTAGCGGAAAGAGCACTCTTGTAAAAAGATTGTCAGAGAAGAATCCGGATTATAAGGCTATATGCGAAGGCGAATATTCTCCGGTTGAGCTGGCGTGGTGTGCTTATGTCAATAAAGAGACATATGAAGAGATTCTGAAAAAGTACAATGATATCAGTGATGAGATTAAGGAGAAAAGCTTTGCGGAAGATGATCATATGATTATCTGCTACACGAAGATTCTTACTGACATTGTGGGATTCCATAAGGATCTTGAGCAGTATGAAGTCTATAACGGCAGGCAGGAGTTTGAAGCTTTTAAGGATATTGTTTTTCGCAGATTTAGAAATTGGGATGGTGATAAGTATATATTTGAGTGCTCCATTTTCCAAAACATTGTTGAGGATATGATCCTTTATCGTAATATGTCAGATCAGGAGATAATAGATTTTTACAAAGAACTGGCAGACATTACCAAAGATAAGAATTTTCGAATACTATATCTAAAGACAGAAAATATTGCCGAGAGCATCGGAGTCATAAGGAAAGAGCGTTCTGACGAACACGGAAATGAAATGTGGTTTCCGCTTATGACTCAATATTTTGATGAATCACCTTATGCCAAAAGTAATGGGGTGAGCGGTGTGGAGGAATTATTCAAGCATTTCGCCCACAGACAGGAGCTGGAGCTTCGCATTTGCAGAGAGATTTTTGGGGATAAGGTAACAGTGTTGGAATCAAAGGGGTATTCGGATGATGAGTTCTGATTTTATTAAGCACTATGAGCAAGATTCCAACGGTTGGGAGAAGTAATGAAAAAGAGTAAATTGCCATTTCTTATTAGTATGGCATTAGCATCGATATTCTGTTTTTCAGGATGTTCGCAGAAAGTGGAAACACCTGCTGCTCCTGAAGAAAATCTGCAGCAAAATGTTTCTGATAAAACAATAGAGGATAGTGCTTCAATTGCCCAATCAGAGAACGCTGAAGCGGAGCCAGAAGAACCACAGACTGAAGCCCCCCAGGAGGAAGTTGAAACCTGGAAAACACCTATAGAAGGACTCTCAGATGACTTTATCTTTGGCATGGATGCATCATCACTGCTGGTTGAAGAAAATAGCGGAGTGAAGTTCTATAACGAAGATGGCGCAGAGCAGGATGCCTTGAAAACCTTTGCAGATTCAGGAATCAATTATGTAAGACTCCGAGTATGGAATGACCCTTACGATGAGAATGGTAATGGCTATGGCGGCGGTAATAATGATCTTGCTACTGCAATAACACTTGGTAAGAGGGCTACTGACTACGGCATGAAGGTCTGCATAGATTTTCATTATTCTGATTTCTGGGCGGATCCAAAACGCCAGCATGTGCCAAAAGCGTGGGAAGGAATGAGCATAGAAGAAAAAAGCTCAGCATTATATGATTTCACAAAGGAAAGTCTGATTCAGCTCCTGGATTCTGGAGTTGATGTAGGCATGATACAGATTGGTAATGAAATCAATTATGGAATGTCCGGCGAGACCAAGCCTGAAAACATCATTACACTTTTAAAGGCCGGGAGTAAAGCAATACGTGAGGTCTCTGCAGATTATGGAAAAGATATTTCCATAGTAGTTCACTATACAAGAATAACCGACAAAGCGGATGTGCTTAACCTTGTATCAAAGCTTGTAGAAAATGAGCTCGATTTTGATATGGTTGGAATGTCATACTATCCATTCTGGGATGGCAGTATGGATAATATGAGCCGTGTCCTGGAACTTATACAGGAGCGCTATGGCAAGAAGGTATTCCTTGCTGAAACGTCATATGCCTATACAACTAAGGACGGAGATGGCTCCGGAAATAGTTTCAATTCCGGAGATAAAGTGGATGGATATGAGATATCAGTAGAGGGACAGGCGACGATCCTTCATGATATCTGTGAGCATGTAAATGATGTTGGCGGGCTTGGTATCTTCTACTGGGAAGGAGCATGGATTCCGGTTGGACCTGCCGGCGCAGACAATTCCAGTATTTGGGAGAAGTATGGCAGTGGATGGGCCAGCAGCTATGCCTCAGACTACGACCCTGAGGACGCCGCTCTTTATTATGGCGGATGCTCCTGGGATAATCAGGCATTCTTTGATTTTGACGGCCACCCGTTGGAATCTATCAACGTATTTAAGTACATGAAAGAGGGGAAATAATATTTAAAGGTAACAAAAAGGAGGACGTATGAAAAACGAGGAAAGAATTCTCTCTGAAAAGGAAAAGAAGAGACTGGAAAGATTTGAGAAAATCTGTGAGGAGATGAAGCAGCAGGAGTATTCTCAGAAGAACCTGACAATAGACATAAATAAGGCGACCATTCTATCAGTGGGTTTGATGCTGATATTATTTAGCGTGGGAAGTGTGATTTTCTATGCAGTTAACCGTAAGTTTGATTTCTTTAACTTTCAGGTTCTTCCATTTTTTGTCAGCTTTGTGATTTTCATATTCATCCATGAGATGATTCACGGAGCCTGCTGGGTTATTTTTGCACCGGGCAGCTTTAAGGACATAGAGTTTGGAATAATGAAGCCCTCTTTTTCTCCTTATTGTACATGTCTTGTTCCTGTGAAAAAAATGGCAGTATCTGGTTGGGGTTATGATGCCGGGACTTGTACTTGGAGTGATACCGTTCATTGTTTCTATTCTTATGGCTAATCAGGTCGTTATGTTCATGTCATGTGCTATGATCGCGGTAGCAGCAGGTGATATGATGATCTTCAGAAATATTGCCAGATACAAAAGTAGCGCAAAAGATATTGTATATATTGATCATCCGACTGATGCAGGCGGAGTGATATTTGAAAGATAAGAGAGGACATTGTTCCTTTTGGGAGGTTGTTGATGATGGATAAAAAGACTCTTCGGGAAAATGTCCAGTGGCTCTTTTTTGATGTGGGCTCAACACTGGTAAGCGAAGAAAAGCCGTTTTACGTAGGCTTCATGAGATAGCAGATGCGGTAAATGATCAGGAGTTAATTAGTAATGAAAAAGAAAATTGCGGGTTTTATATATCTTGTTGGAGTTTTTGTTGTTTTCTATCTGCTTACAAAGGCAATTGTTGGCGGGAACACTGTGAAGTTCCCGGATTCCATGATTCCTTTTACGGAATTTGAAAGGTATTCAGTTTTTCTTGGACTGGTATGCATTCCTATGATTGTCAGCTGCTTTTTATTTATCAAGGCATATGCCATTAAGACAATAAAGACAAGATTACTTGTCTTTGTTCCCGGCATTATCACAGCAATTCCCTTTGTTTATGGAGTAGGGCTGATTATAGTTATGCTTGTACTTGGAGTGAAGGACGCAGCGGGCTTTAGTGCCTGATGTAGCTGCTGTTTTTGTATAATCTATATATCGATGAAACTAAGTTTAGGAGGATTCCAAAGCAATGAAACTTTTTAAACTTGATGCTGCGCAGCTTAAGCGTATCTATAATGAACGACTCATTTTTGATTTTCCGGAAAACGAACAGAAGCCTCTTGATATAATTGAGGAAGCAATAGCTAAAGACATATATGAGTGCCTGGGGCTTATGGACGAGGATAACATAATAGGTTATGCTTTTCTCGCGAAAAAGAATAAGAATTATCTCCTGGATTTTCTGGCAGTTTATCCGGAGAAGAGGAATTCAGGAGTTGGCGGAAAAATACTTCAGTTATTGGCGGAATACCTTGAGGATGCCGATAATGTCGTCCTGGAAATTGAGGATCCTGACCTGACAGATGACAGTGAAGAAAAGAAGCTTCAGACGAGAAGAAAGGGGTTTTATCTGCGTAATGGCTGCCGGGATACAGGGCTGAGAATAGCGTGCTTTGGTGTTCCATTTCAGCTACTGTTTCTTGGGAAAAACAAAACAGACAACCTGGATGAAATAAAGGAAACGTACCTCGGGTTTTACAAAATGATATTCTCACAGGAAATGCTTGAAAATAATATCAGCGATTTTTCGCATGTAGACACTAAAAGCCTCACATGATTGAGGCTTTTTTTTATGATATAGTGAAAAAAGAAAAAAGGAGTCAGGAAATGAAAAGCTCATCATATAAGCAATAAAACGAAAGGCATCATTTTCATTCTTCTGGCAGCCTTCGGTTTTTCTCTTATGACATTTCAGGTGGAGATATAATTTGAGGAATGAATAGGAGGGGGATATGCTATAATTAATGGTGTTATCGTTAAGGATTTTTGCGAGGTGCGTGAATATGTACGATTTTGTAACCTGTCCTGACAGACGAAATGCCAGCGCTTACAAGTATATAAATATGATTAAGAAAAATCCCGATGTTCCGGAGGGAATAATTCCGTTGTCTGTTGCAGACATGGAGTTTAAGAATGCACCGGAGATCGTGGATGGACTTAAGGATTATATCGGAAAAACCGTCCTTGGATATACTGCTCCAACGGATGGTTTTCTTAATGCTGTCGTAGATTGGCAAAAGAGGCGCCACAACTATGCTATAGAGAAGGAATGGATTTCGTTATCCGATGGCGTAGTGCCTGCGCTCTGCGATCTTATAAGAGCTACCACTAAGGAGGGTGAGGGAGTGATCATACTTACTCCTGTCTATTATCCCTTCAAAAAATCCATCGAGATGAATGGCAGAAAAGTTATGGATGTGGGTCTTGTCACAGATGGCAAGAGATACTCTATAGACTTTAATGCTTTAGAAAAAGCTGCTTCTGATAAGAATACAAAGCTCATTCTTTTCTGCAATCCGCACAATCCTGTGGGACGTGTCTGGACAAAAGAGGAGCTTCTTAAGGTATACGAAATCTGCGTAGCAAATGATGTCTTTATCGTTGATGACGAGATTCACAACGACCTTATAATGCCCGGATACGAGCATACCGTTATGGCTAAGATTTCGCCAGATGCAGGAAAGCACATGGCTGTATGCGTTGCTCCAAGCAAGACCTTTAACCTTGCTGCCATGCAGACATCAATGGTGATAATAGAGGATCCCGAGGTCAGGAAAGCCTTCGATAAAGAAAGATATAAGGGCTACAGAGATGCGCCGAATCCTCTTGGAATGGAGGCCTGCAGGCTTGCCTATACTCACTGTGAAAAATGGCTTGATGAATGTATCGAAGTGATCCATGGTAACGCTGTATTTTTAGAGGAGTTCATGAAGAAACACTTCCCCGAAGTCGTGGTGTATCCAATGGAAGGAACATACCTTATGTGGTGCGATTTTAATGCATGGGGCATGGCACATAAGGAGCTGGAGAAATTCATGACCGGTGAAGCGCTGCTCTTCTTGGATGAAGGCTACTGGTTTGGCACAGGCGGAGCGGGATTTGAGAGATTCAATTTGGCATGTCCGCATTATATAATAGAAGAAGCTTTGAACAGACTGCTTAAAGCAAGGCACTGTTGATAAGCTAAAAGAGGGAATAAAAAGTTTTGTTTGGAGGGAATTGTTTATGCTTATTTTGTTGATCGCTGTGGTGATAGTTCTGTTCTTTGTAATTTCCTTAGTGCTGTGCATCCTTGATGACAAAGCAGCTAAAAAGGAAAACAGAAAACGTAATGAAGGCCTTGTGGTGCTTACTGCAATTTCAGGCGTGATGTTTGGATTTGTTATTGCAGGTGCCATTGTGGTAGGAATTCTTGCATTGCTCATTGATGCATTTATGAGGAGCATGTGATATGAGTGATAAGAAGTTTTTCGGGATTCTGATCGTAGAGATCGTGGCAGGTATTGCTATAACTGCAGCTCACGCCGCCTATATTTATTATGCATATACCAACTCCTCTATTATTTACTTTATTTCTAAGGAGCTCTGGTTATGAAAAAGCGGCTGATCATTCTTTTTTGCGCAGTACTATTTCTTGCATTAAATATTTTTTTATATGTAACAATAACAAGGCGCCTTGGCAATAACTACAGCGGAGCAACCCAGCTGAAAATGGTAGATGTTGCGAAATTCCTGCCCTTTGAGGAGGACTCGTTACTTGCAAGAACAGGTTCATCCATGCATTTTTCGGAAGGAGATGACCTGCCTGTACTTGACGGCGCAGCGGCCTTGGTTCCGGTATATGCTTCTGTTATCGACAGCATTTACCCCGAGGGGTGTGTTACCTATGAGGGCGGAAGCTTTTCGGATGATAATAAATATGGTGAGAACTTCGCCGACGACAGCGCGATGAAGTACCAGAACACCATTCGCGGCTTCGATGCCATGGTGGACGGATCTGTTGATCTTTTCTTTACAGCCCATCCGTCTGAAGACCAATTGAACTCCGCTAAGGAGAAGGGCGTAGAGCTTGAAATTGTTCCCGTGGGTCTTGAGGGCTTCGTCTTTTTTGTAAATAAAAATAACCCCGTGGATGGTCTTGCTGCCGATCAGATTCGCAAGATTTACAGAGGCGAGATAACAAACTGGGAGGATATCGGCGGAGCGCCGAGAGCCATCAATCCTCTGACAAGGATCAAGGGCTCGGGAAGTCAGACCATGATGGACAAATTCATGGATAATGATATACATCCATACAGAAATGTGTTTTCGATTTTCGGAGCTTCTATAGGCTATTCCTTCCGCTATTATTTGTCAGGAATGGTAGCTAATGACAACGTGAAGATGCTTTCCATAGACGGCGTCTATCCTGATGCTGAAAACATCAAAAACGGAAGCTATCCCTTAACTGCCAGTTTCTATGTGGTATACAGAAAAGACAACACTAATGAAAATGTCAAAAAGCTCGTAGACTGGCTGCTTACAGATGAAGGACAGCAAATGATCGAAGCCTGCGGGTATGTACCGATTAACTAAATATAAAGAAAATTGACTTCCCTGATGTTGGACATCTGTTGGACAACGAATAATATAATAACAATAAATTTACAAACTTATTATATTTTGTGTATTTACTCTTGTGAGGGGGAGGACTACCATGAATATGAAACATATCGGAATATCTCTTTTTGTTTGCGCAATTATGCTGATATTTGCAGGTTGAATTTGATGAGTGATTCAGAGAAAAATTCGATTTTTTTAAATGAGTATCTGATGCACGCTGAGTGCATTTTTGCAGTCGGTACCAGTTTGGTTACAATAGCGCTTATTTATTCTCAGGGTGACGGCTTTGCCATATTTCAGGTATTGGTAAAGCTTTTCACTGTTATTACTATGTTTTTTGCTTATAAAAAATATAGCTGGGACGTAGCGAAGGGAATTATGGGCGGTGTACTCTTTTGCCTGATGTATCAGGAAGCGCATCTTGTGCTTGAGCACTTGTGGGGACAGGAGGACTTCGACGCTTACCTTGTTGTGGGCGTTCAGGGAAGTATCTATCTGGCAGCAGCCGGAATGTCCTTTCTTATGACTATCATAATCACCATCAATCACTTCATTATCAATTACGCAAAGCACGGTAATCCCGGCAACGTTATCTTAAACAGGATTGCCATTATTTATAAGTTTGTTGTTTACATCATTTTGCTGATAACAAACAGCCTGCTTGATTTTAGCAAGACCATCGAGTGGGAAACGGGATTGCAGTATCTTACGGATATCGCAATCCTTCTTCTGATTGTGAGCATAGAATCGCAGCTTGATTCCTTCAAGGTTCTCAGGCAGGAGCTTCTTAAACAAAAAAGGGAACGTAAGAATAAATGAGTATCAAAAAACGTTTATTGGGTATGTGGCTTATGTCCATGACCCTTCTTTCATTTGGAGCATATACAACCTTCTTTGTAGCACAGATGTCGGCACCCTACATTGTCTATCTGGCGCTTCCATTCCTGCTTAGCTTTGCTCTGATAATCTATTTGTGGGGAACGGAGAAGATAAAATGGAAGCCGATTAAGCTCCTTTATTACCTGTGCTATGCTGCTTCTTTTTTCGTTCTTCCTGCGTTTATTTTTATTTTCATGGGACTTATATCCCAGTACCATGTGAATATTCCGGAGAGCATAGATGCAACTAACATGCCTGTAGAGGATATACTGCCGGGCGATGAAACCACCATATATAAAACAGAAAAAGTATATGTGTTTTTCCCTGAGTATTCTGTTGTTGATCTTGAATGTGGAACGAGACCTTCCAAATCGGATGAGTCCATAACCTGGTGCTGCGGCGCAGCATTCCAGCATGCAGTTCAGATAACCTTTAAGGATGATAACATCGAAGGCGATCACGCTTCCCATGGTGTATTTTATGACAGCCCCTATGACAGGGATGCAGATGCAGCATTTACCTTTGCTAATGGAAAGTTCAGATTTGAGTTTGATGAAAAGACCAAGGCCGTTCAGACAGCAGCCAAGGCCGGAGGATCAGGCTTCATGCAGCTTGGAATGATAGATGACACTGAAGCTGTTATGGACTTCGACAGACCGAGAGCCAGATGCTACAGAACCCTCGCAGAGTTAAACGGGAATCTGTGCATAATAGATTCAGTTAAGATGATGCACTTTGATGAATTCATGGATGAGCTTGACAGGCTCGGAGTCACCAACGCTGTTTACATGGACATGGGCGCCGGCTGGAATTATTCCTGGTACAGGAAGGTCGACGGAAAGGTAAGGACGCTGTTTGGACTTCCTGTTCCCTGGTCACATAACTGGATTGTGTTTAGGAAGTAAGATCTTGTTTGGAAGAGCTTTTTGAATGTATATTGTTAGATAATCCTGTTGAAACCTGGCCCCCCGCTACTTATTTATGGTAGCGGGTGTGTTTTTTATGGAGATTTGTTTTTTATGGAGATTTGTTTTTTTATGGAGATTTGTTTTTCTTGGTACGACAGTGCTTCTAATATTACTCTAACTGGTTGCACAAGAATTTTTTTCAATTTTTGAGTTGAGTCAGTACCGCTCGAATTACTCAAATTGGTTGCACGAAAATTTGTTTTTTAATTTCCGGTTACGCCGATGCAGTCGATTATTACAATACAGGTTGCACGATTTTTCTCTGCGGGGATAACTTTTCGGAAGCCGTTACGTCTGGACGCGAACAAATTTGATTGTAGACTGAACAAAGAATTTTTGCTGTTACGCCAGCTAATTGCATTTAACAATTTCAGGTTGAAAGAAAAAATGTAAAAGTGATTTTGCGTCAGTCAGAATTGAGAAATATGATAATTCCGGATGAACCAGCCCTATGCTTAGAACAATATTTTTTACCTTTGTTGGACATGTGTTGGACAGGGGTAATTATTATGGTACTTGTAAATGACACATCAAAATATTTTTTTATGAGGGGGAAGATATGAGAGATAGAGTTTATGGAAAAGTTATTGCAGCAGCAATGATAACAGCAATGTCTGGAATGCTCATGGCAGGATGCGGAAGCCAGGGAGCAGCTCCGGAGAGCGCAGTTACAGAAGAGGCTGTAGAAACAACTGAGGAAGCTACAACAGAGAACATCGATGATACGGAAGCAGCAACCACAGCAACACCTGACAAGGTTGACGAGAGTACTGAAGGGGAGTCAGAGGAAATCGCAGCAGGCACATACTTCAAAAAGGGAGTATATGCCAACTACACAAAGGAAACTGAGAGCGAAGATAAAACATACTTCTACGTATTCTCAGAGGACTGGTATGGATACACAGAAGACGGAACAACAGGAATTGGACTTCCGTTTGATGTAACTGAGGAAGGCGACACAGTAAGGTTTACGTTTGGAGGAAAAGAAGAAGCAGAAAGCGTATTAAAAATCGCATCATCAGAGGATGGCAAGGTAACAGGCGCATTTGAAGATGGTATTGAGCAGATATGGGAGCTTCTTCCTGATGTAGATCCTAAAAGCTTTAGCGCTGAGAACTATGTGAATGGACCTGAGAACAGTGTTTACCATGATGGACTTGGCTGGAACATCAAATATGATGCAAACAAGTTTACAGTAACACCTCAGAATGGTCAGGTTTTCATCGTATATCAGGGTGAAGGCGCAGGAACCAACTGCATCACAGTTACATACACTGTAGAGAATGGTGGAGAAGGCGCTATCAAGGCACTTGGGGAGTCCTGGGGTAGCGACAAGACCACATACTCAGAGGGAATTTTCCCCGGAACAGAGGATGTAAAAGGCTATTGGGCAACATTACCGCCTGCAGAAGAAGGCTCAGGATTATATGAGACTGCAGTAGGAAGAGATTTCCTTGAAGGCGCACTCATATTTGAACTTACAGGACACAACAGTGGTGATGAAGAGAAGGATATGGAAGTCTCTGATGAGATGGCAGCTATTATCGATTCTCTGACATTTACTGATTACGAGCAGTGAGATCTCTTGAGGGGGAGATTATGAACAATAGATTAAAAGTAACAACTTTTATATTCATCGCTGCGATCACACTTGGAGCGTGCTGCATTTGCAGCGCCTCCTGCTGTGGCTTTGTTTCGATTTATCCATGAGAAGGCTTGATTTTTTTTCAATATAGATTAAAATAACATACAAATGCTAAGAACAGAAATAGTAGATGTCTTGAGACCTTCAGAGAGGAGCCGGCTGGTGGAAGGCTTTGGTTTTCGGATATTGAACCCGTCTGGGAGCAGCAGAAGGGAAAACTGATTTATTCAGAAACTTCTGACGGAGGTCACCGTAATCATAGGCATGTGAGTGTCAGCTCACAGTGAGGTGCAGGTATTTAGCCTGAATTTAGGTGGTAACGCGGATAAAACTATTATTCGTCCTAAGTATACAAATAGAGTATGCTTAGGACGTTTTTTGCGTGAAAAGCGAAGCATTTTCGAGTTTGTGTCTGCTTTTCACGTATTTGAAAATCCTTAGCATACACAACCTCATTATTGTTGTGAAAGGAGTTATTATCATGAAACTTAGCAAATTAGTCGGAGTAAGGTTTAAGGAAAAGCCTGCATACTGCGTAATCGACAGCCACACCTTCAGTCTTCGTGGCGGTTATATAAAGCGTGTATCAAACGGTATTTTTTCACTCTACACTCCCATGAAGAGAGTTACTCAGAACATCGAGAAGATCCTCAGAGAGGAAATGGATGCTGTTGACTGCCAGGAGGTTATGTTCCCTGTAGTTCTTCCCGGATCACTTTGGGAGGAGTCAGGACGTTACGAGAGCGTAGGAGAGGAGCTTTTAAGATTCAAGGATAGAAATGACACTCCCATGGTACTTGGTATGACCCATGAGGAGGCTGCCGTTCATCTTGCAAGAGAGTACGGAAGCACCTATGCAAACTATCCCTTCGCTTTTTATCAGATCCAGACCAAGTATCGTGATGAAGCTCGTCCCAGAGCTGGTCTTATAAGAGTTCGTGAGTTCACAATGAAGGATGCTTATTCCTTCCATACCTCTCAGGAGGACCTCGAGAACTACTATGACAAGATGGCAAGAGCCTATGACAGAATTTTTGAGAGAGCAGGAATTCCTGATGTAATCTCAGTTAAGTCCGATTCAGGAATGATCGGTGGAAGCGTATCTCATGAGTACATGCTTCTTACAGACGCAGGAGAGGATTCAATAGTTCTCTGCGATGACTGTGGCTACAGCGCAAACATGGAGGCAGCAGACACAACAGTTGATAACTCCGGATGCACACCTGCAGGCGAGCTTAAGAAGGTTCATACTCCCGGCTGCAAGACCATCGAAGAGGTATGTGATTTCCTTCACAGCAAGGTTGAGGAGTCATGTAAAGCAGTTGTTTACCAGATAAATGCTACAGACGAATTCGTTGTTGTATTTATCCGCGGAGACTATGAGGTCAACGAGACCAAGCTTGTTAACTATCTCCATGAGGACGTTCATCCCGGTGAGATCACTGAGGAGAGCGGACTTGTTGCAGGCTACTGCGGACCTTACGAGCAGAATGCTAAGTGCAGAATCATTTATGATAAGTCACTTGAGGGTATTGAAAATCTGTGCTGCGGCGGTAACGAGACAGATTACCACTACACAGGTCTCAACATTAAGAGAGATATCGGCGACGTAGAGTATGTTGATGTCAGCAAAATCCGTGACGGTGACATCTGCCCCTGTTGCGGTAAGAAGACTATCAGAATCAGCCGTGGTATTGAGGTTGGTAATATTTTCCAGCTTGGTACAAAGTATTCAAAGAGCATGGGAATGACCTATACTGATGAGGACGGAACTTCAAAGACACCTATCATGGGTTGCTATGGTATCGGTGTAGGACGTCTTGCTGCAAGTATCATGGAAGCAAAGCACGACGACAAGGGACCTATCTGGCCCATCACCGTTGCTCCCTGGAAGGTTCATGTTTGCTGCATGAGAAGAGACGACGATGCATGCAGAGAGGCAGCAGATAAGATTTACGAAGAGCTTACAAACATGGGCATTGATGTTCTCTATGATGACAGAGATGTTCGCGCAGGTGTTATGTTCGCTGACGCAGATCTTCTCGGGGTTCCCGTACGTGTTATTGTCGGCCCCAAGGCTCTTGCAAACGGAGAGATCGAGCTTTGCACAAGAGATAAGAGTGTTCAGCTTAGCGTTAAAAAGGACGATATAATCGCTGAGACCAAAAAGCTCATGGATACACTTTATGAAGAGATCAATTCCAAGGTGAAGAAATGAAAGAAACAACTGAGGATACAATAAAAAAAGCTGAGACCAGTATACAGAAAAAGTATCATAAACAGCTTTTT
This sequence comes from Butyrivibrio sp. XPD2002, assembly GCF_000423945.1. Taxonomy (GTDB): domain Bacteria; phylum Bacillota; class Clostridia; order Lachnospirales; family Lachnospiraceae; genus Butyrivibrio. The sequence goes on along the minus strand of NZ_AUIY01000017.1, from coordinate 129,907 downwards.
TCACCATTTGCAAGAGCCTGTAAAACATACAGGCTGATTGAAGAGGGCGATCACATCGCTGTGTGCATATCAGGTGGAAAAGACTCGATGCTTATGGCTAAGCTTTTTCAGGAAATCCAAAGGCACAGAAAGGTTAATTTTGAATTGACCTTTCTTGTGATGGATCCGGGATATGTTGATGCAAACAGGGCTTTGATAGAAAGTAATGCGGCAGCACTTGGAATACCGGTTACTATTTTTGAGAGCACCATATTTGACACCGTGGATAATATAGACAGAAATCCTTGCTACCTCTGTGCGAGAATGCGACGTGGTTATCTCTACAGTAAGGCAAAGGAGCTTGGCTGCAATAAGATAGCATTAGGACACCATTATGATGATGTTATAGAGACAATCCTTATGGGAATGCTCTATGGTGGTCAGGTTCAGTCCATGATGCCCAAACTCCACAGCACTAATTTTGAAGGAATGGAGCTTATCAGACCGATGTATTTCATCAGGGAGAGCGATATATGTGCCTGGAGAGATTACAATAATCTGAGATTTTTGCAGTGCGCATGTCATTTTACTGAGACCTGTTCCACGTTAAATGATGATGGAAGCTCAAATTCCAAGCGCCTTGAGATCAAGAATCTTATCGCTGAACTTAAAAAGACCAATCCCTTTGTGGAATCCAACATTTTCAAAAGCGTAGAGAATGTAAATCTTGATACTGTTATAGAGTACAAGCAAAAGGGAGTACGACACAATTTCCTTGAGGAGTATTAATTACTTGTGTAAAACTTGATTTATTTTAATCTATTTTCATTCAGAATTAATCAATTGCAAAAAAGTGATTGACAAGAAAACTAAATGAAAGTAAACTCCTTAATAACTTAATACTTTAAACCGATGAAGCGGAGATAAAGGTAATGATGCCTTCACAGAGAGTCCGGGGTGGTGAGAGCCGGATAAGAAACAAGTTATCAAATGGACCGCTGAGGGTGCAGGGAAAAGTTCGATGGAAAATCAACTTAGTATTCTGCAACGTAGGGCATACGTTAGTTGCCGGGGATATGTTGGTATCCTGTTAAGCGCGTAGCTTTTGCTATGAATCAAGGTGGCACCGCGGATAGATTAGTTAATTATTCGTCCTTGACAGAAGTATATTCTGTCAAGGACTTTTTTGCGTGTAAAGCAGAGCCATGCAGTTACAAATGCGTTTCTGCTTTACACGTAGAGAAAATCAAAGGAGGAAAAAATCATGATCAAAGAAGCAATCGAAAAAATCGTAAACAAAGAGGACCTTACTTATGACGAGGCCTATGCAGTTATGAACGAGATAATGGGCGGCGAGACAACCCCAACTCAGAACGCAGCATTTCTTTCAGCTCTTTCAACCAAGAGTGCAAGAGCTGAGACCACCGAAGAGATCGCAGGCTGTGCAGCAGCTATGAGAGATCACGCAACCAAGGTTGAGACAGATATGGATATTTTCGAAATCGTTGGAACCGGCGGCGACAATGCACACAGCTTCAATATTTCCACAACCTCAGCTCTTGTAGCGGCAGCAGGCGGAATGAAGGTTGCAAAGCACGGAAACAGAGCAGCATCATCAAGCTGCGGAACAGCAGATTGCCTCGAGGCTCTCGGAGTTAACATCCAGCAGGATCCTGAAAAGTGCATCGAGCTTTTAAACGAGGTTGGAATGTGCTTCTTCTTTGCTCAGAAATATCACACCTCCATGAAGTATGTAGGTGCTATCAGAAGAGAGCTTGGATTCAGAACAGTTTTCAACATCCTTGGACCACTTACAAATCCCGGATCACCCAAGATGCAGCTCCTCGGTGTATATGATGAGTACCTTGTTGAGCCCCTTGCACAGGTTCTTGTAACCCTCGGAGTTAAGAGAGGAATGGTTGTTTACGGAATGGATAAGCTTGATGAGATTTCACTCAGTGCTCCTACCAAGGTTTGTGAGATTAAGGACGGATGGTTCAAGACCTACACGATCAAGCCTGAGGACTTCGGTCTTAACAGATGCACCAAGGATGATTTAAAGGGTGGCAATCCTGAGGAGAACGCAGAGATCACAAGAAGAATCCTTGCAGGTGAAAAGGGACCCAAGAGAGATGCAGTTCTTATGAACGCAGGCGCATCACTTTATATCGGAGGAAAAGCAGACAGCTTCGCAGATGGCATAAAGCTTGCAGCTAAGATCATTGATTCCGGAAAGGCAACAGAGACACTTGAAAAGCTGATCGAGGTCAGCAACAGAGCAGAAGAGAAGAGTGCATAATGACAATTTTAGATGAACTTGCAGAATACGCGAAGGTTCGCGTAGGAAAAGCAAAACAGAATATATCACCTGAAGAGATGCGATGGGATGCAGAGGTACTTCAAAAGGGAGACTTCTCATTTGAAAAGGCCCTTAAGAAGGAAGGAATATCCTTCATCTGTGAATGTAAGAAGGCCTCACCTTCCAAGGGCATCATCGCAGAAGAGTTTCCTTATCTCGAGATTGCGAAGGAATATGAAAAGGCAGGAGCTGATTGTATCTCAGTCCTCACAGAGCCCAAGTGGTTTTTGGGAGATGACAGATACCTTAAGGAAATCACAGATGCCGTAAAGATTCCCTGCATCAGAAAGGACTTCACAGTTGACGAGTACATGATATATGAAGCCAAGGTTCTCGGTGCATCGGCAGTGCTTCTCATCTGTGCGATTCTCGAAGGAGAGCAGATAAAGGAATACATAAACATCTGCGACAGTCTTGGATTATCAGCTCTGGTTGAGGCACACGACGAAGCTGAGATTGAAATCGGACTTGAAGCAGGAGCCAGAATAATCGGTGTAAACAATAGAAACTTAAAGGACTTTTCAGTGGATACCGGAAACAGCATGAGACTTAGACAGATGATCCCGAGAGATGTTATCTACGTTTCAGAGAGCGGAATCAAGACACCGGAGGATGTGAGAGCACTTAAAGGAAACGGAGTCGATGCGGTACTCATCGGTGAAACACTTATGAGAGCTGCAGATAAGAAAGCAATGCTGGAAAGCCTTCGCCCCTCCGGGGAGAAGGTGGCACGAAGTGCCGGATGAGGGGCATATGATAAGAACAAAATTCTGTGGCCTGAAAAGGCCGGAGGACATCCAAATAGTAAACAAGCTTCATCCCGACTACATTGGCTTTGTGTTTTTTAAAAAAAGTAAGCGCAATGTGGAGCCTTTAGAGGCAAAGACTCTAAAGGAAAAGCTGGATACAAGCATTAAGGCAGTCGGAGTTTTTGTTGATGAAGATTCGGATACGATAGCAAAGCTTGTGAGCGCAGGAATAATCGATGTCATCCAGCTCCACGGAAAAGAAGATGAGAAATATATTGGACAGTTAAGAAAACTCACCGATGCAAAAATCATCAAGGCTTTTCAGATAAAAGGTGACACCATAAAAGAAAAGCTGGATGAACAGATAGAGGCAATAAATAAATCCTCTGCAGACATGGTTCTCATCGATTCAGGTCAGGGCACAGGTTCAGCCTTCAAATGGGACATATTAAAAAATATTGAAAGACCTTACTTCCTTGCAGGCGGCATAAATGCAGACAATATAAAGGAAGCGGTAGATGTTATAAAGCCTTACGCCATAGATGTCAGCTCGGGGATTGAGACCGACGGCGTTAAGGATGAGGAGAAAATGAAAAAAATAATCGAAGTAGTAAGGCACTCTTAAAGCCTTCTCCCTATGGGAGAAGGTGGCACGAAGTGCCGGATGAGGGCAACAAAAGGAGAAACAACATGACTAACAAAGACGGAAGATTCGGAGTCCACGGCGGACAGTACATTCCTGAAACTCTTATGAATGCAGTAATAGAGCTTGAGAAAGCCTACAATCATTATAAAAATGATCCTGAATTTAACAGAGAGCTGACAGAGCTTTTAAATGAATATGCGGGAAGACCTTCAAGACTTTACTACGCTGAGAAGATGACAAAGGACCTTGGCGGAGCAAAGATCTACTTAAAGAGAGAGGATCTCAACCACACAGGATCACACAAGATCAACAACGTTTTAGGTCAGGCTCTCCTTGCCAAGAAGATGGGAAAGACAAGACTTATCGCTGAGACAGGTGCAGGTCAGCACGGCGTTGCAACAGCTACAGCAGCAGCTCTTATGGGTATGGAATGTGTCGTATTCATGGGAGAAGAGGACACCAAGAGACAGGCCCTTAACGTATACAGAATGAGACTTCTTGGTGCAGAGGTAATCCCTATAACATCAGGAACTGCAACACTCAAGGACGCTGTATCAGAGGCTATGAGAGAGTGGACCTCCAGAATTGATGATACACATTACTGTCTTGGATCAGTTATGGGACCGCATCCTTTTCCTACTATAGTAAGAGACTTCCAGGCTGTTATCTCCAAGGAGATCAAGGAGCAGATTCTTGAAAAGGAAGGACGACTTCCCAATGTAGTAATGGCCTGTGTAGGTGGCGGATCAAATGCGATCGGAACCTTCTACAACTTCATTGAGGATAAGGATGTTAAGCTTATCGGCTGTGAGGCAGCAGGAAGAGGCATAGATACCTTTGAGACAGCAGCAACAATAAATACTGGAAAGCTCGGAATTTTCCATGGTATGAAGTCCTACTTCTGCCAGGATGAATACGGCCAGATAGCTCCGGTTTATTCCATTTCAGCGGGACTTGATTATCCCGGAATCGGACCAGAGCACGCTAATCTTCACGACACAGGACGCGCACAGTATGTACCTGTAACAGATGATGAAGCTGTTAACGCATTCGAATATTTGTCCAAGACAGAGGGCATTATTCCCGCGATTGAGTCTGCACATGCAGTTGCTCATGCTATAAAAATTGCTCCGACAATGAGTAAAGATGAGATCATAGTTATAACAATTTCAGGCAGAGGCGATAAGGACTGCGCTGCAATTGCAAGATACAGAGGGGAGGATATCCATGAGTAAGATAGTAGAAGCATTCAATAATAAAAAGGCGTTCATTCCCTTTGTTACCTGCGGTGATCCCGACCTTGAGACCACAAAGAAAATCCTCCGTGAGCTTCAGGCAAACGGAGCAGACCTCATAGAGCTTGGCATTCCCTTTTCAGACCCCACTGCTGAGGGACCTGTGATTCAGGGAGCTAATATCAGAGCACTGAAAAACGGCATAACAACAGATGATATCTTCGACATGGTAAAAGAGATCAGAAGCGAGATCACAGTGCCTATGGTATTCATGACATACGCCAATGTTATCTTTTCATACGGAATGGATAAGTTCTTTGCAAAATGTAAGGAGAACGGAATGGATGGAGTAATCCTTCCTGATGTTCCTTTTGAGGAAAAGGAAGAATTCGTAGATGCAGCAGGAGCTTACGGTGTTGACTTCATCTCCATGGTAGCTCCCACCTCCGAGGACAGAATCGCCATGATTGCCAGGGAAGCTAAGGGATTCATCTATATCGTATCAAGTCTTGGTGTCACAGGAACGAGAAGCTCTATCAGCACCAATGTTAAGGATCTTGTTGATAAGATAAGAAAAGTGACCGATGTACCCTGCGCCGTGGGCTTTGGAATTTCCACTCCCCAGCAGGCAAAAGAGATGTCCGATATATCGGACGGTGCAATAGTTGGCTCAGCTATTGTCCGAATTATTGAACAGTATGGCAAGGATGCACCTGTTCACGTTGGAGAGTTTGTAAAGAACATGAAGAGCGCCTATAAGGCATCATGAGGATAAACATGAAAACATTACCTGAATTTAATGAAATAGAAAAATTAGCTTCGACCGGAAACTATGACGTAGCCCCCGTAAGCTGCGAGATCCTTTCGGATTTCATAACACCTATTGAGGCTATGCGAATACTAAAAAAGGCTTCTAAGCATGTATATATGCTGGAGTCCGCGCAGGCCAACGAGACCTGGGGAAGATATACTTTTCTTGGCTACGAGCCAACCATGAAAATCACCTGTGCAAATGATGTTGTCACCATCACAGATGAAAATGGCAATGAAAACTCCAGGACAGGAGATCCTTCTGAGTGCCTTAGAGTGATTCTCTCAAAGTACAGAAGTCCTCGCTTTTCATATCTTCCTACCTTTGCAGGTGGAATGGTGGGATATTTCTCCTATGACTATCTTGGCTACAGCGAGCCCACGGTGAGAATGGATGTTGAGGATTCAGAAGGCTTCATGGATATGGACCTTATGCTCTTTGAAAAGGTCATCGCTTTTGATAACACCAAGCAGAAGATTGTTCTTATTTCTAATATGAAGCTTACCTCTGAAAAGGGCAGCAGTCCTGAATTCCTGAAGGAAAGCTATGAGAAAGCTGCAAAGGATTTAGAGGATATCGAGAAGCTTCTTAAAACAGGTGAAAAGCTTGAGGAGACTCCCGGAAAGCTTCTTGGTGAAATGACTCCTCTTTTCAATAAAGAGCAGTACTGTGACATGGTTGAGAGAGCGAAAAAGCACATATTCGAGGGAGATATCTTCCAGATAGTTCTTTCCAACAGATTCTCGGCGCCCTTTGAGGGAAGTCTTTTTGATACCTACAGAATGCTGAGAACAATCAATCCTTCTCCTTACATGTTCTATTTTTCAGGAACAGATGTAGAGGTAGCAGGTGCATCTCCTGAGACACTGGTTAAGCTGCAGGACGGCGTTCTCCACACCTTCCCTCTTGCAGGAACAAGACCGAGAGGCGCGACAGAGGAAGAGGATAAGAGGCTCGAGACAGAGCTTCTCGTTGACAAGAAGGAGCTTGCTGAGCACAACATGCTGGTGGACCTTGGTAGAAACGACCTTGGAAAAATCAGTAAATTCGGCTCTGTTCAGGTTGAAAAGCTTCACTCCATCGAGCGCTATTCACATGTAATGCACATCGGTTCAACAGTCCGCGGAGACATAAGAGATGACAAGGATGCGCTGGATGCCATTTCATCAGTACTTCCTGCAGGAACACTGTCAGGTGCACCTAAGATTCGCGCATGTCAGATAATAGGTGAGCTTGAAAATAACAAGCGCGGTATATACGGCGGAGCCATCGGCTACATCGATTTTACAGGCAACATGGACACCTGCATCGCAATCAGAATAGCCTATAAGAAAAACGGAAAAGTGTTCGTTAGAAGCGGTGCCGGAATAGTAGCGGATTCAGTTCCGGAGAAGGAATTCGAGGAGTGCATGAACAAAGCTAAGGCATCCATGAAGGCGCTTGAGGCGTAATAATATTTGAGTTAAGTCAGCTACGAAGGAAAAGAAAGAAGGAAACATCATGATTTTACTAATAGATAATTACGACAGCTTTTCATACAACCTGTACCAGCTGATCGGGGAGATAGAGCCTGACATAAAGGTTATTCGAAATGACGAGATGACAATCTCTGAAATCGAGGAGCTTAATCCCGACAGAATAATCCTGTCACCAGGCCCTGGAAGACCTGAGGACGCCGGAATATGCATGGAGGTGGCAACGACTCTTGCAAAGAAGATCCCGACCCTCGGTGTGTGCCTCGGACATCAGGCAATCTGCGCTGCCTACGGAGCTACCGTAACCTACGCCAAGGAACTTATGCATGGAAAACAGTCAGATGTGAAGTTTGATTTAAACTGTCTGCTCTTTGCAGGACTTCCTGAGGTAGCACCTGTTGCGAGATATCATTCTCTTGCAGCTGATGATTCCACGATTCCGGATGATTTGATCGTAACCGCCCGTACCACAGATGGCGAAGTCATGGCAGTAAAGCATAGGGACTATCCAATCTATGGAGTCCAGTTCCATCCTGAATCAATAATGACACCGGATGGTAAACAGATGCTGAAGAATTTTGTTAAGGGATAAATAGCTAATCCGAGTTTTGGCGAGGAGTTTCTTAGCAGAATAAAATATAGAAAAGATGGGAGTAGAGTAATGTCGGCTTGGCGTAAAACTCTACTCTCTTTTTTGATTATATTAAAACAATATAAAATTTATTAAATGTTGTAATTGCGTATAAGATTTAATTTATGTTCAAAATGTGTAGAGACTGTGTCCTATCTGTGTTCACGGAATTTTGCAAATTATAAACAATTTATAAACTCTCATAAAACCTTGAAAATACGCGTATTAACCGAGTTGACGTTTGTTTTCGGGGGGTGTAGAATCATAAATGTCACGAGCAAACGGTTACGACAAACCGTTAAAAACAACTATTTCTATGAGTGGAGGTAATTTTATGAGTAAATTTTTAAAACTTGGTGCTACTGCGCTCGCAATGGCACTGTCAATTACTATGTTGGCACCCATTAGTGCGAATGCCTATTATGAGCGTAAGTATGTTAAAGATGGCAACCACACATATACTGAGTATTCTGATTCTGATACAAAGAAGACGATTTCGGACAAAGATTATGTGATAAGTGAAAAAGCACTTAAACTTGGAAGATTAGAAAGATTCTTGGCACCTAAAGTAAAGCAGATTACGATTTCTACTAAGTCGTATGGCGAGGAGATTACTTTGGTAACAAGTGCAGATGTAAAAAAATTTGAGAACTTCAAATCAAATAAAAAGAGTTTAAAGGTTAGAGTTGTAAAGAAATCTGAAGAGACTTTTGAAGATCCGGGTATTGATTATGATGTAGCTGATTTAAAAAATAAAAACATGCAGTATAAGGATGTAAATGGTGATATCCAGACTGTATCATATGCTGACGCTGCTCAAAAGTTACCCAAAAATAGCGCAGAAGGTAAATATACAATAAGACTTTATGCTAAAAAGGCTGGCTCATTTAAACTTAAGTATACTGCTGTACTTGAAAATGGAACATCAGTTGAAAAATCAATTAAGGTTATTGCTAGAGAAGATGGTAATGCAGTTAAGTCAGTAAAGTTTGCTGGTCAGGAAGTTTATTACAATACTGCTCTAATGAATGATGTTGCTTTTGATCAGAAGGGTGGACTTTCTTATACAACAAAGAAATCTGGAAAGCTTCAAGTTACCATGAACAAAGATTTCAAACTCAAGAAGATTGAAGTTGGAACAATTAGTCTTGAGAATTATGATAAGTATGAGAAGCGTGATTATGTGTATGACTATGATGACGGGAAGAAACGGTATAAATCAGAGGATGGTACAATTGTAAGAGAAAAGGAAGATGATGCAGGAAATGTGGTAAGCCCTACATGGAAGAAAGTAAAGAATGGTAAGAAGATTAAATTAAGCAAAGTCAATAATAATGAAGGGGATCGTAATACTACAACATACTGGCCTGATGGTACTAAGAAAGGTACAAAGTTAATTGAGAGCAAAGAGACAACAGCTGTAACTATTATTCGTGTTACATATTATGACAAGAAGAATAAGATTACTAGAAGAGAAGAAGTAGCAAATATTGGAAAGCTTATCAATAAGTAATTATATTCAAATGCTGATAAGTAGGAGTAAATAAAAACTTAGTACTACATTAGACATATTGTTTATTCAAATCTTTATCGTAAGATATTGTTCTTTGGTTCGTGACAAACCGCATATATGTCCGATTGTCTACTCCCCGGGATGAGAGATCATCTCGGGGAGTTTTTGTATGGAATCAATTTGGAATAATTATCGCATATAGACGTAACTTCCGCAGAGGAGAGAGTGTCAAGTTAAGTGTGTAAGTTTTTTACTTTTATAAAATCGGTGGTCAATGTGATATGTACCCTCTTTACTGGACAAAACAGTAAGGAGGGTACATATCATTATGTGACCACCTTTTTCTTTGATGTTATTTTGTTTATTTTGGCTGTCTACTTGACAGACCTCAGATCAAAATTGATTTGGAGCGACAGCCTCTATTACATTTTATACTTATTTTAGATTGTGAACAAACGAATTGTGGTATGATTAAGGCAACAGGACTTGTGGCTTTTGGAAAAGTTTCTTATGTTGGAGGTAATTCTATGAGGACATTCTACAGACTCGGGTGCACCGTTTCTACGGTGGCACTTTTTTTCACTATGCTTATGCCTTTAAGTGTAAAAGCTGAAACAAGGACAATCTATTCTGATTTTGATGAAAATCAAAACTTTACAACTACTGTGACAAATGAAGACACAAAGCAGGTTGTGACTTGGAACAGCACAGAAGGTTATGATGAAATAACCAATCCTGTTTCTCAGAGAGGAGTTGCAGCAGCTATTCGTTCGGAACTCAAAGTAAAAACAGTTGCGGTGAAGTCATATTTTGCGACAGAGGAATTTTTTACTACTGCAGATGTTGAAAAGCTAACAAATTTCAAGTCTAAAAGTTCAAAACTCAAGGTTAAGGTTCTTGTCTCGGATGAATATACAGACCAAAGCCTGAGGTCTGATTATGATTATTCTATACAGAAGGATGGGAAAACGACCTATTACTATAGAAATGTGATGGGGACGGTTGTGTCCAGAGACAATGAAAAGTATCTTCCGAGTAATCGTAGTGCAGGGAAGTACACAGTCAGATTTTATGCAAAGAAGAAAGGAACTTATAAGGTCAGTTATGATGCAATACTTAAGAATGGAACAACTGTGAATAAGACCTTTAAGGTAATTGCGAGAGAAGATGGATCACCTGTAAAAAGTGTGACCTATGCAGGAAAACAGATTTTTCATTCAGATGATTCTGAGGAAAAAGAGGAGGAGTTGTGGCTTAAAGGCATGAAGTGTGCCACCAAAAGAAAATCAGGCCCCATTAAGGTTGTGATGAATAAGGGGTTTTCGCTTAAAGCGATTGAGATTGGTACGCCCTCTATTGTGCTTTCGGATAGTGAGTACGATGAGAATTATAAATTTTATAAATACACAAGAAACCCTGAGATAAGTCCGGAACAATATGATTATGACAGAGGCTTGGAACCTGATTATAAGTGGAAAAAAGTGAAAAATGGAAAAAAAATAAAACTCGGTAAGGTAAATGAGGGACTGTTGAAATGTATTGACTACAAACAGGGACAGGACAGATTTTTATATAAAAATAAATATCCATACACGACTACAGCGGTCAGGATAACTTACTTCGATAAAAAGGATAAGACTACCCACAGGTTACCGCTTATCTACATATATAAGGCACAGTAAGCGGAGGAGATAGCTATGAAGATGATTGATAAGGTGAAAAAGAAATTATCATTGTATCTGGTGCTGTCACTGGTTATCAGTATTCTTTTACCTGCGGGGGCTTTGGGAAATTATGGACTGACGTCTATGGCACATGCTGCAAGAAAGTTTCCTGCAGGAGATAAGTATGTCCTTCCGGAAATGAAGAACCGCGGTGTAACCCATGTAGACAGAACGCAGAAACAAAATACTCATAGGTATATAGACAAGAATACTTCTGTTTCATATGGAAAGCATTATGATTGCCTGACTGAGTCTGAAAAAACGATATATAGGGCGATATATCATGCGATTAAGGATAAGCATTATATTCCGTTCAGGCTATATGAAAAGAATCTCTCTTATGAAGAACTTAAAGATTATATATGGATTTACAGGACAGGACCTAATAGCATTACATCTGATGAGATTACGGATGAGTTTGGGATTGCGTGGTGTGCCATCTATTATGATCATCCGGAGAATGTTGAATTTTTTTTGGTTCAACCAAATGAATGTGGCAGTTTTGTGAGCGAGGAAAATGGCATTAAAGTATATGAAGATTATGTTATTTTGTGCGCCGAGTATGACGATACCAGGTTTGCACAATTGGATCAACAGATTCTTGCAGCTAAGAGTAAATGGATTGCAGAACTTAAAGAAAGGAATTTAGTAACCGCCTCTAAAGCTGCAACTGAATTCAATGTGCATAATTACTATGTTCAAACAGTTACCTATGGGGGAATTGAGTCAAGCGATGTAAACTTAGCGCATACTGCGTGGGGGAGCTTGTGCGCAAGACGCGCAGTGTGTGACGGCTTTTCAACAGGGTTCGAAGTAATAATGGAGGCTCTTGGGTTTAATGTTTTGGTGAATGATGGAGCGACAAATGATCAGGGCGAAGATCTGGGGCTACATGCCTGGAATCTGATAGAACTTGATGGAGCCTGGTATGAGGTCGATACTACCTGGACCGTATTCGTTGATGATTATGGACAGGTTGTATTTGATAAGTCATTTTTTAACAGGACAACTGAGGAATATAAGCAACTGGATCATTATCGTATATGGGGGCATAAGTGCATAGGGACAAGGCTTCCTGTGGCAACCGGGACATTGTACACGTTTGATTATGTACTAAATAATTTTGATTCATTGATAGCTCGGTATATATGTCAATTACCGATAAGGATAGCACTTGGGACATCTGCTGTTACGCTAAATAAGGGCGATAAAATGGAAATAAAACCTATTTTTGAGCCATCAGATACTGTGTTGAAATCTTATGGTATAGAAAGCAATAACACAGATGTGGTCGAGGTGTTCGGAAACACGATATATGCAAAGGATGTGGGCAATGCCACTATAAAAGTCTTTAGTGGAGTCTCCGATTTTTTTAAAGGTGTTGATGTTCACACGACGCTTAGTGTAACAGTTATCCCGCCTGCGGCTGATGATACGTCCAGGGATCCAAAGAATGATGGAGAAAGCATGGTATCCGGCGGCGCGTCTTATGAAATCATTTCAGCAAATGCAAGAACAGCTTTATTTAAAAGGTTAAAGAACAAGTCGGCAAAGTCAGTAACAATACCGTCAGAAGTTACTGATGATCATGGGGTATCTTACACTGTAACTGAGATAGCAAAGGGAGCCTTTAAAAAACGCAAAAAGCTAAAAAAAGTTACTATCCCTAAAACAGTAAAAAGAATTAGGCGTAATGCCTTTGCGGATTGCAAGAATCTGAAGAAGATCACAATCTATGCCAATCCGAAACTAAAAATTGATGATGGCGCATTTAAGATAAACAATGAGGATGTTGTGATAAAAGTAAAAGGAGTTAAAGGTAAACAGAGGAAAAAAATCATTGAAATGCTTAAAAAGCAGACGAATGTCAGGGTGAAATAAAAAATTTAATAGGTCTGGGGCATAGATAATTTCTATGTCTCAGATTTTTTTAGTTCATTAACAGTGTTTATCCTTTTTTTAGATAATGAAAAAAATCGATATAGTATAATTAAAAACGGAGTTGTAGTGGATATATCTCAGGTAGATAGTTTGCCGCATGATAATCACGACCTTACATCATTCAGGATTAATGTTGATGATTATGATGAGGCTTTTGAATTCTTTAAAGCGCATGGTTTCACAACTCCCATGATATTGATGCAGATATAGTGAGTAGATCGCTTGTTTTTTTAGCAAGACTTATGGCGGAAAGAACGGACTCGCTTAAAAAAATATTATTTAGTGAATGTGATAAGTGATGTACCTTTGCATGATGAATGGACATATCACTAAAACAAGTAAATTGCTGTATAAGAATGAAAAATAAGACGCGTATTTTGAATATAAATAGTGGACATATCATAGTGATATTCTCTCTACGCATTACCTGTAATGCATTACTCTAATGCCTTCTAAATATGGTGGAGGAAAGAAAAGCAAATATCAACGGCAATTAATTTCTTCTTTACCTTCTTCTTTACCCTCAGCCTTACCTTCATCACGTGCTTCCTTTTTAAATAATTCTAAAGTTTCGGCTTCATCATATTCTGTTAATAACATTCCTTTTACCTCCGCTCTATGAATTTCAAGGAAGTCCTTGATAAAATAATCATTTCAATAAACGTAAACTCATATCAAAAAAACTTCCGTTTGTAGCTTTTAGGATAATCTATAAGATTCTCCTCAGTAATACACATATCGATAGCAATATAGTAGGATTGCTACTGAAGTAAGTAATATTATTTTTCGCTATTGTTATGGGCATTACGATATTCTTCTAGGAGTTCTTCCTGGATAGCGTTGTTATCAACAGCTCGAAGGATATCATCGGTACGATTTAGAGATCTTAACCAGGTGTAAAGACCATTAATTTCTGCTTTGCCTTTAGCCTCACCTTTGGCTTCACCTTTAGCTTCACCTTTAGCTTCTCCTTCATCATATGCTTCTTTTTTAAATAATTCTAAAGTTTCGGCTTCATCATATTCTGTTAATAACATTCCTTTTACCTCCGCTCTATGAATTTCAAGGAAGTCCTTGATAATATAATCATTTCAATAAACGTAAACTCATATCAAAAAACTTCCGTTTGTAGCTTTTAGGATAATCTATAAGATTCTCCTCAGTAATACACATATCGATAGCAATATAGTAGGATTGTTACTGAAGTAAGTGATATTATTTTTCGCTATTGTTATGGGCTTTACGATATTCCTCTAAAAGTTCATTCTGGACAGATTCGTTGCCTACAGCTCGAATAATATCGTCAGTACGATTTAGATCTTTTAGCCATGAGTAAAGACGATCAATTGTTTTTTTGCCTTTAGCCTCACCTTTAACAACTCCTTCTTCATACCCATCCTGATGGACATTTTTCAGATGAAGTTCTTCATTATATTCCAGTATACTCATCTCAAACACCTCCGCGCGTTGTTTTCGCAGAAAATCGGCAAGGATGTCCTCGTTAATGCATTCATCGATTGCTATTTTTACAGCTTCTTCGATGGACATTATTTTTGCGTATTTTCTGATTTTGGCAACGAAAATAGAATAATCTTTAAGTGTTTTGCAGGCGTCCATGATATCAGGATTCCTGTTTTCGTTGATATTGATAACAGTAACGGTAAGCTCGAGCTCCGGTGGAATAATCTCTTTTTCAAAATGATCAGATAACCTGTAATATGATTTGTCTTCCATTTCGCCTTCGCCATTATAAAAGACGACAAAACGCGGAGTAGGGATTTTGATCAGCTTACTTCCATAGAGATCTTCTTTTTCAGTAATACCGGCAAAAAGATTTGATACATAAATTAAAAATCTCAAAGCCATATTCCCACACTTAGTTGATTGGTGCTCATAGAGATTTAGCTCAAAACCGAAGACGAAAGAAATATCGTTTTTCATCTTCATAAGCACACCATCTTCTAAGGTGTTGATCTCCAGATCATCTACATTGTCATAGTGAGTTCCGTTTACTGCATTGTATAGGGATAACAGTTCTTCTTTGCTGTCAAATAGCATTCTGAAAACTGAATCCTTATACTTTCTGTTAATAGTTACTTCTTTCAATTTAATCCTCCTTGTATGTCTGTGTCATAAGACCATACAAGGTAACGAAATAGAAGAAAACCAACGAATCCAACTACTATAATTATATCCTACAACGTTCATCCAAACAATCTGTGGAAAAGGTGGGAGATGCTCCCGGATACCCAATATGGTCGTCTGACCAGAGGTAATATTACGACGGAAAAAGGAATATGTCAATTATAAAATAAACACAATATACAAAAATAGTGCTTTACATGACTGGACGAAAGGATGCAAAAGTCTAACCAGAGTGCTACAATCAAACTTGTTCGTTTTTACGGTTACGTCAAACCGTTAAAAAATAATTTTGTTGGAGGGAATTTAATATGAGGAAACTGGCAAGGATTGGGGCTACTGCGCTTGCATTGGCACTCTCAATCACAATCATGACACCGGGCACGGCTATGGCAGCTACGGAGACCAAGGAAAAGCTCGCAAGGAATTACGAGAACAGAGATTATAATAGCCTGATCGAGGAAAACAGGAAAAATGTTTTAGGTCCTTTTGATGATGTGTTTGATGCCTATGATGCAGCAAAGGCAAAGGGATATCGTAAGAATGGAGATTGGATAGAAGGATATTCATTGTATGAGGATCGCACTACTAAAAAAATCTACGTTGTATATACGACATATACTAATACTGTAACCGGACAGACAAGCACGAAAAGTAGTGAGGTAAATACACGCTTTTCATCTGAATCTGATGAATCCAACAGATTTCAGTCTGCTATCAGAATAAAAAAGGGTGAGATTACTTATCTGGCAATCCCGCTTCATAGTGGTGATTTCACAATTAAGAAGGTAAAGTCTTCCAAGAAGTCAATTGTTTCAGCTAAGCTATATAAGAAGATGAGTAGTGAATATACTACTCAGGATCGTCCCAATTATTTTTCCAGAACAAACCCGGATGGCACATGTTCATATTTTTACGTCAACAGCGTTGGTGATAAGATTGTTATTGGTACATTTACTAACGATGATGCCGGAAAGGCTAAGCTTAAGGCGGCTCTGGATGCAACAAACGGATCAGAGGCTGTGAGATATATCAGGCTTGAAGGAAAGAAGGAAGGTAAAGCAAACCTTACATTTAAGGTATATAATATTGCAGGACAGGAGACAGGTAAGGTTAAGCTTACGGTTCATGTTCAGGATGACGTTTCTCCTTTTAAGGCAGTTACATTTGCAGGCAAATCACTTCTTACAGATTACTCAAATCCAAATAATATAAACTACAAGAAGAAGGATACAGACACTCTTTGGGATGTTTCTTCTGCGAAAAAGGGTAAGCTCGTTGTAAAGGCAAATAAAAATTATAAGATCACTAAGATTGAAGTTGGAACCCTTTATAAGGAAACAAAGAATTATGAAAAGCCTTATAGTGGTTCATATACTACAACTGACCATAAAGTAGATGGCAAGACTGTATTTTTTAAATATAAGACAGTAAAATCCGGCAAGAAGATTTCACTTGGAACAACACCCTATTATGGTGATAGCGGAAATTATAGCGGCGATTTTTCAGGTGATAAGAGCACCAAGACATCTAAAAACGGAACAAGAAAGACAAATGTAAATGGCCTGTATGCACCTACAGATATCAGAATTACATATTATGATAAGCTGACACAGACCTATGCGGTTGAATCTTTCCGTATATATTGCAAGGCTAAGAAGTAACATATATCTGGACATTTATGGACAAAACAGCAGAGGAAATTATGGACACAGGGAATTTTAAAACAGGACTTATAATGGAAGGCGGCGCCATGCGCGGAATGTTTACAGCAGGGATCATGGATGTTTTCATGGAAAATGACATTCATTTTGACGGAGCTGCAGGCATTTCAGCGGGTGCTATTTTCGGATGCAATTATAAGTCCCATCAGATAGGAAGGGCTATCAGATATAACAAGAAATATGGCAGAGACCCTAGATATTGCAGTATATGGTCTCTTATAAAAACCGGGGACCTGTACGGCGTTGACTTTTGCTATCACAAAATACCCGAAAAGCTTGATGTTTTTGACCGCGTCACCTTTGAGAGAAATCCCATGGAATTCTATGTTGGTGCGACGGATGTTGCTACAGGCAGAATAGCATTCCACAACTGCATGGATGGCAGGGAAAAGGATATAGAGTGGATGAGAGCTTCTGCTTCGATGCCCTTTGTATCAAGACCAGTCAAAATAGATGGCAGGCTCTATCTCGATGGCGGAATCACGGATCCGGTGCCCTATAAGCATATGGAAAAGCTGGGATATAACCGAAATGTCATTATCCTTACCCAGCCCAAGGGCTATCAGAAAAAGGAGCACAATCCCCGTCTGATAAAATCTCTTCTTCGCAAATACCCTGCTGTGGCAGAGGCTATGATCAATCGTCCGAAGGTTTATAATCGTCAGATGCAGGAGATTCTTGAAAGAGAAGAGAGCGGAACGAGCCTTGTAATAAGGCCGCCGGAATCTCTGGGAATAAGCCGCACAGAAAACAACCCCTCAGAGCTGGAATGGGTTTACCAGACCGGAAGGGTTGAGGCTAAGAAAAGATTATCTGAGGTTAAGAAATTCCTGCAAATGTAACATAGGAGCCGTTTTGGCGCTTACTCTCGTAGGCGCCAGGACGGCTCTTGAAATAAATGGGCAGGAAAATTATAAGCCGATATATTTTTTCCTGAGATAGAAGCCAAGGCCTACCAGACCTATGGTCTCAGTGAAATGAAAAATGATGGAAGACCACACTATACCTACGCTGTAGCCTGCGATTCTAACGGTATGCATTCCCAGAAGCACAAATGCCAGAAGGAAAATGGAGATAAGAAACAGAGCCACCATTTTCAGCAGCTTATCATGAAGAAAAATGCCCGTGATAAAAATACCAAGCAAAAGGGCAGTAAGTATGCTTATATATTTAAAGCCATGGGTGTTGTTATAGATTGCAACGAAGGCCTGGCCGCCGGTTCCTGCCGAAGAGCTAAGACCTGTAAGGTCAAAAATGAAGCGTCTGTATACGATGGAGCAAATGTCATAAACAAGGCGTACGCCTACAAGGATGACTCCCCACAGCTCTATGAGCTCGATGATGGATTCGCCTGAGAGGGCAGGGATATCCTTACCCATTACCTCCTGCTGGAGAACAGCCATCTGAAGCTTGTCAGATTCATCCACAACAGACAGGGATCTTTTCAGCTTTAACCAGGATGATAAAAAGACGAACGCCATTAACAGAATCATGATAGTGGATACCACAACCTGACTCGTAAATGCTAAGGTGCTCATCATGGCAGGGGCAGTAAAATTCCCTGAAACAATAATTTTTCTCACTATGAAAAGCACGAAGTTCGCCAAAATATGAATGCCTGAAGCGAGGAATAATGAAGTTGAGAGGTAGTGTGTTTTCTTATTTATAAACATAACTTTATTTTATCATGTTGCAGCAGTTACGTGGTATTTTGTTTGTGAAATTACGATTGTAAGTTTGACATAAAAAGGAAACGGAAATATAATCAGTTTGATTTGTTAGCCATGAGCAATAGATAGGGACAGATATATGCAGAGTTTAAGCAATAATAAGAACAGCATAAAGAAACTTCTTGTAGCATACACCGCTTTTGCGATGCTTTTTGTTGTGCTGTTTTCAGCTGTGTTTGTTTCCGTAGAGTCATTCCATGACTGCGATGGCGAGAGCTGCCCTGTCTGCGCCCTGATCCAGCAGTGTGAAAATAACCTAAGTCAGCTCGGTGATGGACTTGTTGCGCTTTACATGGCCTTTTTAGCAGTACTTTTTCTTGGTACTGTTTTAAGCTTAAAGGATATTGTTCTGGTGTATTCCACACCTGTCAGTTCCATGGTTCGAATGAACGATTAAATAGTCGTCCTTAAATACTGCGCAGGGGATACTATGCCCTTTGAAGCAGTAATCATTCATTTTTCCAAAATACAAATTGAATAAAGAGAGGATATATCTATTATGAAGAGATTTATATCATTAGCAGCGGTTGCATTGGCAGCGATGCTTTGTTTTTGTGCGTGTGGAAAGGCTTCCGGCAAGACTCCGGCTCCTGAGACCTCAGCCAATGAGGCTTCAACCACTGAGGATTCAAGTAATGAGGCTTCAACCACTGAGGATTCAAGTAATGATACTCCAACCACTGAGGCTTCAGCGCCTAAGATTGTCTGCACTATTTTCCCTGAGTATGACTGGGTAAGAGAGATTCTCGGCGAAAAGGCAGAGGGGGCAGATCTTACCATGCTTCTTGATAACGGAGTTGACCTTCACAGCTACCAGCCAACTGCAGAGGATATCGTGAAAATATCAGAGTGCGATCTTTTCATATATGTTGGCGGAGAGTCAGATGGCTGGGTAGATGATGCACTTAAGGAAAAGACCAATAAGGATATGGTTGTGATAAACCTCCTTGATACTCTTGGAGACAATGTAAAGGAAGAAGAGGTTGTAGAGGGTATGGAGGCTGAAGAAGAGGAGGAAGAAGAGGGCGAAGAGGAAGAAGGACCTGAGTATGACGAGCATGTATGGCTCTCACTTAAGAACACCAAGATTCTTGTGGCTGCCATAGCAGACGCCCTTGAGAAAATAGATTCCGAAAATGCAGACATTTATAAGAAAAACGCAGAGGAGTACACTGCAAAGCTGGATGCTCTCGATGTGGAGTACGCAGATACTGTGAAAAACGCAGCTTTGGATACTGTGCTTTTTGGTGACAGATTCCCCTTCAGATACATGGTTGATGATTACGGCCTTAAGTACTATGCAGCATTTGTGGGATGCTCCGCAGAGACAGAGGCCAGCTTTGAAACTATAGCTTTTCTTGCGGGAAAAGTGGACGAGCTTGGCTTAAAGAATGTGCTTACTATTGAGGGACAAAACCACAAGATAGCAGAAACGATCATACAGAATACCAGTACTAAGGATCAGGGTGTTTTGACCATGGATTCCATGCAGAGTACAACCACAGAGGATGTTCAGGGTGGTGCAACCTATCTTGGCATCATGGAGAGCAATCTTGAAGTACTAAAAGAGGCGCTTAACTAATTAAAGCAATACGAAAGAGAGAAATATATGAAATTACTAACTGTCAGCAATCTGACCCTTGGCTATGACAACAGAGCTGTCATGGAAAATGTGAATTTTGAAGTAAATGAGGGAGACTATTTGTGCATAGTCGGAGAGAACGGCTCCGGAAAATCTACTCTTATGAAGACACTTCTTGGACTGTGTGAGCCCCTGTCAGGCGAGATACAATATGAAAATGGTATATGCAAAAGCGAGATCGGTTATCTGCCGCAGCAGACCATAGTTCAGAAGGATTTTCCTGCTTCTGTAAAGGAGATAGTACTATCAGGATGTCAGTCAAAGCATGGACTAAAGCCCTTTTACGGAAAAAAAGAAAAGGCGACAGCCTTAGCCAACATGGAAAAGCTGGGGATATCAGACCTTGCTGACAGGTGCTACAGGGAATTATCCGGCGGGCAGCAGCAGAGAGTCCTTCTTGCAAGGGCACTCTGTGCCGCAGGGAAAATTCTCCTTCTGGATGAGCCGGTAGCGGGGCTTGATCCTCAGATAACCATGCAGATGTATGAGCTGATATCGAGTCTTAACAAGGAAGGCATGACTATCATCATGATATCTCATGACATCTATGGGGCACTGGGGAATGCCAGCCATATACTTCACATGGGAGAGAAGGCGACATTTGCTACAAGAGAAGACTTTGTGAAAAGTGATATAGGTAAGCTCTACATCAGCTATGAGCAGCTCTGTGAGAGAAGGGTGGTGTGATATGGAAAAACTGATACTTTATATGAATTATCCCTTCGTAAGGTATGCGCTTATAGTGGGCGTACTGATAGCGCTGTGTTCATCTCTCCTTGGAGTATCGCTGGTATTAAAGAGATATTCCTATATAGGGGACGGCCTTTCTCATGTGGCCTTTGGAGGAATTGCCATAGCAAGTGTTGCCAATCTGTCAAACAGGATGACAGTGGTCTTGCCTGTTACGGTCATAAGTGCAATCCTGCTTCTTAGAACAGGGCATAACGCCAAGGTAAAGGGCGACGCTGCAATTGCCATGATATCCGTGGGGGCTCTGGCATTTGGATACCTTATCATGAATGTGTTTGGCAGCAGCTCCAATCTTACAGGGGATGTGTGTACCACACTTTTTGGTTCCACATCAATCCTTACACTCACTATGACGGATGTGTGGCTATGCATAATAATGTCCGTGCTTGTGGTGGCAGCCTATATATTCCTTTATAACAGAATCTTTGCGGTGACCTTTGATGAGAATTTCGCCAGAGCAAGTGGCACAAAGGTGGATTTTTATAATCTTCTCATCGCCATAGTAACAGCCGTAATTATCGTTCTTGCCATGAATCTTGTAGGTTCACTTTTGATATCGGCGCTTATTATTTTTCCTGCGCTGTCTGCCATGAGGTTATTTACAAGCTTTAGAGGTGTAACTGTTTTTTCAGCCATTTTTTCAGTGATATGTGCACTTCTTGGAATAATAGTCTCGATACTTGCAGGGACACCTGTGGGCTCAACGATCGTGGCAACTGATGCTTTGGGATTCGCGCTCTGCTGCGCTACGTCCTTTGGAAAGCGCAGACTGGCATAAGGGGAGGTTAAATACATTATGAAAAAAGCAAGAAGAATAATCTCTGTAGGCCTGATAATGCTTGCTATGGCTACAGCCTGCGGGAAGGAGAAAACGCCTCCTGCAACCGGCAAAACAATAGATGATGCTGCTACAGAAAAGATCACTATAGAAGATACAGCACAGCAGGAGAACACTACTCAGGAAGAATCAATTGCTTCTTCCGGGGACTCCTCCACGGTAGACCTCACGATCCTTTCACCGACTATTGTTTACGGAGAAGTCTTCCAGATGATGTACTACCCTGAAAACTACATCGGAAAAACGGTGAAAATGCAGGGACTTTACGATATCTACACTGACGAGAGCACAGGTAAAACCTATCATGCATGTATTATCCAGGATGCCACAGCCTGCTGCGCTCAGGGAATAGAGTTTGAGCTTGCAGATAGCGATTATCCGGGCACAGATACTATGGAAGTTACGGTGGAGGGGACTTTTGCAACCTATGAGGAAAACGGGACAAAATACTGCACCCTTAAAGACGCTGAGCTTGTAAACTGAGGAAAGGAATCCGTCCGAAAAACCTTACATGAATATAATGCAATATAAAGAGTAGTATAGTAAAATTAATATTGTATGCAGTTTTATGTATTGGAGGTAGGATATGGATAATTCGTTTCCACAGATTAAAACATTTTTTGGCTTTGGGTGTATGAGACTCCCGATGATTGGCACAGAGGTGGATATCGAGCAGTTTAAAGACATGGCAGATTATTTTATCGAAAACGGCTTTAACTATTTTGATACCGCACACGGTTACATTGACGGCAAATCGGAGAAGGCTATTAAGGTGGCAGTTTCCGAAAGATATTCCAGAGATAAGTTCCTTCTTACAGATAAGCTTACAGAGCCTTATTTTAATAAAGAAGAGGATATCAGACCGTTTTTTCAGAGTCAGCTTGATGCCTGCGGCGTTGAGTACTTTGACTTTTACCTGATGCACGCGCAGAATGCCAAGAATTTTGAGCATTTTAAGAAGTGCAGAGCTTATGAGACAGCATTTGATTTAAAGAAAGAGGGCAAGATTAAGCATGTGGGTATTTCCTTCCATGACAGTGCTGAGGTTCTCGATAAGATTCTCACAACTTATCCTGAGGTTGAGATCGTTCAGATCCAGTTCAATTATATGGATTATGAGGATCCAGGAGTTCAGAGCCGTAAGTGCCTTGAGGTATGCAGAAAGCATGGTAAGCCTGTGATCGTTATGGAGCCTGTAAAGGGCGGCAATCTTGTAAATCTTCCCGAGGAAGCTCAGAAGGTCTTTGATGAGCTGGGAGCAGGTCTTTCAAATGCCAGCTACGCCATCAGATTTGCAGCCAGCCAGGAAGGAATAAGAATTGTCCTCTCCGGAATGAGCGACATGGCTCAGATGAAGGATAACGTTTCCTTCATGAAGGACTTTAAGCCTCTTGATGAGACAGAAATGGGCGCTATTGCCAAGGTAACAGGTATTTACAAGGGACTTGATACAATTCCCTGCACATCCTGTCACTACTGCGTTGAGCAGAACCACTGTCCTATGAATATCATGATTCCCGAGATTTTCTCCTGCATGAATACCAGGAAGATCTTCAATG
This sequence comes from Butyrivibrio sp. XPD2002, assembly GCF_000423945.1. Lineage (GTDB taxonomy): Bacteria > Bacillota > Clostridia > Lachnospirales > Lachnospiraceae > Butyrivibrio. The sequence goes on along the minus strand of NZ_AUIY01000017.1, from coordinate 106,459 downwards.
ACTGGAATCAGAAGATGTACTATGAAAATGTTCTTACTGCAGACGGTAAGGGCAAGGCAAGTGCATGTATTGAGTGCGGAGGCTGCGAAACAGCATGCCCTCAGCATCTTGAGATAAGATCACTTCTTAAGGATGTGGCAAAAGAATTTGAGTCATAAATAACAGTAAAAATACAGACAGTCATTGCATCAAAACGGCAGTGGCTGTCTTTTTTCAGGGCTATAAATTTCAAAAACATTTTATTGGTTTTTTATTAAATTTGTATTCCAAATATTGTATGATTTAATAGTAACATTATGGATAAAAATAGCGGTATTTTGCCTTTAGGGTTTTTTATATGCAATCACAGGTATATAGTCAGGGCAGGAACAGAATATTTCTTGCTTCATTCGTATGCATCGGAGTCATAATAAATGTACTTTTGTACTTTATTATGAATAAATTTGATGTGCCTCTTTATATGGACACACTGGGAACTATTTTTGTCACAATAGCGGTGGGACCCTTCTTTGGAATAATGACTGCCGTTATTTCCAATACTCTTTGCATGGTCTTTAATGGACATGCCATCTATTATTCTGCTGTAAATGCGCTCATTGCCGTTCACACCTCCAGTTTTATGAAAAGACATTCATTAAAAAAACAGAAGGATATAGCAAAACTAATCCTTTTACTGGCTATGGTAACAGGACTTTTAAGCACGGTTATACAGTATCTTCTTGGCGAGATACATTCTACTGTGACCAGCAGAAATGCTGAATATTTCTCAGACAATTTTGGTGTTCCCTTCATCCTTGCAGTGACGATGCTTAATATTCTCCTGAATATTATTGATAAGGGATTCTCTGTTGCCATAGTTTTGGGTGTTCTTCGAATAATGCCTGTAAAGGTTTCAACGCTGCTAAGGGAAAGCACTCTTAAACAGAGCTTGAGTTCCATAATGCATCTGAAGAATGCTGACAAAAATAAAAGTGGTATTAAGTATTCCATTCGAACCAGAGAGACCCTCTCACTTGTTGTGACCTCTATTGCAATAGTGGTTGCCATGACCTGGATCGGACTCAATCTGTACTTTGAGGATGGTAAACAGAGCAGATCTGAAAATGCATATAATGTTGCCAGATTTGCGGCTGAAGTAATTGATGCGGACAGAGTGGAGGAATTTGTAAAGGAAGGAGAGGCAGCCTCAGGATATAAAGAAACTAAGGATATGCTTACAAAGATAAAGGAAAATGCGGCAGGAATTAACTTCCTGTATGCTGTTGTGATGAGAGAAAATGGCTGCCAGGTTGTATTCGATGTTGATACAGAAGAGCAGAGCGGCCATGAGCCCGGAGATGTTGTAAGCTACGAAAAGGATATACTTCCCTATGTTCCTGCGCTTCTCAACGGTGAAGCGATTGAACCACTGGTTTCAGACGGTATAAGAGAGTGGAGCGAGACCATTTTTTATCCTGTGAAGAACAGCTCCGGAAAGACTGCCTGCTATGTTGGCTGTCAGGTTTCTCTTGGCTATGATGCTGATTATATGAGAAATTTTATTATAAGGGTGCTGCTTATATTGGCGGGACTTTTCATACTGCTTGTGGCACATGAGCTGTGGATGACAAATATTTATGTATCATATCCCATAAGATCCATGTCGTCCGTTATGGATTCCTTCGCTGATAGCGGTGATGAGCAGAGGGCTCTTGATGAAAACGTCCGCAAGATCAGGGAGCTTGGAATTCACACCGGTGATGAGGTTGAAAAGCTTTATCAGACTCTTTGCGATATGACCCTTAACCAGGCAGAGCAGATGAGGAATATCAGACGTCTGACCGATTCTACCATGAAGATGCAGGACGGACTTATTCTTACCATGGCGGACATGGTCGAGAGCAGGGACTCTGACACGGGAGCTCACGTTCAGAAGACCTCAGCATACGTAAAGATAATTGTGGAGGGACTTAGGGATAAGGGCTATTACCCTGAAAAGATCAATCCCAAATTTATCTCTGATATTGTGAGATCTGCACCTCTTCACGATGTAGGAAAAATCAACATATCCGATAAAATCCTCAATAAGCCCGGTAAGCTTACGGAAGAGGAATTCGAGATTATGAAAACTCATACCACAGCAGGTAAAGAGATAATAGAGAAGGCTATTAATACGGTTAAGGGTGGTAGCTACTTAAAGGAAGCCAGAAATATGGCTGCTTACCACCATGAGAGATGGGATGGAAAGGGCTATCCCGAAGGGCTTCACGGTGAGGTTATTCCGCTTTCCGCAAGAATCATGGCGGTTGCGGATGTGTTTGATGCGCTTACCTCCAGAAGAGTGTATAAGCCACCGTTTACGCTTGAAAAGGCACTTGAGATCCTGCAGGAGGGTGCAGGATCTCAGTTTGATGCGAAATGTGTAGAAGTTTTCATGGATTCACTTCCTGAGATAAAGGTAATTCTTAATAAGTATAATCAGTAAATTACACGCACTCCTTTTTATGTGGGTGATATGACCTATGGAGGTTGTCAGTGACTGGCAGGTTTAACAGGACTAATCTATTAAGAATATATTTGGCGACTCTTTCTGTCACTGCGCTCGTTTTTGGCGGAACTAAGGTTATGGCTGAGGATGAGAGCGCGTTGAAGACAGGAGGGGGCTATGCGGTCTCTAAGCAGACTGATAAGGTGGGGTATTCTGCGCAGATTTATGATGCAGAGAATGGCCTTATTACGTCTGATGCCAATTGTATCTTAGGTGCCAGTGACGGCTCCATCTGGGTTGGTGGCTACAGCGGAATACTACGCTATGACGGTTCAACCTTTGAAAAGCTGGATACCGCAGACGGACTTACCAGCGGACGAGGAATCTTTGAGGATTCCAGACGAAGAATATTTGTAGGAACAAATGATAACGGTGTTGTAGTGATTGACGGCGAAGAACGTATTCATTACACCTACAAGGAAGGTCTTCCCTCATCCTCGATAAGGACGTTTGCTGAGGATAATAATGGAAACGTATTTATCGGTACTACATCAGGTATTGCGTATATATCACCTGATGGTGCGCTCCGAGTCCTTGATGATGCGAGGATAAACGAGGAGAGAATATTAAAGCTTGAAGCTGATACTAACGGAAGGATTTACGGACAGACCAAGAATGGCGTAATCTTTGCCATTGATAACTGTGAGGTTACAGAGTTCTATGACTATGAAGAGCTTGGCATGGAAAAAATCACATGTATTCTGGCTGATCCCAATAATCCCGGAATGGTATATATCACGACTTCAGGCTCCGATATGTACTACGGTCAGTTTGGAGCAAGATACATAAACATGAAAAGAATATCCATTTTGCCGCTGGAAAACATCCACTGGATCAGCTATGACTGTGACCGCGTGTGGATATCTACCACGGAGGCAATAGGATATCTGGATAATCAGAAGCATTTTCATGAGGCTAAAAATCTCCCTATGAACAGCTCCATAGAGATGACAACCTCTGACTATCAGGGTAATCTTTGGGCTGCCTCATCCACGCAGGGAATAATGAAGGTTGTTACCAATAATTTTGAGGATCTGTTCGAGCTTGCAGACATTAGGAAGCTGGTTACAAATGCGACCTGCCTTCATAAGGATAAGCTTTATGTCGGAACCGATTGGGGACTCTTTATTATCGATAAAAATAACGAGGCTATTACCAACAAGGTTACGAATTACTTTAAGGATACCAGGATAAGATGCCTCATGGAGGACAGTAATAATAATCTCTGGGTATCCACATATACCGGCGGAAAAGGACTTGTCTGTGTAAACAGTGCAGGAGAAATTACTGCTTATACATCATATAACGGACTTCCGCATAATGAGGTCAGAGCTACCTATGAGGCAGCAGATGGCAGCATTTTAGTTGCCACCAACGGTGGTCTTGCGGTCATTCAGAATGGAAAAATAGTAAAATGTGTCTGCTCCGAGGACGGAATAAAAAATACGATTTTCCTTTCAGTGATCAAGGATGCAGACGGAAAAATATATGTTGGTACGGACGGCGACGGTATATACGTTATAGACGGCGATAAAATTGACAGAATTGGCAGAGATGACGGACTTACCAGCGATGTCATCATGAAGATCAAGGAGGATAAAAAGAGAGGCTTATACTGGCTTGTAACCTCTAACTCCATTCAATATATGAAGGATGGTGTTATACATGAGATTTCTACCTTCCCGTATAACAACAACTACGACATCTACTTTGATGATAACGGATATGCCTGGGTGCTTTCTGCCTGCGGTATCTATAAGATCAAGGCAGATGATATGCTTCGTGATTCGGTTTCTGATTACAGACTCTACACGATAGAGAATGGACTTCCCTATTCCATTACCTCCAATTCACGAAGTGCTCAGGATGAAAATGGCAATCTGTATATGTCCGGAAGGTATGGTGTTATTAAGGTAAATACCAATGACTTCCTGGAAGAGAGTATAGATATAAAGGTAGCAGTCAACTCAGTATACTGTGGTGACACAAAGATATTACCCGATGCTGAGGGCAAATATGTAATCCCTCCTTCAGGGGAGAGAATAAGAATTCAGGCATCAATTATGGACTACACCATGGTCAATCCCATGGTCAGGCTATACCTGGAGGGAAGACAGGATGATGGAATAACCAAGCCCAGAAGTGAGATGTTCCCTCTTGAATATACGGACCTTCCTTATGGTAACTACAAGCTTCATATTCAGGTTATGGGCCACAATGAAGAGGAGATAATTCTGGATGAAGCCTTTGATATTATAAAAAAGCCGAAATTTACCGAGCTTTTCATATTCAGAATGCTTTTTGCAATACTGCTGTCTGCGCTGGTTGGCTTCATAGTTTATAAGGTAATGAAGGCCACCGTAGTTAACAGGCAGTACGTTGAAATAAAGAAGGCAAGAGATGAAGCGGAGAGAGCAAACTCTGCAAAGACCAGATTCCTTGCCAATATTTCACATGAGATCAGAACTCCTATCAATACCATTATGGGTATGAATGAGATGGTCATGAGAGAGGATGCCACCGGAGTTCCCAAGGGATATTTCATGTCAATGATGAACTATTCCTTCGATATTAAAAATGCTGCGGAGTCACTACTTGGTCTCATAAGTGACCTCCTTGATATGTCCAAGATTGAATCAGGTAAGATGCACCTGGTTCAGGAGGAATATGATGTTCAGGATATGCTCCGTGCAATAGTGAGCATGATCCGCATTAGAAGTACACAGAAGGAACTGACCTTTGACGTTGTAGTGGATGAAATGCTGCCAAAGCGCCTCTACGGAGATGATGGTAAGATAAAGCAGATAGTACTTAACCTCCTCACCAACGCTGTTAAGTATACCAACTATGGCGGATTTATTCTTAATGTGACGATGGTGACCAGAGAGGATAATGACTGCGAGATCAATTTCGTTGTAAAGGACACCGGAATTGGCATTAAAGAAGAGGACATGGAGAGGCTCTTTACAGCTTATGAGAGACTTGATGAGGAGAAAAACAGCGGAATTCAGGGAACCGGTCTTGGACTTGATATCTCAAGAAGATTTGCAGAGCTTATGGGTGGATCATTAACCTGTAAGAGTGTCTATGGAGAGGGCTCTGAGTTTACCTTCGTAGTTCATCAGAAGATTATAGATCCAACTCCGCTTGGAATATTTGTAGAGCATGAGGAGGTTGTGGCTGCGGGACCTTATGTTCCTAAGTTCGTTGCTCCTGATGCAGATGTTCTGGTGGTGGATGATAGTCCTATGAATCTGAATGTCATTAAGGGACTTTTGAAGGCGACCAAGGTATTTGTAACCACAGCATCAAGTGGAGCTGAGTGTCTGGAGAAAATTGCAGAGAACAACTATAATGTTGTTTTCCTTGATCACATGATGCCTGAAATGGATGGAATAGAGACCCTTGCGAGGATTCGTTTGATGAGGCCGGATCTCCCTGTTTATGCTCTTACAGCCAACGCTTCAAACAGTGCAGACTTCTATATTGAAAAGGGCTTTAACGGATATCTGACCAAGCCTGTTGACTGCGAAGCGCTTGAGAAAACCATCATGAAGCATATTCCTGAAGAGATGATGGAAAAGGCTGATGAATCTGAAGCCATTGAGGATCTCAAGGAAATTCCCGAGGAGCTTTCATGGATTAAGGATATTCCTGAGATATCCGTTGATGAGGGTATCAAAAACTCCGGAGGAATCAGCAGCTACATATTCTCATTGCAGCTTTTCCTGGATACTATAGATGGCAATGCCAGGGTTATTCAGGATGCTTATGATAGTAATAACATAAGGCTTTATACTATAAAGGTTCACGCACTTAAGAGCTCTGCCAGGATCATCGGTGCAACAGACCTTGGAAAGCTTGCTGCAGACCTTGAGGATGCCGGCAATCATGAGGATACTGGCTTTATTCAGGCTAATCATGACAGGTTCATGGCGGATTATTTATCATTCAAGGATAAGCTTGGAAGACTTGTTTCAGAATCGCAGGAGAGCGAAGACAAAGAGGCTATATCAGCTGCAGAGCTGCAGGATGCCTACGATGCACTTAAGGACGTTGTTCCACAGATGGACTATGACGCTGTGGAAATGATCATAGGACAGCTCAAGACCTTTGCACTTCCGGAGGAGGATGCGACTAAGGTGGCAGAGCTTGAAAAAATGCTCAGAAATTTTGACTGGGATGGAATGGAAGAGCTGATAGCAAAATAAACATTGGTTCATGAAGCAGTAAATACTACATTTTAGAGGTGAGAAGATTATGGCTGGAAATAGCATGGTAGTAATTGGAGAAAAGGAATCCTTTATTGTCAGGGTACTTATTCAAAAGGCTCAGGCAGCAGGCTGTGCTACATCATTTGTCCACTGGACTGTCAATGACATTAGCAAGGGGATAGAGGGAGTTTCGCTGATAACCTTCTATATTGATGAAAATGATATGCCTCGCGAGGATGCGGTCCATTTTCTTATTGATGAAATGCGGGATAAGAGTCTTCAGATGATCCTTATCGGTGAGCAAAGGGATATAGAACGTGTCAGCAAGATGGTGCCGGCAGAGCTTATCTATCAGACCTTCTCGAGACCTGTTGATAATGCTGAGTATGTAAAAGCGGTCACTGATTATTTCAAGAAAATGGCTACGGGAGAGTTCAGGAAGAGCATTCTTGTGGTGGACGACGATCCTCAGTATCTGACGCTGGTCCGCGAATGGTTAAAGGAAAAGTATAAGGTATCCATGGCTAATTCCGGATTACAGGCCATTAAGTGGCTAGGAAAAAACAAGGTTGATCTGATCCTTTTAGATCACGAAATGCCTATTACAAGTGGACCACAGGTCCTTGAAATGCTAAGGAGTGACGAGGAAACAAAAACAATTCCGGTTATGTTCCTTACGGGAAAGAGCGATAAGGAAAGCGTAATGGCTGTGGTGGCACTCAGACCCGAAGGGTATTTCCTTAAGAATATAGGAAGAGATGAGCTGCTTGAAAAGCTTCAGGAATTTTTCATCCTGCATCAGTAGGACAGGGATTTGGGAGGACGTGACTAAAGGAGTAGTTAGCTGATGTATGAGTTTATAAAAACAAACCAAATGGATATCATGCTGGCTTTGTGTGCATCCTGCATGACAATGGCGCTTTTGCTGTTGATCACAAAGTTCCTTCCGAGGAGGAGAAAGTGGATCCTTATCGGGATGGAGCTTGTTGCGGTTTTTTTGCTCTTTTTTGACAGACTGGCATACATTTATGTCGGAGACATGAGTCACACCGGATATGTTATGGTCAGAGTTTCTAACTTTATGGTATTTTTTCTGACCTCCGGTATTGTTTTTAATTTTAATATCTACATTATCGACCTTATTAATGAATATGGAAAACTTAGGATAATCCCGAAGAGGCTTATGTTTACAGGTATTGCATCAATAGGCGGAATGCTATTGGCAGTCATCTCAGCTTTTACGGGAATTATTTATACGTTTGATGCTTCTAATCACTATCAGAGGGGACCATGGTTTCTTATGGCCTATGTGGTACCGGTTATCGGTCCGCTAATTCAATATACAGTTTGTTTTGAGTATAGAAAGAAATTCAGTATATTTATCAATACTGCGCTGTTCTTATATATTTTTCTGCCCATCATAATGGGTATTATCCAGATTTTTACCTACGGAATATCAATTGTAAACATGGCTATGGTCATGGTGTCTGTATCGCTATATGTATTTTCATATCTTGATATCAATGAGACCGTGGTCAAATCACATATCCTTGAGATGGAAACCCTGCAAAAGGAACAAAAGAGCATGAAGCGTCTGTTTGAGCAGACCGCAGGTGCTTTTGTTAAGGCTGTTGAGAAGAAGGATGAATTTTTAAACGGTCACTCGGCTAAGGTTGCGGAGGTTGCGAGAAGAATTGCAAATGCAGCAGGAAAGAGCGCAGAGGAACAGGAGGAAGTATATTATACAGCTATCCTTCACGACATAGGAATGATCGGTTTACCTGACAGCATAACGGAAAAGGATGAACTGAATGCTTACGAAAAAGAATTGATCAGGCAAAAGCCACTTCTCAGTGCAGAAATACTTTCTGCCATAACGGAATATCCATACCTTAGTCTTTATGCCCGTTACTGCTATGAGAGATATGATGGAAGCGGATATCCTGAAGGGTTAAAAGGGAATGCCATTCCGGAGGTTGCAAGAATAATCTATTTGGCAGATGCGTATGTTGCCATGTCTTCACCCAAAAAATACAGGGACGCACTGCCTATGCCAATAATCCGTGAAGAGCTTATAAAGGGAAATGGTGAGCAGTTTGATCCATATTACACTGATATTCTGATCAAGCTGCTTGATGCAGATGTTAATAACAAGATACTGACAGAGGAAGTTCAGATTGAGACAGAGCTTCAGTGTGGAACGTACAGGGATAAGATTTCAGCAGGTATAGCGATAGAGAATACAGTTACGAATATAAGCTTTTTGTGTATGGAGAGTGAGACGGCAGCAGGAGCCTTCAGCCAGCCTTCAATTATATTGTTTGATTCCTTTGACAGGCATGTATACAACAGGGAGAGGGAGATCGAAGCCTTTAAGTACACTGAGTATGGTGAGCTTTGGTTTGATGGTCACAGTGTAACTACCAATGCCAGAAATATTCTCATTAAGGTGACAGAGCATGAGAGTGAAGCAGTTACCACTGAAAGCGCTGAGCAAAACTACTTTATTTCAGCCCGTCGTTTTGAAGATCACCTTATGCTCGTAATGGACAGCAGGGGAAGAACCGTAAAGGTCATTGTGGCACTTCCCGATAAGACCAAGTCAGCATATATCGGAATCACCGGTGAAAATTGTTACATAACGGGTATCAATATTGAAAATACTGAAGACATTACAAGGGCAGAGGATATCCCGAGGATAGAGGATGAGCTGGACTACACAGACAGAATGGTTTCCGATGTACCTAATATTCAGATTGACAGGCCAAGGTCAGCTTCAACAGAGGGCATAGCAATAAAAGATCACTTAAAGCTCAAGTTCCACTCTGTGAGCCTTCCTTCCGCGACACTTGTATGGCACTGTCCGTATATTGTTCTGTTTTATTCTGATGATAAAAAGGTGTACGGCGAGGGCTACCGTGAATACGCCATGATAAAGCTAAATGGTGAGAGTGACGAGATCAAGGAATTCGCCAATAATAAGGTGTCCATCAAAAAGAAAGAGCAGTTCAAGAACTGGAATGTCTGGAAGGATACCTGCAGAAAGGGTATGGAGTGTGAAGTCCTCTTTAAGAGAAAGGGCAACACCATAACCACAGTCACGGAGAACCTTGGAATCTCAATTGAAAATATCACCACCATTAACGGTGGTAACGGCAAGGTCTATGTAGCTTTGTCGGGAGATCAGGTGGCACTGACGGATATAAGAATATTGTAATTTTACTATAAAGACTTCCCACATCAAGCTGTGGGAAGTCTTTTTGATGCAGAGAAATTGCTGGAAAAATATTTTATATATGGTACAATGGAGAACGTGTTGTCGTTATAACGTAATATTTCAGGGGGAACAGATATTATGGTGGCAACCGAAAAATTTAACAGGGTATCATTTTGGGCTGGTACCGGAAAGAGGTATTGTATGAAAAAAGGTTTTGTAACCAAGGTCAAAGCGCTTATTCTTGCGCTCACAATTTTCAGCTGCAGCTTCGTATGTAATCCAAAAGAGGTAAAGGCAGCTACCAACCTGAATCTTAATCAGGTGTATAACTTTTCCGTTACTTATGGATCACCGCAGACCTTCACTTTTCAGACTCCTGCCACAGGATACATAAGAGTTGAAGTTACAGTGACTGATGTTAAGGACGGACAGGGAAAGACAGCGTATGGTAATCTGATTGACTGCCAGGCTTCAGTGGATAACAAGTCAATTTTGTATACACTTATTGGCAGAAACAGCGGAACCAAAGCTTCAACAAACTATGCATTTGCTCCCGGAAAAACAGGTACAATTAACGTTTCTGCTGATGTGTCAGTACCGTGGACCTACTATTATCAGATCAAAATAGTTAATGAGACTCCCGAGAACTTCGAAGCTGAGGACAACAACACAGCAGATACAGCTAACAAGATTAAGACCAAAAAGGTTTACAACGGTATCTTAAATGAGAAGAATGAGGACGCTGACTGGTATGTCTTCAAGGCTCCCAAGACAGGTAATTACAGATTCTTTTTCCAGAATATGGATGATGCAAGAACCGGGGATTTTTTCTATGTTCAGGGATATAAAAAGAAGAATAAGGTAGATAGCAGGATCCCTTATACATCTGTCGATGCAGGTAAGGGCTGGTGCAAATCAAAGAAGATCAGATTAAAGAAGGGCAAGAAGTACTACATCAGAATCAGTGATTCTCTCTATGATAGCAATGCCTACCAGATCAAGGTTAAGAAAGTAAAATAATATAATATAAAAAGGGAAGTCCTTTGCGATTGATACGTAAGGACTTCCTTTTTTACGGCAAAAAATATATGTAAATCGTTGAAAATATGGGGTTGATATTGGATAATATACTTCGTGTACATAGCACATGAGGGAATCATGAGTTAAGGAGGAGACTATGAAGGAATTTGACGCAGTAGTTTTTGATATGGACGGAGTGATCTTTGACTCTGAGAGAGCAACTATGGATTGCTGGATTGAAATTGCAGACAAATATGGTTATGAGAATATGGAAGAACTTTTCCTTGCCTGCACAGGAACAAACGCTGAAAAAACAAAAGAGCTTACTCTTGAATTCTACGGCGAGGATTTTCCTTATGATAAGTTTGCTAAAGAGGCATCTGTAATGTTCCATGAGAAGTACGATGGCGGAAGGCTCCCCATGAAGAGCGGTGTAGCCACGATCATGGAGTTCTTTAAAAAGAATAACAAAAAAATAGCACTGGCTTCTTCAACCCGTAAGGAAGTGGTTGTTAACGAACTCAGAGATGCTAAGATACTTGACTATTTTGATGAGATAGTTACAGGGGATATGGTTTCAAAGAGTAAGCCTGAGCCTGATATTTTCCTCCTTGCCTGTGAGAAGATAGGTGTTGCACCCGGGAAGGCATACGCTATCGAAGACTCCTTTAATGGAATAAGAGCAGCTCACAGAGGAGGGCTTAAGCCTATTATGGTTCCTGATCTTAGACCTGCAGATGATGAGATGAAGGAGCTTTCAGAGGTGGTCGTTGATAACCTTGAGGCTGTGGTGAGCTATCTGGAAAAATAAACATTTGGGAGAAAACAGGTATGACAAAGTTTGATGAAATATGGATTACAATGAGGCAATCAGTTATTTGGGATTAAAGACTGCCTTTTCAGAGGAAGTCATCAAAGAGGTGGCAGGATATTTTGAGAAAGAATTGGGACTTTGATTAGGAGTTCATTTAGGAGGGAATATGAAAAAAGTATATAGAGTTTTTGCTGCGGCGGTATCCGTGATATTTCCGTGTCTGGGTATACTTATTCCAAGGTCACTGCAGTCTGTTGTTCTTTATTTGATCTTCGGAGCATTATTTATTCTTATCAATATTGTTCCAAGTCTTGAGGCGGACAGCCTTCGCACAAGAAAGCTCAGACAGTGCCTTAAGGGCGCTGAGCTTTTAAGGTTCTATATGGTGGCATCGGTTATCAATGCAGTTATATGGGTGGCAGATCTTGTTGTTCATATCATGAGTGTTACCTACGGCTTCTGGGTACCATGGCTTTTGTCTGCGCTCATGATTTTTCTTACAATGTCCATTCTTTATTGGAATGGATGCATAAGGATCATTACCAACTCGTCCCAGGCGGGAATAGTTAATAAAGCGGCATCATATTTCTTTGCATGGTTTTTGCCCTTCATTTTTGCGATTGTTCCCGGAATGATAAAGAGAGCAGAGAACGAAGCATACTTTGAAAACTATAAGATAGGTGTTAACGAGCAGCGCCATGCTCAGCAGATCTGCAGAACAAGATATCCTCTGCTTATGGTTCACGGCGTGTTCTTCAGGGATTTCAAGCCTGCCTTCCTTAACTACTGGGGAAGAATATCAGGTGAGCTTCAGCTCAACGGCGCTACAGTTTTCTATGGTAACCAGCAGTCAGCAGCATCAGTTGATAAGTGTGGTGCGGAGCTGGCAGAGAGAATAAAACAGATCGTAGCTGAGACAGGCTGTGAAAAGGTGAACATCATCGCCCACTCTAAGGGAGGTCTGGATTCACGTGCCGCAATCGCAAGATACGGCGTGGAGGATATGGTTGCAAGTCTTACAACCGTTAACACACCTCACAGAGGCTGCGAGTTTGCGGATTATCTTCTCAGTAAAATCGGACAGCCCATTAAGGATAAGGTTGCAGCTACCTACAACGCAGCTCTTTCAAAGCTTGGTGATCCCAATCCCAACTTTATTGAGGCAGTTACAGATTTAACTCACGAGGCCTGCGAGAAATTCAACAGCATCACACCTGATTCAGACAAGGTATATTATCAGAGTATCGGTTCCTATATGGCATCAGCCACAGGTGGAAGATTCCCGCTTAACTTTTCATATAACCTTGTAAGATACTTCGATGGAAGAAATGATGGACTTGTTGGTGAGAAGTCATTTCCCTGGGGACAGAATTATACTTTCTTGGAGCCCAGAGGCGGAAGAGGAATATCCCACGCTGATATGATCGATCTTAACAGAGAGAACTTCGAATGCTTTGATGTAAGAGAGTTTTACGTTCAGCTTGTAAATGACTTAAGACAGAGAGGATTTTAGCAAGTTAAAATCGCAACGTGATAAAAGTTGAAAAAAGATTAAAATCACTCCTTGACAGATTGTATACACAAGCGTACAATCACAAACTATAAAAGACAAAGGCGTCTTAGAGATAACACTCTAAGGCGCCTTTTCTGTACCTTTCGAATACTACTCCGGAGATGTATACAATTGTATACAGGTATTCATGCAATAAAATAAATTATTTAGCGGTGCAATGGGGCATCGGGTGATATACCCTCCCTGTCTGCGCCGCTTTTTTTATCCCATTAAGTTGGGACGTGGAGGAGCATGTTATGAGTGAAGAGATTTTAAGTACAATCGATTCGAGTGTTTTTGGAGTTTGGTTTTTGATAGGCGCAGCTCTTGTTTTCTGGATGCAGGCCGGATTCGCAATGTGTGAGGCAGGATTTACAAGAGCAAAAAATACAGGAAACATCATCATGAAGAACCTGATGGATTTCTGTATCGGTACTGTGGTTTTCATCCTTATCGGCTTTGGTTTATTACTTGGTGAAGATGTGATGGGAATCATCGGAAAGCCGGGATTTGATATTTTCACAAGCTATGCAAATTTCGACTGGTCCAATTTCGTATTCAACCTTGTGTTCTGTGCAACAACAGCAACAATCGTTTCAGGATCCATGGCTGAGAGAACAAAGTTCATTTCCTACTGTGTATATTCAGCAGTTATCTCAGCAATCATCTATCCGATTGAAGCTCACTGGACATGGGGCGGCGGTTTCTTGGCACAGATGGGATTCCACGATTTTGCAGGATCCACATGTATCCACATGGTTGGTGGTATCTCAGCTCTCATCGGTGCATCATTCTTGGGAGCAAGAATTGGTAAGTTCGAGAAGGATGCAAACGGCGACGTAGTTAAGGTAAACGCTTTTCCCGGACACAACCTTACAGCAGCAGCTCTTGGTGTTTTCATTCTCTGGCTTGGCTGGTATGGATTCAACGGAGCAGCATGTACATCAGTTGATCAGCTTGGTTCAGTTTTCGTAACAACAACAATCGCACCTGCACTTGCAACAGTAACCTGCATGATCTTCACATGGCTGAGGTATGGTAAGCCCGATGTTTCAATGTGTCTCAATGCTTCACTTGCAGGTCTTGTAGCAATCACAGCTCCCTGCGACGTGACAGATGCATTTGGTTCAATAGTAATTGGTATCGTAGCAGGTCTTCTTGTTTGCTTCGGTGTTTGGTTCCTTGATTATAAGCTTCACGTTGATGATCCGGTTGGAGCAGTTGCAGTTCACTGCTTAAACGGTATCTGGGGAACACTTGCAGTTGGTCTTTTCGCTACAAATTCAGCACCCGGATACAGCATCGCAGATGCTTCAGGAAACGAGATGGTTGGTCTTTTCTATGGCGGCGGATTTAAGCTCCTTGGAATTCAGTTTATAGGATTCCTTGCAGTAGCAGCATGGACAGCAGTAACAATCACAATCACCTTCGCAGTAATCAAGGCTACACTTGGACTTCGTGTTACTGAAGAAGAGGAGATCACAGGACTTGATGCTACAGAGCACGGCCTTGCATCAGCTTACTCAGGATTCGCACTTATGGATGTATCAGGCACACTTAACATGAGCGTCAATGAAAATACAGACCTTGGCGTAAGCGATTACGATGAGGCTTCAGAATTCCAGAAGAATGCTTCTGTCCCGGTTGTTACACAGCCTATGAAGACAGATGCAGCTATACATAAAGTAGTTATCGTTACAAAGCTTTCAAGATATGACAAGCTTCGTAAGGCCATGAACGATCTTGGCGTAACAGGTATGACAGTAACTCAGGTTATGGGATGTGGCGTACAGAAGGGCTCAGGCCAGAAGTACCGCGGTGTTGAAATGGATGTAACACTTCTTCCCAAGATCAAGCTTGAGGTTGTAGTCAGCAAGATTCCTGTAGAGGATGTTATCGAAGCAGCTAAGAGAACACTTTACACCGGTAAGATCGGTGATGGTAAGATCTTCGTTTACAGCATCGACAACGTAGTTAAGATTCGAACAGGCGAAGAAGGTGTACTCGCTCTGGCTGATGCCGAGTAAGAATAAATGTAACTGTAGGAGGAACAACAGATATGTGCGCAATTCTCACATATGCAAGAGAAGAGATTAGTAAGGAGTATTTTGAAGAAATGCTCCAGAGAACAGCATCGAGAGGACCTGATAAATCCAGGACTCTTAAGGTGAAGGGTGGATGGCTTGGATTTAACAGGCTGGCAATCATGGGACTTAATTGCAAAGGAATGCAGCCCTTCGAACTTAATGGTAATGCTGTTATCTGTAATGGTGAATTATATGGCTTCAATGCTCTGAAAAAATATCTCAAATCTTTAGGTTACTCATTCGTGAGTGACAGCGATTGTGAGATCATACTTCCACTCTATGAGAAGCTTGGAACTAAGATGTTTTCACTTCTCGACGCTGAGTTTGCAATGGTCATCTATGATGGGGAAAAGAGAGACTTCATTGCAGCAAGAGATCCGATAGGAATAAGACCTCTTTACTATGGATATGATGAGGATGGCTACATACTGTTTGCCTCAGAACCCAAAAACCTTACAGGTGTATGTAAAAAGATAATGCCGTTCCCTCCGGGACATTACTACGAGGATGGCAAGTTTACATGCTACAGAGATCTGACTCAGGTAAAGGAAGTCAGAACTGATAACTTAGAAACTATTACAAAAAATATTCACGACAAGCTCCTAAACGGAATAAAGAAGAGACTGGATGCAGACGCTCCTGTTGGATTCCTTCTTTCAGGAGGTCTGGATTCATCTCTGGTTTGTGGAGTTGCAGCAAGCTTATCTGATAAGCCGATTGAGACATTTGCAATCGGAATGGATATAGATGCCATCGATCTGAAATATGCAAGAGAGGTTGCAGATTATATCCATAGCAATCACCACGAGGTGATAATCAGCAAGGAAGATGTTCTCGGTGCACTGGAGCCTGTAATTAAGGCACTTGGAACCTACGATATAACAACGATCAGAGCTTCAATCGGAATGTATCTTCTTTGTAAATGGATTCATGAAAACACAGACATAAAGGTGGTTTTAACAGGTGAGATTTCTGATGAGCTTTTCGGATACAAGTACACGGACTTCGCTCCGAGTGCTGAAGCCTTCCAGGAGGAAGCAAAGAAGAGAGTAAGAGAGCTTCACATGTACGATGTACTTCGTGCAGACAGATGTATAAGCGTCAACTCTCTCGAAGCAAGAGTTCCCTTCGGTGATCTTGATTTCGTGGATTACGTTATGAGCATTGATCCTGAAAAGAAGCTCAACACCTACGGAATGGGCAAGTACCTTTTGAGAAAAGCCTTTGAACCTGATGAGTTTATTCCTCACTCAATACTGATGAGAGAAAAGGCTGCATTCTCTGATGCGGTTGGACACTCACTTAGAGACGACCTCATGGAATATGCAGAGGCTCATTACACAGATGAGGAATATGCTGAAAAAGTAAAGAAGTACACACATGCGACACCTTTTACAAAGGAATCGCTTTTATATAGAGAGATCTTTGAAAAGTATTACACAGATCAATCCGACATGGTAATTGATTTCTGGATGCCAAATAAGAGTTGGAAGGGCTGTGACGTAAACGACCCGTCCGCGAGAGTTCTTTCAAACTACGGCGCCAGCGGAAAATAAATTGTTAATTATTAAGTGAGGTTCTGCAACAGAGGAACCGGATTTAAGGAGGAGAAAAATGATAGAAGCAAGCAAACTTACAGAAGAATTTGGATGTTTGGTTTTTAATGACAAGGTAATGAAACAGCGCCTTCCTAAGGATATTTATAAAGCTGTTCATAAGACAATTGAGATGGGAACTCACCTTGAGCTGGACGTAGCTAACTGCGTTGCAGCTGTTATGAAGGAGTGGGCAGTAGAGAACGGTGCAACACATTTCACACATTGGTTCCAGCCTATGACCGGGCTTACTGCTGAGAAGCATGACAGCTTCATTTCTCCTGTTGATGGCGGAACAGTCATCATGGAGTTCTCAGGAAAAGAACTTGTAAAGGGCGAGCCCGATGCATCAAGTTTTCCTTCAGGCGGTCTTCGTGCAACATTTGAAGCACGTGGTTATACTGCATGGGATCCGTCATCTCCTGCCTTTATAAAAGATGGTTCACTTTACATTCCTACCGCTTTCTGTTCATACGGCGGAGAAGCGCTTGATAAGAAGACACCTCTTCTGCGCTCGATGGAAGCTCTGTCAAAGGAAGCGGTTAAAATGCTCCACCTGTTAGGATATTCAGATGTAAAGCGCGTAAACACCACAATCGGCTCTGAGCAGGAGTATTTCCTTATTGATAAGGACTTCTACAAAAAGAGAAAGGACCTTCTTTTTACAGGTCGTACCCTTATCGGTGCACCTGCAACAAAAGGACAGGAGATGGAGGACCATTACTTTGGCGTAATCAAGCCCAAGGTATCAGCTTACATGCATGATCTTGACGAGGAGCTCTGGAAACTGGGCATTCCCGCTAAGACAAAGCACAACGAGGTTGCACCTTCACAGCACGAACTTGCACCCGTATTTGAGACAGCAAACATCGCTGTTGATCACAACCAGCTTACTATGGAGGTTATGAAAAAGGTTGCTGATAAGCACAACTACGCATGCCTCTTACATGAAAAGCCCTTCGAGGGAATCAACGGTTCAGGTAAGCACAACAACTGGTCAGTTTGCACTGACACAGGAATGAACCTCCTTGATCCCGGAAAGCATCCCAGCGACAACATTCCTTTCCTTGTATTCTTAATGGCTGTTATTTCAGCAGTTGATGAGTACGCGCCGATTCTTCGACTTTCCGTTGCATCTGCAGGAAACGATCACAGACTTGGTGGAAACGAAGCACCGCCGGCAATCATTTCAATCTTTGTTGGTGACGAGCTCGCAGGCGTTCTTAAGGGCGTAGAAGAAGGAACAGCATACGAAGGCCAGGGCAAGGTACAGATGGCTATGGGTGCTAATGTACTTCCTCATTTCACAAAGGACAACACAGACAGAAACAGAACATCACCCTTCGCATTCACAGGAAACAAGTTCGAGTTCCGTATGCCCGGTTCAGCAGTTTCTGTAGCAAACGCTAACATCGTACTTAACACTGCAGTAGCAGAAGAGATCGCAAAGCTTTATGAAAAGCTTTCAGCATACAGCGGAGACGAGCTTAAGGAGAAGATCCTTGAAGTATTAAAGGAAGAGCTTTCACAGCATAAGAGAGTTCTCTTCAACGGAAACGGCTACACAGATGAGTGGGTTGAGGAAGCAGCAAAGAGAGGACTTCCGAACCTTAAGTCACTTCCCGATGCAATGCCTTACTGGATCAGTGATGAGTCAATCGACCTCTTCACAAAGCATGGCATCTTCACTAAGGAAGAGCTTCACTCAAGATATGAGATTCTCCTTGAGAACTACTCAAAGTCAATCCACATCGAGTCTCTCACAATGCAGGAGATGGTAAGAAAAGACTTCACAGAAGGTCTTGTTGCTTACCAGAAGGATCTCACTAAGGAGATTATCCAGAAAAAGAGCCTCATCGACGGTGCATGTGCAGAGCATGAGACAGGCATCTTAAAGACACTTGATAAGGCATCTGCAGAGATGAGCAAAGCTCTTGATAAGCTTGCAGAAGACACCAAGACAGCAGAAGGAAAGACTGAGGTCCTCGACACAGCTTCTTACTATCAGGAGACAATCCTTGCTGACATGGATGAACTTCGTAAGTATGTTGATGAAGCTGAGGCTCTTATCCCTGATAAATACTTAAGCTACCCGACCTATGGTCAGATGTTATTCTCACTTAGATGATTCTACTTTGTTTATAGTAATAAGCAGCTCCGATGGAGGAACAGACTAAGTGCACATACTTTGTTCAACACGAACAAATATGTGTACTTAGCATGTTATTATTCGGAGCCTCATACTAATATATAAGGCGGTACATAATGGAAACATGGATGAATGAGCGCGATGCCTGCGGTATCGGCGCAGTTATTAATATCGACGGCAAGGCTGACAATAAAGTGCTCGACGATGCTTTGAGCATTGTTGAGAAGCTTGAGCACAGAGCCGGAAAAGACGCAACAGGTAAAGTGGGTGATGGTGTCGGAATCCTTGTCCAGATCTCTCACAAATTCTTTTCAAAGGAAGCAAAGAAGGCAGGGATAGAGCTTAAATCTGCCGGTGACTACGGAATCGGTATGTTCTTCTTCCCTCAGGATTCCATGAAGAGAATGTTTGCAAAGCGCATGCTTGAAGTTATTGCAGAGAAGGAAAATCTCAATGTTCTCGGATGGAGAGATGTTGAAATCCACCCTGAAATTCTGGGAGAAGTAGCAAGAAACTGCATGCCCTACATCAGTCAGTGTTTCATTGAGAGACCCTCTGATGCGGATAGAGGCATAGAATTCGACAGACGACTTTATCAGCTGAGACGTGAGTATGAAAAATCCTCAGAGGATACCTATATCTGCTCATTTTCATCCAGAACTATCGTCTATAAGGGTATGTTCCTCGTAGGTCAGCTTAGAAACTTCTATGAGGATCTTCTTTCACCTGATTATCATACAGCGGTAGCACTTGTGCACAGCCGCTTTTCAACTAATACCACGCCTTCATGGCAGAGAGCTCACCCGTACAGGATGATCGCCCACAACGGTGAGATCAATACAATCCGTGGTAACAGCGATAGAATGCTCGCCCGTGAGGAGACCATGTCATCTGACGTTTTCGGAGATGACCTTGGAAAAGTATATCCCGTTATCGCATCCTCAGGCTCTGATTCTGCGATGCTTGATAACACACTTGAATTCCTTTACATGAACGGAATGGACCTTCCGCTTGCTATGATGCTCACAATTCCCGAGCCCTGGAAACACAATGATTTCATGGAGCAGGACAGGAAGGATTTCTACCACTACTATGCAACAATGATGGAACCCTGGGATGGTCCTGCAGCTGTACTTTTCACAGATGGCGAAGTGTTCGGTGCAACCCTCGATAGAAACGGTCTTCGTCCCTCCAGATACTATGTCACAAAGGACGGAAGGCTTATTCTGGCATCTGAGGTTGGTGTACTTGATATTCCTGAGGAGAACATCCTTAAGAAGTCCAGACTTTCACCGGGACATATGCTCCTTGTTGATACAAAGGAAGGACGCATCATTTCAGATGAGGAGTGCAAGAAGAAGTATTCAACATCAAAGCCCTACGGTGAGTGGCTTGACAGATATCTTCTTCACCTTGGATCTCTCGAGATTCCTAATAAAAAGATACCCACAAACTCACAGGAGATGCGCGATAAGCTTTACAAGGTTTTCGGGTATTCTTATGAAGACGTAAAAAATCAGATAATGCCGATGGCTATGAACGGCATAGAGCCCACGGTTTCCATGGGTACGGATATTCCGCTGGCTATGCTTTCACAGCATCATCAGCCTCTTTTCTGTTACTTTAAGCAGTTATTTGCACAGGTTACAAATCCGCCCATTGACTCACTAAGAGAAAAGGTCGTAACAGACACCACGGTTTACATTGGATCTGACGGTAACCTTTTGATGGAAAAAAGTGATAACTGCAGGGTGCTTGAGGTGAATAACCCCATCCTTACAGGCGTGGATCTCATGAAGATCGAGGCTCTTGATCAGCCTGGCTTCCATGTGCGCAAGGTATCACTTCTATATTATAAAAATACACCGGTTGAAAGAGCACTGGAGCAGCTCTGCATCTCAGTTGACAGAGCAGTAGCAGACGGCGTGAACATCGTTATCCTCTCAGACAGAGGTGTTGATGAAAACCACATGCCTATACCATCACTCCTTGCAGTATCTGCTGTTGAGCAGCATCTTGTAAGAACCAAAAAGCGCACAGCTGTATCTCTTATCCTTGAGAGTGGTGAGCCCAGAGACGTTCACCAGATCGCTACACTTCTTGGTTTTGGTGCAAGAGCTATCAATCCTTATCTTGCACAGGAGTGTATCGCAGAGCTCATTGATATCGGAATCCTCGATAAGGATTATCACACAGCAATTGCTGATTACAACAAGGCACTTCTTGGCGGCGTTGTAAAAATCGCAGCAAAGATGGGTATCTCAACATTACAGTCATATCAGTCAGCAAGAATTTTTGAGGCTATCGGTCTTTCAAGCGAGTTTGTAGATAAGTACTTTACAGGAACAATCAGTCGAGTAGGCGGAATCGGAATAAAGGAGATCGGAGAGGACGTTGAGCTTCGTCACAACAAGGCCTTCGATCCGCTGGGACTTTCAATAGATACAACTCTTGATTCCATCGGCTTCCATTCACTTAGAAGCGGTGAGGATACCGAGGATCACATGTACAGTCCCAAGACCATCGTTACACTGCAGAGAGCTGTCCGTGAGGATGACTACGAGCGCTTCAAGGAATACACAAAGATGGTGGATGATGAGGACAGACCTCATACACTCCGCGCACTTTTGTCCTTCGTTCCTGCAGGAAAGCCTGTACCCCTTGAAGAGGTCGAGAGCGAGGAAGAGATCGTAAAGCGTTTCCAGACAGGAGCCATGTCCTATGGTTCACTTTCAAAGGAAGCACATGAGACTCTTGCGATTGCCATGAATAAGCTTGGCGGTAAGTCCAACACCGGTGAAGGTGGTGAGGACGTAGCCCGTTTTGGTACTAATAGAAACAGCGCAGTAAAGCAGGTTGCATCAGGAAGATTTGGTGTAACAAGCAGATACCTTCAGAGTGCAAAAGAGATTCAGATCAAGATGGCACAGGGCGCTAAGCCCGGTGAAGGTGGTCATCTTCCGGGTAAGAAGGTTTACCCCTGGGTTGCTTCAACACGTTTCTCAACTCCCGGTGTTGCGCTGATTTCTCCTCCGCCTCATCACGATATTTATTCAATCGAGGATCTGGCACAGCTGATCTACGACCTTAAGAATGCAAACGATAAGGCAAGGATTTCAGTAAAGCTTGTATCTGAGGCAGGAGTTGGAACAATCGCATCAGGTGTTGCAAAGGCAGGCGCACAGGTAATTCTTGTTTCAGGCTATGACGGAGGAACAGGTGCTGCACCTTCATCCTCAGTTCACCACGCAGGACTTCCCTGGGAGCTTGGAGTAAGTGAAGCACATCAGTCACTTCTTGATAACGGTCTTAGAAGCAGAGTAGTCCTTGAGACTGACGGAAAGCTCATGACAGGTAGAGATGTTGCAATCGCTGCACTTCTCGGTGCCGAGGAATTCGGTTTTGCTACCGCTCCCCTTGTATGCATGGGCTGCATGATGATGAGAGTATGCTCCAAGGATACATGTCCTGTTGGTATCGCCACACAGAACGAGGAGCTCAGAAAGAGATTTGCAGGAAAGCCTGAGCATGTTATGAACTTCATGCTCTTTGTAGCAAGACAGCTTCGTGAGATCATGAGCGAGCTTGGATTTAAGAAGCTCACTGATATGGTCGGAAGAACGGACTGTCTCAAGATGAGAAGCGTTCCCGGTGCAAGATGCAAGGACGCAGCTGACCTTAGAAAGATTTTAAATAATGCTTATCCCGGCAGAGAGAAGAACCACTTCGATCCTGCTGATGTATATGACTTCGGACTTGAGAAGACTCTTGATAAAAAGGTACTTGTTCCTGAATATGACAAGGCTAAGAAAGCTCTTAAGGAGAGTCTTGAAACCTCAGTTGTTGATGGTGTTGTAGCTACAAAGAAGCCTGTACTGAATATTAAGGTTGATATTTCAAGTACCGACAGAAGCTTCGGAACTCTTCTTGGAAGCAGAGTAACGGCAGACTTCAAGAATGCGCTTCCAGATGATTCAGTTGTGGTTGAAGCCCATGGCGGCGGTGGTCAGTCCTTCGGTGCATTCCTTCCTAAGGGCGTAACACTTAAGCTTTACGGTGATGCAAACGATGGCTTCGGTAAAGGACTTTCAGGCGGTAAGGTAATTGTAAGACCTTCAAAGAAAGCAACCTACAAGGCTCATGAAAATATCATTATCGGTAATGTTGCTCTGTATGGTGCAACAGCCGGAAAGGCTTATGTATGCGGTGTTGCCGGTGAGAGATTCTGTGTAAGAAACTCCGGTGCCATAGCAGTTTCAGAGGGCTGTGGCGATCACGGCCTTGAGTACATGACAGGCGGAAGAGCAGTCATTCTCGGAATGACCGGTAAAAACTTCGCAGCCGGAATGAGCGGCGGAATCGCTTATGTCCTTGATAAGGAGCACACACTTTACCTCAGAATGAATAAGGATATGGCTTCTCTTTGTGAGCTCACTGAAAAGTACGATATTGCAGAGCTTCGAGAAATTCTTGAGGATTATGTCGCAGAGACAGGCTCTGAGTATGGTGCTGAGATCCTTGCAGATTTTGAGAATTATATACCTGACTTCAAGAAGATAATTCCGAACGATTACCAGAAGATGCTGACAGCAATCGGAAAATACGAGGAACAGGGAATAGATCACGAGCACGCAGTACTCGAAGCATTTAAGGAGCTTACATAAAATGGGAAAAGATACAGGCTTTTTAGAATATAAAAGAAAAAACAATACGGATGTACCACCGGCGGAAAGAATTAAGAACTTTGATGAATTTCATAAGCCCCTGGATACAGAAAAAAGACGTGAACAGGCATCACGCTGCATGAACTGCGGCGTGCCCTTTTGCCAGTCCGCTATGAATCTTGGCGGTATGGTTACAGGCTGTCCTCTTCACAATCTGATACCTGAGTGGAATGACGAACTCTATAGAGGTCATGATGAGCACTCCTTTGCAAGACTACACAAGACCAGCAATTTTCCTGAGTTCACAGGTCGTGTATGCCCCGCACTCTGCGAGAAGGCATGCATGTGCGGACAGTATGGAGATGCTGTAACGGTTCATGATAATGAGCTGTATCTGGTGGAAACAGCTTACGAGAAGGGATATATCAAGCCCTTCATCCCGCAGATCAGAAGCGGAAAAACAGTAGCAGTAGTAGGAAGCGGTCCTGCAGGACTTGCTGTTGCTGACGAGCTCAATCACAGAGGTCACAAGGTCGAAGTGTTTGAGAGAGAGGACGAGATCGGAGGTCTTCTCATGTATGGTATCCCTAACATGAAGCTTGATAAGCGCGTGATCAGGCGCAGAAGAAAGCTCATGGAGGAAGAGGGAGTTGTTTTCCATACAGGCGTAAATGTAGGCAAGGACAAGAAAGCATTTGATGTTCTTGGCAGCTTTGATGCAGTTGTTTTGTGCTGCGGTGCCAAGAAGGAGCGTCCTCTTGCGGTAGCTGATCCTGCAAAGGTTAAGGGCGTTTATAATGCGGTAGATTTCCTTACAAGTACCACCAAGGCACTTATGGATTCCGGTGATACAACTACAGCTGCACTTACAGAGCACGGCGGATACATCGATGCTGCAGGCAAAAATGTAGTGATCGTCGGTGGCGGTGATACAGGTAATGACTGCATAGGTACAGTTATAAGACACGGTGCCAAGACAGTCACAGCACTTGAGATGATGCCTAAGCCTCCCGTTGAGAGAGCAGCTAATAATCCATGGCCTGAGTGGCCCAAGGTCTTAAAGACAGACTACGGCCATGAGGAAGCAATCCATGTATTTGGAAGTGATCCCAGAGTCTTCGAGACAACAGTCAAGAGTATTGAGACTGATAAGAAGGGAGCACTTAAGCAGATAGAAACAGTAAAGGTTACCTTCAAGGACGGTAAGCTTGTGGAGGTTGCAGGTACAGAGAAGAAGATCAAGTGTGACCTTCTCCTTATCGCAGCAGGCTTTATCGGCTGTGAGGATTATACTGCTGATGAGTTTTCTCTTAAGAAGACCCAGCGCGGAACAGTCCTTACTCCTGAGGGCAGCTACCACGTTGAGGGCACCAAGATCTTCTCGGCAGGTGATATGAGAAGAGGTCAGTCTCTCGTTGTGTGGGCTATTGCAGAAGGCAGAGCCTGCGCTAAGGAAGTAGATGAATACCTGATGGGATATACTAACTAAAATTTTACATGCAGGTAGCTGTTGTTAGCTTCGCCTATGTTTTAGACAGGTGTTTATGTTTTAGTTTCTCCTATGTTTTTCATATTGTTCATATGGTGGTGCGGAATGTTGCTGAAAGGCAATGTTCCGCATTGCTGTGTTATATAGGTTTTGAATAATCTACTTCATTTTAATTTCATGCAGTTTTTGTATGAAATCTCCTGCTGTCTTGTGACGTTCTTCCTTGTCCTTGTACAGGGCAGAATCCGCATAGGCAAGAGCCTCAGTGCAGGTTGTGGCATGGGAAGTACAGATATAAGTTCCTGTGCTGAACGAAGGGGTGTAGCCTAGAATCTTATTATCTTCAAAGGTCTTTGAGAGCAGAGTTCTGAATTCTGAAGAGAGTGCAGGATCTTTTCCTGCAATGACAAATTCATCTCCACCCCATCTTGCTGCAACGGCATTTCTGGGCAGGAGTATTTTACGCATGGCTTTGGATATGGCAACAAGAGCCTTATCGCCTTCCTCATGCCCCAGAATGTCATTGATACTCTTAAAATAGTCCAAATCCATCATTATAATAGTCAACGGATGTTCTTCACTGCAGGTGGCGATCTCTTCATTTATGAAATCAGTCATACGTCTGCGGTTGTAAAGCTTGGTAAGAGCATCCGTATATATCTGTGCATCTTGTAATTCTACAAAAAGCTTCAAAACGACAGGAATAACACATAGTTCAATGGCAGGAAGGTTAAGCAAAAATGCAATCAAAATGCCATTGATGGTAAAGAACAGTATGAAAATAATCTGGCTGTTATATTTCTTTTTCTCATGCTTTGTTTTTGCCTGTATTCTGTTTCTAATTGAGATAATGGTAGCAGATATCAGATAAATATAATCCATCAATAATATAAATGAAAGCATGGGTTTGAAAACAGGAGTGTTTCCTGAGAGCTCATAAACGCATACATACAAGGGCGTATAAAGAAGTAGCAGGACCAGAGCCAGAGGAAGGTGTATCAGAATTGTCCTGATATTAAAGGAGCATATCTTTGAAAGACCTGAGGGCTTGCTCAGATTAGCGCTTACATGAAGAAACCAGAAAAAGCAGGCAAACGACATAGATGCAAATCCGGTAGACATTATGAACAAAACTATCGGGCGCGGCAGAGCAGTATAAAAGGCATCTCCGATAAGAAGCCTTGAATCTTCAAGAACATAAATCATAAAAGAAACAAGCATGCCTTTAAAAGCATTTATCTCTCTCTTGTTACCAAGATTTTCATTGGTCTTGGCATATATGATGTTTAAGGACAAAAAACATATGAGTAGTATTAAAAAGATAAAAGGCTTTATCTGAGCTTCTATAGGTATTTCTGTCATGTATGTATCCTCTCGATGAAGCATTGCTTAATCCGCTATAAAAATTTGTCATATTGGAGTGCCAAAAGTATCTCTCATAGTCAATTATCCGATTTTTTGGGTATAAAAGAATAACGAAAGCATAAAAAAAACATTAAAAAACCGTATAGTACCCCTTTTAACACTTCAATCACATATAATTTTAAGATAGCTTTATATATGCAGATAGTAAGGCTTTTCCTTATGATTCGGAGGTGCATTATGAGTAAAAAGGTCTTGATTTCATAATCTTTGTGAAATTTCCACGAAAAACGTTTTCCAAATACATTAAGTTTGAATAATTGACTTGAGGGCTATATCAAAACTATAATTTAGTCACTTGAGTTAATCGATTAACAGTCAGAAAGAAGCAATTATTGCGTGGAGGTAGTTATGAGAAAAGGTAAACATGTGGTTAAACGGTTAATGACCGTTTGGCTTAGTGCTGCCCTGGCAATGGGAGCACCGGGGGCTTCACTTGTTTCTATGGCAAGTGGAGTAGAAGATGTGGCAATTAAGGAAGATAGCAGGACTTCAGAGAACGACGTGACTGATACCGGAGAGAAGGTTCCTGAGGGTCAGGAAGAAAATGCTGCAGAGGATACAATTTCAGATGAAGAAAAGCCTGCAGAGGATACAATTTCAGATGAAGAAAAGCCTGCAGAGGATACTACTTCAGATGAAGAAAAGCCAACAGACGATACTACTTCGGATGAGGAAAAGGTTGCAGAAGATGCAACTTCAAATGAAGAAAAAACAGATGAAGATACATCTGACACCACTGATGTAGAAACAGAAGAAGCAGATAACGCATCAGACGATGAAACTATCCCTGATGATGATCCCGAGACATATACAGACAGAGCAGTCAAAGGGGCAGCTCCTGCAGCAGATGATTCTGAAGATGCAGAAGCAAAGAAACAGAAAGCTAAAGACTCACAGAAGCACGAGATAGAAAACATCTCAAACAGTGCTAGCGTAAATCGCGCATCAATTCATGATGGTGCAATACTCCATGCATTTTGCTGGAACTTCAACACTATAAAAGAGAACATGGCAGCAATCGCTGAGGCCGGCTTTACAGCAGTTCAGACATCACCGATAAATGCATGTCTTGATACTCACAACGCATTATCACTTAACGGCGATCTCAACGGAACTGATGGAATGTGGTACTACCACTATCAGCCCACAGACTGGACTATCGGTAACTACCAGCTTGGTAGCAGAGAAGAGTTCAAGGAGATGTGTAACGAGGCTGATAAGTATGGCATCGGCGTTATCGTAGATATTCTTCCTAACCACACAACTCCTACTGATTCTGAGATTTCACAGAATCTTATAGATGCAGCAGGTGGCTGGGACAATCTTTTCCACAAGGATTATAAGCAGGGAATCAGCAGCTATAATGATCGTGCCAGCGTAACCTACAACGCAATGGGCGGCCTCTATGATGTTGATACAGAGAACACTGATTTCCAGGATTACTTCTATGCTTATCTTGATGATTGCGTAAACTGCGGTGCTGACGGATTCCGTATAGATACAGCGAAGCATATAGCACTTCCTGATGATCCGGTTCCTTCAAACTATGCAGGCGACGAGGGCAGAAATACCTTCTATCCCAACATGGCAGCAGCACTTGACGCTTATGCAGCTGAGACAGGCAACGGCAAAAACTATGATAACCTCTTCGTATATGGAGAAGTTCTTCAGGGCGATGGCGACAGACTTGCTGCATATCAGAAGTATATTGGCGGCACAACAGCAAGTAACTATGGTGGATCAATCAGATCAGCAGTATCCTCTGATAATGTTTCAGCAGGAAAACTGGTAAGCTACAGCATCTATGACGAAGCAAACTATGCAGCTGACGCTAACAGACTTGTAACCTGGGTTGAGTCCCACGACAACTATATAAATGATAAGTCCTACCAGGCAATCAATGATCAGGATACTCTTGAGGCATGGGCTATCATCACTGCAAGAAAAGACGGCACACCGCTGTTTTTCTCAAGACCAAGCGGAAGCTCAGCTGAGAATCCCTTCGGTGATAACGTGATCGGACAGGCAGGTAATGCACTTTACAAATCACCTGAGGTAACAGCTGTTAACAGGTTCAGAACAGCAATGAACGGCAAGGGCGAGAACCTCTCAAATCCCGGCGGCGATATGCACGTGATCATGGTTGAGAGAGGTGACGCTGCAGCAGAGGGAGCAGTACTTGTAAACACAGCATCATACCCTGTTGCAATAAGCGGAGATACAACTCTTCCCGATGGCAACTATGTGAATAAGGTTGAGGGTAGAAATGATCTTTTCACAGTTAAAAACGGTAAGATCGATGGTGTAATACAGAAGGAAGCAGTAGTAGTACTTACAGAAGCAACAACAGAAGATTACACAACAATCCATTTCAACAATTCATTCAACTGGAATAATGTACAGGCAATCATTGACGGAGAGACCACAGTCGATGCTATCAGTGAGAATGACGGATGGTTCAGAGTAAATGTTGCCAGGGATAATTTCAGCGTAGTATTTACAAACGGAACAGACAAAACTGAGTGCTATGAGATTAAGGACGGAGCAGAGGGCTTCATTACTCCCGAGAAGAAGGATATCTATGCATCAAAAGCTGATACCGATGAGGCACTTGGACTTATAACAGCTTCTGTTTATCTCCTTAACACAGATCTTTGGCAGAATGCAAATATCTATTCATGGTTCGATGGCGGCGATCAGCTCGCAGGCGGTTGGCCCGGAAAGAACACCTACGATGAGGGTGGCTACTGGATCCGCGCTGACTTAAAGCTTCCCAAGGATCGCAAGGACGAGGCTTACAGCGTAATCTTCAATGCAGATGGTGTTCAGACTGTAGATTTCAAGATCTCAGGACTTAAGAATTATCTTGCACTTATGGGCAAGAATGCCGATGGAAAATGGGCTCTTAAGCAGTTTGACACAAAGGAAGATGCTGAGAAAGAAACAGGAATTTCAGCTAACAGCACAACGGTTTATTTCTATAATAAGGATAACTGGGACACAGTTTCAGCATACACCTGGGAGGCTTACAGCTTTGGTGACTGGCCCGGAACACCCTGCGAGGAAGAGGGCGAAGGCTGGTGGAAGATAACAGTTCCCGCTGCAGCAGGTGCTAACTTCAGAATCATTTTCAACAACGGCGGTAAGGGTTCTCAGACATCAGACCTCACTATTGTTAACATCAAGAACAGATTCGTATATGATGACAGAACCTTTGAATCAAAAGAGGCTGCTCTTGGCGCTCCCGAAGAGGAGATTGTTCCTGCATATCCTGAAGGAACTCCTGTAACAAGAATTTACTACTACGATGATAATAACTGGGGCAAGGTTCACGCATACGTATGGTCAAACGTTCCTGAATACAACAACCTCATAGGCGGATGGCCGGGAACACGTATGTACAGCGGTGAAGATGGATGGTACTACACAGATGTACCTACAGAAGGCATTGAAAAGGGTGACCTTAAGGTTATCTTCAACAGAGCAGGAAGCTCACAGCTTGATGATAAGATGCTTGTTGATACAGAAAATGTATACTTCAATACACCTAAGGAAATAGGCTATGCTTCAAAGGATGCGGCAATAAAAGGAAAGACAGACGGCGAAGAGGAGCCCACAAATCCCGGAGATGACAAGCCTGAAACACCCGGCGAGGATACACCTGCAAATCCTGATGAGCCCGGAACAGTAGAGCCTGAAACTCCTTCAAACGAGACTCCTTCAGATACAAAGCCTTCAGACTCCAAGCCTGAGGATAAGACACCTACAGTAAACACAGAAGAGAAGACAGTTTCTGTAACAGGAATTAAGCTCAACAAGAAAAAGGTTAAGATCGGAAAGACCGGTAAGTTCCAGCTTGAAGCTACAGTAGAACCTGAGAATGCAACAAACAAAGACATCACATGGACATCAAGCGATGAGAAGATCGCTCAGGTTTCAGCAGAAGGACTTGTTACTGCAAAGAAGAAGGGAAGCTGCGTTGTAACAGCTACCACAAAGGACGGTCAGTTCAAGGCTGAGTGCAAGGTTACAGTAACAAAGAAGGTAAATGTAACCGGAGTTAAGCTGAACAAGTCAAAGAAGACACTTAAGAAAGGTAAGACCGTAACTCTTAAGGCAACTCTTAAGCCTAAGAAGGCTACAAACCAGGATGTAAAGTGGAGCAGTAGTAATAAGAAGGTTGCAACCGTTGATGAAAACGGAAAGGTAGCAGCAGTAGGAAGCGGCGAAGCAACTATTACAGTAACTACTAAGGAAGGCAGCTACAAAGCAACCTGCAAGATTACTGTTAAGAAGGATAAGACCAAAAAGTCTAAGAAAAAGAAGAAATAAAATTGTGATTTGAATCAGTGCAAAACAGACCTAAATGAGTGATTACTAGGTCTGTTTTGTTTTTTGTGGTAGATTATTCTCAGGAGGGTACGAAATGGATAAGAAAGCTGATGTGTATGAAGTACCAAAGAGAGAAGGGAGCGTATGGCCTGAGGATATCTGCCCCGCTTACACTCCCAGAGAGGATGCAATTCCCAGCATTAGGGGGTGTTGGTACTGCAAATATGCGGATTTTCATCTAAAAGAAGAAACTGTATTAGAAGTGGGTATCTGTAACTGGCCCAAGAAGGTTATGGATTAGTGAAAAAAGTTAAGGGGAAAAATAATGGACACAAAAATTAAAATTCGGAGGGGTTATGGAAAATAAGGGAACAGCGGCAGAATCAATACTTCGCATAGCTATCTGTGATGATGATAAGACAGACCGCGAGAGGGTAGATGTTCTTGTTCAGGAATATCTGAAGGAAAAGAATATCAGAGCTGAGGTCAAATGCTTTGATCACCCGGATGCGCTTATCGAAGAGTGTGAGAAATTCAGACCGCATATTTACATACTTGATATAGTCATGCCTATGGTTACGGGGATTCAGGCGGCGCGAGAGCTTCGCTGGAATCAGCCTGACGCGCAGATTATATTTGCAACTTCAGAGAGCTCCTATGCCCTGGAGTCCTTTGACGTTAATCCTATAAATTATATTTTAAAACCGATAGAAAAAGAGAAGCTTTTTACAACTCTTGATCTGGCGCTTTCCCATGTGGACATCTCAAACGGAAGGAGCATTTCCATAAAGGTTAAGGGCGGCTTACAGACCCTTCACCTCGATGAGATTCTTTATATCGAGTATCGCAATCATGTGGTTTCATATCACATGAATGATGGAGCGGTTATTTCTACGCCCACACTTAGAATCGGCTTTGTGGAGTATCTTGAGAACAATCACCCGGGAAAAGATTTCGTGCGCTGTCATGAATCAATAGCTGTCAGCATTGCTGCTATAGATAAGCTCACAAAAACAGAGATCACTCTTCGAAATGATGAGCTGATCCCTGTTACAAAAAGCAGATATGCTGAGGTTCTGGACAGTTATATGAACTTCAGATTTTGATTTACCCAGAACCTAACTCGCCCGCTATGTTTATAGAGTAGTAATCACGTATTTCAGTTTCCTTTTAATAGAATTATATATACTGGTATGTTTCGGTGCAATCGGAATTGTGCTATTCTATTCTCTGGATAAAAGGGGGAAACTATTTAGTTTGTGGAGAACAAAATGAGTCATATACTGGTTGTAGAAGATGACGTGAATATAGGAAACATGCTTCAGGAAGCTCTTGAAATCGAAAACTATGAGGTGACAAGAGCATATTCCGGGACAGAGGCGCTGATGATTCTGGAAAACAGAAAGCCGGACCTGATGCTCCTTGATCTTATGATTCCGGGAATTTCAGGAGAGGAGCTGATTGGCAAAATTGATGGAGTACTTACAATAGTTCTAAGTGCAAAGTCTGACATTGATACCAAGATAAGCCTTCTTAAAAAGGGTGCCAGCGACTATGTGACAAAGCCATTTGTTATATCGGAGCTTCTTGCAAGGATTGAGGCTCACCTTCGCCTGGCGGAATCTACAGATAACAAGAAGGTCACAGATGATGGCAGCGTTGTGAGTGTTGGAAATATCTCTTTGGACAACAGCCTTTTTTCAGTGACAAACGGAGATACCAAGGTCAGCCTCACAAGGACTGAGACCGCGATCTTAAATCTTCTTATGAACAATTCCGGAAGACCTCTTGGACGAAGTACCATCCTTGACAGAATAAGTGAGGATACTCCGGATTGCACCGAGAGATCATTAAAACAGCATGTAAGCAACGTCAGGAAAAAGCTTCAGCAACTGGACAATATAGATCATATAGAAACAATTTACGGGATTGGTTTTCAATATAACGAATCTTGACATTATCTTGACATTCTCTATACCACTTTCTTGACAGGAGGGTGGTATTTTTATATGCGTAGATGAGAGCTACGAAAACGAATGACTTAAACAGCATGAAAGGAAAGTTTTACTATGGAATACGTTTTTAAGACTAATGGAATAAGCAAGAAGTACGGAAAGTTTACAGCCCTTTCTGATGTAAATATGGAAATCCCGAAGGGGGCTATCTATGGATTTGTTGGGAAAAACGGAGCAGGAAAGACTACTCTTATAAGAGTTATGACAGGTCTTCAGCGTCCTACAGAAGGCTCCTACGAACTCATGGGAAAAGCAAATAATGATAAGGATATTGCAAAGGTAAGACGCAGAATGGGAGCGGTTGTCGAGTCTCCTGCGATCTACATGGATATGTCAGCAAGAGACAACCTGATTCAGCAGTGCCTGATGCTCGGACTTCCGGATTTCAAATGTGTCGATGAGATACTTGAGCTGGTAGGCCTTGCAAATACAGGAAAAAAAAAGGCAAGGAACTTTTCACTTGGTATGCGTCAGCGTCTCGGAATTGGAGTTGCCCTCTGCGGAAGTCCTGACTTCGTAGTTCTTGACGAGCCTATAAACGGACTTGATCCTCAGGGAATCATCGAGGTGAGAGAGCTTATCCTTAAGCTCAACAGAGAAAGAGGAATCACCTTCCTTATCTCAAGTCACATTCTTGATGAGCTTGCAAAGGTTGCTACCAACTACGGCTTCATCGATAAGGGCCATATCGTAAGACAGATGACCAGCAAGGAGCTTGCTGATGAGTGCCGCAAATCTGTCCGCATGAAGGTCAGCGATGTGGGAATCTTATCCAAGATACTTGAAGAGAAGAGCCTTGATTACAAGGTGGTTGATTCCAATACAGCCGATGTATATGCAGAGCTCACTTTCTCAGATGTGGCTAAGGACTTTGAACAGGCCGGCTGCAAGATCATAAACATGCAGGAGCGCGACGAGAGTCTTGAGGCATTTTATCTTTCACTGCTAGGAGGATCAGAGGATGTTCAGAAATCTGTATGCTGATACAAGAAACATAATTTTATGCAGAGCATTCCGAATTGCTCTTGGCGTGATTGCTGTTTATCAGATATTCAATTTTATAATTTTTAAAGCGCTGTATGTATTCTTTCTGAAAACCGCTATGGATGCTGACACAGTGGCTTTTACTTTTCCTTCCATAGCAGCATTTCTTGTGACTGCTGCAACACTTTTTATATCAGACAGAGAGTTTTCAAACGGCTGCATCAGAAACAAGATGATATCGGGAGTGAAAAGAACAGACGCATTTTTGTCCGCAGTCTTTGGAGGAATGCTTCAGGGAGCAATATATTCGTTCTTTGCATTTTGTATTTCGACGATAATGAGCCTTGCATTCACAGTAGGGTTCATGGATTACTCGATACCGGAGTTTGCTAATTACTGGCTGGTTACGACCATGGCCTGCATGGCGATCGGAGCCTTTTCAACTTCAATGGTAATGTCCTTTGGTGGAAGTAAGCTCTCTTATGTGATAGGGCTTCTCCTGGCCTTTGTGCTTAAGGTTACGGATACCTTTGTGCTTGATAAGCTCTATCCTGAAAAAGGGTACTGCCAGCTTACAGGTACAAAGCTTATGGTTTACAGATTTATTGACAGATTCATTCCTTATTCATATCTGATGGAGAGACCGCATTATGATTTTGCAAGCTATGTAATAGGATGCGGCGGCCTCGTAATCATCTCAACAGTTGTAGGACTTATCATTTTTAACAACAAGGAATTGCATTAAAAAATTTGGGGAGTAAAAAGAAATGACCAATTTATATAAAGCTGACATGAAAAGAATTTTTAAGAATCCTATCTTTATAGGAGGATGCATAATCGCTCTTATTGCAACCTTTGCATTTACTTCAAACTGCATCGGGCTGACAGGACGTTTTGGAAACATGGAGCCTGACAGAAGAATGTTTTTCATAAGCATCGCCATGATGGGATTTTTCACAATATTTGTTCCACTTTATTCCAATATGGAATACCGCTATGGTGTCATCAGAAATAAGATCACTGCAGGCTTCACACAGAAGCAGGTGTATTTCAGCCATCTGCTTTCACACTTCACAGCCCTGGCTGTTATGATGGGGCTTTATCTTGTGGCAGGTATCCTGGGTGGTGCCAGAGATTTTGGGAAAATGATTCCTTCAAACCTGATTCTTTTCCTTGCACTTTGCGGCTATATTTCAGCCCTTATGCTCATCACCACAAGGGTTCTTAAGATTGTTTTGGTCAGCATCTTTGCATTCTTTCTTCTGAATGTCATCTACATGGGAACAATGATAGGAAATGCACTTTTATCATTTGTTCTTAAGGGAGCTGCAAAGCAGGTGGGCGTGATCGTTTATAACATGTCAGTTTTCGGACAGTGGTTTTCAAGAACAGGCATGGCTGATGATTATGTAAATCCGGGAAGCCTTGCGCAGGTTGTTGTTTCATCCGCAGTTATTCTTGTGATGGTATTTTTAGCCACAGTTGGACTTGATAAGAGAGACCTTAAATAATTTTGAAGAGAAGGTAAGAAAAGTGAGACGATATAAAATAATTTTACTTGCAAGCGTAGCTACAATGGCAGTTTTCATAGGACTTCTTGTTGGCTTTAGAAACACTAAGGCGTTTTCACCTGAAAAGAAGATTGAAGGAATAGAGGACGTTGCCATTAGCTTTAATGAG
This sequence comes from Butyrivibrio sp. XPD2002, assembly GCF_000423945.1. Taxonomy (GTDB): domain Bacteria; phylum Bacillota; class Clostridia; order Lachnospirales; family Lachnospiraceae; genus Butyrivibrio. The sequence goes on along the minus strand of NZ_AUIY01000017.1, from coordinate 70,695 downwards.
CTCAAGATTCCCACAGATGTTCAGGTTGTCGGCATTGGAGAAGCCACACATGGTAATCACGAGTTCCAGACAGTAAAAAGAGATGTTCTTGAAAAGGTTGTAACTGAAGGAAATGGACGCTCTCTTAGCTTTGAGATGGCAGCAGGCGATGCGGCATGGATAAATGATGCTATTCATGACAAGGATGCTGATTTAACAGAGGCGGTTGGAAAGCAGAGCTATCCAATTTATGGTACACCTGAAATTGTGGAGCTCCTTCAGTGGATGCGCAATTATAACGAAAATCTTCCCTATGAAGAATCACTTATGTTTTACGGAGTTGATATCCAGGGTGGAATGACTTCAATCGTCTACATGCAGAATCTTTGCAGAGAAGGGTGTGAGCTTTTCACAGAGGATGAGAAGGCAAAGCTCCTTACCATAAAGACTGAAGAAAAGGCTGACTACGCGCCTGAGAGAGAATTTTTCCAGGGGCTGTATGAGAGGCTTTCAGCTTCAGAAGATCTTAAAGCCAAACAGCTTGCAGTACTTGCAAAGTGCGTGGTATTAAACATTGATGCTCCCGATTATGATGAGGAGCCACAGGAAAATGGTCATAACAGAGACCTCAGAATGGCTGAGCTCTTAAAGGATTACTGGAACATAGAAAATGAAAGAGGCTACGATCAGGTTGTTATCACAGCTCACAATGGACATGCCATGAAGGGTGGTAAATCCATTCTTCCAAGTGAGGGTGAGGAGACCATGGGTGATCAGATAAACCGTATCTTCGGGGGCAGCTATTACTGCATAGGAACAGAGTTCTATAAGGGCGATGTAAATATTCATACTGCCGGCACCTATGATGATAATTACGAGAGAGCTAACCACTTTTACTGCAGCGATGACCCTCTTGCATATCAGGCAAAGGATTTTGAAAATGGAACATATTGCCTTGATTTCTCCAAGGTAACGGATGAAAATAGTAAGGTGTACAAGATCCTTAATAACTATAACTTCTTTGGAGAGATGGGTGAGGGCTATGGCCAGCTTCAGGATCTCGGACCGAGCCACAGAATAAAGATCAAAGCAACTGACAGATTTGATGCTATGGTCTATTACTATGAAGTAACGCCCATAGATCCCATATACTATAAATAAAAATCACGGAGCCTTTTATGAAATACCTGCTTATCATACTTGTCGCCATAAACATTTTCCTTTTCCTTAAGATTGTGGCCATGCGCCTGTCACTTAAGGAGCTCAGAGAGGACTATGAGGAGCGTGCAAGAATCCATACCAATACTCTTTTGACGGTATCAAGTCGCGACAGGAGAGTGAGGGAGCTTGCCTCCACTATGAACGAGACCATTGTTAAGCTCAGGGACTCCTACAACAGGTATGAAAACGGTGATCAGGAAATAAAGAGAGCGATAACTAACATATCCCATGATCTTAGGACGCCGCTCACTGCCATAAGCGGATACCTTGAGCTGGCGCAGCGCCAGGAGATGACTCCCGAGCTGGAGAAGTACCTCCAGGTAATTGAGGACAGAACCATGCATATGAAAAAGCTCACGGAGGAGCTTTTCGAGTACTCTATCATAGCAGGTGGCGAGGTGACTGAGGAGAGGAAGGAAGTCAATATCGGCAGGATGCTTGAGGACTGCATCATGGGCTATTATCCCTCACTTAAGGAGAGAGGAATCACTCCGGAGGTTGATATAACAGAGGAGAAGATTGTAAGGAATCTCTATCCGTCCTATGTGGAGAGAATCATGAATAACCTTGTAAGTAACGCTCTTAAGTACAGCGACGGTGATCTTGAGATTTTCCTTTCAGATGAAGGAAAGCTCCGGGTTGCCAATTCCTCAAAGGAGCTTTCAACTGTTGACGTTAATAAGCTCTTTGACAGGTTCTTTAGTGTCGAGAGCGCCCGCAGCAACTCCACGGGACTTGGACTTTCCATAGTGAAGACCTTTGCGGAGCGCATGGACTGCAGTCTTGATGCTAGCTATGAAGATGGCAAAATTGCCATTGAAGTAGGTTTTTAACAGATATTGTTTACATTGATTTTATAAAAATATAACTAATTAGAGAACACGCCTGGGTTATAATTGTAATAAATCTAATTGAATTTGATTACTTTGGAGATGGCGATGTTCTCTGATTTTTTTAACAGACTGGATAGTATAGACTATTTTGTTTCAACTAAAAAGGAACTCCTGGCAGAGAAGAACAGAGCCATGCTGCTTCAGCTCGGCAATGGATTAACCATCGTAGTGGTTCTTTATCTGCTGGTGAGATTTTCGATTGATCCGGGGAGGCTGCCGGAACTGAGATTTTGGGTACTGTTTGCTGTTTTACTTGCGTATCGTATTGAATATAAATGCTGGATTTCCAAGATTTTATTATCTTTTAATTCGACAAGGCTTATCGTACTTCTAAATTATTATCTGTTCTTTATGGCCTCTGCGTATCTTGAAATGAGGGAGTTTGATGCTTCTCACACTCCTATATTTATTGCGCTTATTCTGGCGCTTCCGGCTTTCTACACAGACTATTTTCAGGTCTATTTCCTAATTGAAACTGTAATTGGAATTTCATATTTTGCCATCTGTCATCTGGTAAGTCCGGGGACTCTGAGCTGGCAGGCCTGCTTTGAAATGATGGCAGCCATAATGTTTTCGCTTGTTATGGTGCTCGCTATTTTTGGTAATCAGGCTGAGAGTGTCACTGAAGAAAAGGTATTTAAGGAGAAAAGTGATACAGATCTTCTTACAGGCCTAAAGAACAAGATAGCCTTCCAGGATGAATCAAAGGAGGCGATAAGGAACAAGCCTCTTGGAACTGCAAGTATGCTGCTGATTCTGGATTTTGATAATTTTAAGCTCGTTAATGACAACTACGGACATCAGACAGGAGATGATGTCCTTAAGGCCTTTGCCAACATCCTGATACGTGAATTCCGCGTGGTGGATATCATTGGGCGCGTTGGCGGAGATGAGTTCATGGTCATGGTCCCATCTATTCCATTTGAGAGCACGGGACTTATATTCTCCCGCGCTTGGAATTCTGGAAAGTAAATTTGTGGGTTTCAAGAATTTTATTCAGTATTTTAATTCCTATCAGTTTGGCGTCACAATAAAAAACACCCTGATCCTCAGTATCTACAGCATAGTTGTTGGCTTTCCTTTGCCAATACTCCTTGCACTTATGTGTAATCAGATGAGGAATAAGCTTTTAAAAAATGTTTTTCAGGTGATAACCTATCTTCCGCATTTTATCTCAACCATGGTAATGTGCGGTCTTATCATCATTTTCCTATCGCCAAGCAGCGGCCTTTTTGCCAATCTGGCAAGACTTCTCGGGATGAGCTTTCCAAATATCATGGCGGATTCTGCGGCCTTTAAGCATGTGTATGTATGGAGCGATATATGGCAGCATCTTGGCTGGGACAGCATTATCTATCTGGCGGCTCTTTCAAGTGTGGATGTGGAGTATTACGAGGCTTCGACCATTGACGGCGCCAGCACACTTCAGAAAATCAGATATATAGATATCCCGATGATTCTTCCTACTGCGATGATACTTCTCATCTTGAGAGCCGGAGGAATCCTGGAGATTGGCTTTGAAAAGGTATACCTTCTTCAGAATATCCAGAATATTATGAGCAGCGAGATAATTTCAACGTATGTATATAAGATCGGACTTCAGAACATGCAATACAGCCTGTCTACGGCTATCGGACTTTTTAATACGGTGGTAAATGTGATAGTTCTTCTGATGGTCAATTTTGTGGCGAAAAAGACTACGGATATCAGTCTGTTTTAGTGGGTAAAAAGCTATGCATAAGATAAGGAAATATTCGCAGGATACCTTTATAAATATACTGTTTTACATAATAGCAGTGATAATGATGATAGCCATTTTATATCCGCTGTGGTTTGTGATCATTGCCTCCATAAGTAATCCCTATGATGTGGCAAATGGAAGGCTGTGGCTTTTCCCTCAGCAGGTGGACATAAGGGGCTATAAGGAGCTGCTTGCGCAGGAAAAGATATGGCTTAGCTATATAAACACGATCATCTACACAGTGGTTGGCACAATTATTGCGCTGGTCGTCAACATCTCAGCGGGCTATGCCATGTCCAGAAAGGATCTGCCCTACAGAAAACTCGTAAACATTTTTTATGTGATTCCGATGTTTGTGGGCGGCGGTCTTGTTCCTACGTATCTTGTGGTGAAGAATTTTGGATTCCTTGATTCCTTCTGGGTAATGGTGATTCCCTTCGCTGCATCCTCCTATAACATCATTGTGGCCAGGACCTTTTTTGAGACATCCGTTCCGGAATCCCTGTGGGAAGCAGCGCAGATAGATGGCTGCGGAACCATCAGGTTTTTCCTGGAATTTATACTTCCGCTTTCCAAGGCTATCCTGGCAGTTGTAGGTCTCTGGACAGCAGTAGCCCAGTGGAACTCCTGGTTCAATGCACTTATTTATCTTCAGAATGAAAAGCTGATGCCCTTGCAGCTCCTCCTTAGAAGGATACTTATAACCAATGAATCTCTTCTTGGAGCAGCCACCGGAACAATGGCGCAGGAGCTAAGGCTCCTCTCAGATATGATGAAATATGCTTCGATTGTTATATCAACCCTGCCGATCATGATCCTTTATCCTTTCTTACAAAAATACTTTGATAAGGGTGTAATGATAGGCGCTGTAAAGGGTTGACGATTTTTAGAGGTATTGAAAATGAAAGTGAAAAGGTTATTTATAACATTGGTATTGGGCCTGTGCATGGCAGTGTCAGGGTGCGGTAAAGGAAATGCCGTAACTGAAAATGTGAAGCCGGAGGAAACGGAGAGTGGACTTAAGTCCTATGAGATTACTACGGTGAGATGGGTTGACTGGGGTGAGAATTACCACACCGGTTTTATTGATGAGCTTGCAAAGGAGAAGGGGATGGAGCTTACCTGGAATACCATTCTTAATCCTGACTGGGGTGATAAAAAGGCTGTGCTTATGGCAGGCGGGAATCTGCCCGATGCATTCATGGGATCTATCTGCTTTTCAGAGGCGGAGATCATGAATAATTCAGCAGCCTTCCTTAAGCTTGATGATTATATTGATGATTATATGCCGAACTTTAAGAAGATAATGGAAGAGGATCCAACCATGAGGGCTCTTACTTATTCTGCGGATGGGCATATTTATGGGCTTCCCTCCAAAAAGCCCTGTCGCCCCATAGTGTCAAACCAGATGTTTATAAACAAGGTGTGGCTCGATAATCTTGGACTGTCAGTGCCTCAGAATTACGAGGAGTTTGAAGAGGTGCTTAAAGCCTTTAAGGACAATGATGCAAACGGAAACGGCGATCCTGATGATGAGATACCCTTTGCACAGGGGTATGCCGATACAGTCATGTCCTTCTGCCTTCCCTTTGGAACTACGATAGGGGCAGATGGAACCTACTTGATGACAATTAAAGACGGTCAGCCGGTATTTTTGCCCACCTTCGAGGGCTACAAAGATGGTATAGACTGGATGTATAAGTGCTATTCGGAGGGTCTTATCGATCCGGAGATATTTACGGAGGATTCCTCCATGCGCGATGCCAAGCTTATGAGTGAAACTCCTGTAGTTGGCTGCGCTCCGGGGTGGACTATAGATGCCACCTTTGGTTCGAATGCAGATCAGTACATAGCACTCCCTGCCCTGGAGGGTCCGGATGGTAATCGTTATGTTTCCTCTGATCCGGAGCACTGGAATTACAGCAGATATGAGTTCGTGATCACAGCATCCTGCGAGGATCCGGGACCTTTACTTGCCTGGGCGGACAGCTTCTACACGGATGATGCCACCATACAAAACTTCTACGGACCTTTTGGAATTGGTACCTCCAAGGATGAGAAAAACGGCACCTATAGAGTTTTGGAGCCAAATGACGGAAATACTGCAGATACTTTTGCATGGATAAACTCCCTCAGGGATTTTGGACCTAAGTATGTGGCAGACGGTTTTGATGAAAAAGTGACCTATGATGCGGAAAACGGAGATGCATTAAAGCTGGAGCTTGATAAAGATATGAAGCAGTATGCAAGGGAGGCCTATCCCAATGTGAGTTATACCCCGGAGCAGCTTGGCACTCTTGCAACGCTATACACTGATATAGGAACCTATGTATCCTCCAATCAGGCTAAATGGGTAACTGAGGGCGGCGTTAATGAAGAGTGGGATGACTATATGAGCACCCTGAAAAACATGGGCTATGAAGAGTTCATGAAAATCCAGACAGAGGCCTACGAGAACTACAATTCAAATAAATAAAAATATCTAATTGACAATATACCCCACTGGGGTATATTATTTTGCCAGAAAGGATACCCTATGGGGGTATGCAATAGGAGATGAATTATGGCAGATGTTTCAAATAAAAATGAGGTGATGCAGGAAGCGTGTGAATGCTGCTGCACCGGTAAAACCAAGAAAAGAGATGATAAGGAATTCAGGGACCTCATGAACAGGCTAAAGAGGATTGAGGGACAGGTCAGAGGCGTTGAAGGAATGCTTGAAAATAACGCTTACTGTACTGATATCCTGACCCAGGTTTCAGCTATCACCTCTGCACTTAACAGTTTTAATAAGGTCTTACTTGCTAATCACATGAAGACCTGCGTAGTTGATAACATAAAGGAAGGAAACGAGGAAGTAATAGATGAGCTTGTCTGTACGCTGCAGAAGCTTATGAAGTGATCGTTTCTTAAAGCTACTCTTATAAACAGAGTGAGAATTGGCTTCCTTGGACAGGAGTGAAAATGGAACAATATAACGTAACAGGAATGAGCTGTGCCGCCTGCCAGACAAGGGTTGAGAAGGCAGTAAGTGCCGTTGATGGCGTTGACAGCTGTGCAGTGAGCCTTCTTACAAACTCAATGGGAGTGGAGGGCTCAGCTCGTCCGGAGGATATAATTGCTGCAGTTGAGGCTGCAGGTTATGGCGCAAGCAGGAAGGCCGGAAGCGCTGATAAGGGCGCTGCGTCTGCTTCTGATGAGTCTCTTAAGGACACAGAGACACCCAAGATGAAGAAGAGGCTTATCGCTTCAGTCATTATTCTGATTCCGCTGATGTATGTCTCAATGGGACATATGCTGTGGAAATGGCCATTGCCGGCATTTCTTGACGGCAACCATGTAGCCATGGGATTGTATGAGCTTTTGCTCTCAGCTATGGTAATGGTTATCAATCAGAAGTTTTTCATAAGCGGATTTAAAGGGCTGCTTCACAGGTCTCCCAACATGGATACCCTGGTAGCTCTTGGTGCGACAGCATCCTTTGGCTATAGTGTGTTTGCACTTTTTGCCATGACAGGAGCGGTGCTTGCCGGTGATAAGGAGCTGATAATGTACTACATGAATCAGTTCTACTTCGAGGCAGCAGCCATGATCCTCACACTGATCACAGTTGGTAAGATGCTTGAAGCAAGGTCAAAGGGAAAAACCACCAATGCACTTAAAGGGCTGATGGACCTCTCACCGAAAACGGCAGTTGTTTTAAGAGATGGCACTGAAGAGATAGTGCCCATTGAAAAGGTAAAGGTCGGTGACAGATTCGTAGTAAGACCCGGCGACAGTATACCCGTGGATGGTATCGTGGCCGAGGGAGAAAGCGCGGTAAATGAGTCAGCGCTTACAGGAGAAAGTGTCCCTGTAGAAAAGGCAGTGGGAGACAGTGTATCCGCAGCAACCATCAATACTTCAGGCTACATGGTCTGCGAGGCCACAAGAGTAGGAGAGGATACAACGCTCTTTGCTATTATCAAAATGGTAAGTGACGCGGCAGCCACTAAGGCTCCGATTGCCAAGATCGCCGATAAGGTTTCGGGAGTTTTTGTTCCTGTTGTAATCGGCATCGCTCTTGTGACATTTTCCGCATGGCTCCTTGCAGGTCAGAGTGTTGGTTATGCTATAGCAAGAGCTGTTTCGGTACTTGTAATAAGCTGCCCCTGTGCCCTTGGCCTGGCAACTCCCGTGGCAATCATGGTTGGTAACGGCGTTGCAGCCAAAACAGGAATACTGTTTAAAACAGCTGCTTCCCTGGAGCAGGCAGGAAAGACTCAGATCATAGCCCTTGATAAAACAGGTACAATAACCACAGGTGAAATGAAGGTGACGGATATCATTCCTGCACCCGGAACCTCTGAGGATGAGCTTATTGAGACTGCATATGCTCTTGAACTTAAGAGTGAGCATCCGATTTCAAAGGCCATAACTGAATATGCTGAAGAGAATCAGGTTCTCTTAGCAGAGACCACAGAGTTTGAGGTACTATCCGGAAACGGACTTAAGGGCAAGCTTGAAAATGCTGCAATTTATGGTGGTAACCTTAAATATATTGAGAGCGTTACGGGCAAGGTAAGCAGTGATGTAAAGCAGAGAATCACAGAGCTTTCCCAGAACGGAAAAACGCCTGTCCTTTTTGCAAAGGAGGGTAATCTTCTTGGAGTCATCGGAGTATCTGATGTTATAAAGGAGGATTCAGCAGGCGCCATAGCAGAGCTTAAGAGGATGGGAATTCACACGGTAATGCTTACAGGTGACAATGAGGTCACTGCAGCTGCGATTGCAAAGCAGGCAGGAGTTGATGAGGTTGTGGCTTCCGTTAAGCCTGACGGCAAGGAAGCGGTCATCAGAGAGCTCATGGAGCATGGCACTGTGACCATGGTAGGTGATGGAATTAATGATGCACCGGCTCTTACCTCAGCTAATCTTGGAATAGCTATCGGCGCCGGAACCGATGTTGCAATAGATGCCGCTGATGTGGTTCTTATGAAGAGCAGCATCAGGGATGTGGCAGCAGCAATCAGGATTTCAAGGAGTACCCTTAGGAATATTCACGAGAATCTTTTCTGGGCATTTTTCTATAATGTTCTGGGAATTCCCCTTGCTGCAGGCTGCTATGTGGCAGCATTCGGATGGGAGCTCAATCCCATATTCGGGGCAGCAGCTATGGGATTATCAAGCTTTTGCGTGGTATCTAATGCCCTTCGGCTTAACTGGATAAAGCCCTATGATGGCTCAAGGGATAAGGTTATTAAAAATGCGATTACAGGAAAATTGATATCACAAGCGACAGACACTGATAGTGCTGGCGCAGATATAAATATTGAAGATGAAAAGGAGACAAACGAAATGAAGATCACAGTAAAAGGAATGATGTGCGAGCATTGCGAGGCTCATGTAAAGAAGGCGCTTGAGGCAATTGATGGTATCGACAGCGCAGTTGCATCCCACAACGACAATCTTGTTACTATCACAAACTCTAAGGATGTGGATGAGGCAGCTATCAAGGCAGCAGTCGAGGATGCTGGCTATGAGTATGTTGGAGTGATCGCATAATAGTTTTAAAGAATAAATAAATAGCGTTTTATTTCAGAATAGGCATATGTTGGTGAAATAGCTTTTTGTATTTTGCCAATGTATGCCTAATATTTTTGCAGAATATATCCTATGATTGTATTAAAGAAAGTCTCAGATTTACGTTGTTTTAGCTTTAAATACCGCTTTTGATGACGTATACTTATAACTTGGGGAAGCCTTCATTGTTTAGAAGGTAAAATGATCCGGGAGATAAGGTATGGAAAAACAGCTTGCAGCAAGAATCAGACAATTTCCTTGTGATATAATGGAAATTCAGGGATCGCTTTCAGATATACTTCAGAAGATATCTGGATGGACGAAGGATGGCGACGATATGCAGCTAAGGCTCCTGATGCCAAGACTGCAGTATCTGGGAGCAATGATAGATACATTAAAGGGCGCCATGAATGATGCATCTGCTCAGATCGAAGAGACGGATGTCATGACAAAGCAGGTAATTGAGCAACAGCTTTTGTCACTTGAAAGCCTTCGTGGACAACTGTCCGGTATAACTGATGCAATAAGTGTCTCGGTCAGGACTTTAGCTGAGTCCGACAGGCAGGTGCTTATGGCAGATATCATGAAGAGATGTAGTGATCTTGAAAATGCAGCTAAGGAGTTGAAATGAGTAAGGATATTTTACAGGGGAAATTCAAACAGAATATGTCTAGGTTTAAGGTTGGAGCGGCGGTGCTTATTTTAACGCTCATCCTTAAAATCATTGTGGTGGCTACAAGGGATACCGTGATCGTATATGCCGGAATCAGGCTATTCAGGACCATTTCGGGAATTGTCACGGTTCTTCTGGGAGCAGGGACACTTGTTTTTCTGGTATTTCTCATAATGGCCGCAACATCATATATGGCACTTCAAAAGCAGACAGCCATTGAGGAAGCCGATTCACATACAGGACCTGTCCTTAAGGTAAAGGGGAACCTTGATCCTGTTCAGATAAAGAACAGCCTTATGACTGAAAGTGATAACTGGATGAAGGCTATTTCACAGATAAATCCCAGCGAAGCCGGGGAGATGAACGTGGCACTTACAAGTGTAAGAGAGACCATGGTTCAGATGGATGATTATCAGCTTCGTCTTAAGAATCTTCTCGATAGCAACGGGGCTGACGCACTTAGAGATACAGAAGAGATTCTTGATAAGGTTGAGCAGCATATCTGCAGAAATGTCAGAAAGCTCCTTAACATAATGACAGTTTCAAGTCCTAACACAAAGAACGATCTGGACGTTGTTGAACTCACAGCAAAGAACTGCGCTGAGGACAATAACAGACTGTTAAAGACCACAAAAGAATTTATTGTTGCAGTCACTGAGTTTCTTAACTCACAGGGCGACAGTGGCAGCGGCATAAATGAGGTAGAGGTGTATAAAAACGCCCTTACTTCACAGATAGAAGAGGGAGGAATTTACTCATGAAGAAAAGATTATTATCAACAGTGCTTACAGTAGCCCTGGTAGCTGCGTCAATTACAGGCTGCAGCAGCGTGCGCAAGGATGCTTCAGTAGGCACACTTTCGGAGGACGAGGCCAAGAAGGAACTGACATCCCTTATGACAAAGGTTGATATCACAAAAAATGAAAATCCTATTCTGGATATTTATTCAGACGAGGTTTCAGAAGCGGATACCCTTGCTGATATCGATACTTTCCCTATCACGGTTCAGGGTAGCGGTCAGATCAATCTTGAGATCGCAGCACCTTCCGAGTTTTCAGGAAGTGCACCTGATAACTGGCTTAATGAAGTGGCTGAGAAGTTCAATAAGTCCGGTGCAACAGCAGACGGAAAGAGCGTTTCCGTGACAGTCAGAAAAATCTCTTCAGGAGAGGTTGTAACATACATGGCAAACGGCGGTTATAAGCCTGACATCTATGTTCCTTCAAATGAAGCGCTTGGTAAGATGGTAGAGGCTAACGGCTTTAAGCCCGAGCTTCTCACAGACAGACTTGCAGGTAATACTGCCGGAATCCTTATGCAGAAGGATATCTACGACAAGTACACAGAAGCCCACGGTGATGTAACCGTAAAGGGAATTCTTGAAGCAGCTAATGCAAACGAGCTTAAGTTCGCTTACACAAACCCTTACACATCAGCAACAGGACTTAATATCCTTTCATCCATGCTCTATGCGTTTGATGAATCAAATCCGTTATCAGCAACAGCAACCAATGCACTCCTTGATTATCAGAAGACCTCACCACCGGTAGCATATACCACAGGTGTTCTCAGAACTCAGGCTGCAAAGGGAATCATCAATGCGATGGTAATGGAGAAGCAGGCTTATGTAAACACTCCCGAGCTTAAGAAGTACGTTTACACACCTGTTGGACTCAGACATGATCACCCCGCATATTTCTTTGACTGGAACTCAGATGCAGCCGCAAGAGACGCAGCTCAGCAGTTCGTCGATTTCTGCTTATCAGGTGATATGCAGAAGCTTGCAACAGACAAGGGCTTTAACCAGGATGACGACTATGTTTCCCAGGACACAGGAATGACAGGTGCTGATTATATCGCAGCCCAGAAGGTTTGGAAGCAGAATAAGAACGGTGGTAAGCCTATCGTTGCTGTTTTCGTAGCAGATGTATCAGGATCAATGGATGGTGAGCCTCTTAACTCACTTAAGCAGTCACTTATCAACTCATCAACATATATCAGCTCAGACCACTATATCGGACTTGTAAGCTATGCAAGTGAGGTTAATATCAATCTTCCTATAGCTCAGTTTGATCCCACACAGAGAGCTTATTTCTCAGGTGAAGTTAAGAACCTCTCTGCAGGCGGTGGAACAGCTACATACGACGCAGTGCTTACAGGTATGCAGATGCTTGAGGATTATGCTGAGACAGTTCCGGATGCAAAGCTGATGCTGTTTGTTCTTACAGACGGTGAGCAGAACACAGGATATTCACTGGATCGTATCGCACCTGTTGTAGGCGGACTTAAGATTCCGGTTTACACAATTGCTTATAACTTCAACAATGTAGGAGATCTTGAGAAGCTCTCCAACATCAATGAGGCAGCTCAGATCAAGGCTAACAGTGATGATGTTGTTAACCAGCTGAGAAACCTGTTCAATGTAAATCTGTAATGTGTTTTGGGAGTTTTTAACAAAACATCCTATGTGAAAAACTAAAGGAGAACCGCGGTTGTAAAAGCCGCAGTTTTCCTTTTATATTTTTTAAAAATTTCTTTTACTTTCATGAGATATTTTGGGGAATTTGACAATAGAATAAGAAAAGTTAAAGTGTATAATAATTCCTTGACTTTATTTTTAGCGAGGAAAAAGAAACATGAACAATCTATTGTACACTTATGAAGAGGTATGTGAAAAAATCGAGGAGAAGGGTCTTCTCATGTATGAGAGAGCAGATGCCAGAGATAAGTTTTTGTGGCAGTTTGCAAAGAGCGGTTCTACACTTCACGTTGACACTGTAATGAACAGCCGTTATGTTCTCTATGCTACTGAAAAAGACTATTCTGCTATCAAGAGAAAAGCAGAGGCAGCAGGCCTTGATCTTGCACTGACAGAGCGTGATAAGGGCATTATCGAGCAGCTTATTGCACAGTATGAGTCAGTTGAGAGCAGAGCTATACTTTTCATAAGAAATGGCAATAGGTTTATGCAGAAAGAGGGCGTTGAGAGAAAGCTTGCTCACGTTATAGTATTCTTTACTAACGAGAATCTTGACTTTATTCTTGATGGCCTTTGCGCAAATGATGCATATAAGGAAAAGAAGGAAGAGGTTAAGAAGGTATACGTGGCTATGCCTAAGCTTCCCAAGCTTCCTGCGCTTTCAGATGATGATATTAAAAACACTATTCCTGAGGGATGTGTAGTATCTCATCAGAAATACGGACAGGGCATAGTTAAGTCTGTTATCGAGGGAAGAATCAAGGTTCTTTTCGAGGGCTCAGTAGAAAAGATCTTTGCAGCTCAGGTTTGTATAGATAAGAATCTGTTAACCGTTTTATAATAAGAGCATGAATATCTTAAATGTAGAAAACGTTTCTAAATCATATATGTCTAAGCCTGTTCTCAGCGGTGTTTCTGTAGGTATAAACGACACGGATAAGATTGGTGTTGTTGGCACCAATGGAACAGGTAAATCAACATTACTTTCAATCATTGCAGGAGTTACCACACCTGACAGCGGACAGGTAATAATCAGTAACGGCCTTCGCATTTCATATCTTCCACAGAATCCTGTATTTGATATGGATAAAACTCTTTTGGAAAATATTGCCGGTAGAATCTACGCAGGCGGTGACCATTGGGATAAGATGGGTGAAATCAAGGCCAACCTTGCAAAGTTTGGAATCGATGATCCCGAGTGCAATCCTGAGATATTATCAGGCGGACAGAAAAAGAGAGCTGCTCTTGTAGCGGCAATAATGACACCTTCTGATCTGCTTATACTGGACGAGCCTACAAACCACCTTGATTCCGATATGATCGAATGGCTTGAGGATTTCCTTCAGCATTTCAGGGGAGCACTTCTCATGATCACCCACGACAGATATTTCCTTGATGAGGTGACAAATCAGATACTTGAAATAGATAAGGGCAGCGTTTACCGCTATGAGTCCAACTATTCGGGATTTCTGGAGCTAAAGCAGCAGCGCCTGGATTACGAGCAGGCTGCGGAGAGGAAGGCGGCTTCCCTTTACAGGAAGGATCTTGCGTGGATGCTAAGAGGTGCAAGAGCCCGCTCCACCAAGCAAAAGGCCCACATTCAGAGATTTGAAGCGCTGCGCGACAGACAGCGTCCTGAGGAAGAGAGGCAGGTAGAGCTTTCTTCACTTCCCACAAGGATGGGCAATAAGACCATTATTCTTGATGGAATTTCCAAGGCATATGAGGGAAAGACCCTGTTTAAGGATTTTTCATATACCTTTAACAAGCTGGACAGAATAGGTATTATCGGACCTAATGGCTGTGGTAAATCAACTCTCATGAAATGTATCGTGGGGCAGGTTGAGCCGGATACAGGCCTTGTTGAGATCGGACAGACCATCAGGATAGGCTATTTTGGTCAGGAAAATGAAGCCCTTGATGAAAGCAAGAGAGTAATTGATTACATAAGGGATACAGCGGAGTTTATCAGAACGACAGACGGACTTACCTCTGCATCTGTTATGTGTGACAGATTTCTCTTTAATCCTGAGATGCAGTATGCGCCTATCTCCAAGCTCTCAGGCGGCGAGAAGAGAAGGCTGTACCTTTTGAGGGTTCTTATGGAGCAGCCAAATGTCATTATCCTGGATGAGCCTACAAATGACCTGGATATTCAGACTCTTAGAATATTGGAGGATTATCTTGACGGTTTCGCAGGAATTATCGTAACTGTAAGCCATGACAGGTATTTTCTTGACAGAGTAGTGACAAGAATATTCGCCTTTGAAGAGGACGGTAGTCTGTATCAGAGTGAGGGTGGCTACTCGGATTATCTTATTCACAAAAAGGAAGCAGGAGCTTTAGCAGCGGACGTATCTGGTTCCAAGAGTGCTTCCAATGGTGGTGGAAAGTCGTCCAATACCGATGATAAGTCTTCAGAGGATAAGTCATCAAAGGGAAGGTATCGTGCTCCCAGAGAGAAGACAAAGCTCTCCTTTAAGGAGCAGAGAGAATATGACAACATCGAAGCAGAAATCGAAGCTCTTGAGGAAAAGAGCGCTGAGCTTGAAACACAGATAGCAGAATCAGCTACTGACTATCCGAAGCTTATGGCTCTTAGTAAGGAAAAGGAAGAGGTCGACGCCGAGATAGAGAGAAAGATGGACAGGTATGTCGAGCTTCAGGAGCTGGTAGACAGCTTTCAGACTGATAAATAATACAATTATATAATTATGTGTTATACGTTGATTTATTTATAGAGAACATTGTTGTTGGGAATTATAAAAGAGGAGAAGAAGTATGAATGCAAGAGAGTACCTGGATATTTTACATGTTGCTGAGAAGTTAAAAGATACAACGCGCCATTGCACAACCACAAATCGCAGAACTGAGAGCGTGGCTGAGCATAGCTGGCGAATTTCACTCATGGCATTTCTTTTGAGACATGAGTTTCCGGACCTTAATATAGACAAGGTAGTGGATATGTGTCTCATCCATGACCTGGGTGAATGCTTTACCGGGGATATTCCTACTTTTATTAAGACAGATGACGACAGAGAAGTTGAAGATTCTCTTTTGAATAAATGGGTTAAGTCGCTTCCGGAAGAGTTATCAAAGGATATGGCTGACCTTTATAAAGAAATGGAGGCTCAGGAGACAAAGGAGGCAAAGCTATATAAGGCTTTGGATAAGCTTGAGGCCCTTATCCAGCATAATGAATCGCCCATAGATACATGGTCGGACAATGAGTACGAGCTCAATAAAACATACGCATTTGATACGGTTGCTTTTTCTGACTGGCTTGTGGCACTTAGAAAAGAGATACTGGATGATACGTTAAGGAAGATTGATTCAGAAAAAGAGGATATTGCTGGATAACGTAATGCAAGGAGAGAGGAACGGTATGAGAACACTTTTTATTGGAAACAGTCACACTTACTTCAATGATATGCCAAAGATTTTTAAAGACATCTGTGCTGAGAATGGAATTGATATGCAGGTAACTATGCTTACAAAGGGCGGAATGGGCCTGGATTACCATGCTGAGAATGAGCAGACCAGATTCAACATCCTTTTCGGAGACTATGATTTCGTAATATTGCAGCATGTGGCACATCCTATGGGTGAGTTCGAGGATATGGAGAAAGCGGCTGATACTATCATGGAATGGATCAGGCAGACAAAGGCTGTGCCCTGCTACTATATGACCTGGACTGAAGAGAATAATGAAGAGTTTCAGCCTGAAATGTCAGCAAGGTATAGAAAATTAGCAAAGAAACACGATTGCCTCGTGGCTCCTGTGGGTGAAAAATGGTGGGAGGAATATCATAAGAATCCTGCTGTGGATCTTTATTTTGAGGATAGAAGACACGCATCACCTGCAGGGTCAAAGCTTGCGGCGGAAACTATATTTGAGACGCTAAGAGGTGTGTTATATACTTAATTATGTAAAACAAAAATTATTCGTGCTAATGATCAATTACAGGTGATTGACATGAAGAGGAAAACTGCAAAAGAAATCCTGACAGCTTATTTTTAGGAGCTTACGGCGAAAAAGGATATTGATAAGATTACCATACAGGAAATAGCAGACAACTGTGAGTATTCACCAATTAGAATAATTGCTTTTTTAATTGTTATTAGCTATTATTTTAGCTACTTGGTACACCCTTATATTTCCAACAAACTTGGTATAACACAGCTGATGGCCGGAGGTGTATGAAAGTTGTCACTACACGTTTTTACAAATCCGTCCTGATATGGTAATATATATTCGCTGTGTCAGGACTATTTTTATGTCATAATAGATAAATGGTGCCCGGCGTGGTACTCGGTACAATAAGCTGAGATAACAAATGGCTTAAATAAAGCATTTTTAAAAGGAGATACATAAAAAATGAAACTAGGAATCGGCGTCAGTGCCTGATTTCACGTATCTCTCCATAAGTTCTTAAGCCTTATTATTTCGGAATTCCCACATATCATAGATTTCACACAAATTCCCATATCTTCATAAAAAAATATAAAATATTGGCGTAGAGGTGGCGTAAGTACTGGCGTAGTTCGGCAGACCTGGCCATGATGATAAGTAAGTGATAATAATAGTTACTTCCCAAAATGAGCCTTGCCCAGCTTCTATCAGATAATTCTCATATACCGCTCAGAGTTTCAATATTTGAGGGAAAAACGAAGAGTGCGCCTTTGTTTTCTGTTCGAGAATTTGGCAATAATTGTATTCTTTATTCGTTGGATAGTTTGCTCCAGTATGGAGATGTTTTGAATATTATACAAGCGGATGAAACAGACAGAGTCGTTGAACGCAAAGAAGTACCTTTGTTTGATAACAAAGCATTTCGCGAGGCTATTATTAATGCAGTACTTCATAATTATTGGGCGTCCGGAAATGAACCGATGATTTCAGTTTATTCTGATAGAATCGAAATATTATCCAGAGGAACGTTGGCACCGGCACAGACAATGGAAGGGTTTTATCTTGGTGAGTCTGTTCCGGTTAATGAGAAATTATCTGAGATATTCTTGCAACTGCATATAAGTGAAAAGTCTGGAAGAGGAGTTCCTACCATTATTGACACATATGGCAAGGATGCCATTACCTTTAGAGAAAATTCAATTGTGGTTACGATTCCGTTTAACAGGCTTAATGAAGTTGGTAAAAAGGTTGGTAAAAAGGTTGGTAAAAAAGTTGGTAATTCCGATGTGGATAGACCCATATTAAATCCCAGAAGGCAGACAATACTACTGGAAATTGAGCAGAATCCATATGTAACAAAACACGAGCTTTCAGAAATAATAGGTATAAGCACTACAGCCATTGATAATAATATTGCGTATTTGAGAAATAATGGTTTTATTGAGAGGGTTGGTAAAACTAAAGGTGGATATTGGAAGGTTATTGAGTAATTAAACCAGAATTAGAAATTAAAAAATATTAAATGGTAAGGAAAGTGGAAAAAGAGTGCTATTATGACAGAACAATTCAAATGGGTAGATTATTACGAGGAGTTTGCATCAAAGCTTCTTGAGTATAGGAACAACAGAAAAGAACTTATAGGTAAAATTGTAAAAGTTTATGATAGCATCGAAATGAAGCTTCCTAAACTAGAAGCAAACGGTATACCGGAAGACATAGATCCATTTACTATTTTTGGATTGTTTAATAAAGGCATTACTAATGATAATCGAATTTCCATTTTAGGAGGAATTGCAAAGGAATTTTCTATTAGTGCAGAAGTTCCACATGACTTTGATGGTATTCCCGTTCTTAATAATATGATGGCTACTTTTTATGCTTTTGAAGGTGATGAGCGTAAAAATGATAGTGACATTCAGAACTTGTGGACTGTTTTTGAGAGTGCTATTAAGCTTGCAAAGCAAGATGACTCTTCGAATAGAGCAAGTAGGAAGTGCAGGGGAATGATCCCTACATTAAAAGAACCAGGATTAGACAGTTTCAATAACTGATTAACCCTGGTTTTGTTTATTATCACAAGAGACCCTCAAACCAGCCCCTCAAACCAGCCCCTCAAACTAGACCCTCAAAATGATTGACCCTCAAAAACTTTGAATACCCAAAATATCTTTACATAGACCAGCAAAGGTCGGAGACGTCCGATACTTACTGGTCTATTTTTATGTCCAAAATCAGGTGCACATGGAAAAGGGCATAACGAAACTATCAACCATATTTTTATTTTTAGAAAGGAGAGTAATACAAGGTGAAATAAATAATTCATTTCAACGCAGAGATTTTTAATAATAATTTCAGAGATATTTTCTTATGAGAATTTGCGGAATTTAGTAAAATAGTTGTGACAATCTAGTTAACATAAACCATTTATCTCAGGAGGTAATTATCAATGAATAAAAAATCTGCTTTTGAAGTATACCTGTCTGCGGTTTTTAAATGGGGTATTACTGCACTGGTATCGGCCTGTATGTTTGCTACAGCAATGTTCATAGTAGAAAAGACAATTGGCTTTTATCAGGTTATCCCTTGGATCGCAGTAATAATTTTCGGTATCATGGATGTGTGTTTCTTTATTACAGGAATGCTGATTCTTAAGTCTTCATTTGATGAAGATGGATATTTAAAAGATGGAAAACTTCAAATAGGAAAGATTTTCTGCTCAGTTGTTCTTATCCTTCAGTGGAACTACATTATTTACATGGTTCCGACCAGAACATTCTGGGGATTTTTATGTTTCTTCCTGATACTTATCGGATTCTTTATGGATATTAAGCTACTGTCCGTTACCGGCAGTATTTGTATTGTTTCTATGTTTATTGCATGGTTTGTCAGAGGCACAGCTCTTTTGCCAGTAAAAGACGAACTCTTTATTACAGATGTAATCATGTGTGTTGTAGGCCTTGTGCTTTCGTTAGCCGGCCTTGTAATGTTCTTATTCTTTGTTTCACACTTTTTGATTACTGCCAAAAAGGATGAGCTTGAAGAGAACAACAGGCGTGTTACAGGTGTTATGGATGCTGTTCGTTCAATATCTTCCAAGATGGTAACTGCAGGAACAACTCTTTTGGATATCTCATCAAGTGAGAGCGCTTCAGCAGAAGAGCTATCAGCAACAAGTGATGAGCTTGTTAAAAACAGTAATATTCTTGGTAATAAAGCAGATGAGAGTATGGCAAACTTGTCAGAGCTTAATGATTGCGCAAGCATTGTAGAAGAAAATGTTGAGACTGTTGAGAAGACATCTGACAACCTTCTTAAGAAGTCAAAAGAAAATGAGAAATCATTAAATGATCTTCAGGGAATAAATTCTGAAGTTTCTGATTCTATGGCAGTTACAACAGATATTGCAGACAGACTTCTAAAGGCAGTAGAAGAAATTGGAACAACGCTTGAACTTATTCAGGGAATTTCGTCATCAACAAGCCTTCTTGCTCTTAATGCTTCAATTGAGGCCGCAAGAGCGGGTGATGCTGGAAAGGGATTTGCTGTTGTAGCAACTGAAGTTGGTAAGCTTGCAGAAAACACGCAGAGCTCACTTAAGGACGTTGGTGCAATAATTGAAAGAGTTCAGAAGAACGTAGAAGAGATTACAGGACAGGTTGAGATAAATGCCAATAAGCTTGCTGAACAGAATGAACAGTTTAAGACAGTATTTGGCGACATAAGTGAAATGACTACAATGCTGAATGATTCGGTTAATGCAATTGAAGAGATGAATGAGGCACATAAACGCCAGTCAGAAATCATCAAAAAAACTGTTGAGATTAACCAGAATATCGCAGAGAGTATCAGAAGTGAGAACGAGCAGTTTGTGGCTATCAGTACCATGGCTGGAAATAATGCTACAAATACTGAGCATGTTGCACAGCAGGCTAGTGCAATCAATGACATGGTTGATGAGATTAATCGTCTTCTAAATAATTAAAAAGATGTGAGTGTCAAAAGACTGTGCCTTCTAAAAAAGAGGGCACAGTCTTTTTTTTATTTAATACGAGGAAATTGCGCCTTGTCGGCGCAACCTTGAATTAAAGGCCCGGACAAGACCGGACCATGCAAAGCGGAGGTATGCAGAGTATTATTATCAGTCTACCTCATCAAAGAATTCATCATCTTCGTGCATAAAGTAAGAAATTTTTCACTGACATTTTTAAAATTCATCCCGTATAATTGAGGATGAGTTATTTAACTTATACTTAGTAAATTCGCCGGAGGAACGAGATTCATGAAATTTGCTATGTTACTGTGGAGTTTTGGATTTTTTGAATAACTGACATATCTTTTAAATAACAGAATCAATGTAGCAAAGGAGATTATAGATATGGAATTTAATAAAGTTATTCAGAAGAGAGAGTCTGTTCGTAAGTACAGCGATACAAAGCCAACAGAAGATCAAGTGAAATATATTCTAGAAGCGGGGCGCTTAGCACCAACAGCTTTTAATAAACAACCACAACGAGTGTATATACTAAAAAGTGGAGAAGCTCTTCAGAGGATGGACAGTGTTCATCCATGCCGTAATGGAGCACCGATGGTAATTCTAGTATGTTCCGATAAAAATGCTGCAAGTAATTTTCAGGGTGGAAATAGCTATTTGACAGATGGTGTTATTGCAGCAACACATATGATGCTGGCAGCAACAGATATAGGATTGGATACATGTTGGGCTGGAGTGAATGATGTTCTTAAAACACAGAAGGTTTTTGACCTGCCAGAAAACATCTATCCTATTTGTTTCCTGGATTTGGGATTTCGCGCTAGCGATTTCAAAGGTGTATCTAGCGATAAAAAAAGGAATCCAATTGATTCAGTGGTAACTATTTTATAAAAAATTGCGGCGTAGCCTTAGGGCGATTGTAAAGCAGGAGTCATAACCTGCCGCCGTATTTACTCCTGAAGAGGAGTATAGCGGAAAATTCCACGCTAATTAATGCAGCGCTGTGCCGGAAAAGTCACTGCATGTTTTTACAAATCCGTCCTGACATGGTAATATATATTCGCTGTGTCAGGGCTATTTTTATGTCATAATAGATAAATGGTGCCCGGCGTGGTACTCGGTACAATAAGCTGAGATAACAAATGGCTTAAATAAAGCATTTTTAAAAGGAGATACATAAAAAATGAAACTTGGAATCGTAATTAATTACCGGTTTCATATAAATGCTTATATTTCCTTAAATGCTGATAAATAGTGGCTTTGAAGAGTGCTTGGTCGATTTCGGAGTGGATGAAAATGCTTATAAATCCTTATATTTGATTTTGGATTGTAACAGTAAATGTAACACCAAGAGGAAGTCTAAATACAGAGAAAATGGAAAAGAAGATGGATAGAAAAAAGTAAAACCTGTCAGGTATTCCTGTCAGGTTTATTTGTTTTTGGAGGAAGAGTAAGGGCTTCTTCCAAAGTGTAGCCGTGAGTTATCCGATATTCGAAAAGCTTGCGGCTAATATTGTAATGTTCGCACAGTTTAGTTTTGCTTTTGTAGATATGCCCTAAGTGATCTTCACATCGCATTCCACCAGTATGTTTTACAGGACGTGTAAGAGCTTCCTTAAGTGACAAATGATATACTCGGATTCTTCTCTTTAAGGTCTCTGGGGAAATGTTGTAATGTTCACACATATCTTTGATTGAAGGATATGTATTTCCAAGATGATCTTGGCATGGCTTGTTTCGCTTCTTTTTTAATTCTTGGATATCCTCTATTGAGTTTACTTTATTCATTCAGAATATTATCGGTGATAACAATGCTTGCGGTTCCATTCTCGGTTTTTTCGACCTCGATGTAATAGATTACAGCGAGATCTTCTATGGCGGTAAAAGGCTTTCCTTGAAGATACTCTTCGTTGCGGGATTTGTTTACCAGCTTTGCGTGGATTTTGTCTTTGACTTTATCTAGACAAGTAAAATCATTCACATCAGGGAAAGGATTCTCACAACTTTCTGAGCGTATAGATGCTACTGCTTGCATGATTTCTTCAAAATTCTTGCCATTCTCATATTGTTCAAAGAACTGATTGAGATAGATATTGGGGCAGATGTTTGATTCAGGTTTCTTTATGGTGAGACCATCGAGGTGGATGGAATTGTTTTTAATGACGGTATGAATGGAAACCTCTGCATTTGAATATGATTCCGGTAAGTATTCCAGGATATGGCTTTTAATTTCGCTTTTAAATTCTTCGTAATTCATAGTCTCTAATCTCCTTATACTGCGATTGAGCGCAGGTACTCCTGCTTGCTTTTATTTATGGCAGATAAAATTGTGCGGTTGAACATTGGAGTTGGTTTGTATGTATTGTCTTCCTGTAGCACGCTAACTGTGCGAACTTCTTCGGGATCGCCTAAAATAACGTCCAGACGTCCGTCAATGTATTCTCCTTTTCTTGTAATGCTCTGGAATACATTTTCTTCAGGAAGAATGAGAGAAGCCCAGGCCTCTTTCCAACGGAAGCTCAATTCTATCATTTTAAAAAATACGGATTATTTGGAATGGCTATTCTATACATGTAAGCGTTTAAAACCAACAATTGAATTATTTGGAGCCACAGGGACAACTATGACTAATCTGAGTAAAGGTAAATTTTCTAGGTTGAAGATAGTGACTCCATGCGAAGATGTAATAATAGAGTTTCATGAAACGGTAAAACCAATGTTAGAAAGAATACTGCTACTACAAAAGGAGAATGAAAACCTTATAAGACAAAGGGATAGTTTAGCCAAAAGGTTGATATATAAGAATATAAATTTTGACAATTAATGTGGAAGGTAGGTGCGTCAATATGCGTAATTTCATATCAGAAGATGATATTGAACAGGCCATCCTCTCTGAGTTGAAAGAGGAACCATACAAATATGACATAATCATCTGCGACGCTGATCCCAGCAAGAGAGATGATTTGAATGATGGAACCGGGCGGGCTTCAAAGAAGGAGTGCGTCCTTCCGGCTGTGCTTGAAAAGTCTCTGAAAAAGATTAATCCGAACATTGCTCCGGAGCATATTGACCGCATCGTTAAAACACTTCGACAGGACTATACAGGTACAGATATCGTTGCAACGAATTACAAGCTATATCAGCAGATCCGGAACAATATTAAAATCAACGTTCGCAGAAATGGTAAGGAAGATTTTGATTTCGTTAAGCTGGTAGACTTTGAGCATCCAGAGAATAACACTTTTACAGCAGTGTCTCAGATGTGGATCCAAGGTAAGGTTTATTATCGCAGACCGGACATTTTGATATTCATCAATGGTTTGCCGATGGTATTTATAGAACTGAAAAATAGTATTGTTAGAATTGATGCTGATTTCAAATTCGGATGTTCACTATAATGCTCGCGCAGATGAAGGGGTACTTGCAGACGTAATATACGGAAACGAAGAATAATTATCAAGATGAAAAAAATCAATTGTCTACTAAATAAAAAATAATTTAGGAGATATTGATTTATGAATTATAAAGATATAAGAATTAGTGAAAAAATATTATTGACTATAGATGAAGCAGCTTTGATAAGCAATATAGGTCAAAATAAATTATCAGAACTGTTAAAGAAACCATCTTGCCCTTTCGTGTTCTATGTTGGACGAAAAAAACTAGTTAAAAGAGAAGCATTTGAAAAGTATATAAACGAAAACATAGAAGTAGATTGAATAAATGTAACACAAAGGAGCTTATTTATGGTATTATATAAGGTACTGTATTTAGGCTTCTTTTTCACGAAAGGAGCTTATTATGGGAAAAGACTTAAAAGGTAAAGAGCTGGGTGTAGGTATTACTCAGCAGAAAGATGGTCTTTATAATGCAGGCTTTGTAGATAAGTTAGGGAAAAGGAGAGTAAAGCGATTTAAGAAACTACAGGAATGTAGGAAATGGCTTGATGAAGCGAAGTACATAGATGAGCACAGTAGCATAACAGAAGCAAATTCAATGATGGTAGATGCTTTCTTTGATTACTGGATTTCTATAAAAGAAAAAACGGTAAGACCCAATACAGTGAGAAATTATAGAGAGCGATATCATCATAATATCAGCAAAGTTATAGGAAAAATGCTTCTTGTTGAGGTTAAACCTATTCATTGCCAGAAGATATTTAGCGATATGGCTGAAGAAGGATATAAGACATCGACAATGTATCAGACTAGAATAGCATTATACAATATGCTGGAGTTTGCTAAGGAAAATGATATTATAATCCATAATCCTTGCAAAAAGTCAGTGCGTAGTGATATAGGAAAACCTTCGGAAGAAAAAAGAGCCTTGGAGAAGGCTGATCAGAAACGCTTCCTAGAGTATGCACGAGATCAGAGCTACGAAAATCAGTATAGATTCATTTTACAGACAGGCCTGAGAACAGGAGAACTTGTCGGACTAAAATGGTCAGATATTGATTTTGAAAAGAAGGTGCTAACAATTAGCCGGTCTATGGAGTATAGGCATTCTACAAAGGAATGGCGAATCGGGGAGCCTAAAAGTGCATCTGGATACAGAACAATTCCGCTAACAAGTGAAGCTATAAAGATTTTAAAAGACCAGAAGTTAAAGAATAGTACAATTAAAGTGATTCCGATGGAGTGGAGAGAATTTGTATTCCTTTGCCGGAAGGGAACACCGATAAAGAATAGCACTTATGATACTGCATTGTATAAAATATGCAAAAATGCTAACATTAACTCATTTGGAATGCATATCCTAAGGCATACTTTCGCGACCAGATGCATTGAAGCGGGAATGAAGCCAAAAACTCTTCAGAAGCTTCTTGGACATTCTAATATTGGAATAACTATGAATTTGTACGTCACAACTACAGAGGATGAAAAGCAAAAAGAAATCGAGCTTGTAGAGGAAGCATTGAAAGTTATATAAGTTCATAAAAATGCTTATATATTATTTTTCTGTGTAACACTAATTGTAACACCTTGAAAAGGTGATGGCTCGAAATGCTTGTAAAATCAACACTTTTAAAGGAGATAAGATAAATATGAAACTAGGAATCGTGGGGCTTCCGAACGTCGGAAAGAGTACCCTTTTCAATTCACTTACAAACGCAGGAGCACTTGCTGCAAACTATCCTTTCGCAACAATCGACCCTAATGTGGGAATCGTTGCTGTACCGGATAAGAGACTGCAGCTCCTTGGTGACCTCTATCATTCCAAGAAGGTTACACCTGCAACAATCGAGTTCGTTGATATCGCTGGACTTGTTAAGGGTGCATCCAAGGGTGAAGGCCTTGGAAACCAGTTCCTTGCAAACATCCGTGAGACAGATGCAATCGTACACGTTGTAAGATGCTTCGAGGATCCTAATGTTGTACACGTAGACGGAAGCGTTGATCCTGCAAGAGATATTGATACAATCAACCTTGAGCTTGTATTTGCTGATCTCGAAGTGCTTGAGAGAAGAATTGCAAAGACCACCAAGGCTGCAAGAATGGACAAGACAGCAGCTAAGGAGCTTGAGCTTCTTAATAAGATTAAGGAAGTTCTTGAGTCAGGTAAGATGGCAAGAGAGCTTGAGCTCGATGATGAGGACGAGAAGGCTCTTATGAACACCTATGACCTTCTTACATGGAAGCCTGTTATCTACGCAGCTAACGTCAAGGATGATGACCTTGCAGATGATGGTGCATCTAACCAGTATGTGGCAGCAGTTCGTGAGCTTGCAGCAAAGTCCGGCAGCGAAGTATTTGTTATCAGTGCTCAGATTGAAGCTGAGATTTCAGAGCTTGAGGCTGACGAGAAGGCAGAGTTCCTTGAGAGCATGGGACTTTCAGAGTCAGGTCTTGATAAGCTTATCGCAGCAAGCTACAGAACTCTCGGTCTTATGAGTTTCCTTACATCAGGTGAGGATGAGACTAGAGCATGGACTATAAAAATCGGAACCAAGGCACCTCAGGCAGCAGGTAAGATCCACACAGACTTTGAGAGAGGATTCATCAAGGCTGAGGTTATCAATTATGAGGATCTTCTTCGCGAGGGCTCAATTGCAGCAGCAAAGGAGAAGGGCCTTGTCCGCATGGAAGGTAAAGAATATGTTGTACAGGATGGAGATGTAATCCTGTTCAGATTCAACGTGTGATACTGCAAAGCATCGCAGCAAAATAAAGAAGGTACCAATGCAAGCTGGCTTGCTGATTGGTGCCTTCTTTTATTTTGGTATGAAGCGCGCAGCGCTTCAATGAGGAATTGCGAAGCAATTTCGAGTCTGCGGTCTTTGTTATATTTGATGCTTAGAAGAACTGTTGACATTTAGAATATTAATGATATCATAATGATATCAAATAGATAAAAGTTACATCCCAAAGAAAGAGGTATATTATGAACACTACAAAAAACACAGACACAAAATTAATGAAATACCTTCGCTGGGTATTTATAATCGCCTGGGTAATGCAGGTTGCAGTATGGATGCTATATCAGAACGGAGGGGCGGCGGCAGGTCAGCTCCTGATGGCAGTTATGATGTATGTGCCGCTTGTTGCAACACTGATATCCGGAGTAAAGCTTAAGGGAATGGGCTGGAAGCCTAAATTCAAGGGGAATATCGGAACACTGCTGTTTTCATGGTTTGGTCCGTTTCTTCTTACACTGATAGGCGCAGCTATATACTTCCTTATTTTCCCTAAGCATCTTGATTTGACAGGACAGTATATAATGGCTGCTTCAGGAGAGGCAGGAGAAGCCGCTATGAAGGCACTTGAAGCACAGGGGCTTACCTATCAGACATACATGCTTATTACATCTGCATCTTCTGCACTGTATGCACCGCTTTTAAATATGTTCGTAGCGGTCGGTGAGGAAGCAGGCTGGAGAGGATATATGTCTCCCGTCCTTAAGGAGAAATTCGGCAGAACAAAGGGCATCATAATCGGCGGCATTATCTGGGGCATGTGGCACTGGCCTCTCATAGGCTTCATCGGATATGAATACGGCCCCAGCTATTTCGGATTCCCTGTTACAGGAATGCTGGTATTTTGCATATTCACAATTACACTTGGAATTTTGTGTGACGCGGTTTATGAAAAGAGCGGATGCATTTGGTTTCCTGCAATTTTACATGGATCAATAAATGCAGCAGCGACTATTCCGATGGCACTTTGTGTGCCGGATACCGGAAACTTCAGACTTTTGGGACCCGCTCCCAACGCCATCCTGGCAGGGCTTCCGATGATGATTGTTGCGGCACTTATCTTTAGATCAAGATATGCGGGCAGTAATGCAGAGGTAGCAGATTTTCAGAAAACAGAACTTCAATAAGACATAAATATATAAACAGACTGATTTAGGAGGTAAATGTTATGAATGAAATAGTACAGGAAAAAATTATAAAGGGACATAAAAACGGAATGGCAATGATGCTTATGTTTGGCTGCATCTATGTGCTTTCAATAGTACTCCTGGTGTTCACTGCCATGGGACTTGATGGCGCTTCAGTATATATCACAGCTGCTACATCTGAAGGCATTAATTTATTCTTGTTTATTCTTAGCTGTGCGTATGTTGCTCTTGGCTGGTTCCCCTTACTTGGGCTTAAGGTTTTGAAGCCTGGTGAAGCTCTGGTGCTTACACTTTTTGGCAAGTACATCGGAACTCTTAAGGAGGATGGTTTCTACTATGTAAATCCTTTCTGCACAGCCTTCAATCCTGCAGCTGACACTAAGCTTGGCCAGAGCGGAGATATCGCTGATAATAAGAAGCTTGCAGGCATAACCATTAATGGTGGAGAGATGCAGATGGCTGGCGCGGGCACATCAAAGAAAATCTCACTTAAGGTTATGACACTTAGCAATTCCAGACAGAAGGTTAATGATTTACTTGGTAATCCTGTAGAAGTAGCTGTTGCGGTTATGTGGAAGGTTACAGATACAGCAAAGGCTGTGTTCTCAGTTGATAACTACAAGGAGTACTTATCACTTCAGAGTGACACCGCAGTAAGAAATGTTGTTAAGCTTTATCCCTATGATATTACTGAAAATGTTGATACAACAGGTGACGGACAGGCTGATGACGGAAGTCTTCGCGGATCAACAGAGCTTGTAGCTCAGCGCATAAAGGCTGAAATCCAGAGTAAGGTTGCTGATGCAGGTATTGAAATAGTTGATGCTAGAATCACATATCTTGCATACGCTCCCGAGATTGCAGCAGCTATGCTTCAGAGACAGCAGG
Source organism: Butyrivibrio sp. XPD2002 (assembly GCF_000423945.1). Lineage (GTDB taxonomy): Bacteria > Bacillota > Clostridia > Lachnospirales > Lachnospiraceae > Butyrivibrio. The sequence goes on along the minus strand of NZ_AUIY01000017.1, from coordinate 42,011 downwards.
CAGCAGCGGTAGTAGATGCCAGAAAGCTTATCGTTGACGGTGCAGTTGGAATGGTTGAGCTTGCGCTTGAGAGACTTAATGAAAAAGAGCTTGTTGAGCTTGATGAGGAGAGGAAGGCAGCTATGGTATCCAATCTTCTCGTTGTCCTTTGCGGCAATCACGATGCTCAGCCCATAGTTAATTCGGGCAGTCTATACTAATGGCTGAGAAAAAACAGGTTCCGCTTCGACTTAGTGCAAAGCTATACGATGCCATCGCTGCCTGGGCAGAGGATGACTTTCGCTCGGTGAACGGACAGATAGAATACCTCCTCACGGAATGCGTGAAGCAGAGGAAAAAGGACGGCAAGTATGTATCAGAGCATCTTGACGAGCCTCCGGAATTTGATATCAAGTAACTGTTTTTATACTTCATAATTACAGGTACGTATACTATGATGGCGGGGACAGAAATTATTTTGTCCCCGCTTTTATGTGTAATTAAAAAATATGTAGAAACAATAATCACTTTGTTGTAGACTATCTTCTCGGAGCAATTTTGTTTATACGGGAAGATTTTTTATTATGAAAAAAATATCTGTCAAAAATTATCTTAGAAAAATAGTATCTGATCCGGTTTTGGTAATAGCCTGGATACTTGCGATCATATCTGCATTTGTGGTAAGGCCTGATGCGGGATACCTTGAATATGTGGACTTCAGATCCCTGGGAATCCTGTGGGGACTGATGATTGTTATTCAGGGCTTTCGTGAGAACTCAATATTCGAGAAGATAGGAGAGAAGCTCCTTGGAAAAGTTACTACCGGTCGTCAGCTTGCAATAGTGCTGATACTCATGTGCTTTTTGGGAAGTATGTTCATCACAAATGACGTGGCTCTTATCACATTCGTTCCCTTCGCGCTTATGACGCTTCACAGCTGCAGGAGAGAAGATATGATGATTTCTGTGATCGTCCTTCAGACTGTCGCTGCGAACCTTGGAAGCATGCTCACACCCATCGGAAATCCTCAGAACCTTTATCTGTACGGACTTACGGGAATGAGTATCGGCTCCTTCATTATGTGTATGCTGCCTTACAGCATCTTTTCATTGGTGCTTTTGATGATTGCTTCATTTTTTATCAGAAATGGAAAGGGAAGCCTCGGCGAGAGAAAGGACAACTACCAGGTTGTAAAGAGCTTTGGAAGTAAGAAGCAGGTTGCGGTTTATTCGGTACTTTTTGTGCTTGCACTTTTAACTGTACTGAGAGTCCTGCCCTGGTACGTTATGGCGCTCATCATCCTTGCGGTGGTTGCTGTGATGGATGGAAAAATCCTTCTTAGAGCTGATTATATTCTGCTTCTCACTTTTATCGGGTTCTTCATCTTCACTGGAAATATGGGAAGAATCCCCGCGGTTAGAGATTTTCTGCAGAGCGTATCAGACGGAAGAGAATTCCTGATAGCCCTTATAGCAAGTCAGTTTATAAGTAATGTCCCTGCGACCCTGATGCTGTCTGGCTTCGTGTCTGACTACAAGGAGCTTCTTATCGGAGTAAATGTCGGTGGCCTCGGAACACTGATCGCATCTATGGCCAGCCTCATTTCCTTCAAGGCCTACGGCAATGATTACAAGGAAAAACGAGGAAAGTACATTATCGCGTTTACAATTGTTAATGTAGTATTCCTGGTTGCGTTGATATTGTTTAAATTAATAATTGGATAAGAATGACGTTATTTTAAGCCTTGGTTAGCAGTTTGCTAAATCAGGGCTTGACTTTTATGCCGATTTATGTAAAATATCCTTTGTCGCTTTTCTGAGGCGATAAGTATGCGTTCAGTATACTTTTTTCACATATTATGCAAATTGATTATTTTTTGTACGAACTGAGTGAAAATGATGTGATTATGGGGCCAACCCTTATGATTGCATCTGGACCTGATTTTGGAGGATATATAAATGACAGTGTCTGATTATACTTTTTTGAAGCGATTGGCTAAAAGGCAGGAAACGCTGACTAAAGAGATTGCAAAAAGAGAAAAGAGATTGAAGAAGGCCCCTGATGGGAACCTTAAGATTATAAAAAACAGGGAAAACTATCAGTATTACCAGAGGCAAAAAGGCGAGCCAATGGGAAAATACATTAAGAAGGAGAATGAAAAACTGATTACAGCCCTTGCTCAGAAACGATATGATGAGAAATATATAGCTGTGGCAAAAGAAGAAGTTAAAAATATCAAGGCTTTTCTGGATAAATATCAAAAAAAGACATCTTTAATATCGGCAGAGTTTCCGTGGGAGATAAAGAATAAAATCGACATAGCTGAAATGACTTATGATGAATATGCTTTGTGTTGGCAGAATATTGTGTATCAGCCTAAAAAGATAGACGATGGTGTGCCTTTTCATGTGACCAAAAGAGGAGAGCGTGTACGATCAAAGTCGGAAGAGCTTATTGCAAATTTACTGTATTCCAATGGAATAGCTTATAGATATGAATGTCCGGTTAGAATTTTTAATGGTGAAGTGAGATATCCAGATTTTACTATATTAAATCCTCGAAACGGAAAAGTAGTGTTTTGGGAGCACCTTGGAATGGTTGATAATACAGAATATGTTGAAAATAATTTGAAGAAGTTCAGAGATTATGAGAAAACAGGAATATTTCTTGGTGAAGAATTGCTTGTTACTGTTGAAACCCAGCAAATGCCTTTGAATAGCAAGGGGATAGAAGCTTTTATAAGTAAGCATTTTGGAAAAGATTAAACAATTCAGGCTCTTAATCTGCGGAATATGGTTGTCCTGAGAAAAATCAAAAGCAACTAGAATTGTCTGTATGATGGGATAAGTTGTCTTAGAAAAAATGAAAGGCAACTAGAATGCTCTATTTGATGAGAATAGTTGTCCGAGAGAAAAAGAAAAGCAACTAGATTGCCTTACTATATGGAAATAGTTGTCCGACGGAAAAATTAAGACAACTAAGTAGCTATGAATAACAGAAATAGTTGTCCGAAAGGAAAAATAGTACAACTAAATAACCCTGAATAAGAGAAATAGTTGTCCGAAAGGAAAACCAAGACAACTAAATGCCCCTGAATAACAGAAATAGTTGTCTGGACGAAAAAATCGAACAACTAAAATGCCCCAACCCCCAAGCTTAGTTGTCTGAAGAAAAATCAAAATAAAACCCAAGCGCATCCCAGGCCTAAAACCACCACAATAAATTAATAAAAATTTTCTAATTCTAACAAGAATGATAACAAAATCAAGATATAGCCAATCAAAACGACCAACTACAATATCTTGTATGGGCGAGCCTCCCACCAGACGGTGGGAGGCTTTTTTACGCTCAAAATCAGCCAGAACGCGGTTTCTGAAAGGTTGTTAAATAGAAAAAAATGGTATATTATACATGTAGGTGGTAAAAAGTGTCACAAAGTGGTGAAAAGTGGTAGATATTAATGGGAAAGGCGTACAAGGGCGAATACAGCCATTCAATCGATGCAAAAGGACGACTGATCATCCCAGCCAAGTTTCGCGATCTGCTGGGAGAGCAGTTTGTTGTAACGAAGGGCTTTGATGGATGTCTTTTTGCGTTTGATCAGGAAGGTTGGGACGCCTTTGAGGAGAAGCTTAAAGCTTTGCCCATGGATATACCCGGTGCCAGACAGCTTGGAAGATTCTTTATGGCAGGAGCTGACGATGTGGAGCTTGATAAACAGGGAAGAATACTTCTTAAGGCCAATTGGCTGACCCACGCTTCAATAGAGAAGGATGCGATTGTTGCCGGTGTCGGTAACCGCGTTGAAATCTGGAGCAAGGAGAAATGGGAAGAAGCTACAAGCTTTGATGATATCGACAGTATTGCTGAGAAGATGAGCGCCTACGGACTTAGCATTTAAAACCACTTAACACAAGTAACAAAAGCAAATGGTGAACAATATGGAATTCAAACACTACTCAGTACTTCTTGATGAGGTGATTGAAAATCTGAATATCGATCCTGATGGAATATACGTCGACGGAACTCTGGGCGGCGCAGGTCATTCAAGCCATATTGCAGCCAAACTATCCGATAAAGGAAGACTTATCGGAATTGATCAGGACGAGGATGCCATAAAAGCAGCATCTGAGCGACTTGAGCCTTATAAAGATAAGGTGACGATCATTCGTGACAACTATGAAAACGCAGTCAGCAGAATAAGAGAGCTTGGAATTGAAAAGGTAAATGGAATTTTACTTGATCTTGGAGTCTCTTCTTTTCAGCTTGATAACGAGGAGAGAGGCTTCACCTACAGATTCGATACTCCTCTGGACATGAGAATGGACAGAAGACAGGAGCTGACCGCCGGAACAATTGTTAATGAATTTTCCGAGATGGAAATATTTCATATTATAAGAAACTATGGCGAGGATAAATTCGCCAAGAACATTGCAAAGCATATAGTGGCAAGACGCAGCGAAAAGCCTATAGAGACCACTTTTGAATTGAACGACATTATAAAGGCTGCGATACCTGCAAGAATGAGAGAAAAGGGAGGACATCCTTCCAAGAGAACCTTCCAGGCACTGAGAATAGCCTGCAACAGAGAGCTTGACGTGCTTGAAAATTCACTTGACGGAATGATAGATTTTCTTGCTCCAGGTGGAAGAATCTGCGTGATTACCTTCCACTCACTTGAGGACCGAATAGTTAAGAACAATTTCAGGAAAAATGAAAAGCCCTGCACTTGTCCGCCGGAGATACCAATATGTGTGTGCGGCAAGAAATCAAAGGGAAAAGTTATTACAAGAAAACCAATATTGCCTTCTGAAAAAGAACTTTCGGAAAATTCCAGAAGTGCCAGCGCTAAACTGAGAGTTTTTGAAAGAAGAGAGGAAAATTAAACAAAAGGCAGTTTTCAAGAGAAATATAGAGGGACTGGTTATGGAAAAGAGATATGTTTACGGAAATACCGCAAGAAAATTAAATGAGCCCGTAAGACGCGGGGAAATGCCGCTTTACGTACAAAAGCGTGCACAGGCAAAAAGAAGAGCACACCGCATGAGCTTTGGATATTTGTTATTTTTGTCACTTGCAGTTTTGGCTACAGGTATTATACTGACATGGTATATAACTCTTCAGGCTGATATCACAGCAAGTGTTAAGCAGGTTTCCACTCTGGAGGCGCAGCTCAACACACTGAAGCAGGATAATGACGAAGCTTATAACAAGGCTGTCAGCAGTCTTGATTTGGAGGAGATAAAGCGCATTGCCATCGGTGAGTATGGCATGACTTACGCGACGGAGGGGCAGATCATAACATATTCTGATGGTGGCGGAAATGATTATGTAAGACAATTAGCTCCTATACCGGACGGAAACTAAAGTTATGAGAAGAAAGAGTAAGGCACAAAAATTTACTATAGGAATGAAAAAAAAGCTGGCAGTGCTGTTCATAATAGTACTGACAGCTTTTGTTGGTTTGAGTATCAGACTTATCCTTATCAACAGGGATAACGGAAAGGACTACGAAAAGCAGGTTTTATCACAGCAAAAGTACGACTCAACAACAATACCCTACAGGCGTGGAGAGATTCTTGATGCAAACGGAACAGTACTTGCATACAGTGAAAAGGTCTACAACGTAATTCTGGATGCAAAGCTTGTTTTCTCAGGAAAAGACAACAAATATCTCGAGCCTACCGTTGCAGCTCTTGTAAGATGCTTTGGCTTTGATGAGGGAGAAATCAGAAATTACCTTTCAGACCATCCTGATTCACAGTACTACGTACTTGCAAAGCAGCTTACCTACGATCAGATCAGTGAGTTCCAGGGACTTATCACTCTTGGAAGTGAGACCTACGACGAGAATATCCAGGGTGTATGGTTTGAAGAAAACTATGTCAGAAAATATCCCAACGGTTCAATGGCCTGCGATGTAGTTGGCTTTACCACAAGTGATAACAACGGTATTTTCGGACTTGAGGAATACTACAACGATACTCTGAGCGGCAGCAATGGCCGTACCTACGGATATATTGATGAGGATTCAAACCTAGAGAGAACCACAATTCCCGCAACTGATGGTAACAGCATCGTTACCACGATTGACGGCAATCTCCAGAGCATAGTTGAGAAGTACCTTCAGGAGTTTAACGACACCTACAAGGACGCTTTTCGTCAGGGTAATGGAGCAAACAATGTGGGCTGCGTCATCATGGACGTGAACAACGGCGATGTACTTGCAATGGCGAGCTATCCCAAGTTTGACCTTAATGATACCAAGAACACCGACAATCTCATCGGAATGGCAAGAGTTGATGAGAGAGGTCTGAAAATAGCAGGCGAGAGCGTACTTGATTCTGGAGTTTACATCACTCAGGAGATGATCGATGAGATGAGTGAAGAGGAAAAAATGTGGAATTTCAACGCTCTTTGGAGAAATTTCTGCATATCCGACACCTACGAGCCCGGATCAGTAGCAAAGCCTTTTACTGTAGCAACAGGTATTGAGGCCGGCTGCATAACTGGTAATGAGGTGTATGAATGTACAGGTCTCATGGAGATAGGTGGACACAAGATCTACTGCCACAACAGATATGGTGATGGTGCTGTTTCTGTTGAGAGAGGTATTGAGATATCCTGTAACGTTGCGATGATGAAAATCGGTCAGGTTATCGGTGCCGATACCTTTGCAAAGTTCCAGAGGACCTTTGGATTTGGCCTTAAGACCAACGTTGACCTTGCGGGTGAAGCAAGAACAGAAGGACTTACCTATGCCGCTCAGGACATGGGATCCGCAGAGCTTGCAACCGGTACCTTCGGTCAGGGCTTTAACGTTGACATGATCGAGATGATCACTGCGTTCAGCTCCCTGGTAAATGGCGGAAAGTACTATGAGCCCCATGTTGTTCGTAAGATACTTAATTCCTCAGGCGCTACAATCAAGAGTATTGAGCCCAGAGTTTTAAGACAGACTATTTCAGAATCAACTTCACAGAAAATCATCCAGTATTGTAACAAGGTTGTATCAGGTGAAGAGGGTACAGGTAAAACTGCAAGACCTGCAGGCTACATGATAGGTGGTAAGACTGGAACAGCCGAGACTATTCCGCGTAAGAACCGTCAGTACGTAGTATCCTTCATGGGATACGCTCCCGCTGACAACCCGCAGATTGCAATCTATGTCGTTGTTGACAGACCTAATGCAATGGATCAGGCTGATGCGAAGTTTGCGACCAGAATAGTAAGAAAGGTCCTCACAGAGGCACTTCCTTACCTCAATATCCCGATGACAGAGCCTGTAACTGAAGAGGAGCAGGCAGAGCTTGATGAGCTCAGAGAAAAAGAGATCATGATGTCAGCTGCTCAGAAGTCTGAGGCTACTGTGGATGCGGACGGCAATCCTATAGACACCGGTGAGGGCACACCTCTTCTTGATGAGGACGGTAACCCTGTCCTTGATGAAGATGGTAATCCCATAATGCAGGAGAACACCGAGGGTGTAACAGATGGTAATGCCGATGAAGAAGGCGAAGAGGGAGACGGAATCTGGGAGAAAATCCCGGAGGATGAGCTTCCCGGTAATCTTGATGAGAATGGCGAGCCTATATGGAAGTCATTTGAAATAGACGAGAAAACGGGTTATTATATTGACCCGGAAACAGGCGATCTCATAAATCCTGAGGATGGCCATTCAATAGGCGGAGAGGGACTTCCTGATTATGATCCGCCAACTGTTGAAGATTAAGGTAAAGACAAGGGCTCTTTACGAAAAGAGCTGTAGAAGGACAAAAGGAATATTATGTTAGCAAAAGATATAATCGGTAAAAAAGTACTTGTAATAGGAACCGGTATTTCCGGAATAGGCAGCGCAAGACTCCTTGGAAAAGTTGGAGCAGAGCCTGTTATCTTTGATGAAAACACAAAGGTTTCTGAAAGTGCAGTTAAGGAAAAGCTCGGTGATTATGAAGGTGCAGAGCCTAAGATCATAATTGGAGAGCTCCCTGATGATGTGATAAAGGAACTGGTGCTTGTAGTGCCAAGCCCCGCTGTTCCCCTGGATTCACCTCTTATCATGCGCCTTAAGGATGCTGGACTTTCTATCTGGAGTGAGATAGAGCTTGCGTTCAACTTTGCAAAGGGACAGCTTGTGGCTATTACAGGAACTAACGGTAAGACCACCACAACTACACTTATGGGAGAGATCATGGCAGCTCATTTTTCATCAACCTATGTTGTTGGAAACATCGGCTATTCCTATGCTGAGAGAGCTCTTGAGATGACAGATGACACGGTATCAATTGGCGAGATCAGCAGCTTCCAGCTTGAGGCGGTTGAGAACTTCCATGCGAAGGTATCTGCTATACTGAACATTACACCGGATCATCTGAACAGACATCACACCATGGAATGCTACGCAGCCATGAAGGAGAACATTACAAATAATCAGACTAAGGACGATACCTGTGTTCTTAATTATGATAACGAATACACCAGAGACTTTGCGGGAAGATGCCCTGCAAAGGTTGTTTTCTTTTCATCAAAGGAGAAGCTTGAAAATGGCTTCTATCTTGAGGGTGAGGACATAATGCTCGCAGAAAACGGAAGCACTGCAAAGATCATGAATGTTCATGAGATGAACCTGGTGGGAACCTGTAACTATGAAAACGTCATGGCAGCAATTGCCATGGGCATGGCTATGAATATACCCCTTGATACTATCCTTGGTGTTGTGCGCTCATTCAAGGCTGTTGAGCACAGAATCGAGTATGTTGCAACCAAGAACGGGGTTGATTATTACAATGACTCAAAGGGCACCAACCCTGATGCTGCTATCCAGGGCATCAAGGCTATGTGCAAGCCCACATATCTCATCGGTGGTGGATATGACAAGGGCAGTGAATATGATGAGTGGATAGAGGCCTTTGACGGCAAGGTTAAGAAGCTTGTACTCATCGGAGTTACCAAGGAAAAGATTGCAGAATGTGCTGATAAGCATGGCTTCCATGACTATGTATTTATGGAGACCTACGCGGACGCGCTCAAGTTCTGTAGTGATAATGCAGTATCAGGCGAGGCGGTTCTTTTATCACCTGCCTGTGCAAGCTGGGACATGTTCCCCAGCTATGAAGTAAGAGGGAAAGAGTTTAAGGACTATGTAAACAGTCTGTAAGGGGGATTTATTATGGAGGCTGCAGGAATGGCAAGAATGGCCGGTACGGCGAGGGCAGGAGGGTATGCTGCCCGTGGTATGAGCCGCGAGGTGCCAAAGAAAAAGGCAAAGAAAGAGGTCTATGTTGACTACAGCATGATGTTTGTGGTGCTCTTTTTACTGGTTTTTGGCCTTGTAATGCTATATTCTACAAGTTCATATGATGGAAGACTCAAATGGGGAGATTCGGCTTATTATTTAAAACATCAGATGCTGCCAACAGCTCTTGGAGTAGGGCTTATGGTAGTCGTTTCAAGGATTCCATATCACTTATATAAAAAGATGGCGACACTGGCGTATGTGCTGTCCATAGTTCTGGTGCTTCTCGTTAAGACACCTATGGGTATGACAATCAACAAGGCGTCCAGATGGATAAAAATCGGTGGCGTTTCAATTCAGCCTGCAGAGGCAGCTAAGCTTGCGATGATCATCGTGCTTGCGACATTTATCAGTAAGCTTAGTAAAAACATCACCAATCCCAAGGCCTTCTGGGTTGTACTGGCAGTACCGCTTCCGGTTTGTGTCCTGGTTTGGAAGATAACAAGTAACCTTAGTTCTGCAGTTATTATTTTCGGAATCGCATTTCTTATGCTTTTTGTTGCAACACCCGGATACAGGAGGTTTATAGCCCTGGTTGCATTTGCAGCGGCAGGAGCGGCAGGAGTTGTTGCATTGGTTGTAAAGGCCGGCTATCATAGCGAGCTGAACTTCCGTTTTGCCCGTATCCTTGCTTGGCTTGATCCTGAAGCATACGTAAACGACAAGGGATATCAGACCCTGCAGTCACTTTATGCCATCGGTTCCGGCGGATTATTCGGCAAGGGACTTGGTGAAAGTATGCAGAAGCTTGGATTTATTCCCGAGGCTCAGAACGATATGATCTTTTCAATTATCTGCGAAGAGCTTGGTATCGTCGGAGCTATCGCTGTAATGCTTATGTTCATCGTTCTCATCTACAGAATGATGATTATTGCCCAGAACGCACCTGATATGTACGGCGCACTTCTTGTTATCGGAGTTATGGCCCACATCTCAATTCAGGTTATTCTTAATATCGCAGTTGTAACCAATACAATTCCCAACACGGGAATCACACTCCCCTTCATAAGCTATGGCGGAACCGCCGTGCTTTTCCTCCTTACGGAGATTGGAATTGTATTCAACGTCGCAAGGCATATTGAAGTCTGAAGGTTAGGGTAAATGGCTAAGAAGCGCAGAAGATTAAAAAAAAGAAAGGTACAGACTCCTCGAATGTCCTTCGGGGAGCTGTTTTTTCTTCATAAAAGCCTTTTTATAATAGGCGCTGTGCTGATTGTGATCCTTATCGGATTATTCTCGGCTTTTTTGCATGTCTCCAAGACCTACACGATAACAAATGTCTATGTCGAGGGTAATATCCACTACACGGACGAAGAGATCATGAACATGATAATGACGGATAACCTCAGCAAGAATTCGATTTATCTGTCCATGAAGTATAAAAACAAGGACATAACAGGCATTCCCTTTATTGAGAAGATGGACGTAGAGGTCCTTGCACCTGATACGGTCAGGATAAATGTCTATGAAAAGGCAGTAGCGGGCTACGTTAAGTACCTGGACAGATATATCTACTTTGACAGAAACGGATATGTGGTCGAGACCTCGAAGGACCCTTCCGATGATGTTCCGCTTGTACTTGGACTGAGCTTTGACTATATAGTCCTTCATGAGAAGCTTCCCGTTGAAAATGAAGAGGTTTTTGCTGAAATTCTTGATATTACACAATTACTTAATAAATATGACCTGAATGCAGATAAAATCTTCTTTGACAGCGATTATCACCTTTATGTTTATTTCGAAAATGTAGAAGTTAGTCTCGGAACTAATGACAACATAGATGAAAAAGTGATACAATTACAATACATTTTGCCGGAACTCCAGGGAAAGAGCGGCATCCTTGAAATGTCAGAATATGATGAGAATACTCAGAATATAACTTTTGAAGAAAAAAATTAATTTTCAAGGTTGTAAATTGTATAAAATAATTATAAAATGGCTTGTAGGAGTTTTAGGTTATGAAGGAGGAGCACTATCTTGCTTGAACTTAAGTCAAATGAGGCTGAATCCGGTGCCAAGATTATCGTTGTTGGGGTTGGTGGCGCAGGAAATAACGCTGTAAATAGAATGGTAGAAGAAAATATTTCCGGTGTTGAATTCATCGGAATTAATACGGATAAGCAGGCTTTGCAGCTTTGCAAGGCACCCAAGCTTTTGCAGATTGGCGAGAAGCTGACCAAGGGTCTTGGAGCAGGCGCTAAGCCTGAGATCGGTCAGAAGGCCGCAGAGGAGAGCAAGGAAGAGATTACCGAAGCACTCAAGGGCGCTGACATGGTCTTTGTTACCTGCGGAATGGGTGGCGGTACCGGTACAGGTGCAGCTCCTGTTGTTGCGAGCATAGCTAAGGATATGGGTATTCTTACGGTAGGCGTTGTTACAAAGCCTTTCGCTTTCGAAGCTCGTGTTCGTATGCAGAATGCACTCTCAGGTATCAACACAATTAAGAACAATGTAGATACTCTTATCGTTATTCCTAACGATAAGCTTTTACAGATTGTTGACAGACGTACAACAATGCCCGATGCACTTAAGAAGGCTGACGAAGTTCTTCAGCAGGCAGTACAGGGTATCACAGACCTTATCAATGTACCGGCAGTAATCAACCTCGACTTTGCTGACGTACAGACAGTAATGAAGGATAAGGGAATCGCTCATATCGGTATCGGATCCGGTAAGGGTGATGACAAAGCTGCAGACGCAGTTAAGATGGCAGTTGAGTCTCCTCTTCTTGAGACAAAGATTGATGGAGCTTCCAATGTTATCATCAATGTTTCTGGTGATATCACACTTATGGACGCTTCAACCGCATCTGACTATATTAGAAATCTTGCAGGCGATGATGTTAATATCATCTTCGGTGCTATGTATGACGAGTCAATGTCTGATACATGTAACATCACAGTTATTGCTACAGGTATCGATGACAAGGCAAACGTTATGCCGGCAAGACCTGCTGCAAAGCCCGTAGCAGCACCTCAGCAGCCTACAGCTGCTCCCGTTACACCCGGTGCAGCACCTCAGCAGGCACAGGTTCAGCCGCAGGTACAGCCTCAGGTTCAGCAGATCGCTCCTGAGCCGACTATCGATACACTTCGTCCGGTTCAGTCAGCACAGACACAGAGACCTGTTGGCGTACAGCAGCCTACAAGACCTGCATCAGGACTTAACCGTACTCCTGAAGTAAGAAGCTCTGTAGAAGCTAAGAGTCTTAAAATTCCGGATTTCTTACAGAAGAAATAAAAATTAACGATTTTACGAGCAGTTGCTTAGCAACTGCTCTTTTTGTTTACGCGTTTTTGTGAATTTTATGCGCGATTTTGCAATTTTTATATAGAAAATTGCGATTATAGATGTTACAATAACTTGTGTGGGTTTAGAATTTATACCCTAAATATTGATTTTAGATGTGCAAGATGCACAGAAAGGTTAATGCTATGAAGTGTCCTTTTTGCGGTAAAGACAACACTCGTGTAATTGACTCAAGACCTGCGGATGAAAACACATCCATCAGACGCAGACGTGTTTGCGATTCCTGCGGTAAGAGATTCACAACCTATGAGAAGGTTGAGACTATTCCGCTTATTGTTATCAAGAAGGATAACAATCGTGAACCCTATAATCGTGCGAAGATTGAAGCAGGTGTGCTCAGAGCATGCCATAAGAGACCTGTAAGCGCAGAACAGATTACCGCTATCGTTGACGCTGTGGAGACAGAGGTTTTCAATCTTGAGCAGAAGGAGATTCCCAGCAGAATTATCGGTGAGCTTTGCATGGAGAAGATGAAGAATCTTGATCCGGTAGCTTATGTTAGATTCGCTTCTGTTTATCGCGAGTTCAAGGATGTTAATACCTTCATGGATGAGCTTAAGATCGTCCTTGAGAAGGAAGAAGAGGGAGTCATTACTGACGCCACAGATAAAAACACACCTTTGCTGAAAAAAGAGTAATGCTTTGTTGACATATCTGACTTCTTTCCGTATAGTTTTATAGGACAAAAACTAAATAAAGAAAGAAGGATTGTAACATGATAAAGAAAAGTATTGGAAGGAGAAGCCTTTCATCTCTTTTAGTTGTGTTAACGACACTGACTCTTACATTGAGTGGATGCTCAAGTAAAAAGGCAGAGGAGTCTACCCCGGATGTAACTAATGCGACCGAGACAGCTAGTTCTACTACGGACAGTAAAACGGAGAGCGCTGATAACACCGCAGGAGCAGATGATCTTTCTAAGATTACCGTAGGTATCCCTCAGGATATTGACAGTATGGATCCGCACATTGCAAAATCGGCGGGAACCAGAGAGGTACTGTTTAATGTATACGAGGGACTTGTAAAGCCTGATCAGGATGGTAATCTTCAGCCTGCTATAGCCAGTGAGTATACAATTTCTGAAGATGGAATGACTTATACCTTCACACTCAGAGATGGAGTAAAGTTCCATGATGGAAGCACGGTTACGGCAGAGGATGTTAAATATTCTATAGAGCGTAATGCCGGTACCGATGGAACAGATCCGTTGATATCGGCTTTTTCTAATATTGATAAAGTCGAGATCCAGGATGACTCCACAATTGTAATGACACTTAAGGAAGCAAACACAGAGTTCTTGGCATACATGACAGTAGCTATTATCCCTGCTTCCAACGAGGATCCCGAGGGTAACCCCATCGGAACAGGCCCTTACAAGTTTGTATCACGTTCACCTCAGGAAAACATAATACTTACAAAGTTTGATGAGTATTGGGGCGAGCCCGCATACATCGCAGACGTAACACTTAAGATTGAAGCTAACCCTGATTCAGTTGTTATGGATCTTGAGGGTGGATCAATTGATATGTATGCTCGCGTAACATCAGCTCAGATGTCTCAGATTTCAGACAAGTTTGATGTTTATGAAGGAACAATGAACCTTGTTCAGGCTCTTTACCTGAATAACGCAGAGGCGCCTTTTGATAACGAACAGGTACGTCAGGCCCTTTGCTACGCAATCGATCCTCAGACCATCATGGACTTTGTATCAGATGGTAAGGGAACTGAGATTGGAAGTAGTATGTTCCCTTCATTTGGAAAATACTTTGATGCATCACTTAACGATACCTACAACCAGGATATCGAGAAGGCTAAGGAGCTCCTTGCAGAGGCAGGATATCCTAACGGATTTGATTTCACAATAACTGTTCCTTCAAACTACACACAGCATGTTGATACAGCACAGGTGCTTGTAGAGCAGTTCAAGGAGATCGGCGTAAACGCAACAATCCAGGAGGTTGAGTGGAATTCATGGCTTGATGATGTTTACACAAACCGCAACTTCCAGTCAACTGTTGTTGGTGTAGACGCTTCTACACTTACAGCTTATGCACTTCTTAGCAGATTCAGATCTGATGCTCATAACAACTTCATGAACTTCAATGATGCTGATTATGATGCAGCATTAGATGCAGCTGTTGCAGCTACAGATGATGATGAGAAGACCAAGAACTACAAGGAATGCGAGAAGATTCTTGCAGAGAAGGCAGCTAATGTTTACATTCAGGACCTTCCGGAGTTTGTAGTACTTAACAAGAAATTTACAGGATATACATTCTATCCGCTTTACGCGCAGGATTTAGCAAAGATTAAGCCTGCACAGTAACACTGGGCGAGTTTTTCGAGACTGGTGTACTACATTATTAAAAAAAGAGGAACACGCATATGAGATATATATTGAAAAAAGTTTTGAGCATGGTGCTTACTTTATTCGTTGTATCTTTGTGCGTGTTCCTTGCTTTTAGTCTAATCCCCGGTGATCCTGTCACCAGAATGTTCGGTACAGAGGCAACACCCGAACTTATAGCACAGTACAGAGAGAAGCTGGGCTTCAACGATCCGCTTCTTGTCAGATATTTTCGTTGGTTTTTCGCATTTTTGCAGGGAGACATGGGAACCTCCTATGATTACAAGATGCCTGTAGCAGGCATGCTTGCTGAAAAGATCCCGATCACACTTACCCTCGCGGTAATGTCCTTTGTTATCATGGTCATCATTTCAATTCCGCTTGGAATCTACACTGCCAAGTATGAGAACGGAATAATTGATCATGTCATTTCGGTTATTAACCAGATCATGATGGCTGTACCGCCATTTTTCTCAGGAATATTATTGACCTTCTTTTTCGGCGTTATCCTTAAGATTTTTACGCCGGGAGGTTTTGTATCATATACCAAGGATCTTGAAGGATTCTTGAAATACCTTATTTTGCCCGCATTTGCCATAGCTCTTCCAAAGGCAGCCATGGCTACAAAGCTCCTCAGAGGCTCCGTTATCGAGGAAGCAGGTAAGGACTACACAAGAACTGCGTACAGCAGAGGTAATACCACCAATGCTGTTCTTTATCTTCATGTTTTGAAAAACGCCATGATCCCCGTAATTACCTTTATGGGAATGGCACTTGCAGATATGGTTGCCGGAAGTATAGTAATTGAGCAGGTTTTCGGAATACCCGGAGTGAGCCGCATACTTCTTTCTTCTATAAATAACCGTGATTATCCTGTGGTTGAGGCTATTATCATGGGCATAGCAATCATGGTACTTGTTATCAATCTTTTGGTTGATATTATTTACAGAATCATTGACCCCAGAATCGAGGTGGAGGAATGATGAAAAAATTCTTTTCGCTGTTTAAAAAGAATAAGGCCACCGGAGAGAGGAATACCTTCCTGCTTCTGGGCGTTATTATCACAGGATTTATACTGCTTATGGTAATCGTAGGGCTTTTTTATACCCCCTACAATCCGACTAAGATGGATGCGTCTGCAAAGCTTCAGGGCATTTCTTTTAAGCACATTATGGGAACTGACAACATGGGACGCGATGTGTTCAGCAGAGTTATGTACGGAAGCAGGATCACTGTTGCCATCGCTACGTTTACAATTCTCATAGGCGCGGGCATAGGAACTATTATCGGCGCTCTTACCGGATATTTTGGCGGAATAGGTGATGAGATCACCATGAGAATCATAGATGCGATGCTGGCTTTTCCGAGTCTTCTGCTGTCACTGGTTTTTGTCAGCCTTTTCGGAACCGGAACCTACCAGGTCGCAATAGCTCTTGGAATATCCTTTATACCAAGCTTTGCCAGAATTGTAAGAGGAGAGTTCCTCAGATGTAAGAATATGGATTATGTTGAAGTTGCAAGACTTCAGGGAGCGTCGAACATAAGGATAATTTTCGTCCATATACTTCCTAATACTGTTGGAGTTCTGCTTTCTTCAGTTATGATCGGTTTTAATAATGCGGTTCTTGCAGAGGCAGGACTTAGCTTTTTGGGAATAGGTGCGCAGCCGCCTCACGCAAGCCTTGGAAAAATGCTTTCAGACGCACAGGGATATCTGTTTAACAGACCAAGCTATGTTATGAGCATAGGTCTTGTTATCGTCCTGATGGTTTTAGGCTTTTCGTTCCTCGGAGAGGGAATCAAGCGTATTAAGAATTAAGAGGTACTTTGATGGGAAATGTAATTCTCGATGTTGCAGATCTTCATATAGAATTTCACGATCACGACAAGCCGGAGACGGTAGTTGAGGACTTCGATCTGATGCTGGAGGAAGGCGAGATAGTAGGTATAGTCGGAGAGTCAGGCTCAGGAAAAAGCATGAGCGCTCTTGCTATCGCAGGCCTTTTAAAAAGACATGCACTTACGAAAAAAGGAAGGATAATGTTTAACGGCACAGACCTTCTGACATGCTCAAGAAAAGAGCTCAGGTCTTATCAGGGCGATGAGATATCAATGATTTTCCAGGAGCCCATGACCTCGCTTAATCCGGTAAAGAAGATCGGCTGGCAGGTGGAGGAGTCTCTCAGAATCCATCACAAGGATATCGACAAAAAGGAGAGAAAGCGCCGTGCCATCGAGATGCTTACGGCTGTTGGAATGCATGACCCCGAGAAGCTGTACGAGAAATATCCTCACGAGCTTTCAGGTGGAATGAGACAGCGTGTGATGATAGCTGCTGCGATGATAGGTGAGCCCAGGATTCTTATAGCTGACGAGCCCACTACTGCTCTGGATGTGACTATTCAGGCACAGATTGTTGAGCTCCTTCGGAAGATGAACAGGGAAAAGGGAACAGCGATTATTTTCATATCCCATGATCTGTCGCTTATAAGACAGATCTGTAAGAGAGTGATCGTAATGCAGAGTGGTAATATAGTTGAGACCGGGTATGTTGAGGATATTTTCAGACATCCCAAGATGAGCTACACAAGGAAGCTGATTGCAGCGATTCCGCAAATAGATCTAAGCTAAACGCGCAAGATAAGGTTATTATATGGAACAGGAAAAGGTAATTCAGATCAGGGATCTGAAGGTTTACTATAAACAATATAGGAAAAATATCTTCGGCAAAAAGCGAAGACACCAGGTGCTTAAGGGCGTATCCATCGATGTTTTCGAGGGCGAGATACTTGGACTGGCTGGGGAGTCCGGCTGTGGTAAATCCACGCTGGCTAAGGCTATCGTCGGTATGAACAAGGACATTGAGGGTGAGATAAACCTCAAATACTCGGATACCCAGATGGTTTTCCAGGATCCCTATTCATCCCTTAATCCCAGTAAGAAAATCGGATGGCTCCTGGAGGAGCCTCTGAGAGTTGATAAGGAGAGAAAGTGGACTCCCAAGGAGAGGAAGGAAAAGGTCCTCGAGATAATGAAGGCTATCGGACTTCCCAAGGAGATGCTTGAAAGATATCCTTCACAGCTCTCCGGTGGTCAGAGACAGAGAGTAAGCATAGGCGTTGCGCTTATGAGATCTCCCAAGGTTATTATTGCTGACGAGCCGGTTTCAGCTCTTGATGTAACAATTCAGGCGCAGATATTGCAGCTTCTTCAGCAGCTTAACCGCGACCTGGGGATAACCATTCTTTTCATATCGCATGACCTTCGCGTGATCTATCAGATATGCAATCACGTTGCCATCATGAAACACGGAGAAATAAAGGAATACGGTATTCCCTATGAGGTCTACAGGAATCCGCAGAATGACTACACAAAGGAACTTCTTACCGCTGCCGGAATCAAGTGATTTTTGTAATCCTGAATAAAAATTTCAAAAAAGCCTAAAGTTATTGAACTTTTATGCCGAAATAGCTAAATGAAAAGACTAACTCAATTGATTTGCCCACTGCTTTCAGGTACAATTGTTAGCGTATGGAAAAAGAAGGAGGGGCATATGAGAATAAATAGCTATGGCAATTCTTATATGAATGGCATGTATCAGAAGAAGGAGTCTTCTGATAACAAAAACAAGGACAGTTCACTTTCAGGACTTGGGGAGCTTGGTGGAATACAGTCCAGCATAATGCAGAAGGCTGTTATGGATATGGAGAAGGATTCAGTCCTTCACGAGTATCAGTACTTTGTTGGAAACAAGGTTTTAACCGGAGCTGCAGAGCTTAAGGACGCTAAGGTTATCAGCAATGATGAGGACGGAGTTGTACTCCAGTTAGATTGATGAATATGTTTTTCGGACAGGAAATATTCCTGTCCGATTTTTTTGTTTATATGGCAGAAGCGCTATTTAATGTGGTATAGTCATTTCTATGAGACATTTACTTTATCCGAGCGAGACCTCGGAATCAACTTATACAATTCCATTTGAAAATTATTATGATGAAGGCTACAGGGGGATTATCTTTGATATAGATAATACGCTGGTTCCTCACGGTGCGCCTGCTGATAACAGAGCGGTGGAGCTCTTTGACAGGCTTCATGAGATGGGCTTTAAGACACTTCTTTTGTCCAATAATAAGGAGCCCAGAGTAGCGCCCTTTGCCCAGGCTGTGGAGGCTGAGTACATTCACATGGCCAATAAGCCCCTTCTTAAGGGCTATCTTAAGGCTATGGAAAAGATGGGAACTGAGCCTGCTAACACACTGTTTGTGGGAGATCAGATTTTTACTGATGTCTGGGGAGCGAACAGGGCAGGTATGCACACAATCCTTGTAGGCCAGATTGATATAAAAGAAGAGATACAGATCGTTTTAAAGAGGCGCCTTGAAGCGGTAGTTTTGTTTTTCTATAAAAGGCACGTCAGAAAACACGGGAAATGATATTATAATCCAGTAATTTATCGGAGGCCTGTATGAAAAGAGAAGTAGTGGGAACAACAAGAGTGTGTGGACTTATTGGTAATCCTGTTCATCACACTCTGTCACCGGCAATACATAATACATTAAACGACATCACTGATACTGACATGGTCTATGTCCCCTTTGAGGTCAAGGGAGAGGACGTTGAGGCCGCCGTTAAGGGCGCGCTGGCTCTTGATATTCTGGGGATGAATGTAACTGTTCCTCACAAGAGCGCGGTTATGCCTTATCTGAAGGAAATAGATCCTGTTGCTGAGAGATTAGGAGCAGTTAATACCCTTGTAAGAACCCACGATGGCACAGGGTTCAGGGGATATAATACGGACTACTCCGGAATCAGCAGATCACTTCGTGAGGCAGGAGTTGATGTCCTCGGGAAATCCGTTGTGATCCTCGGTGCAGGCGGCGTGGCAAGACCTGCGGCATTTCTTTCCGCAAGTGAAGGCGCAAAGGAGATTTTTATCCTGAATCGCACACTGGAGAGGGCAGAGGCTCTCTCCAGGGACGTAAACGCCTATGTGGGAAAAGACGTTGCGGTTCCGATGGAGCTTTCAAAATACAACGAGCTTCCGGATGACAGAAAGTATATCTGCTTCCAGATGACCATGGTGGGAATGCATCCCAACCCGGATAGCGCGGTTATAGAGGATACCGGGTTCTATAAAAAGGTTGAGATAGGTTTTGATGCGGTATACAGACCGCTTAACACCAAATTTTTACAGCTCTGTAAGGAGGCAGGTGCCAAGTGCATCTCCGGACTTAAGATGCTTTTATATCAGGGAATCGACGCCTACGAGATGTGGAATGGCATCAAGGTCAAGGAATCCATGTGTGGAAGGCTCTATGGCAAGCTCCTTGGAGAGCTCATGGATGGAAAGAGCATAGTTCTTACCGGTTTTATGGGCAGCGGAAAAAGCTCGGTTGCGGTAAGGCTCTGTGAGATCCTCGGCTACGAAATGCTTGATTCTGATGCAGAGATTGAGCAGATGCAGTCAGCCACCATCAATACTATTTTCAGGGAGCAGGGAGAGGGCGCTTTCCGCGATATGGAAACAGAGTTCGTTAAGGAGCTCAGTGAGGACAAAAGAAAGCGTATTGTCCTTTCGGTTGGCGGAGGACTTCCCATAAAGCCTGAAAATCGTGACTATCTTAAGAGAATAGGAACGGTGGTATTTTTGAAGGCCCGTCCCGAGACCGTATATGAGAGAGTGAAGGGCGACAAATCAAGACCACTTCTTAAATCCGATGATGTTCTTGCCAAGATAAAGGAGCTTCAGGAGGAGCGCAGGGATGTCTACAAGGCAGCCTGTGACATCGAGATAGATACTGATGACAAGAGCATTGATCAGGTTGCAAATGAAATAATAGAACTTATGCTGTGAGGATACTTATGAAAATTCTGGTTATTAACGGACCCAATCTTAACTTCCTTGGAATCAGGGAAAAGAGCATTTATGGAAATGAGAATTATGACTATCTGATAAAAATGATAGAGGATAAGGCAAAGGAGACAGGGAGCGATATCACCACATGGCAGTCAAACCATGAAGGCGCAATAATAGATAAGCTTCAGGAGGCTTACTTTGACGGAACCGAGGCGATCATTATTAACCCAGGAGCCTACACCCATTACAGCTATGCTATTCATGATGCATTAAAAAGTCTCGAGAATATAGTGAAGGTTGAGGTACACATCTCTAACATTAAGAAGAGAGAGGACTTCAGAGCCAATTCCGTTACTGCGGCTGCCTGTGAACTACAGATTTACGGACACGGACTTAAGGGATACCTTGAAGCAATAGATTACTGCCTGGGAATAGAAGTCTGAATCTGAGAAAAGCAGGCATTTTTTACAGCTGCTTTGATTTACTTCAAAAAACTGTTGAAAAAAATATAACATTAGTATAATATAATGTAGTTGTTTGATTTGTATATATTAGGAGGATTTTTATGATTTCTGCAAGTGATTTCAGAAACGGTATGACCATCGAGATCGATGGCAATGTATGTCAGATAATAGAATTCCAGCATGTTAAACCCGGTAAGGGCGCAGCATTTGTAAGAACAAAGCTTAAGGACATTATCAATGGTGGTGTTAAGGAGACAACTTTCCGTCCCACAGAGAAGTTCCCTGCAGCTCGTATCGATCGTAAGGATATGCAGTATCTTTATGCTGATGGCGATCTTTACAACTTCATGGACAACGAGTCTTATGAGCAGATTTCCCTTACAAAGGATCAGGTTGGCGATTCTATGAAGTATGTTAAGGAGAACGAGACAGTTCAGATCAACTCTTACAATGGTAATGTCTTCGCTGTAGAGCCTCCGCTTTTCGTAGAGCTCGCTATCACAGAGACAGAGCCCGGCTTCAAGGGTGATACAGCTACAGGTGCTACAAAGCCTGCTACTGTTGAGACTGGTGCTGTTGTTCAGGTTCCGCTTTTCGTTAACGAAGGCGACACAATCAAGATTGACACAAGATCAGGAGAATACCTCTCCAGAGTTTAATTACCGTTTTTCTGAAAATTGTATTTATAGACTTGTAAGGCAATGAAAGTAATTTATAGCTTTCATTGCCTTTTTTGCGTTTTGAACACAATTTTAAAGGAGAAAATGAAATTGGAAAAAGTAACATTTTATAATGAAGTAACACAGAAGGTTAAGGAATACTATGGAGACAGCGCAACCGTGAAATATTCGGATGTTGTAAAGAACAATGGACTGATAAGACACGGCTTATGCGTTAAAAAGAATGGGAGCAACTGCGCTCCAACAATTTACCTCGATGATTTCTATGAGGAATATGCAAAGGGAAGGGATTTTGAGGCAGTCCTTTCAGATGTAATAAATCTGTTTGAAAAGCATGAAATAAAGGGACAGGTGGACCTTGGCTTTATTACGGACTTTGATGCCATATATGACAGAATATGCTTCAGACTTATAGACAGCGTAAGAAATGAAGAACGATTAAAGAACATGCCCTACAGACTTGTGGAGGATCTGGCGGTAACATACTTTATCTCACTTGGCGTTCTTGGAATAGAAGGGAACATTACCGTGGACAATATGTTGATGAAGATATGGGATGTTACGGAGGAGGACCTCTATGAAGCGGCCATGGACAACACTCCTGAATTATTACCTGCAAAGATAGTATCAATGGGGGATTTTATAGGAGAAAGAACAGGAGATACGAGGTTTGCAAGCTACTTTACAGGGAACAGATTTCTTGTTGCCAGCAATACAAATTTCGTGGGCGGAGCAGCAGTCGTAATATATCCCGGGCTTTTGAAGGAAGTAGGAGATATGATGGAAAGTGACTTCTATATTATTCCGTCATCAAGGCATGAAGTCATAATGATTGCAGCCTCTGAAATAATTAATGGAGCGTTCAATCTAAAAGATATGGTAAAATGTGTTAATGAAACCAGCGTGCTTCCGGAGGACGTTTTGTCTGACAATTTGTACTACTTTGACAGAACGTGTGATAATATAAAAAAGGTTGAATATGTCAAAGATACTATGGTATTATAGTCGGGTACGTAATAAATCTGTAACAATTTGTGCACCCGTAGTCTAATGGATAGAACGGAGGCCTCCGACGCCTTTAATGCAGGTTCGATTCCTGTCGGGTGCATCTTTTGTCACAGGAAGGAAATAGAATTATGAATTTTAAGGGAATGAATTTTAACCAGAAAAAGAAGCCGGAGAATCCGTTTGCGGCACAGGATAAAAGAAATTTTTGGGAGTTTATCTCAGATAATAAAAAGCTTGTAATGCCTATTGTACTTGTTGTTGCGGTTGGACTGACTATAGTAATTGCACTTAGTGCAAATAACAGAACTATTCCGACAGAGACGGAGGATTCACAGGCTACCGTAGATGATAACGGAAGCTATGTAGTACCGGAAGTTGATCTTGAGAAGAATGCGTATGAGAATGTGAATGAGCTTATGAGCAAGTATTTCACAGCGTATGCTTCAGGAGATATGGACACTATCAAGTCCATCTACACAGGTCTTGAGTCCACAGAGGAGCTCAGACTTAAGGAAGTATCTCAGTATATCAGCGATATTCCTACCGTTGATGTTTACACCAAGCCCGGCCCTGTAGAGGGAAGCTATGTCGCTTATGTTTACACAGAGGTTCTTTTCAATGGTTATGATACACCTCTTCCCGGAATGCAGACCATGTATGTATGCACTGACGAGAATGGTAATCTCTACATAAACGGTGATGTTGTTGATGACAAGATCACAGAGTATATCAGCAATATTTCACTTCAGGCAGATGTTGTTGATCTTAATAACTCAGTAGCAGCTAACTATAACGATATTATTGCAGGTAATGAGGGACTTGCTCAGTTCCTTTCAGATATGAGCGCAAGCATTCAGGTATCAGTAGGTGAGGCTCTTGCAGCTATCGAGTCAGGTGAAACCACTGTAGCAGAGGCTCCCGCAGAGGAGACTGCACCTGCAGAGGGTGAGAATGCTGAGAATCCCGAGGGTGAGAATCAGGAGACTGCTGAAGGCGAGAACGCTGAAGCTCCTGCTGAGGAGACTACAGAGGAGCCCGCTCAGCCCGTTGCTACCAAGATCAAGGCTAAGGACGTAGTTAATATCAGAAGCTCCGATTCAGAGACTGCGGATAAGGTTGGTAAGACTGAAATCGGTCAGGAGTTCACAAGAATTGAGGCTCTTGAGAATGGCTGGAGTAAGATCGAATATGACGGCGGCACAGCATTCGTAAAGTCAGAGTTCTTCGAAGAGGTTACAGAGGATCAGGCTGATGCCGGTGAAGAGACCACAGAGGAAACTACTGAAGAGACCACTGAGGAGCAGACAGAAGAGAAGACAGAAGAGCAGACAGCAAGCAACTCTTCAAAGGTAAGTGTTTACGATACAGGTAAGATGCAGGTATCAGAAGCAATTAAGCTTCGTAAGGGTCAGAGTACCGATACGGAAGCTATTACTACAATTTATGCAAATGATATTGTAGATGTTAAGGAACAGTATGCAAGCGGTTGGGCTAAGGTAGAATATAATGGCAAGACCGGTTATATAAAATCTGAATTCCTTAAAAAAGAGTGATATAATTAAATTAAGCGCGATGCACGATCAGTGCTCGCGCTTTTTATTTCGTAGTTACAAATGCTAATTTTGTGAAACAGCAAGAGGTAGTGAAATGTTTAATAAGAAAAAAGTTGGAATTATGGGAACCGGTGATATTGCAAGAATGATGGCTAAGACCCTCGGCGGTATGAGAGGAGTTGTCTGTCATGCTGTTGCCTCCAGAACAAAGGAGAAGGCTGAGAGCTTTGCCAGGGAGTTTAAGATAAAGACCTTTTATGGCTCTTATGAGGAGCTGTGCCAGGATCCGAAGATTGACCTGATATATGTGGCTACTCCCCATTCAGCTCATTTTGAGAATGTGAAGCTTGCGCTGGAAAACGGCAAGAACGTACTATGTGAGAAGGCATTCACTCTTAACGAAGCTCAGGCAAAGGAACTGTTTCAGCTTGCTGAGGAAAAGAACCTGCTTCTTACAGAGGCAATGTGGACAAGATTCCTTCCGCTTGCAGATAAGCTTAAAGAGGTTATATCCAGCAATGTAATAGGGGATATTTCCTTGGTAATGGCTGACCTTAGCTTTAATATCGCATGGAAGCAGAGAATACAGGATCCTTCCCTTGGAGGCGGGGCTCTTCTTGATCTTGGCGTATATGGTCTTACCTTTGCGTCAATGGTCCTGGGAGAGGACATAACCGACATTCAGAGTCAGGCTGTACTCAATGAACATGGAATGGATACACAGGATGTAATAACTCTCAAATACAGAAGCGGACAGCAGGCAATCGTTACATGTTCAGCAATATCCTGTGGCCCCTGCAAGGGTATTATTTACGGTGCCAACGGACATATAGAGGTTCAGGACATCAATAACTTCTCAAGCATTACGGTTTATAATAATGCCGGTGAGAAGGTTGGCTTCTATAAGAGGGAAAAGCAGATAACAGGCTATGAATACGAGGTGCAGGCAGCTTTTGATGCCCTTGAAGAGGGATGGAAGGAGTGTCCTGATATGCCCCATGCCCTTACTCTTAAAATCATGAATACCATGGATTTCATCCGCAAGCAGACGGAAGTAAAATTCCCCGGTGAAGAGTAAAGATAAAAACTTTTTCAGTTTAATGTAATAAAGTGCTTGACGTTTATCAGTGTCTGTGGAATAATACTTGTCAGACAGTGGTGTCTACGCAAGGGAGCGTAAAGACCTTTAAAGCTTTACGCTCTTTTTTTGTATAATTTTGCGAGAGCTGACCTAAGGGTCTGGTACGCCTAAATATTTTTTTATCTATAGGAGGAGCAAAAATGTCATACGTTGATGAAGTCTACAATTATGTTGTCGAGAAGAACCCCGCACAGCCGGAATTCCATCAGGCTGTAAAGGAAGTACTTGATTCCCTCAGAGTAGTTATTGATGCTAACGAGGAAGAGTACAGAAAGGATGCACTCCTTGAGAGACTTTGCACTCCCGAGAGACAGATTCTTTTCAGAGTTCCGTGGGTTGACGACAAGGGACAGGTTCACGTTAACAATGGTTTCCGTATTCAGTTCAATTCAGCAATCGGACCTTACAAGGGAGGACTTCGTTTCCATCCTTCAGTAAATCTTGGTATTATCAAGTTCCTTGGTTTTGAGCAGATCTTCAAGAACTCACTTACAGGCCTTCCGATCGGTGGTGGTAAGGGTGGTTCAGACTTTGATCCTAAGGGCAAGTCTGACAGAGAGATCATGGCATTCTGCCAGAGCTTCATGACAGAACTTTTCAGACACATC
Organism: Butyrivibrio sp. XPD2002; assembly: GCF_000423945.1. Classification (GTDB taxonomy): domain Bacteria; phylum Bacillota; class Clostridia; order Lachnospirales; family Lachnospiraceae; genus Butyrivibrio. Next base: position 15,770 of record NZ_AUIY01000017.1, on the reverse strand, counting down.
GGTGCTGATACAGACGTTCCTGCCGGCGATATCGGTGTAGGCGGACGTGAGATCGGATACATGTACGGACAGTACAAGAGAATCCGTGATACATACGAGGGAGTTCTTACAGGTAAGGGTCTTACATACGGCGGATCACTTGCTCGTACACAGGCTACAGGTTATGGTCTTCTTTATCTTACAGAGGAGCTCTTAAAGTGCAATGGTTCAGATATTAAGGGCAAGACAGTAGTTGTTTCAGGTGCTGGTAACGTTGCTATCTACGCTATCGAGAAGGCACAGCAGCTCGGTGCTAAGCCTGTTACATGTTCTGATTCTACAGGTTGGATCTATGATCCCGAAGGAATCGATGTGGAGCTTCTTAAGGAGGTTAAGGAAGTTAAGAGAGCACGTCTTACTGAGTATGCTGCTGCAAGAAAGTCTGCAGAGTATCACGAGGGCAGAGGCGTATGGAGCATCAAGTGTGATGTAGCTCTTCCTTGCGCTACTCAGAACGAGCTTCACCTTGAGGATGCTAAGCAGCTGGTTGCTAACGGTGTTCAGGCTGTATGTGAAGGTGCTAACATGCCTACTACAATCGAGGCTACAGAGTACTTACAGCAGAACAATGTAATGTTCGTAGGTGGTAAGGCTGCTAACGCAGGTGGTGTTGGTACATCAGCACTTGAGATGAGCCAGAACTCTGAGAGACTTAGCTGGACATTCGAGGAAGTTGACGCTAAGCTCAAGCAGATCATGGTTAACATCTATCACAACATCGATGATGCTGCAAAGAAGTACGGCATGGAGGGTAACTACGTTGCCGGTGCTAACATTGCAGGCTTCCTTAAGGTTGCAGAAGCTATGAAGGCTCAGGGTATTGTATAATACTGACAAATAGGTCATATAATAATGATAGCCTCGCAGTTCTATACTGTGGGGCTTCATTTTTTAAGAAAAAAGTTTTGTAATCATTATGGATAATGGTATGAACAAAATTAGCGTTATTTTGAATAAAAAATGTATCATTATTCAATAATCACTATTATAATATTATTATAAAATGATAGGAGGGGAGCTTATGTTTGCAAATAGTTTTTGGGCACTTCTGCCGGCTATTATCGCGATAGCCCTGGCACTGATCACCAAAGAAGTTTATTCATCCCTGTTCATAGGAATTGTGGTTGGTGGTCTTCTTTATTCTAACTTTAACCCTGTATTAACTATGCAACATGTTTTTGTTGACGGTATGATTGGACAGCTTTCTGACAGTTGGAATGTTGGTATTCTTATATTCCTTGTTGTACTGGGAAATATGGTCATGCTGATGAACCGAGCCGGAGGTTCGGTGGCTTTTGGAAAATGGGCAACAACCCATGTAAAGACGAAGGTCGGAGCACAACTTGCTACCATAGCACTTGGATGTCTTATTTTTATTGATGACTATTTCAACTGCCTGACAGTTGGTTCAGTTATGGGACCGGTTACCGATAAGCACAAGATTTCAAGAGAGAAGCTGGCATATCTTATAGATGCAACTGCAGCACCTGTATGTATTATTGCACCTATTTCTTCATGGGCTGCAGCTGTTACAGGATTCGTTGACGGAGCAAACGGCATTTCTCTTTTCGTAAGAGCAATACCTTATAACTATTATGCGATTCTTACTATTGTCATGATGATAACTCTTACAGTTACCGGCATTGATTATGGTCCGATGAGACTTGCTGAGTTAAATGCCCAGGCTCACGGAAATAAGATCAATAAGCATGTAAAGCAGCATGCGAGTATGACAGGTGCTGAAGATCAGCCCATGCCTCCGGTATCACAGAAGGGCAGGGTTATTCATCTGGTTCTTCCTATTGTTACACTCATTGTTTTCTGTGTAATAGGAATGATTTATACAGGCGGCTTCTTCGAGGGCGAAAACTTTGTTAATGCATTTGCTAATTCTGATGCATCTGTAGGCCTTGTATTTGGCTCTGTATCAGCCCTTATAGTTACAATGATATTTATGATGGCTACAAAAGTTCTTAGCTTTAATGAGTGCATGAATGCGATTCCTGAGGGCTTTAAGAGTATGGTTCCCGGTATCCTCATTCTGACCTTTGCATGGACACTTAAGGCTATGACAGACTCTCTTGGAGCAGCTGATTACGTTGGCGGTCTGGTTGAAACAATCGCTGATAAGCAGAGCTTTATGAGCATCCTTCCTGCTATCGTATTTGTAATCGGAGCATTCCTTGCATTTGCAACAGGAACCTCCTGGGGAACCTTCGGAATTCTTATTCCCATAGTTGCCAAGGTATTTGGTTCAGATATGAACAATGAGCTTATGATCATTGCAATCTCTGCATGCATGGCAGGAGCTGTTTGCGGAGATCACTGCTCACCTATATCAGATACCACCATCATGGCAAGTACCGGAGGACAATGTCACCATATCAATCATGTATCGACGCAGCTTCCTTATGCTATCACAGCAGCGGCTGTATCATGTATTTCCTACATTATCGCAGGCTATATCCGCAACGGTATCGTAGTACTGCCGATAGCTATTGTTCTTATGATTGGTACTATTCTCGGCAGTAGGGTGATTTTTAAAAAGCAGCAATGAAAAAAAGTTTCTTTATAAACGGAAAATGATGTAATAAAATTTTAAGAATTTCTTAAGTTTTTGTTCCTTGATTGAAAGGTGGCTATGCTTTAATATTATCCTTGCATCTGAAAATATCGATGTCTTAATTCTGGGAGGAGAGAGACAGACGTAGAATTCAGAATCTGATGGTGGGGACCTTCAGGTTAAGCAAGGAGAAAGAGTATGGAATGGAAAAAAGCATTTGATCGCATCATGGACCAGTTGTACAATCACCCTGAAGAAATGAGATGCAAGCTTCTGGGGAAATATAATTCACCTGCTACAACTGTTAGCGGGGGCGAGAGCAGAACAGCAATAGAGATGCTTCAGAGCCTTCAGAAGGCTTGATATTGAAGCAGAAGTAAAATATATAAGGCATATTAAAAGGGATAACCGCAAGGCGGCTATCCCTTATTTTTTTGCACAAGACCGGCAAGCGAATGGATGCTTGCATACAAATTCATTTGCCGGTTGTAAGAACATGGAGCACGAAGTGCGGAATGTTCGTGTGCGAAATCGAGTAGGAGTCAGCCTACTCGATCTTTTATTCTTTAGCGGCTGCTTTAAGAGCTGCTACGATTTCAGCCTCTGTATCCATAGCCATTACTTTTTCTGTAAGGGCATCGGCTTCAGCCTTGGACCATTTAGAAATGATGCAGCGGGCTGTCAGTACAAGTACCGGATTCACGCTGTATTCATCAAGTCCAAAGGACATGAGCAGAGGTATCATAAGAGGATCTGCAGCGGCTTCACCGCACATTCCTACAGGTATTCCTGCCTTATTACCACACTCAATGATATGCTTTATTGAGCGGAGCACTGAAGGCTGGAAGGAGGAATAGAGGTAAGCAACCTTGGGATTTCCTCTGTCTACACTCATGGTGTACTGAGTAAGATCGTTGGTTCCGATTGAGAAGAAATCAGCTTCCTTAGCAAGAAGGTCAGCAATAAGAGAAGCGGAGGCTGTCTCTACCATGCATCCCACAGCGATGTTTTCATCGTGGTCTATGCCTTCATTTTTGAGATCTTCCTTGATGCCTGCAACAAGCTTCTTGACGCTTCTTACTTCGTCAACTGTTGTTACGAGAGGAATCATTATCTTTACTTTACCAAAGGCGCTGGCTCTTATAATGGCGCGGAGCTGTGTCTTATAGACCTCCTCATTGCCAAGGCAGTAGCGGACAGCTCTGTAACCAAGGAAAGGATTCTCCTCCTTCTCAAGGCCGAGATACGGGATATCCTTGTCACCGCCAATATCCAGTGTACGGATTATGACACATTTGCCATCCATGGTCTGTACAGCCTCTTTATAGGCCTCAAACTGCTCATCCTCCGTAGGAAGGTGAGTATTGTCCATGAAAAGGAACTCTGATCTGAAAAGACCGATTCCCTCACCGTCACATTCGATAGCCTTTTTAGCGTCCTTGGGAGTACCGATGTTGCAGAAGAGCTCAAGCTTTGTTCCGTCAGCGTTAACTGTTTCCTTACCGATGAAGGTCTTAAGCTCGGACTGCTTTCTGATGAACTCCTCGCGCTTTAACATATATTTTGAAAGAATCTCGCCATCGGGATTTATGAAAACATCACCCTCTGTACCGTCGATGATAGCTGTATCCTTGTCCTTAACCTGGTCCACGATTCCGGGAACTGAGAGAACAGCAGGAATCTCAAGCGCTCTTGCAAGAATAGCAGAGTGAGAGGTTTTTCCACCTATCTCTGTGATGATACCGGTTACGTTCTCCTTTATGATCTGTGATGTCATGGAAGGAGTAAGATCCTTGCAGACAAGAACAGTTCCGGGAGCCACCTTGCTGATATCGATATCTTCGATTCCGAGGAGCTTCTTAAGAACGCTCACCTTTACGTCTGAAATATCGGAAGCGCGCTGCTTCATCATCTCATCATCCATCTGTGAAAACATGTTAATGAACATATCGCAGACAGCGGTAAGAGCTGTTTCTGCACACTGTCCGGAATCGATCATCTTGTCCATTTCTCCGGACATGGCAGGGTCTGAGATCATTACAGCGTGGCCCTGAAGAATTTCAGCTTCCTTGGGGCCAATGCGCTTTCTGACATCCTCAGCCATAATGTTTGTCTCTTCAACAAAATCTGAAATAGCTTTATGAAAACGATCTTTTTCTGCAGCAGGATCGTCAATCTTTTTAGGTTCAAATGACAGATCATGCTCCATTATTCTACAGATGCTACCTATGCCTATGCCTCTTGATGCGGCTATTCCTTTATACATGTGTGTTAAGACCTCCATTTTTTTAATAAGGAAGTTCTGATCTCGGGCAGAGCCCTCGCCAGAACAAAGTAGTACACTAAGCTCGAAAACACCTCGCTAAGTGATTACTTTAGTCACCCATACCGGACTCAATAAACTCAGAAAGCTCAGCGAGAGCCTTTTCCTCGTCGGGACCATCACACTCCAGCACGATCTCGGAACCGCACTTGATGCATGCGCTCATAAGGAACATAACACTCTTGCAGTCATAGCTGTTTCCGTTGAAAAGAATCTTTATGTTGCTGTCAAAAGGTGTTGCCTTCTGTGAAAGAAGAGAAGCGGGACGCATGTGCATACCCTGTTCGTTTTTTACTGTGATGTTCTTTGATACCATTATTATTATTTCCTTTCTTGTGTGAAAAATATTTTATCTGAAAATGGGTAATGCACAGCTGCATAATACAGCTGTGCCCCCAAAAACAACTAATCAAATAAGGTTTTATTTCTCAACATTCTTCTTTAAGATGCCAAGAAGAACTGCTGATACCACTGATCCAACGAGGAGTGCTACAAGATACATAGCCACGTTTCCAACAACAGGGAATACGAAGATTCCGCCGTGAGGAGCCATAAGTGTGCACTTGAATGCCATTGAAAGAGCACCTGCAACTGCTGAACCGATCATGAGTGAAGGAATTACATGAAGCGGATCTGCTGCTGCGAACGGGATAGCACCCTCTGTGATGAAGCAAAGACCCATGATGAAGTTAACGGGACCTGACTTTCTCTCACCTTCTGTGAACTTGTTCTTGAAGATAAGTGTTGCAATTGCGATTGCGATCGGAGGCGTCATACCACCAACCATAACTGCTGCCATGATCATCCAACCTGTCTGATCGTTCTGGCTTGCTGTTGCAAGAGCAGCAGTACCGAATACGTAAGCAGCCTTGTTGAGCGGGCCACCCATATCTGTTGCCATCATACCACCAAGGATTGCTCCAAGGATTACGATTGAGCCACTGCTCATTCCGTTAAGTACGCCTGTGATCCATGCGTTAAGAGCACCAACAACAGGATTGATAGCGCACATTACAAGACCGATTACCAGGATACCGCAGAGAGGGTAGATGAGTACGGGCTTGATTCCTTCAAGTGCAGCCGGAAGACCGTCTGTAAGCTTTCTGATTGCAAGTACGATGTAACCTGCTGCGAAACCGGCAACAAGAGCACCGAGGAAAGCTGAAGGAATGTCACCGCCGGGAGCTGCAAATGTAGCACCTGATGCAGCGAGAGCACCACCTACGAAACCAACTGCAAGACCGGGACGATCTGCAATACTCTGAGCTATAAATCCTGCAAGGATAGGAAGCATGAATCCGAATGCTGTTCCACCGATTGACTTAAACCATGCAGCTACAGGCTTGTTGGAACCGAAGTTGCTGGGATCGATTGAATAGTCATCGAGAAGGAATGCGATAGCGATAAGGATACCACCACCGATAACGAAAGGAAGCATATGTGATACACCGTTCATGAGGTGCTTGTATGCTTTTCTTCCTGCGCTCTCATTGTCGAAAGATGCATCAGCGGAAGCCTTGCTGCCAGTGTGCTTATAAACCGGAACATCGCCCTTGGTAGCACGCTCGATGAGATCGCTTGAATGATGGATTGCATCAGCAGTTGAAGCCTTGATTACCTTCTTGCCGTCGAAACGACCCATCTCTACATTCTTATCTGCTGCGATGATGATAACATCAGCTTCAGCAATCTCAGCAGCAGTAAGAACGTTCTTAGCACCGCCTGAACCATCAGTCTCAACCTTCATTGAGATGCCGTTGTCCTTAGCGCACTGCTCGAGAGCCTCAGCAGCCATGTAAGTATGAGCGATACCTGTAGGACATGCTGTTACGCCGAGGAATTTGAGATTGGACTTTACAGTAGCAGCTGCAGGACCTTCTAAAGAGGAATTCTTCTTATCTCTTTCAGCTTCCTGCTTATCGATGATATCCAGGAATTCTTCCGGAGTCTTAGCTGCGATAAGTGACTGTGTAAAGCTCTGATCCATGAGCATTGTCATAAGCTTGGACAATACTTCAAGGTGTGTGTCAGCGGCGCCGTCAGGAGCTGCGATCATGAACAGGAGCTTACTGGGAAGATTATCAAGAGACCTGTAATCAACACCGGAAGGAACTGTGATTGCTACGAGACCAGCCTTTTTAACAGCTGATGTTTTAGCGTGCGGAACGGCAATACCCATACCAACCGCAGTTGATCCCTTTGCTTCTCTTGCTTCGATTGCTGCCTTGAAAGCAGCCTTGTCATTCAGGTTACCAACCTTGTCGTGAAGAGCTACCATTAGATCGATTGCAGCACCCTGGTCTGCAGCGGTCTGATTTAAGCTAACCCCTTCTTTGCTTAAAAGATCTTTGATTTTCATTATTCTCCCTTTCTATGCATAAGCATTGCTATTGAGTGTACCCCAATACGTTTTTGTTTATATATAAACGAGACTTGTTATGCTAATGTCTCGTAAATACTGTTGATAAGCTCGCCTGTTGCGAGATCGTCTGAAAAAGCTGTTGCACTGCCTGCTGCAGTTCCCATATTCAAGGCTACCTTGTAATCCTTTGTCTTCATATATCCTGCAACAAAGCCTGCTACCATTGAATCACCGGCTCCGACTGAGTTCTTAACCTTACCCTTCGGAACACCTACGCGGAAGCGCTGACCGTCCTCTGTGATAAGCATCGCACCGTCGCCTGCCATGGAGATGAGTACGTTTCTTGCTCCCATATCCTGAAGCTTCTTGGCATGCTCCTCGATCTCATCATCGGTCTTAAGAACTGTGCCGAACATCTCTCCAAGCTCGTGATTGTTAGGTTTAATAAGGAAAGGATGATACTTAAGAACATTCATGAGAAGGTCCTTGGTTGCGTCAACTACGAAGATGACGCCCTTATCCTTTAATCTGTCCAGGATGATCTCATATACATCGCTGGGAAGAGTGCTGGGAATGCTTCCTGCAAGGATCAGCATATCGCCCTCTTTTAAATTATCGAGCTTCTTTAAAAGCTCGTTGTAAGCTTCATCGCTTATTGCAGGACCCTGAGCGTTGATTTCTGTTTCCTGCTCGGATTTTATCTTTACGTTTATTCTTGAGATTCCCTTATCAAGCATTATGAAATCAGCAAGAATTCCCTTCCTTTTTACATCCTCTACGATTGCTTCTCCTGTGAAGCCTGCCGCAAAGCCAAGGGCAGTGTTCTCGATTCCGAGGTTCTTCAATATAGTAGAAACATTGATGCCTTTACCTCCAAAGAAGCAATCCTCAGAAACCGAGCGGTTTGTCATGCCGGGATCCAGAGGCTTGTCCATGCGGACAATGTAGTCAATGGCCGGGTTAAACGTTACTGTGTAAATCATGTTTTTCTCCCTTCAAAAATAATGAAGCTATGTTCTTGCTTACGGAACTGCTTTGATGATCGTCTGATCTTTGTACTTTTTTGGGGGCTCTTCATCGGTTATAATGCAGCAGCTTCGCAGGTCTGAAAAAGTGACTGAGCTTACTACACCGAATTTACTGTGGTCTGCAAGGACGTAGGAGAGGTAAGTGTGCTTAATGGCCTCCGCCTTGACCAGAGCCTCGTCCACATCAGGGGTAGTGAAGCCTGCCTGAACCGATACACCGTTGGTTCCCATGAATGCTTTTGTGAAGTGGAACTTACTGAGCGCTTCGACACAATCAGGACCGATGACTGCTTCTGTAACCGGCTTGATTCTTCCTCCGATGATCATGGTGGAGAGGCCTCTCTCGAGAAGTCTCTTTGCATGAACGATACCGTTAGTGATGTATTTTGCTTTTTTATTAGTGATATGGTCGATCAGATGAAGAGTGGTTGTACCGGAATCAATATATACAAAGTCGTTATCCTGTATGAGAGAAGCGGCATATTCTGAGATGATGTCCTTCTCTTCAGTGTTCTTCTGTATTTTTTCAGCTACGGAAGGCTCTACAGTGTTGACGTCCTTGGAACTAAGTGAAGTTGCTCCTCCGAAAACCTTGAGGATTCTGCGTTCAGCATGAAGTGCGTTAAGATCACGTCTTATCGTTGCTGCTGATGTATCCAGTGCTTCAACCAGTTCCTGAACCGTTGCTGCCTTATGTTCTTCTATATAAGAAACGATCGCAGATCTTCTTTCTTCTGTAAGCATGATTATTCTCCCCAAAATGATTATGATGGTGCATTTTACGCACAAAAACATAATTGTGTTCACCATCTGAGTAAAGAATATCATCACAAATAATCAAAGTCAATCACAGATAATCACATTAATGAAATATTAATAAACAAAAATAATCACAAAAAATTGTAAAAAATCACTTACAACATGTTTATGAAAATCTTATAATGTTTTAGTTAGGAGAATGATTATGGAGATAAAAGCAGTTTTATTCGATCTGGACGGAACACTTATAGACACTGAGAAGTACTACCAGATCATATGGCCCAAGGCCGTTGAACACTTTGGATACAAGATGACAAGGGAGCAGACCCTGCAGCTCAGGAGCCTCGGAAGACCCTTTGCACCTGAGAGATTTAAAGAGTGGTACGGCGATGATTTTAATTATCAGGAAGTAAGAGAATACAGAAAGAAGCTTTTTGAGGAGCATATTAAAAAAGAAGGCATAAGCTTAAAGCCCGGTGCAAGGGAGATCCTCTCATGGCTTAAGGAGAGCGGAATCATCATATCCACTGCAACTGCCACGGATGAGGAGCGCACAGAGAGATATCTTAAAAATGTAGGCCTCTTTGAGTATTTTGACAAAATATGCTGTGCAACCATGGTAAAGGAAGGAAAGCCAAAGCCTGATATTTACCTGTATGCAGCAGAGCAGGTCGGAGTACCTAAGGAAAACTGCATAGCGGTTGAGGATGCTCCAAACGGAGTCCGTGCAGCAGCGGGCGCAGGGATTAAAACCATATACATTCCTGATCAGAATGACGATGAAGAGGAAGTAAAAGGACTCTATTATAAGAGGTTTGATTCACTTTTAGAACTCAAAAATATTATAGAAAATTAAGAAATCACAGACCGAAACTTCCTTTACACCCACACTCTAATGGCATAAAATAGATGTATATCCGTGATATCTAGCGATGGTTACTTTGTCTTAAGTAATTAAAAACTGATTATACAAGGAGCGAGGGGTTCTTATGGATCAGGCACTTACAAACCAACAGATAGACACATTAGGAGAAATTGCCAACATCAGTATGGGTAATTCAGCTACCACACTTAGTATGATGGTAAACAAGAAGGTTGATATTACCACTCCTAACGTAAGCGTTATCAAGAGAAGTGAATCACTTGATGATTATGAAAAAACCTGCATTTTCGTGCAGATTCATTATGTCAAGGGACTTACAGGTAATAACGTCCTAATCCTTAAGGAAAATGATGTCAAGGTCATGACAGATCTCATGATGGGCGGCGATGGAACGAATACTGATTGCGAGATTTCAGATCTCCATCTTTCAGCAGCTTCAGAAGCCATGAACCAGATGATGGGAGCAGCAGCTACATCTCTTTCGATGATGCTCAGCGTGCCTACTGATATCAGCACACCTATAGTCAACAGAATCGATGTTGACAGTGTGAAGATTTTTGAAAAAAGTTTTGAAACAGAATACGATAATTTCGTTAAGATTGCTTTTAAGATGACTATTGAAAATCTTATAGATTCAGTTATGGTGCAACTCTACCCGGTTCAGTTTGCTCGCGAGATGTGTGATAAATTTATAGCAAAGGATGAGTAGATAAGCACACATGAACAAAGCAGAAGTATTAGAAATAAGGAAACAATTCACACCCGACAGATGTACTATTGATCACATCTGCGGGTGTTATGTTGATGGGGAGTTGAACAAACGACTTGTATTTAAGAAGGCGTTTGGAAGTATACCCGAAGAGGAAATGTTTAAATATCTGGACATTTTCAAGCACACACTTTCAGGTGTTTTCGGGAAAAGTCTTATAAATCTTGAATTTCCACTTGATCAGGAACAGGAAGGCGGAACGCAGGAATTTTTACTGCGTCTTAGAGACTCTCATCTTGAGGATGATAGTCTTATTGATGAGTTTTACGACAAGATCATCGGGAACCTTTTCATGGAGGACAGCTATTTTATTATTCTCGTCCATGCTATTTATGATGTTCCCGGAATAACCAATGACGGTATTGAGATGGAGGATGCATCTGAGAATATTTATGATTACATGCTCTGCAGCATCTGCCCTGTAAAGCCCTCCAAGGCAGGTCTTTGCTACAACGATAAGACCAATGAGATCGAGGACAGATACCGTGACTGGGTTGTTGACGGTCCTGCGAAGGGATTCCTTTTCCCTGCATTTATAGAGCGTAACGCAGATATTCACAACATGCTCTATTTCTCCAAAAAGCCCAATGACATTCAGCCGGAATTCATCCAGGCACTTTTTGGAGGAAGACCGCCGATGTCAGCGCCTGAGCAGAAGACACTTTTCCAGGCTCTGGTTGAGGAGACCATAGGTGAAGAGGCAGATTACGATGTAATGAGGAATATCCATGAAAATCTGACCACCATGCTTGAGGATCATGAGGAGGATGAGGTTCATTTTGAACTCTCAAGAGATGATGTTAAGCATCTTCTTAAGGACAGTGGTGTTCCGGATGACAGAATGGATTACTTCGATCACAACTATCAGGAGATAGTGGGAGAGCAGGAGCAGCCTCTTCTTGTTACCAACATTGCTAACACAAGGAAGTTTGACATCTCTGCGCCCAACGTTGTGATCAAGGTTGATCCAGACAGAGCAGACCTTGTTGAATCAAGGATCATCGACGGAAGACAGTGCCTTGTTATCGCAGTTGATGACCACATTGAAGTAAATGGAATAAATGTACGTACTTTTCTTCAGTAATTAACAGATTGGACACAATTTGTATGTATGATAGATTAACAGAACCGCTCTACGGTTCTGTTTTTCGGTGCAAAAGCTTTCCGAATCTGTAAAAGCTACGCACAATATAAAAGAGGAAGGTGAAAAGATGGTAAAGAAAATACTTGGGGAATTACATGAATTTACCCTGCCAAGCTTTCTGACGCCCCTGTGCATGATCGGTGAAGTCATTGCCGAGATGATCATACCGGTGCTCATGGGACGTATCGTGGACCTTGGCATTAATGGTGCGGACATGGGCTACATCATCCGCACAGGAATACTGATGATCGTGGTTGCACTGCTCGGACTTCTTGCCGGTCTTGGCGGAGCCTACTTTGGTTCAAGAGCTTCCACAGGTCTTGCAAGGAACCTTAGAAAAAGGATGTTTGATAATATTCAGACCTTTTCCTTTGCAAACATCGATAAGTTCTCATCATCAGGACTTGTAACAAGACTTACAACTGACGTTACCAATATACAGAACTCATATCAGATGATCCTCAGAATGGCTATGAGAGCTCCGGCTTCCATGGTAATAGCCATGATCATGTCGTTTATTATTTCACCCAGACTTGCGTCTATCTATCTTATAGCAGTTCTGTGCCTGGGAGTTTTCATTGTTATCATAATGAACAAGGCTACCAAGTACTTCAAGGCGGTGTTTGAGAAATACGACAGACTTAACGAGAGCGTTCAGGAAAATGTATCTGCAATCCGTGTTGTAAAGGCATACGTCCGCGAGGAGTATGAGAACGACAAGTTCAAGACAGCAGCACTTAACATCTATGAGATGTTTGTAAAGGCAGAGAAGATCGTTACCCTGAACGGACCTGTAATGACAGCGACAGTTTACGCCTGCATCCTCCTTATCAGCTGGGTAGGTGCTCACATGATCGTTTCAAATGAGCTCACAACAGGTGCCATGATGTCACTGCTTACATACTGCATGAACATCCTCATGAGTCTTATGATGCTCTCCATGATATTCGTTATGGTGACAATGTCATCTGCAAGTGCGAAGCGTATCGTTGAGGTTATCGACGAGAAGACAAGCCTTGCCAATCCTGAAAAGCCCATCATGGAGGTTAAGGACGGAAGTATTAAGTTTGACCACGTTGATTTTGAATACAACAAGGAGTCAGAGGAGCCTGTACTTAAGGACATCAACCTTGAAATAAAGTCAGGTGAGACCATAGGTATTATCGGTGGAACAGGTTCTGCCAAGTCCTCACTTGTTAATCTTATAAGCCGACTTTATGACGTATCCAAGGGATCAGTCAGTGTCGGAGGAGTGGATGTCAGAAAGTACGACATGGAAGCCCTTCGTAATCAGGTTTCCGTAGTACTTCAGAAAAATGTCCTCTTTAGCGGAACTATTTATGAGAACCTTCGCTGGGGTGACAGAAATGCCACCGACGAGGAGGTAAAAAGAGCCTGCAGCCTTGCATGTGCAGACGAGTTTATTGAAAAGATGCCTGATGGCTATGATACCTATATCGAGCAGGGCGGAACCAATGTTTCAGGTGGACAGAGACAGAGACTTTGTATCGCAAGAGCCCTTCTTAAAAAGCCTAAGATTCTTATCCTTGATGATTCCACAAGTGCGGTTGATACAGCTACGGATGCCAAGATCAGAAAGGCATTTGCAGAGGAAATACCTAACACCACAAAGCTTATCATCGCTCAGAGAATATCAAGTGTTCAGGACTGTGACAGAATCATAGTAATGGAAGATGGTAAGGTGGACGGCTTTGGAACTCATGAGGAGCTCCTTGCAAATAACACGATTTACCGTGAGGTTTACGAATCACAGGTTGGTTCAAGCGGCGATGCAGATTTCGATTCACCAAAGTAAAAAAAACGGAGGTTTACATAAATGGCAGAAGAAAAAGTTAGAGAAGTTCGAGGCCCCGGTAATCGCCATATGCGTGGCGGCCCGAGACCTAAGATTAAAAATCCGGGCAAGCTTTTTAAAAGACTTATGTCTTATGTATTTAAGGACTATGGAATTCAGATGGTGCTTGTTGTAATCTGCATCATTTTATCCGTTATAGCCAGTGTTCAGGGTACTATGTTTACCAAGACACTTATTGACAGCTACATCACGCCCCTGATAGGACAGGCTAATCCGGACTATGGCCCGCTTGCCGGAGCAATTAGAAAGGTAATTATTTTTTACGGAATCGGTGTAGTAGCAGCCTTCGTTCAGGCGAGACTGATGATCTATGTAGGACAGGGAACTCTTAAGAACCTTAGAATAGAGCTTTTTAATCACATGGAATCCCTGCCTATCAAATACTTTGACACACATGCTCACGGTGATATCATGTCAATCTACACAAACGACATCGATACACTCAGGCAGATGATAGGCATGAGTATTCCGCAGCTTTTAAATAGTGCGATCACAATTGTCAGTGTGCTTTTTTCAATGTTTATACTGAGTGTTCCGCTGACCTGTGTTACTCTTGCAATGGTAGCCTTCATGCTCTTTGTAACAGCTAAGGCTACAGGAGCTTCAGGTAAAAACTTCGTTGCTCAGCAGAAGAACATCGGTGCACTTAACGGCTTCATTGAAGAGATGATGACAGGCCAGAAGGTAGTCAAGGTATTCTGTCATGAGGACGAGGCAATCAAGAGATTTGATGAGCTCAACGAGGAGCTTTACCAGAGCGCATTCAGAGCAAATGCTTATTCCGGAATTCTCGGACCTATAAATGCACAGCTTGGTAACCTGAGCTACGTTGTATGCGCTATCGTCGGTGGAGCAATAGCTCTTAATCCGTATTTTGGCTTTACCGTTGGAGGACTTGCAAGCTTCCTCACATTTAATAAGAGCTTCTCAATGCCCATCAACCAGGTATCAATGCAGTTTAACAGTATCATCATGGCCCTTGCAGGTGCAGAGCGTATTTTCAAGCTCCTTGATGAGACGCCTGAGATGGATGACGGCTACGTAATGCTTGTTAATGCCAAGGAAGAGAATGGCCAGATTGTGGAATCCAAGGAGTTCACAGGCCGCTGGGCATGGAAGCACTACCACAAGGCTGAGGGCACAACAACCTACCAGCCCATGGAAGGAGATGTTACCTTCAATGATGTGGACTTTGGATACACAGATGAAAAGATGGTACTTCACAACATCCTTCTCCATGCCAAGCCCGGTCAGAAGGTTGCTCTGGTTGGTTCAACCGGTGCAGGTAAGACCACAATCACCAACCTGATAAATCGTTTCTATGACATTCAGGATGGAAAAATCAGATATGACAACATCAACGTTAACAAGATAAAGAAAGCAGACCTTAGAAAATCTCTTGGCGTGGTATTGCAGGATACCCACCTGTTTACCGGAACAGTTGCAGAGAATATACGCTACGGTAAGCTTGATGCAACAGATGAAGAGGTTAAGGCAGCAGCGAAGCTCGCCAATGCCCATGGCTTTATCAAGCGCCTCCCTGAAGGCTACAACACAATGCTCACAGGTGACGGAGCAAATCTTTCACAGGGTCAGCGCCAGCTCCTTGCTATCGCAAGAGCAGCCATCGCTAATCCGCCGGTACTTATTCTTGATGAGGCTACAAGCTCCATCGATACCCGTACCGAGAAAATCGTCCAGGATGGTATGGACAAGCTGATGCATGGAAGAACAACCTTCGTCATCGCTCACAGACTTTCAACTGTTAAGAATTCAGATGTGATCGTAGTTCTTGAGCAGGGTAGAATCGTAGAGATGGGTACACACGAAGAGCTTCTTGAAATGAAGCAGAGATACTATCAGCTTTACACAGGTAATAAACCGGAAATGGTTAGTGCATAATAAAAAATGGGGCTGTCGCACTAAGAATTTGATATGCTCCCTTCTAGGTAGACAAGAGAAATAATAAAAACCTTGTTCTGCTTGGAAGGGGGGCATATTTTGTCTTTTAAACATAAGTACAC
>NZ_AUIY01000016.1 GCF_000423945.1 Butyrivibrio sp. XPD2002 | reverse complement strand
TTCAGCGAAATAAGGCAACTTAACACGACCATTCAGCGTGTTTACTGAAAAGCAGTTTTGTGTAAGGGAATAATCTCTGTTCCATACAAGGTCATACTGTGGCTTCTTAAAAGATGGCTGAATCCACTCTTTCTGATTTTCGAGAATGGTTTTATATCTTGCGATAACAGTCTTAAATACAGACTGAGCCATTTGAGATTTAAGTCCAAACTCTTCTCGGAGTGTAGAATACAAAACCTTGTTAAGTGAGAACTGTTTTAGGTCGTGAGTACGGAACACATAGTCAGACACAAAATTACAGGCATCAGAATAAACAGACATGGTTTTATCAAGTAGAACCTTATTGTCTGCACTAACGGATATCTGAATTTTAGCCGTGACTGTCATCTGTTCCATAGTGTACCTCATTGTTATTTCACTAACTATATGATATGATAATTTTTAGTGAAAGTCAAATGATTATAGGAGATTTTAACATGGATAAATGGATTAAAGTATCAGATAAACTACAAAATAGCGGAGAGTTAGTTTTGGCATATCATACCTATGATGACCCATTCCATAGTGACCAACGCATCATCATTTCCCGCTTTGAATATCAAGATTACTGGATGGATGGAACAATTACACATTGGATGCCGCTCCCTGCGCCTCCAAAGATATAACGGTATGGATAACAGATATAATCGCCATAACAGGCGTAAGTATAGTCTTAAAGTGCATATAGTTCTTGTTACGAAGTACCGCAAGCAAATACTTAAAGGCTCTATCGCTGACGATGTAAAGCAAAATATATACGATATCTGTAATTCTAAAGGCTATAGCATCATTGCTATGGAAACCGACAAAGACCATATTCATTTTCTGATAAACTACGACACCACGGATAGAGTATGCGATATAGTTAAGTTGATTAAGCAACAGACCACACATTATCTATGGCAGAAATATCCTAACTTCTTATCTAAGTGTTATTGGAAACATAAGATATTTTGGTCGGACGGCTATTTTGCTTGTAGTATTGGCGAAGTATCATCAGCTACCATACAGAAGTACATCGAAAGCCAAGGTTAATGGCTTACGAATTTACAAGGCTCCTCCCACCGCCCAAGGGCAGTGGGTTTCCGCTTACGAAACCGAAAGGATTTTGTTTATGAAATAGTATCATAATGCCCAATAATACAGAAAGCTCCCGGGATTCCGGGAGCTTTATAGACGCAAGCTTGCCATTTTCAACCTTTATAGTCTGCAGCTTCCTCAGAATCACCTGCGTCCTCGGAGCTATCACTTTGGATATCAGCAGCGTCTATCTCAGTGTCTCCCATCTGCTCCTCATACTCTTTTTCAGGATCTGTGAATGCCTTATAAGCCTTGAAGCCATTATCAAGTTCTTCTGCATTTTTCCTGTAGGTTCCTGATATTACAGCCTTGGGTGTTCCGTCTGTAATATCAAAAACTAACAGATCATAGCAATCATCATCCTCGGGAAGAATCAGATAAATCAATGTGGTTCCATCTTTTCTGTGAACATAATAGTAATCAGCAAAATCGTATGTTACATTGCACTTTTTCTCAATAGTCGCTGACTTGCCATCAAGAGTAAGGATGATTGCCTTGGCAGGAGTATAGTTTTCCTGATACTCGCCATCTTTTACAAAGCTTATGTTTATACCCTCTGTTGCGTCCCCATTTCCTTCCTCTGCGACAAAGGTATGCTCAGCGTTGATATATCCGCCATCCGTGTCAGGCACGAATTTTTCATCAATAATGCCTTCATACTCATCATAGCCGATGACCACGTCTGAAGCTCCAAACGCGTATGATGTCAGCTCATAAGGATTGAAAATGAAATGTAATCCGTCGCCGCCAAGGTACCAGTTGTATGGAAACTGCGACTTCTCATAATCGTCATTATTAGAGGTATCAGGATTGTATTTATAATGGGCTAAAGAATCCTCCAGCCCCATGAACTGATTCTCATCAACCTCTGTAGCATGAAGCTCATCTGCAAGAATCTTATCAAGCTCCTCTTCCGAGCACTTTACTATCTCATCCAGCTTAAGCTCAGCTCCGGTCTGGGTGTCATAGGTGCAGCCCAGCTCATTGTACAGGTTATGGAAACCGCCATAGAATTCGTCAAAGCTGTTTACTATGCTAAGAACTGTGTTGTCCGCGCGGGATATTCTCATGTTCTCCTTATAGTAATAATGTCCCATGAAGCCATAGCCGTTATCAATTGCTTCTTCATAGTCACTTACAGCCTGCTCTTTTGCCTCTTTAGCCACATCACCTACATTGTTTATCTTGTCACTGGCCTTGCTGCTGATGGTTTCATACAGCTTAGGAAAAGCGTCTGCGTATTGTTCATCCATTAGAAGTGCTACATACTGTCCATCTAGTAGGACACCATTGCTATCATCCAATGAAGGATCTGCAAACTTCTTGCTTCCCTCATACTTCACCTGCTCTGTCTTATAGGCAATCTTAAAAACTCCATCCAATGCATCAAGCTGTTCCGGTTCCTGCTCCTCTGAAGGAGCTTCATCTTCAGCGTCTGAATCATCCGTAGCTTCCGCCTGCGTTATATCACTTGATTCTTCCGTAGCAGCCTCTGTACTCTGTCCTGCTTCAGAAGATTCTGTTGTTGCTCCCGGCACGTTACTTCCACATCCTGCAACACTTAATGCAAGTAATAATGCTGTCCCTGCAATATAATCTTTTCTTCTCATACTTATCCCTCTTTATAATATATATTTACTCCTGCGTATATTCTCAGAAGATTTTACGTCTATATATGTTTATAGTCTATTCCGACTGCCTGCGGAGAATGTGTTCCGATAGCCATTACGTCTAACTGCGGACAAATCTTTCTATTGGTTACCATGCGGGCACTGCACTCCGGCAGCGATTACGTCTATTCGCGAACTTGTCTTTCTATTGATTACCCTGCAGGGAAAATCTTCAGATAGTCGTTACGTCTATCTGCGGACAAATCTTTCTACCGGTTACCATGCGGGTAAAATCTTCAGGTAGCCATTACGTCTATTCGCGAACAAATCAAACCACAGGTTGAACGCCGCCCAAAGCCCAAGCCATCAAGTAGCCCAATTCCCACAGAATTCACCAAACCGGCGTAATACAACATGCAAAAAAATTTGTTCGCGCCTGCACATATTCAAAAAATACAAATAACTCCCGCAAGCTGACAGACTACCTACTTACACAATCCGCCAAACTCGTCTCTCAGTCCCATAATTATCCTTGTATTGTTCTCCGCCTTCTTCATATCCTCAGAGAATGCATAATAGATATCCCTGATCTCCTTCTCGGTGTAATCTCCCCAGACCATCTTGGCTCTAAAGAGATAGAACAGTGCTGCGTTGGAGGTTATCTCCTCAAGATCAGAGAACTGAAGAGCGTGGTTTAATAAGAGAAGTACATGATCGTGCTCCTCGCTTACAAGCTTATGGAGACCACCAAGGGTCTCGATTCCGAACTCCACCAGCATGGACAGATAAGCTTCAGCGCCAACAAGAATTACCTTACCGCCTGTGAGCTTAGCCATATCCTCATAGAGATTGTTCATGGCCTGACTGTATTCCATGAAGGCGTTAAGAGTGAGTATATCAAGAGTCATCTGCTCTGCAGTATCATCGTGGATTCCCTGAAGAGTCTCGGTCTCATAGATTCCAAGCTGGTTCCTTATAGTCTCGAAGGAATCATCTGCCACCTCAAGGAGCCCTGCTATGCTGGCGAACTCACGGCGGACATATCTGGGAATTTCAAGGACAGTCTTATAACCAAGGTCGTGCTCGATCTCTGCCCAGGCATGCTGAAGAATAGTCCTTAGCTGAATCTCAAACACAAGATTAGTAAGCTCCTCCGGGTATCCCATATCCTTCCTCAGCGTGCACTGAAAATGTAAAGAGAGATAGCCAAAGGCCTCCGGCGGAAGACTCAAACGCTTGTCGTCCGAGTGCTCAAGATCCACATCAAATATCTTCTTTACAACCTCGCCTGCCTCATCAACCTGGGACAGGAAAAAACAGATTACGCGAAGCCCAAGAAGGTCATTTAAGTCCTCAACATTGGAATATCTGTCGGGCTTTTTTACAAGCTTATCCTCGACAGATTCCCAGCTCTTAATTCTGCTTGGAAGCTGCATGATATTGATGTTCGCTTTTTCAAGCTCAGTAGCTAAAAGCTCAGTAGCTATTTTCTGAACCTCTGCGTATTTTTCGACTATCTCATCATAGTTCTGTTTCTGGATTTGTAGTCTAAGATTCATTTTCCCACCTATAAAAAAATCAGAATAGCAAATTGGGTATCGGCGTGACCTGCACCCGGTACCCAATAATAATAAATTATATCCCTTCGCAAGGCAATTTCCCTTTTATTCGAATACCTTATCAAGGCCACCGAAATTATCAAGCTTCATATTGGGTGAAAATTCGTTTATTACAAAACGTATGGTTCTGCTCTCTTCCTCTCCAACCGTTATGAAGTCTATGTAATTCTGAAGGTCTGACGCATAAGGCGTAACCTCCGTGCCCTCTGCCACATAGAACATTCCACCTGAGCTTAGCGCATCCGAGGAGTTCCTGGGATTATATCTTCCACTCTCCCGTATTTTCAGCTTTCCTCCGGAAAGCTTGTACTCCTTCGCTGCAGGAACAGGGAAGCCATCGTTATCGATCATGTATGCTCCTGTCGGATACATGAAGCAGACAGGTCCGTCTATAACCTCGTTTACATGCATAAGCACATAGTCCGGATCAAGTGTAGTCTCAGGAAGTATTGAAAGTCCCAGGTCACCATTGTCCTCAGGGATCCTGAGTCCCTTATCGGTTATCTCATAGACCATTCCATAAAAGCTCACATCACCCGTAGGCACATTCACATAAAGGAAGCTCCCATCCTTCGTAGATGTGAGATACACATCCGGTGCATATCCGTAAAATGGTGTTTCAAAGGTTCTTCCACCGGCGGTGCCACGCCACTTAACATCATCCTCATTTATGTCACATTCCATCCTGAATTTGATGCCGCCCTTTACGTAATAATCGGTATCGTAATCCAGTCTGGTGAAGGTCTTATCGGGACATTGTCCATAGAAATTGCTGATAAGCTTAGGATTATCCTCGAAGGAAAGCGACAGATGATAGCCCTCCGGCTCATCATCCACAACACCTGCATTTATGAAAATATGAACAAAGCCATTAGCAAGTGAAAAGCACACATCACCGTTACCTTCCATGATGGATTTCCTGATACGGTCACTGCTCTCCTCGAAAAACTTCTTCCTGGGGTACATCGCCTTAAGGGAGCTATCTATCAGATTTGGAAGCTGATTAAGATCCCTGAACACATCTGAAAACAGCAGAATATTTCCTGTGACAGAATCCACATTATAAGTCCTGTAGGATACAGATTCTTCCGTCTGATCAAGGTCTATCTGTCTCTTTTCCCTAATATACAAGGAGATAACCTCGGAGTCATTTCTCGTGACAAAGCTTTCACTTTCATAGTAGAGCTCCCTTCCCTTTCTGCCGTTTTCAAAGCTATCTTTTGCAGCCATGGCCATGTCCATCTCGAAGCAGTTGATATTATTTATGGCTTCGCGAAGCTCCTCCTCTACAGGGTACTTCAGCTCGTTTATTTTTCCGAAGGCATCCATCCTTCCTATGTGTAGCAGTGGGAACAGAATATGGCCTTTTCCCTCTCTAAGGGTCACGTCCTCATATTGTGAAGACACTGACAGGCCTATGAGATCACTTCCCTTGGCGCAGGCACTTGCAAAGAGCTGTACAAAGGCATCCTCAGCCTCAAGGGGAAGGAAATTCTCTTCGTTGTCACTGGCGTAAATATTCTCTCCAGATTCAAACATTACGCTTAAGGTTGCACCATATTCATCAGAGATTCCCCTGATCTCATTATCAAGTCCGTTATAGGATGCAAGATCATAGGTATCTATTATGTCCATAAGGTAATCCATAAAGGCCTTCCCTGCCTCGAATCGTCTCTCATCCTTTGTGGAAGAGTCGTAGGCAAGGTAGCTTCCTCTAACGGTTGTGCCGTCATAATCAGCCCTCAGCTTCCATTGCTTTTTTCCCATAGTGAGCACTCCCTCTTCGTACAAGGTAGAAAAGGTGCAATAGAACGAGATAATCTGTGAGGACTCGATCTCCTTTTTTGCATTCGGATTGGAATTATTGACGCGGTTTCCATCCCCCGGCACCTCGTCTTCAATGCCTGAAGCGAGAGGAGTATACTCATCCTCTATCTCCAGATTTTCAGTTAAAGTGGTATCCTCATCCGATACGGCGACCTTGAAGAAATCAACGATGTTCGTGCGCCTGGAAACAATGCTCTTTTTCACCACGGGCTCGTCAATATGAGCTATCTGGTAAAAAATAGCAATACAGAATCCTATTAAGGCCATTATAGATAATCCCACAACTAACCCCTTTTTCATTCTGCAGTTCCTTTCAATCACTTAACGGAAAATTGATAACAATTAATACTCTGCGCAATGATACATCCTGTACTTATATTTTAAAAAAAACTGATAAATTTCAGGGTAAATAACTATAAGCATTGTATTAAAAGATTATTAAAAATACCGGTGAATAATTTATAAAAAAACATATTTAATTGAAATTTAATGGAAACTAAAGAATAAAAAAACATATTACTGATATGATATTTTTAGAGAATTATACTTACGAAATATCGTTACCATTAACCTTTTACAGGCACGTACATTTTGGTGTCTTGAAAGGACGGTATTTGTCATGAAAAGATACCACATTTTTTCAGCGATTATTCTAATTTTCATATTGCTATGCTTCACTTCCAATGCGGTCTTTGCTACAGAAAAAAGTGACGAGACTTTAGTTGTAGGAGTCCCTGTGGATCGTTGCCCCGTTTTTTATACTGATGACAACGGAGAAATCGTTGGTATCGGCGTTGATCTGATGCGCTGCGCCGCTGAGGAAGCAGGGTATTCGACCGAATTCAAACCACTTAAAGAAGCGAACCTTAAAGAGTCACTGGACAACCCCGAATATGATCTTATCATGCCCTTTGGAAGTGCTATTTCCAGCGCAAAGGGCGAGGAATCCATCGTCTCTGAAAATCTGACACAGACCCCATTTACACTTGTAACAGTAAATAATAAGCAGATCAGTGACCCCAGGAATCTCAAGGTAGGTATGCTCAAATCTCTTGGCGGCGGTGCTGAAACAGTAAAGAACCTCTATCCGGGAATCGAGATAACTCTGTACGATACCATGTCTGAATGTGTGAGTTCACTTATATCCGGCAAGGTGGATGCGCTTTTGCACAACTCATACGTGTGGAGCTATGTCCTTAAAAAACCGGCCTACTCCAATCTGGTTCTCCATCCGGCTTCAATGTTCTCCATGGATTTCAGGGCAGGAACATTAGATACCCCCAAGGGCAACAGCATAATCACAAGACTTAACGAGGGCATAGGGAAAATACCTGAAACCCGTAAACAGGCAATTGTTCTGGACTATACCACCAGAAATCTCTACAAGTACAGCTTCTTTGATTACATATACCAATACGGCCTTATCGTAGGCGTATCTTTACTGGTTGTCATAGCGATAGCGTTTGAAAATAAAAAGCTCCGAAGAGCAGAGAAAATTGCTGAGGATGCGTCTAAAGCAAAATCCATGTTCCTTGCAAATATGTCCCACGAGATACGCACTCCCATAAACACTATCATGGGCATGGGTGAGATGATTTCAAGAGAGACAACTGACAACAATATCCAGCAGTATGCTTACAGCATTAACAGATCAGCAACTTCTCTTCTTGGTCTGGTAAACGATATTTTGGACTTCTCCAGAATGGAAGCCGGCAAGCTAAAGCTGAGAAATGAGCCTTATAATCTCTCAAGTATTATCACCGATGTGAACGTGATGATAAAAAATCGTGCTGAAGCTAAGGGACTGACCTATAAGGTAACTGTCAGCAAATCTATTCCGGATGAACTTGTAGGTGATGAGACAAGACTTAAACAGGTCATCATAAATCTTCTTACAAACGCCGTAAAATACACAGCCAAGGGCTATGTTCATCTGACTATCGATTATTCCAAAACAGGGAAAGATACCATCGACCTTACTATTACTGTTGAGGACTCCGGTATCGGAATGAAAAAGAGTGAAATCGACAGATTATTCACTGCCTTTGAGAGACTTGATGAGGATAAAAATAAGACTATCGAAGGCACTGGTCTTGGCATGAGTATCGTAAAGCAGATCCTTGATGCAATGAACAGTACCCTTGAAGTCCATAGCGTCTATGGTTCGGGAAGTACCTTCTCATTTACAGTAAGCCAGAAGGTTTCTACCTGGGAAAAGATTGGCGATTACAATGAAACAGCCAGGGACATTGTCACAAAGAAGGGCAATTACAGCGCCAGCTTTATTGCACCTGATGCCAAGGTTCTCATAGTTGATGACACCGAGATCAACCTTACCGTAATAACAGGTCTTCTTGCTCCCACTCAGATGAAGATAGACACCGCTCTCAGTGGCAAACAGGCACTGACAATGCTTGAAAACACAAAGTATGACATCCTTCTTCTTGATTACCGCATGCCAGAGATGGATGGTATTGAGCTTCTAAACCGCATAAAAGGTGACCTCCACAACATTAACTACTACAGTGTATGTATAGTACTTACTGCCAATACTGTGGATGATGCCAGGGATATGTTTATAAAGGCAGGCTTCGATGAATACCTTGAAAAGCCTGTTAATGGAAAAATACTTGAAGCCATGCTGCTTAAATTCCTTCCGGCAGATAAGATTCTTGAAAGCAGAGTCCCTGACGAATCAGGTGATGACGATACATCTGAAGCTGAATATCAGATCAAATCACCGGATCTTCAAAAGCTTCAGGATGATGGTATTCTTGATATCATACGCGGAATTGAATACGCAGGCTCCGAGGAATTATTCATTGAAGCTCTTACGATATTTAAGAATTCAATTGATAAAAAGGCAGATGAAATTGAAGAGCTCTATTTCCGGGAGGATATCACTAACTACACCATTAAGGTCCACGCCCTTAAGAGCTCTGCTAATATAATCGGAGCACATGACCTGTCCGAAAAAGCCAAGGACCTGGAGACCGCCGGAAAAGCAAACGACATCGACTATATCAGAGAGCATACAAGCGAACTGCTTGATATGTATTGTCAGTATAATAAGCTTCTTTCAAAATTCTGAATAGTTCTTAAAAATCGCCGCCAGGAGCATTTATATATGCCCTTGGCGGCGTTTCATTTTCTTATTGATGATTGATCATGGAGGCCAGATATCCTGCACCAAAACCGTTGTCTATATTCACAACGCTGACTCCGCTGGCACAGGAGTTCAGCATGGACAAAAGCGCTGACACACCTCCAAAGGAAGCACCGTAGCCGACGCTTGTAGGAACAGCAATTACAGGACAATCTGCCATGCCGCCGATCACACTTGCAAGTGCTCCCTCCATTCCTGCTATGGCGATAATAACTCTTGCTGACATAATATCATCCATATGTCCCAGGAGTCTGTGGAGTCCCGCAACGCCCACGTCATAGAGTCTTACAACCTCATTGCCGTAAACCTCTGCGGTCTTTGCAGCTTCCTCCGCAACAGGCATATCACTTGTTCCGCCTGTGGCCACAACGATTTTACCCTTTCCGTCCTTTTCAGGTATCTCTCCCGCTATGCCTATGTGGCTTAGTTCGTCATAGGTAAAATCAGCTATATTCTGCTTTAGAAGCTCTGCTGCTTCTTCCTTCATTCTGGTAATAAGAACTGTTTTCTGACCATGTTCCCGAAGCCTTTTCGTTATCTCCAGAACCTGAGATGGAGTTTTGCCTGCTCCATAAATAACCTCAGCTGCTCCCTGTCTAAGTCCCCTGTGAAAATCAGGCTTGGCAAAACCAAGATCCTCATAGGGAGCCTCCTTAAGCTTTAACAGAGCATCATCAACACTCAGCTTCCCCTCAGCGACCTGCTCAAGCATGTCCTTTATCGCTTTTTTCTCCATATATCCCCTTACTTCTTTTTCTTGTATTTGTATGTCTGCGTTTTAGCGCCGCTCTTCTTTAGCTTTTTCACAATCTTATTATAGGTTTTCTTGTTCTTTACATAAACAGTAATCTTGCCATCTTCCTTAGTATTTTTAAAGGCACCTGATCCAACCTTACTAAGATTATTGGCGTAAATCTTTACACTTTTTAGCTTCTTACAATTCTTGCAGCACTTTTTGCCAATCTCCTTCACAGTTTCCGGAATAACAAGCTTCTTAAGCTTCTTATAATTCTTGAAGGCTTCATTACCTCTTATCCTTATCTATAAACTCCAGCACTATCACAGCCGCTAATATATAAAAAACCGTCCACCCGATAAGCCATGCCCAGCATTTGTATACCACATCATCATCAAAAGCAAACTCGGGATTTTGATTCTGCTCTGCGGTTTTTTTGAGTATTTCATCCCTGTAATCATTCTTCTCTAAATAAACAAAAGCATCCTGTAACGGTTTTTCTCCATTGATCTCCACATTCTGCATTTTAAGGGCGTTATTCCAGACACTCACCATGGGAAGTGAATTGTAATCCCCCTGAGCACAGAGAGCTGTGAGTCCCCATTTGGTCGCCGTCAGATTGGTCAAAGGCTTAGCCATATCGGGTAGTGTGAAAAAGTTACCTGAAAACAGCAGCTGCACAATAAGCATAAACGGCATTATAGTCATGGCTGTGGTTGTGGTTTTCGCACAGGATGATATCAAAAGAGCCAGCATATCAGCGCAATAGGTCACAAGGAAAATGGTTATCATAAAGTCCACAAGCGGAAATCCGGTTATAAGACTTTTTGAAGGCATCGTTATCCTCATGGACATAAACACAAAAATGGTTATGGCGGACTGGGCTATGCAAAGTACCGCCTGATATATCATATGCGCCAGAATATATGAGGTTATATGCAGTCCTGATCTGTGGTCTCTTTTTACTATCGCCCTCTCCCTGCATATCACCTGTATGGAATTAAAAAATCCGTTCCACACACAGATACAGGAAATCGCAAAGGTTCCCATGAGAGTGCCTTCCATGGTCTTAAATAAATTCTGCCCCACACAAAATGCCACAAGTCCCGCTATGACCGCAGCCATGGGAAGAACCTTCCAGTCACTTTGAAATAGAAACATTCGGAAAAGCTTACCCAGATATATGATGGTCTGAAGGAGCCTTCCTGTATGCCTTACACGTCTTCTCCTCATAGTCCGTCACCCCACATTCCCCTTCATAAGATCAGCGTATTTTTCAACAAACTCTTCTCCACGTCCGTCTCCTCCGACATTGATAGGATTGATAACGCGGAGAATTCCCTCCATGGAATCCTTTTCAAAGAATTTATAGGATTCTTCAACTGTTCCATAAAATGCAATTCTTCCTGTTCTTTTGGAGTCCTTTATAAGAACAATTACATCATCAAAAAGATCTGCAACTCTGTCCGGTGTATGAGTTATTACAATAACTATTTTTCCATCGTTTGCTATATCACGAAGCTTCTCGAAAAGGCTTCTGGCTACGACGCCATCAAGACCTGA
This sequence comes from Butyrivibrio sp. XPD2002, assembly GCF_000423945.1. Lineage (GTDB taxonomy): Bacteria > Bacillota > Clostridia > Lachnospirales > Lachnospiraceae > Butyrivibrio. The sequence goes on along the minus strand of NZ_AUIY01000016.1, from coordinate 138,480 downwards.
GTCAGGCTCATCAAGAATAAAAAGAGTGGGATCGGAAATATATTCCATCGCAATTGATACTCTCTTCCTCTGACCTCCTGAGAGCTTATCCACCAGATTATTTCTTACGACCGTAAGTCCAAATTGTTCAAGAACGCTGTCAACGCGCGCGAATCTCTCCTTTATCGGTGTATCGGAAGGCAGACGCAAAGTAGCAGCATCAGCAAGAGTAAGCCACACGGTATCATTGCCGCGGATGAGATCCTGCTGAGGCACAAAGCCCACATCATAGATGATCTTTTCATAATCATCATAAATGTCCAATTCACCAAGGGTTATCTTGGCATCTGCTTTTTCATAGCCCGTGATCGCATTAAGGAATGTAGTCTTACCTGCGCCGGAGCCACCAAGAAGCAGTACCATATGCCCCTTGGGAATATTCATGTGAATATCCTTAAGGAGCGTCTTCTTTTTGAAAAAGTCCCAGCTGGTTCTGCTTTTGAGATTGATGGTAAGTCCGTTAATATCATCGGAAACATCCTGTCCCAGGATCTTTGCTCCATCCCCTTCTAAATCATCCACTCTGAAGGAAGGAACAAATCCCTTAACCAATCCCCAGATCATAAGCGTGATGCCTTCAAATAAGAAGAACATAATGATCCATTTTTTGTTCCTCTTAAAGACCTTGATAAGCTCCCAGTAGACCCTTATTTTTACTATTACCATTGCTAAAGCTGATGAGAAACAAAAGATAAATATAATGACCGAAAGCCTGTTACTGCTGTTTATAAAACGGCCAACAAGCCAGGATGCATAGTAAATAAAGGAAAGAAGTGTAAGCGTCCTTCCATCCTCTTCTTTATCTGCGCATAGAGAAATGTGGTATTCACGGGCGACCGGGATGACCGCCCAGAAAGATTTAACCCCACACTTTTTGAACAGATTCCAGCATCCTATAGATGCCAGAACATAAGATACGACATTTAAACCTACCTGTTCCCACATAAGAGTCCCCCTCATAAAAACCCTTAAACTTTCACACGGTACTTTTCTTTAAATTTAATCTATTCTCTTGTTTCCCATGAAGAACAAAGCTACAGTACCCGGACCGGTGTGACTTCCGATGGTGGTACCTATATCGTACACTTCTATTTTGCCCTTCATGGCAGGTATACTCTTTTCGATCTCCTGAATAAGCGTTTCTGCGTCTTCCCTGCAGGCTGACTGTGAGATGTAGCACTTGCCGTTGTAGTCTGCTCCTCCCACTGCATTTTCAAGCATCTTCTTGGCAGTTGCCCTTATGACTGCTGCCTTACCTCTGTGCTTGGTTCTGGGAATGAGCTTACCCTGATAATCAACATTTAAGAGCGGGCATATTTTCAATGCTCCTCCAAACCATCCTGCTACCTTGGACACTCTTCCGCCCCTTACAAGATAAGTAAGGTCGGTTGTGAAAAACCAGTGGTTAACATCAAGTCTGTGCTCAAGAACCCAGTCGTTAAGCTCATCAATTGTGAGTCCTTCGTCGCGCTTATCAGCTACGTTATCAACTAAAAGTCCATACCCTGAAGATGCTGCAAGAGAATCTATGATATAGATTTTCCTGTCGGGATATTTTTCCCTAAGCACATCTGCCGCAATGTTGGCAGAGTTCAAAGTTCCTGAAATTCCGGAGCTCAGTGTAAGATGAATGATATCCTTTCCCTCCTCAAGAAAAGGAGTAAAGTGACTGGTATATTCATCCACATTTATCTGGGATGTCCTGGTCATTGCACCTGCTGCCATGGCCTTATAGAAATCATCTATAGGATATTCCCCGTTATCGCAATATACCTTTCCGTCTACCTCAAAATGGAAATAAGCAAGCTTAATATCCCTTTTTTCATAGTGCTCTGCATTTAAATCCGCTGTTGAACAGCAGCTAAGAACATAATCTGACATGTTTTCCCCCTTATTCTGTCACTTCTGCAAATACATACAATCTCGCATCATTTGTTCTGAACATGCGAGTATCCTCCCCATAGCCTGTTCCGCCGTAATCAGGATTAAGACGAACACCGCATCCGTTAAGAACACTTCCTGTTGCCACTGCCTCATCCTTTTCACTGCGCATCTTGTATCTTCTAGCTATGATACCATGAATTATTCCATCCTGCTTAACATGAATCGGAGACATGGTATTTATAAGACTTCCGAAGTCCTTTATATTAACGCTGACCTGACGGTTTGCAACCTCATAGACCTTATCATCTGCAAGGCCCATGGTCTTAAGCGCAAGATAATCATTGTTAGGTCTGCTCTCCTTTTGGAAGATAAGAGCAACCGCTGCAGACTTATCCTTTGTAACCACCATGAAGCGGTACTTATCAAGTCTGTAGAAATCACCAAACTGGAATACCTTTCTCCACTGCTTGTAGAATGCAACCTGATCCACAACCTGCTTCTTCTGCTCCTCTGAAAGCTCGCCAAGATTGAGCTCATAGCCAAAGCAGCCAAAGGCAGCCACTGAGAATCTGGTCTCAAGCGGAACAACGTGAAGTGTCTGGTGATTAGGAACAGCTGACACGTGGGCACCCTGTGTGTTAACGGGATAGCCGTAGCTGTAGCTTCTCTGAATATCCATTCTGCAAACTGCATCGGTATCATCACTTGCCCATATCTGAGGGAAGTATGAAAGTATTCCAAGGTCGAATCTGTTACCACCTGCTGAACAGCCCTCAAACAGAATATGAGGGAAGTTCGTTGTAAGTGTTTTCATAACTCTGTACAGACCGATGTAATATCTGTGCTGGAACTCCTTCATCCTCCCAGCAGGAAGCTCAAGTGAAAATCTGTCTGAGAAAATTCTGTTCATATCCCACTTTATGTAGGAGATGTTTGCAGATGAAAATACCTTTGAAAGTGCATCTATAATATAGTCCTGTACGTCCTTTCTGGACATATCAAGGATCATCTGTGTTCTTCCGACTGAATGATCGCGGCCGGGTACTCTTACGGTCCACTCGGGATGTGCTCTGAAAAGATCAGAGTCCTCGTTTACCATCTCGGGCTCAACCCAGAGACCAAACTTCATGCCAAGGCCGTTTATCTTTTCAGCAAGTCCCTTTAATCCGTCAGGGAGCTTTTTGGTATTAACTACCCAGTCGCCAAGGCCTGCGTGATCATCGTTTCTGGCACCAAACCAGCCATCATCAAGAACAAAGAGCTCTACTCCTGCCCTTGAAGCTTCCTTGGCAATTCGAAGGAGGCTGCTCTGGTTGAAGTTAAAGTATGTTGCCTCCCAGTTGTTTATAAGGATCGGTCTTTCCTTATCTCTCCACTCACCGCGAACGATGTGTTTTCTTACAAAATCGTGCATGCTGCGGCTCATTCCGCCGTAGCCCTCTTTAGAATAGGTCATGACTGCCTCGGGGGCCTCGAAGGACTCACCGGGATTAAGCAGCCACTGGAAGCCAACGGGCTGTATTCCGCTGACAAATCTGCTAAGGAAGGTGCCGTTTGATGAAAGGGCACTGTAATGGTTACCACTGTAAACAAGATTGAGACCGTAGCAGTCGCCTGCTGTCTCTGTGGTATCGGGCATGCTGATCATTGTGAAGGGATTGCTTCTGCTTCCTGACTCTCCCGCAGCGAGCTCCTCATTTACAACTTTTCCTGCATTACAAACAGATGCAGTCTGTCCCATCTCATCTGCCCAGCGTCCGTGGAAGCTTGTGAGCTGGTAGCCTGTCTGCTGAAAATCAAGCTGATTGGACAGGAGTCTGTCGATCTTCACATCCTCCTTGCCATCATTTATAAGCTTACTGCTTCTTGTGATCGTATTGCATTCAGGGTATACCTTGTAGATCATCTTAAGTCTTACGTCCTTTGACTTTTCCTTAAGAGTGATGACGAGCTGCATGGCGTGATCAGCCATGAATGCAGGGAGTGTTGCACCCGCCCCGGATACATCTTTCTTATCTCCATCATCATAGGAGGAAGGAAGTGTCTCCAGTGGTGTGATCTCATCTGAAATAACTGCGTTTTCAAATAAAAAGTCGCAGGTTGTAGAGCCATCTGCAAAGCTAAGCTCTACCATGGGCTCTCTGATGTCGCCCTTACCAAAGCCCGACATCTCAAGGGGCATGACCTCTAAGCACATGGGATAATACTCAGGTGCATAGACAACCATGTTGCCGCCTTCGTTTTTATGCTTGATCTCAAGAACCTTCGCCATGTCGGCAAGGATCTCTGATTCCTCATTCTGATTTTTTAAAAGTTCCTCGTACTGGAGCTCTGAAAGAAGTGATGCTCCATAGTGAATGTGTTCAATGTGACCTGACGGCAGAACCTGCATGAAATAACTGCTGCTCCTAGTCTGAAGTAAAAATATGTTGTCTTTCCTTATGATCATCTTACGCAAATACCTCTCATTATAATGTCTATCATAATCTTAAGTGCATCATCATAGGTTGTGTTACCCTCGATGAGTACATTTGAGCTCAAAAAACGCTCTATTGAAGCCTCTGTCATAGCTTTGATAACAGGGATGGGAAGAGGTCTTATAACGCCCTCTCTTATTCCTCTTTCAATAAGCTCAATCGTGTCCTCCCAGTCGTTCTCCAACCTGTTCTGAACCTTAATATAGATTTTGGGATATTTATCCCTAAGTGTAAACACTTTTCTGAAATCTACATCCCTGTATTTATCAGGCATGCAGATCATGATCTTTTCAACCTTCTCAACAGTTGAAAGTGTGTCATCATTAAGAATCTCCGCTTCCTTTGCCTTAATGGAATCAAAGCAGTAATCAACAAGAGCATCGAAGATCTTTTCCTTATCATCGAACTCCTTATAAATTGTTTTCTTACTCATGTGAAGATCGCTTGCCACATCATCCATTGTGAACTTGGATCCCTTTTCCTTGAATTCATCAAGCACTGCCTCGAGTATCTTAATCTTTGTATCGTTCATGTTACCTCCTACTATTCGCTTTTCGCTATACCCTCTGTAAACTGTTGCTTTACAGATTTTCCATCATTACCACGAAAACCAAATATACCTTATTTAGTTTCCTTCAATTTCCCTATACTGTCAAGCTTCTAATGCAGCATTTACCTCTGCCTCGAGCTCTTCATTTTCCTTAACTATGAGCTTTTCAAACTCTGATACCACACATGGCATCGAGAAGTAGAATCCCTGGATGACATCGCACCCTGCCTTCTTCAAAAGATCGTACTGTTCCTCTGTTTCAACCCCCTCAGCTACAACCTTGACCTTGAGGGATTTCGCTATATCCATCATGAGCTCCACCATCTTCATGTCCTTATTGCCCTCGTGGATATTTTTCACGAACTGCATATCCAGCTTGAGGATATCTATGGGAAGTGAGGTTATCATGTTGAGAGAGGAATAACCCGTTCCGAAATCATCCATCTCGATGGCAAAGCCTCTTTCCCTAAGTCCGTTAACCACCTTGATTATCTGATCAGAGTTCTCCGTGTAGGCCGACTCTGTGATCTCAAGATTCAGCATCCCGGGAGATATCCAGTTGTTCTGAACCACTGTGAAAATCTCCTCCCCAAGGTCCGGAGCTCCGATATCAACTCTTGATACGTTTACGGAAACAGGAACCTTGAAATCATATTTCACCATCCACTCTCCTACCTGTTTGGATACCTCATCCCACACGTAGTGATCCAGCTTATGGATAAGACCGTTATCCTCGAAAAGTGGAATGAATCCGTCCGGCCTGAGGAGCCCCAGATCGGGATGCTCCCACCTCACAAGAGCCTCTGCTCCATAGAGAGAATCCCTGTCGCCCTGAACAGAATATTTGGGCTGGTAGTACACCTTAAACTCGTGATCCCGTATGCCTCTTTGCATATCATTGATAAGACGCTCATCCAGTTTTTCCTTATCGTGCATATCCTCGTCGTAGATAGCACAGTGGATATTGTAATTGCCTCGTATACTGTTGCAGGCAACTCTCGCCTTATCAAATCGATGCTCTACGGTAATCTCCATATTTACATTTTTGTAGATGCCCATCCTCAGATAAACTCTTGAGTTATTGAGAAGATCCTCCAGACCTTTTCCTATCTCCCTCAAAAGTTCCTCGTAGTCAGAACCCGTCGGAATATATAGGAGGAATTCGTCCGCTCCGCCGCGTCCTGCAATTCCGCCCTTTTCCCTGGATATCTGTTTGATGCTGTCCGCGATTTTTATAAGAACATCATCTCCGGATCTACGGCCCTGAAGCTCGTTGATCAGATGGAATCTATTGATGTTAAGCACGATGGCATCCATTCCGGAATTGGAATAGTGCAGATCTCTAAAGTGTGAGTACTCCATGAAGAAATCATGGGTCAGAAGACCTGTCAGCGTATCATTCTGAGTCGCATGAATAAGTCCTCTTCCCTCTCTTAGCTCAATCGCCCTGTCGATTCTGGCACGGATGACCATGGGATGTGAAAAGGGCTTTGATATAAAGTCAACGGCACCAAGCTTAAAGCATTTGATTTCCGATTCTATTTCCGATGTGCACACGATTACCGGAATCAGCTTAAAGAGCTTGTCATTCTGCATGAACTCAAGCACTTCATAGCCGTCCATATCAGGCATCATCAGATCAAGGAGAACCAGCGATACCACATCACTGCTCTCCTTCAGCTTTTCAATAAGCTCAACACCATCGCCGGCGAAAATAACATCATAGCTGTCCTTTACGATATTCTCCAGCATCTTTCTGTTGATCGGTTCGTCTTCAGCTATAAGTATTGTTCTTCTGACATTAAACTGATTTACCATATAGGACTCTCCATACAAAACCTAATAATCCAAATTAAAAGTACAATACTATTTTAACATGCAATAGTTTCCACATGAGTTAGCAAGTTATGAAAGTTATATAAACTTTTTGTATACTCGTTTCCCCATTGTATAAAGCCGGCATAGTGCAGTATTTAGACATTCTTAATCATCTTTTAATACATTTAGCCCGTAAACATAAGTAAAATATAGATATAGCCCCCGTTTTTCCTTACAAGGAGGTAACGCATAAGATGGAAACAGATGATAAGTTAGGAATCATTGCAATGGAATCCTTTGCCACTCAGGCAAAGCGCATAAATCAGATACTCTGCGAATGGAACAAGGCTGACAATTATCTTATAGATATTGAGGTCCCCCGCTTCAACAGTGGAGAAGCTAAATGCGTCATAAAGGATAGTGTCCGTCATAAGGATATCTATATCATTTCCGATGTAACCAACAGTTCGATAAAATATAAAATGGACGGCGATTACAACAGAATGTCTCCCGATGACCATTATCAGGATATAAAGCGCGTGGTAGGTGCCTGCAACGGAAAGGCCAACAGAATAAATGTCATCATGCCCTTTTTATACGAGAGCAGACAACACAGAAAGACCTGCCGTGAATCCCTGGACTGCGCCATGATGCTAAAAGAGCTGGAATACATGGGAGTTGACAACATCATAACCTTCGACGCCCACGATCCCAGAATGCAGAATGTACTTCCCCTTCAGGGAATAGAAAATATATCTCCCGCTCTGCAGTTTACGCAGCAGCTCCTTACCGAGTATGAGGATATCGAGATAGACCCTGAGCACCTTATGTTCATCTCTCCTGATGAGGGTGCTACGGAGCGTGTCGTTTTCTTCGCTTCCCTATTTGGCGTAAACCTCGGTATGTTCTACAAGAGAAGGGACTACTCCCAGGTCGTTAACGGAACCAATCCCATCGTGGCCCACGACTTCTGCGGCGGTAATCTTGCAGGCATGGATACCATCGTTGTGGATGACATGATCGACTCCGGCGGAAGTATCATAGATGTATGTAAACAGATAAAGGAGCGCGGTGCAAAACGTGTCTTCATATTCGCAACCTTTGGACTGTTCTCCACAGGTTTTGCAAAGCTCGATAAAGCCTATGAAGATGGCCTCTTTGACAGAATCTTCACCACAAACCTTGTATATCAAAAGCCTGAGCTTTTAGAGAAGGAATACTACCTCAGTATCAGCATGAACCGTTATATTGCTGCGATAATCGATACGCTACACAATTACGGTTCAATGGAAAAGATTATAAAGCCCGCACAGAGAATAAGGGAAACAATTGCCAGATACAAGGGTATACCACTATAAATAAAGACCGAACCATTTTTAACTTACAATGGTTCGGTCTTTTTCACTTTTAATATGTATCTGTGCTAAATATCAGATAGGAATTATCCTGAAGGATCACGTGGCCGGAAAGTACACCGGCGTAGTCATCCCAGAGGTCCTTATCCACTATGATGATGGAGCCCGTATCGCTTAAGAAATTATCAACAGTTCCATCTACAGGAAGGAAGTCACAGTACATCTCGGCAGGTGCCACATATTCGGGCTCCCAGTGTCCCTGCTCAGAGTAGTCTCTGAAATCCGAAATGAGGTATACATTTCTTCCGGAATACTCTTTTCCGTATTGAGCTTCAAAGGTTTTCATATCCTCAGTAAATTCATCCACAGGATGTCCGCCTGTTCCTGCAAGGTTGATGTCATTTTTGATGCAGGGAATGATAAAGAAAAATGAAGCCAGCACCACAAGTCCAATTGAGGTAGCTGCAAGCAGTATCTTTTTACCCTTGGCTCTTACCGCTATAAAGCCGCACATTCTGGCAACAAGGATGCAAAGCGCCAGCTGTGAGGTGTAGGTGTACCAGTCGAGGTAGCTTCTCATGGTTGCAAAAAACAGCACCGGTACTGCAGTCCAGATGATAAAAAGATAGTTTTCCCAGACAAAATCACGTATTACGGTGATGTACTCTCTTCCTGTGAAGTGTCTTGCGATAAGCACTGCAGCTACTATAGTCACAAGTGCCACAATGAAAATCTCGCTTACATTAGAAGTCACAAAGTCAATTACAGGCTCCCAAAACTTGTTGCCTGAGCCGCTTACTCTGTCCACGGTCTCACCAAACATCAGCGTATTTATGAACTGCACTCCATCAAACATCGATCTCTTTATCATCCATGCAACGGGAATTATTGCAGCAAGAAGCGCTGACAACACTACCCTTACCGGTGACATGAAGGCCTTTTTGATCTTAGGAATATAGAGAAGTCCGATTATGAAAATAAGTGCTGCGTGAGGTCCCTTGCACATGAAGGCAAGGCCAAGCGCAAGGCCATACATATACATGTACTTTGCATTCTCTTCCATCTCATACAGTGACAGCATGGCTATCACAAAGAAGAAATTGAAAAAGGAGTCCATCTCAGCTGCCCTGTACATGTGGAATGTAAAGAAGGGCGTGCACGCCGCAAAAACAACGGGCGCAATAGCTGCTGAATACAGGTTATCTCTTTTTATCAAAAACAGGATGATAAGCAGAATTGTCAAAAGGCCGCCTAAGGCTGAAGGGAATCTTGCAGCAAAGCCGCTTGCTCCCAGCACCTTAAATGAAGCAACCATAAGGTCAAGACACAGCGGAGGCTTGGAATTAAAATAGTCCGCCGCATATTTATAGGTGTTTATTACCCAATTGCTCTGCTTATACATCTCATAAGCATTCGTGGCATGATACGCCTCGTCCGTCGAAATCAGATAATTAGCACCTAAGTTGTGAAACAGCATATACGCTGTAAGAAGCACTGCTCCGATCAAGATAGAAATCAATGCACAATTTTCAACTTTTTTCCCCATGATTCTCTCCCCAAAATGTAGAACTAAGTCAGGTGTCGACCACTTGATATAGTATATTCTAATACCATTTTGAGATATTTGCATCTAAAAATCATGAAAAGAGAAATCATTTCCTTAAAATATCAAGGAGCCAGTCAGGGTCCGGGGTGTCCAGATTCTTATTTATGGTCATCTCCTCCATTATTCCCTGGAAGGCTGACCAGAAGCACAGCGCAAGGAGTGTGGGGTCTCCCTCTCGGAAGATCCCGTCCTTTTGGCCCTTTTTTATAAGCTCTGCGGTGTTGTCCACTGCCTGAACAGACAGTGCCTCCTTCCTGACCTCCTCAGGCATGCCGGCTCTTCTGGCCTGTGCCATGAGAACGAACATGTTGGATACAAAGGGCTGCTTCTTGGCATAAAGGAACAGCTCTTCAAGCATTCCCTTTAAGAAAATATCCGCAGGAGCGCCCTTACTGTCACCGGTAGCGTTTGAAAAATCCTTGCCCCTTTTTACCAGCTCCAGAAGGAGCTCCTCCTTTGATTTAAAATAATGGAACATCAATCCGGTGCTCATGGGAACTGCGGCAGCAATATCGCTGACCTTGGTCTCATGATACCCTTTCTCTACGAAGAGACTCAGCGCCGTCATCAATATTGCCTGTCGTCTCTCTTCCTTCTGTTCCTCTCTTGTCATTGTAATCCTCCATAGTAATGCTCTTTTTATGGCAAATTCTCTGGATTGCGAACTTGCCGTTAGTAACTGCAATGGGAAGTCCTCCGGGTGAGGTATTCCACTGACCTGCAAAGGTAAGATTTCTGATGCCCTTGATGTCGCCCTTTATCCTGATGGACTTGGCACCTGCTGTCGTGATAAAGCTCATGTAGCTGCCGTGATATGCATTGCAGTAGCGCTCATAGGTAAGAGGTGTCCAGGAGTCGAGGTATTCAAGGTCTCCCTTAATCTCAGGGAAAGCTGCCTCAATTCTCTTTACTATCTCATCAGAAAGCTTCATCTTAGCCTCTTTATACTCATCTGGGAACATTCCCTTCCAAACCTCATAGTCAGCATCAGTCTGGAAAATGCTGGTCTGGAGCACCTGTCTGTCACCCTTCACGAAGGTCTTGTCATAGCCATATACCTTAACATACATTCTGTCGAAGGTGGTAGCGCCAACCTTAAGAGGCTCTATATCTATGAAAACTGTCTCTCCTGGATTAAAGCTCTTATTTACTGAATATGCTGCCTGGAAGCCACTGGTTGCAGGATAGATATTTGCAGATTCATAGGCATTTTTCAAAGCTGCAGGCATGTATTTTCCACTGATAAGTTTTCCGAAAAGAACTGCCGTATCAACAGTTGCGATGTAGTAATCGCCCTCAGCCCTTGTGCCATCCTCGAAAAGAACAGCCTGTGCCTTTTTCTTATCCACTTCTATCTTAGCTGCAGATTTATTATAGAAGATCTTACCGCCAAGCTCCCTGAAGCGCTTCTCCATTCTGAGGGACATCTGGAGAGAGCCGCCCATAGGGATGTTGCCGTTGCCATCAGCAATAGTTGCATAGGATACAAGCAGTGAATAAGCGGTGTACTCCTTGGGCAGATAGTCGCACATGAGCTTCTGGATTATGGGAGCCTTGAATCTCTTGCTATAATCCTCAAGGGAGATATTTCCAAGCTCCTTCATCACCTTCACGAAGTCGCCCATCTCCTTACCCATGCGGATATAGTCGCCAATGCCGAACATGTCCAAAGGCTTATTGGCAGGAATGAGACACTTCTTGGAATATTCCACATACTCGATAAACTTACTTATCTCTTCGGCATCCTCAGGTGAAAGCTCTGTCAGCTCTCTCTTTGTACGGTCAAGGTCAGCCCAGAGTGTTGCACTTTTACCGCCATGACATGTGGTGAAAAATGAATCAAGAACGGCATACTGAGTATCATCTGACAATGCTCCCACAGTTTTCCATACGTCGTAGAGCTCTGTATCCTTCCTTGTTCCTGTGAGCCAGTGAATGCAGTTATCGATGTGATAACCTTCCCTGTTCCAGCCGATGCACTCTCCTCCGGGAATCGAATTCTTCTCATAGATCTCAGCCTCCATACCGCACAGACGCGCATATATTCCTGCTGAAAGTCCTGCCACTCCGCCACCGATTATTACAACCTTCTTCTCTTTTTTCATGCCTTTTATCCCCATTCGTTTTTATTGAATATCAATTCATTGAATATATATTCAATATAATTATGTCACGGATTTTTGTCAACCATTTTTATGAAAAAAGATATAAAAAGCTCCCAGTATTTCAGAATCAGAAATACCGGGAGCTGTCATTTAATTTAATATACTGCTATGTCGCTTAACATTGCATCGTTGTAGATACCACCAAAATCGGAATCCTGCCAGGTTGTTCCGCCTGTTCCCCAGGCATCAACGAACTCTCCTGTCTTCTCATCAAAGTTGGCATTCTTGTAGGTAATATCTGTGGTGCCGTCCATGAGCTGCTCCTCTGATGAGTAGTTGACGTTAACTATGCCATTTTTCCTGCGTAAGATTCTGTCTACCCTGTAGCCTGAGCCCTTGATCTTGCCGGCGAGGTCAAAGCCAACTATCTTCTCCAGCTCTTCCTCTGTGATATCGGTTCCACCATATTCCATGAAGTCCTTCTTCTCACTGTCGTAGTAGAAATAATAGGGCTTCCAGGTGTGTCCTGTCCACATGTAGGATGACTCATCACCTTCAACATAATTAAGATAGCCGTCGTAGGCACTGTAGGTCATGGCGATGTTCTCAATGTCAGCGCCGGGGTAGAGGTCTCCAAGCTTGGAAATATTGGACTCCACCAGCTGATCTCCGTCAATATAGTAGACGTATGTAAGCTGTGCTGTCACATAGGCTTCATCAAAGGCTACGAAATATCTGTTACCTGCATCCATAACCCAGAACACATTGCCATCATCATTCATGGCAAGAGTTCCCGAATACACCTCTCTGCAGATATCGTCATTTACAAAATATACCTTGCCATCGCACCATCCGAGCTCATCATCGGGCCCCTTGCCCACATAAACAAGTCCCTCGTATGTACCGTTGCCATCAAAGTCGTTAAGACTGCAGCAGAGTATATCCTCATAGGCAGAGCCTGTCTCTGTTATGACCTTATCGAAGAACTCTTCCATCTTTTCTTCAGAAATAGGCTCACTGATAGGCTTCTCTTCAGGAGCGGCACTGAGAGGTGTCTCGGTCTCCTCTATTTGTTCTGTGTCTTCCGCAATTTTTATATCTTCTGTCTTTTCTTCGTCTATTTTATCTGTATCTACTGTATCTTCTGTTATTTCAGGTTCTTCTGCTTTTACTGTTTCTTCTGCTTTCTCTGTCTCCTCGACCTTAACGGTATTCGCCTCGGAAGCATTTACCACTACCTGGCTCTCCCCGGCCTCGGCTTTTTTAGAACTGCAGCCTGTAACAGCGGCAGTAAGTGTACAAGTTAATAATAAAATGCTGAGAGTTTTCTTTTTCATAATACCTCCTGATACACCGGTGTCATGTACTACCAGTCATCCCCTGAGCAATATTATCTCCATGTCAAAAGTTACATATGTATCTATTATAACCGAATTTGACTTATCCTTCACCCGAAAAATGGTATTATCGGAACTTCGCACAGCCAGTTCCACTCATATTATAAAAATCAATCAAATTAACCCCCGGATATGATATTATTTACGGGTAGCAAATTCTATATAAATCAGAGGTTCATTATGGAAAAGAAAAGAATACTGTGTTTTGGAGATTCACTCACATGGGGATATGACCCGGAAAAGAGATCACGTATAGAAGAAAACAGCCGCTGGACAGGTGTATTGCAGACACTTTTAGGTGAGTCCTACAAGGTTGTTGAGGAAGGTCACAACGGCCGCACAATAGCCACTGACGATCCTGCAGAGGGTGAGAAAAACGGCTTAAAATATGTTATTCCATGCATAGAAAGCCAGTCCCCGCTTGAAGTCATGATCATCATGCTGGGGACTAATGACTTAAAGAGAAAATTTTCATATTGCTCAATGGATATCGCCGGTGAAATGCAGATTTTCCTTGAAAGAGTTCAGGCTCACAACAGATTCCGCATGAATGACAAAATGAAGATCCTGCTCATCTCTCCTCCGCTTGTTGGAACCACAGGAAAAGGCTCCTGGCTTGAGGATTGCTTCGATTTCTTAAATACCCAGAAGGTATCCGCAGAGCTTGCAACCTGGTACAAACAGCTGGCAGAAATGTACGGCTGCGAATTCCTTGATGCCGCAAAGCTCGTATCACCCAGTCCTGCAGACGGAGTGCATATCGACGCTGCTGCCCACAGAAAACTGGGACAGGCCATTTATGAAAAGCTTCACGAATCAAATCTTCTCTGATTACATATAGTTCTTCAGCTTCTGCTTTTCAAAAAACTCATCAATACTGGCAATAAGTTCAGCAGGGGGCATTGTCTTTAGGAGATATTTTTCAGGCTTAAGGGCAATAACCCCCATTACACTTTCCCTGTCAGATTTATTCGTAAGGAACATAACGGGAATATCGCTTGTTCCCGGCTCACTCCTTAGCATCTCAAGTACCTTTGGTCCGGTAGTTACAGGCATTTCATAATCAAGAAGAATGAGATCCACTTTGTTTTTCGCAAGGAAGGTTATAGCAGAAACTCCGGAATTCACCATGAATACCTGATACTTTTCCGAGAGCCAGCTTTTTATGGTTCTTAGCATCGTACCATCATCATCAACCACAAGTATCTTCTTTTTCTGAAGTCGTACCTCTTCGTTTGCAACGACTCTTTGCATCTCACTTGCAAGCTGCTTGACATTAACCGGTCTCTCAAAAGCCGCTGCTATTTTCTCCTTGGAAATTATTTTATAGAACTTTTCAAGCTCGTCAGGTGAGCCTATGACACTGACTGAGATATCGCTCTCAACAGCTCTGTCACGAAGGTATACAAAAAGATCCCTCATCTTATCTATATCATCAATATAAATAAGATAGACGCTGGGCTTATCCTCCATATGCTCGATTGCCGTAACATCCGCGGTAGAGGAAATAACTGTAAAGCCTTCCTCCTTTAGTTCCTTTGCAATCGATGTAACCATGAAGCTCTTTCCATCACCGATAAGAAGTACTCTCTTTTCCATCTCAATCCTCCAGTACCTGAAGTAGTGCATCTCTGTCAACTGCTGCCATGAGCTGTTTTACTTTTTCATATTTATCCCTGTACTGCGCAGGTATGCTGTAGTCCGCAAGCATATTCATAATTCCGTCCGCAGTATCATAGTCATAGGCTTCCAAAAGCTCCCTTATGTCCATAAACGCACGCTTTAATTCATCCTCCGGAATCTCAGGAAGATTTTCATCATCCGTGCCTGCATTTATCGGTGCAAGCATTTCCTTATAGCTTCTAAGACGTGTTAAAAGTTCCGGTGTTTTTTCATTTATCTCATTTACATCCTCAGCGTTGCCACTATCCTCAAGGTGCGCCGCCATCTGCGAAAGCTCCATGGCACCAATTAGTCTTGCTGAGCTCTTAAGCGCATGAACACTGACAGTGTAGTTTCTATAGTCTTTATCCTGCAAGCACTTCTCGATACTCTCTGCCTTTGGATCTATTGAGATCAGGAACTCTTTTACCACATCCATAAGGAGCTCACGACTTCCACAGTTCTTTACTGCTTCCTGAAGGTCGATTCCCTTAAGCTGATCTAAAACATCACCTTCATCATCACCATTGGTGGCGTCAGAATCGTCATCACTCTCTGCATTTTCATCTGTCACTATCGTGATCTTCTCCTCAGGAAGATACTCCATAAGCATCTTCTCCAGAAGCTCGCCGTTTACCGGTTTTGACAGATAATCTATAAATCCTGCTGCCAGATATTCCTCCCTTGCACCCTCACCCGCATTTGCGGTTAGCGCTATGCAAGGCGCGTCGATAGAGAGGTTATCGTCCATATCCTTTAGAGCTTCCAGGGTCTGAACGCCGTCCATCTCAGGCATCCTGTGGTCTATGAAAATAGCATCATACTTCTTTTTCTTTACAAGCTCCAAGGTTTCAAATCCGCTTTCCGCGGTATCAATTTTCACCTTAGTACGCTTTAAAAGTCCCTTCACAACCGTGAGATTAACCGGAGTATCATCCACAACAAGAATCTCCGCATCCGGCGCTATAAAGCTCTCACGATACTCCTTCTGGCTACTGAGGTATTCCCTGTACTTTTCCTTAAAATCTCCAAGCTCTTCCCAGCTTGCAACACGTTGTTTTACTTCGAATGAAAAATCTGAGCCCTCGCCGTAAACGCTCTTAACCTCAAGCTTAGTATCCATAAGAGCCAGAAGCTTTTTCACAATGCTCATTCCGAGACCTGTGCCTTCAATGGAGCGGTTACGAATCTCCTCAATTCTCTCAAATGGTGAGTACAGCTTTTCAAGGTCTTCTTCCTTGATTCCGATTCCTGTATCAATCACACGGAATCTTAAGAAAATGCTCTCATCATCAGCCTTTCTGTAGGAGACAATTAAAGTTACGCTTCCTTCTTCTGTGTACTTCACTGCATTTGATAAAATGTTGGTCACGCACTGCTTGATCCTCAGCTCATCACCTATAAGCTTTGTCGGAAGTGTTTTGTCAATCTCGATATTGAGCTCAAGTCCCTTATCATTAGCCTTAACAGCTATGACATTAAGGAGATCATTGATGGTAGAGCTCAGGTGATATTCCACCTCAAGGATCTCCATTTTTCCTGCTTCAATCTTGGAAAAATCCAGAATATCATTAACTATTCCAAGAAGAGAATTGCCGGCACTTTTCACGCTGTTTGCATACTCCAGAATCTGATCCTCGCTGCTCTCTCGAAGTATCATCTCGTTTAATCCAAGTACAGCATTTATGGGAGTTCTTATCTCATGAGACATGTTTGAAAGGAAAGCGGATTTTGCCTCGGAAGACTTCTGCGCCACCTCAAGCTCTTTTTCCAGCTCATACTCCGCATTCAGATGGTTTATGTAGTTCTCTACAGCTGCCACAGTATCCTTAATGGATTCATGCACCACCTGGATCTCGTCGTGGGTTCTTATATTGATCTTACATGCTTTTCTTCCGACTTCGACTTTCTTATCATCAGGAGCCCCGGCATATTCCTGCATAAAATCCGCCATGTTTCCAAGCGGCGTTCCTATAGTTACCTTTGTAAAAAAGTTGGCTATACCCGCCATGGGAACACCAACGCAAAGCATTAAAAGCAGCATTTTTATGTCGTAGCTTATCGTTCTTTCATCAAATCTGTAATTTAACTTTTCAAACCTCTGTGAAAGGTCCTCCTGCGATAATTTCTCCCCCATATCAGAAAAAATTTCATCTTGGTGGACGGCATCAACAAAAATATTCCTGTTATCAGTGAACAGTACCATCATAAACACCGCTACTGCTATACCAAGTAAAAGCTCAACAGCAATGATAATTGCTGATATCTTGACACTTATCCTTGTTTTTCTGATTCCTCTTTGGAACTCCTTGTCTTCCTCATAATATCCTGTATACGCAACCGCTATAGGAAATGGAAATTTCACATAATCCGGCAGCTTGGTGTAACAGATATGAAAAATGCATGAGAGAACGATAATTCCGACGGCTTCTCTTAAAAAATACTTTGTATAATCGCTGAAAATATCAAAATCATATTGATTGGTAGCAATTACCGAAAGGCACAAAAATTCAATAAGAGAAGTAAAAATCAGCGTAACAATAGCGCATATCGCTGTTTTCTTCTTGGTTGAAAAAAAACGGTATTGCCCAAAGAGTGAAAAACATAACGCTGCAGTCATATACACAGACATAACAACTGCTTTATCCATTCTGACACAAAGCGTCACTATAAAAGAAATCAGAAAAACAATCAGAGAAATGAGATAACCATAAAGTCCGGCGAGAATCATGAATGGCCACAAAAAGCACGCAATGTCGGTGCTACCTGTTTCCAGATACATAGTTTCTCCATGCAACGCCGAAAAAATGCACAGCCCTGATAATATCAGCAAAACAGTTATTCCGACTATTATGGTAGTTATAACCGTGGATTTTTTATATTTGTCGAGTCCATATCCCAGCATAAAATGGTCCTCTCATTAACGTTGTTACGTTAATCTTTCCATAAACACTTCACACAATGATGCGTATAGTTAGTATTATTGTAACATTCGGTGATTACCATTTTATAAAATATCGATAAAGAATGAAGAAAGTGGGGGGGATTTGATGGGATATGTTTAGATAGAGATTGTATGTAAAGGTGTATTCTGATTTTCTGTTCTGGGGGAGTTGGTTGGGGCGGCGTTACGTCTATTTCCGTTAATCTATTGTGATTGGTTGCTCTACGAGATGCAGGTTGTGATTGGAGTTACGTCTATCCGCGAACAATTCTTATGGTCGGTCCATCTGCGGGTTACACGTTGTGGTTGCCATTACATCTATCCGCGAACAATTCTTCTGCCTGGTCCATCTGCGGGTTGTTGGTTGCAGTCAGCGTTACGTCTATCCGCGAGCAATTCTTCAGCCTGGGCTATCTGCGGGGAGAACGTTGAGAACGGCGTTACGTCTACCCGCGAGCAATTCTTCTACCTGGTCCATCTGCAGGCTGAGCATTATGGTTACCGTTACGTCTGCCCACGATGAATTCTTCTGATTGATTGATCTGTGGGAAGCAGGTTGATGTTAACATTACACCTATCCATGAAGAAAGTCCCTAATCGGTTGCTCTATAGTATATTGATTCAATTTAAAAAATATCAGCCTCGTTCTTAATTGATGATATTTGTGAAATTTTTCAATTGAACACTTCCTTAATATGTGATAACTTATCAAAGTTGATTTTCTTTTTATTTATGCCCGAAGAAGCATATAGAAAGGAAGGAAATGGAAAAAAATCTAAAATCTATCTACGCTGAGAATTCATCATGTGGAAGCACTCCCTATGATGATGTTTTCAGAACATTAGTAGTCGAGCACAAGGAACTGGTGCTAAGACTCATCAACGAAATGTTCCCCAGTATTCACTATGACGGGGACGAAGAAGTCAAGCAGTTAAATGACACATATTTTTTCAATCAGGATGGTGGACAGCAAAGTAAAAAAATAGCTGATTCTGCCATTGAAGTCACAAGCCATGATGGCATACAGAGAATTTTCCATCTGGAATGCCAGAGCACGCCTGATAACTCAATGATAATCAGAATGTTTGAATACGATGTCCAGATTGCCATCAAAGCTGGCAGCAACACATCTTCTAACAGGTTGGATGTGAAGCTACCCGAATCAGGTATCCTCTATCTAAGGAGCAACTCATCAACACCAGATTGCATGACAGTTTTCGTTCATGTTCCTGGCGGCAGATATGTTGATTATAAGGTACCCATTCTCAAATTGATCAATTATAGCTGTGACGACATCCTTAATAAGGAACTTTATTTTCTTATCCCTTTTTATCTGTTCAACTTTGAATCTGAATTTGATAAAATAGAGACAGGAAAACAGGAATTTGTAGACAGCTTCAAAGCCCGCTATCGCGAGATTTATGACAAGCTCAAGGAACGGTATGAAGCAGGCCTGATTGATGCCAGAACTCATCAAAAAATCATAGAGCTGTCGAAAAAGATAATCATAGCTCTTGCGAACAACAAATATGTTGTAAGAGAGGAGGCTGAAAAGATTATGGGCGGACAGGTACTTGTAACTGAAACAGAAACAGTATACAAAGCAGGTCAGGAATCTGGAAAAGAAGAACTCGATATTCTCTACTCCTGGCTTAAAGAACAGAATCGTACTGACGATATCCTCCGAGCTATCGGCGACAAAAATCTTCAGAACGAACTACTGGAAGAATACAAAAAATCAAACTGCTAACTTAAACAGCCCCCAGGAGCCAAGCTCCTGGGGGCTGTAATAATTAATCAAAGCAGTCTTCACCAAATCTAACCTTTGCGTAAGCCTTGATTGCTTCTACGCACTTCTCGAAGCCAAGCTTGCCGCTGTCGAGGCAGAGGTCGTAGTTAAGGGCATCTGTCCAGTGATGGCCTGTGTGATACTCGTAGTATTCTGCTCTTGCCTTGTCAATCTGAGCGATAAACTTCTCAAGGTCTTTTCCTGTAAGACTCTGCACCTTACCGGCCTCCTGCATGAGGAAGTCATGGTCTGCGTGAACGAAAACTCTAAGGGCATTGTCATAATCCTTAAGCACAAAGTCCGCACAGCGTCCCACGATTACGCAGGGCTCGCCTTTTTCCGCAAGCATCTTGATGGCCTTGGCCTGGTTACTGAAAATATTCTCATCTGATGTGAGATCAGAATCGCCGGGCTTTTTAACTGTTCCGTCATAAATCGTAGAAATCAGTGAAAGCTTACTCTTCCAGCTACTCTTCACCTTCTCATCTGCTGTTACAAAGTAGCTCTCGTTGATGCCGCTCATCTCAGATGCAACCTTGGAAAGCTCCTTGTCGTAGTAATGGATTCCGAGCTCGTCCGCAAGCATTTTTCCGACGGTACGTCCGCCACTACCATACTGACGCGCGATTGTGATGACTATATTCTTCATGCTATTACTGTCCTCCTATACCCTCATCCGTCAGCTTCGCTGACACCTGTCTCCGTTCCACTTCGGTCCGCGCATAGCCAACGTCCCCCGGACGTTGGCTATGCGCCCCCAGGGGGAAGGCTATTTTTTTATCTCAGCCTTGATAAAGAATTCTTACTCACCAAGATAAGCCTTTTTGATGGACTCGTCGTTAAGCAGGTCTGATGCCTTGCCTTCCTTAACGATGCTTCCTGTCTCAAGGACGTAAGCTCTGTCTGCGATGGTCAGCGCCTTCTTAGCGTTCTGCTCAACAAGAAGTACTGTCACGCCATCCTTATTCACATCCTCGATGATGCTGAATATCTCATTTACGAAAATCGGTGACAATCCCATTGAAGGCTCATCCATTAATATTATATCAGGATGTGACATGAGTGCTCTACCCATTGCAAGCATTTGCTGCTCACCACCTGAAAGAGTTCCTGCCACCTGATTTTTTCTCTCCTCAAGTCTGGGGAATCTCTTGTAGACCATCTCTATTGTCTTATCGAATTCCGCCATATCGTTTCTGGTGTAGGCGCCCATCTTAAGATTCTGCAAAACAGTCATATCTGCGAATACGCGTCTGCCCTCAGGTACCTGAGCCATTCCAAGGGATACGATCTTGTGTCCTGGTGTTGTTACCAGATTCTTATCTTTATAGGTTATCTCACCCTCTGCGGGCTTAAGAAGTCCTGACAGAGTGTGCAGTGTTGTTGTTTTTCCAGCGCCGTTTGCACCGATAAGGGCAACGATCTCACCCTTTTCTACATGAAAAGAGATACCCTTTAAGGCTTTGATAACGCCATAGTTTACACTTAAATTTTTAACATCTAATAATGACATATATTCTCCTCAGCCCTCATCCGGCATTTCGTGCCACCTTCTCCCAAAGGGAGAAGGCTGGAGATAAAACATCTCCTAAATGTTGAGCTTTTCTTTTTTTACTCTCCCAGGTAAGCCTTAATTACTTCCGGATCACTTAAGACCTCCTTGGTCTCGCCCTGCTTAAGAACGCGGCCGAAGTTCAGTACTGTGAGCTTCTCACAAATTCCTGATACAAGCTTCATATCATGCTCGATAAGAAGTATCGTCATGCCGAACTCTTTTCGTACAAGAGCGATTGTATCCATGAGCTCCGCTGTCTCGTTGGGGTTCATGCCCGCTGCAGGCTCATCAAGCAAAAGGAGTTTCGGTGATGTAGCCATGGCTCTTGCTATCTCAAGCTTACGCTGCTTACCATAGGGTAGGTTGCTGGCAAGAGTGTCTCTCTCTGAATCAAGGTCGAAGACCTTAAGAAGCTTCATAGCCTCTTCATCCATCTCCTTCTCCATTTTTCTGTATCTTCCAACATGAAGAACTCCCTCGATGCCGCTGTATTTAAAGCGCTCTGTAAGTCCCACCTTAACATTGTCGATTACTGACATCTGATGGAACAGACGGATATTCTGGAAGGTTCTTGCTATTCCGGAATGATTTATCTCGATGGTATTTTTCCTGGTGATATCCTCACCGTCAAGGCGGATGATACCTTCATTCGGCTTATATACGCCGGTGAGCAGGTTGAATACTGTAGTCTTGCCGGCACCGTTAGGTCCGATCAGTCCGTAAAGCTCTCCCTTTTCTATTTCAAGGCTGAAGTCGTCAACGGCTCTCAGTCCTCCAAATGCAATACTTAAATTATTAACCTGAAGTAATTTCATAGTTACGCATTCCTTTTAATAAACTTGTGTGCTACCTTCTGTCTCCACTGAACTGCTGCGGGTGCCCAGTTAAAGAGCATCATCACGATAAGCACGATTGAATAGATTAGCATTCTGTATGTATTAAGGCCTCTGAGCATCTCAGGAAGCAGATACAGAATTGCTGCTGCAATGACTGAACCTCTGATGTTTCCGATTCCTCCAAGCACCACATACACCAGGATCATGATTGATGCGTTGTAGCCGAAGTACTGTGAAGTAGCTGTCAGTGATGTGATGTTGTGTGAAAACAGAACGCCTGCAGCTCCTGCAATAGCAGCAGAGATTGTGAAGGCCATCATCTTATAACGGGTTACGTTGATACCTGCTGATTCAGCTGCAATGCTGTTGTCACGAACAGCCATGATCGCACGTCCGTCTCTTGAGTTCATAAGATTAAGAACTACAAAGAGTGAAAGCAGAAGCACCACGATTGCTATAGTGAAATTAGCATCTCTGGGAGTTCCTGTGATTCCCATGGCTCCGTTGATAACAACCTGTCCGTCAGGCTCCATGCCAAGCTCCATCACATTGTTCATTGAAATGTGAGGTCCCTTGGAATCCACACCAAAGTAAATTGCATTGATTACGTTTTTAATGATCTCGCCGAAGGCCAGTGTGACAATTGCAAGGTAGTCACCCTTGAGCCTAAGTACGGGAATACCTATTAAAAATCCAAACAGCGCTGCAAATGCGATTCCAATTACAAATGCCAGGAAAAATCTGGGCGCTGTGGGAATATTATTCTGAGTTAATTTTGAGAAAACAGCACTTGAAAAAGCACCAATACACATAAATCCGCAGTGTCCGATACTCAGCTCTCCGAGAATTCCGACGCAGAGGTTAAGCGCTACTGCTATTATTGCGTAATAAGTCATCGGTACTAAAAGTCCCTTCAAATGACTTGAAAGGTTGCCTGTTTTCATAAGGATTTCCATGATCAGATATAAAGCGATCACGATTCCATAAGTAATTAAGTTATCTCTAAGTCTCTTTTTTGCAGCCATATCATTACACCTTTTCTTGAATTTTTTTACCTAAAAGGCCAGTGGGCTTAACAAGGAGCACCACAATGAGAATACCGAACACGATAGCATCTGACAGCTGTGATGAAATGTAGGTTCTGCTGAGAATCTCTACGATTCCGAGAACAAGTCCACCGATCATCGCGCCGGGGATTGATCCGATTCCTCCGAATACTGCAGCAACGAAAGCCTTGATTCCGGGCATCGCACCGAGATAGGGAGACAGTGAAGGATATGCTGAGCAAAGAAGCGCACCTGCGATAGCAGCCAGTGCTGAACCGATTGCGAATGTAAGGGAAATTGTCTTGTTTACATTTATTCCCATGAGCATCGCAGCACCCTTGTCCTCAGCAACGGCAAGCATAGCCTGTCCTTCCTTGGTCTTGTGAATGAAAAGCTGAAGTACAATAAGAATTACCACACTTGAAAGGATGGTAATGATTGTTACACCCTGAATCTTCAGGTCGCCACCTGCAAAGGAAAGTCCCTGCCATGAAACAACTGAAGAGAATGATTTGATATCTGCTCCGAAAATAAGAAGAGCAAGATTTTCAAGGAAATAACTAACACCGATCGCTGTAATAAGAACAGCCAGAGGAGAAGCTGCACCTCGTAGCGGTTTGTACGCGACCTTCTCAGTAGTCACACCAAGAAGTGTGCACAGTATAATAGCTGCGATGATTCCCACAAATGTATTGCCACTAAGTGTGGAACAGATTGTGAATATAACATAGCAGCCCACCATGATGAAATCGCCATGCGCGAAATTCAACATCTTGGCAATTCCGTATACCATAGTGTAGCCCAGGGCGATTATCGCATAAATGCTGCCCAGACTAAGTCCGTTAATAAGGTAGATTAAAAAACTCATCTTTTCCTCCGACAATCAATAATTTTTCATAAGGAATTTCTAACGAATACGAGGAATGCCTGTGACAGCATTCCTCGCAACCTCGCGATATTTTATTATATCAAAATTTAAAACTATTAGATACTAAATATTACGATATTACTCAGCTGTTACGTAAGCGCCATCCTTGATCACAACAGCCTTAGGCTCCTTGTTAGGCTCGCCGCTTGCATCCCATGTCATTGTTTCTGATGTAAGACCTGAAGCTGTGATCTTAACGATTGTGCTCTTAACTGCTTCGCAGAGATCACTTACGCTCATATCAGGTGTAGCACCGGCCTCTTCAAGGCACTGCTTGATGATGTATACTGCATCATAAGCGTCTGCTCCGAACTGGTTAGGTGTCTCACCATATTTTTCCTGATAGTTCTTAACGTAGTTAACTGTGAGATCATCTGTTGCATCAGCTGCGAAAGGTGTAAGAAGCATAAGTCCCTCTGCAAGTGATGTGTCAAAGTTCTCAACTGTAAGGATACCGTCCATACCATCTACACCAAAGAATATAGGAGCAA
Source organism: Butyrivibrio sp. XPD2002 (assembly GCF_000423945.1). GTDB lineage: Bacteria > Bacillota > Clostridia > Lachnospirales > Lachnospiraceae > Butyrivibrio. Next base: position 113,998 of record NZ_AUIY01000016.1, on the reverse strand, counting down.
ATCCCATTGTGTTAGCCTGTGTAAGGATAAGTGAAGCCTCTGTGTAGTAGATAGGAAGGAAAAGAAGCTCTGCGCCTGCATCCTTAGCCTTCTGAAGCTGAACTGAGAAATCTGTCTTGGAATCAGCTGTGAAAGCCTCTGCAGAAACTACTTCGAATCCCTGGTTGGGAGCTTCCTGTGCAAATGTCTGGTAAATACCTGATGAATATACATCTGAGCTGTCATAGATGATAGCTACCTTAGATGCAAGCTTGTGGCTTCCGATATACTGAGCGGAAGCAAGACCCTGGTTAGGATCTGAGAAGCATACACGGAAAACATTGTCGTAGTTAACACAATCAGCAGCTGATGCTGAAGGTGTAAGCTGGAACATATTGTCCTCATGTGTATTCTCACTTACTGCAAGTGAGCATGCACTTGTTGTTGAACCTACAAGGAACTGCATACCCCAGTCCTTAAGTGTATTGTAAGCGTTAACTGACTTCTCAGCGTTAAGCTCGTCGTCCTCGCCCTTCATCTCAACCTGATATCCGTTGATACCACCGTTAGCATTGATCTCATTTACAGCAAGCTCAACTGAGTTAACAACTGCAAGTCCGTATGCTGCTGCACCACCTGTAAGAGGTCCGATAGAACCAATTTTAAAAGTAGCTCCGCTTGCAGCACCTTCTGATGCTGTTCCTTCTGCAGTCTCTGTAGCTGTGCTCTCTCCGTTTGTAGATGCTGCATTGTTTGAAGCATTACCGCCACATCCTGCAATTGTTCCTGCAAGAAGTGCTGTCGCAGCCATCACACTTACTAAACTCTTCATCTTCTTCATAAAAAGTCCTCCTCGTATAGAATTCGCTTTCGCGAAAGCCATTTGCATCATGTTTATACATGTATACAATCTTTTTTAATACTTTAAAGTAGTGTAGTGAAAAAGTCAAGCATAACAATGCCCCGGGCTCTTTTAAAAGCCCGGGGCATTCCCTTTTCCAATACAATTACTTATTTCTTTACCTTGCACAAAGTCAGATATAGTCTTGAAGTTGTCTTACTTTTCTTAATTTATTTTTTCACAAGATAAATCGGTACAACATATCTTTCAGTTGTCTTATTCTTCTTATCATAATATGTAACTCTGATATAGGTTGTAGAATATGTTCCTTTATCTTTATACTCATGCCCAACCCAGTAGTCATGCTTATCGGTATTATCTTCTTTATTTAGCTTTATCTTTTTGCCGTTCTTAACCTTCTTCCATGAAATTGTTTTTTCATTATAACGCTCAAGTGATGAAGTATAGTCACCATCTGCATAAGCCTTTGTAGACACATCTTTCGTTCCAGGTATTTCTTTGTATACTTCTTTTCCAACTTCTATCTTCTTAAGCTTAAAGTTTTCGTTCATTGTTACCTGGATTTTGCCGGATTTACTTGTTGTTGCACCATATCCGTAGCCCTGTGACCATACCCTGTTTTCAGGCGCATCCTTGGTTTTTACTGAGTATGCAAGGACTTTTCCTGCGTATGTAATACTCTTAAAGGCCGCAGAATCTGCTACAGCTATGACCTTGAAGCTCCTCTTTGCAGTAGTACCATCCTTGAGCACAGCTTCATAAGTAACCTTATATGTCCCGGCCTTCTCTGTGTATAATCTAATTGCATATATTCCGTAGTCAACACCTTTAGGACAATCCTTAAGTTCCTTCTTGACTATCTCGCCATCCAAATTCCTATAGTAATACAGGCCATCTTTGCCTTTAATATCATAGTCATTTTTCTTGGTTGTACTGGTATCTGTATATTCATCCTTCTGTATTATTTTTACTTTAAGCGCCTTCTTATTGGCCTTAAAATTTTTACACTTCGCAACATCACAGGTAGTAATAATCCCTATTCCTTCATTTTTAGAGTTAGTCGTAATCGTAATAGCCTTAGTTTCAGATGTAGCCATTATTTCCAGTTGTTCTTCAATGTAATCTTCATCTATAGCTTCGTCTGCTACAAAATCTTTAGTATTAAAACTCCTTCCAGTATCCTCATTCTTTAATGTAATACTGCCATCCTTTTCATATGTCTTAATGATTTCAGCTTTTGCACTCATAGGTGTAATCAATGTGATTGAGAGCGCTAATGCAATCGCAGCAGCACCGATCTTAGAAATTTTGACCATGAATAATACCTCCTCTCATAGAGAAATAAGACGGTTTTTCGTAACCGTTTTCCGTGACACCCTCATTCTAACATCACCAAAATCAAAGTCAATGCATGTAAAAATGCCGCTTTTTTCTGCTTTATAAATTGTTTATAATTTCGTACATTAAAAAATACAGAAGGCGCATGGCTTTTACACAATTTAATAGAGTATTGTTAGCCATACGCCTGAATGAACTTTATATTCATTTAATAATTAAAAATATGAAACTATTATTCGTTTATTTAAATATCTCCTTGACCAGAGCTTCGTATTCCTCCATGGAAATCTTCTGATCTTTAAATGTGAAATCACTATCCTGATCATAGGTATCGGATTCACTTTCCCAATATTCCGCAGACAAAGTGAAGTTTTCAACTGATTTACCATCCTCATATCTGTCAAAAACATAAATCTGCCTTCCACCATGGGAAGTGTCGCTGTGAACTATATAAGTTTTTCCTTCATAGTCTGCATAGCTAAGATATCCGGTAGTGCCTTCACCCTCAGTAAGGACGTAGACCTTGCCGTCTCTCTCATCAAGGTACATTCCACCATAGGGGCCGTCCATGATAAGCTCATCCTCGCCGTCATTATCAACATCAGCCTTCTCATCCCTTACAAAATAGCTCTCCCAGTCCTCTTCATCATGCGGAAGCTCTGAATAATTGAAGGAGCTCTCCGTTCCGTCCTCTGCTATGCGAATTGCAGGGATCTCATCATTTATAAATTGGTCAAATAAAGAACCTGAAACAGGCTTCTCTGTTTCTTGCTGAGATGTTTCCTCTGCCTCATCTTTCTGAAGTACTTCCTCTGACTCATCCGCTGACTTTTGTTCTTCAGACTTTGTCTTCTGTTCATTAGATTCTTCTGAAACATTCTCGTTGGCAGCGCTGTCTTCTACTTTATTGTCTTCTACTCTGTTGTCTTCAGTTTCAATGGAAGGCTCTTCTGTATTAGTATTTGCAGGCTTACTGCATCCCATTATTCCTGCAAAAACTACCGTTGTCGCGCAAACAATTCCTAATCCCCCAAATGTTTTTCTCTTTTTCAATACTGTTCTCCTCTTCATTAAATTTTCATATTATATATTACATACGTTTATAACATTTCTGTATTATAGCAAATAAATTTCTCCTTTACCTTATCATTCCTACCGCATCCTGAACTGATGAAACTCCTATAAGCTTAATCTTAGGGAATTTCTTTGCATATTTCTCAGCCACTGTCTTCGGAACTATGCAGGTCTTAAAGCCAAGTCTCTCAGCCTCGGAGATACGCACATCAGGCATGTTTACAGAACGTACTTCACCTGAAAGACCAACCTCACCAAAGGCTATAACCTCATCGGGTATCGCTCTGTTCCTAAAGCTTGATACGATTGCCATACACATGGATAAATCCAGGGCAGGCTCAATAAGCTTCATTCCACCTGCAAGGTTTATGTAGCAGTCATAGGATGACAGCTCCAGGCCCACTCTCTTTTCAAGCACTGCCATAAGAAGGTTAACTCTGTTGTAGTCCGTGCCGTTTGCCTGTCTTCTCGGAAAATTGAAATTAGTGTGGCTTACAAGTGCCTGAATTTCTATAAGTATAGGTCTTGTTCCTTCAATCGAGCAGGTTACAATTGAACCACTGGCATTTTCAGGTCTTCCCTCAAGCATGAATTCAGAGGGATTGCTGACTTCCACCAGTCCCTCATTTCTCATTTCAAACACACCGATCTCATTGGTGGATCCAAAACGATTCTTCACAGCTCTGAGTATTCTATATGAAGCGTGTCTGTCTCCCTCAAAGTAAAGCACCGTATCAACCATGTGTTCAAGAACTCTGGGACCGGCCACTGTTCCTTCCTTAGTTACATGACCCACTATGAAAACTGAGATTCCAAGCTGCTTGGCAATTCTCATAAGTACAGCTGTCGATTCCCTTACCTGTGAAACACTTCCGGGAGCTGATGACACATTTTCATTGAACATAGTCTGTATGGAATCAATGATCACGACCTCCGGTGCACTTCTTCTTATAGTCTCCTCGATGGTTCCAAGATCAGTCTCACAAAACAGATTCATGTCCTGTGTAAACTCACCTATTCTGTTAGCCCTGAGCTTTATCTGCTGAAGGGATTCCTCACCTGAAATGTAGAGCACCTTTCTCTTATCTGCGGAAAGAAGTCTTGCTGTCTGTAATAAAAGTGTGGATTTACCTATTCCCGGATCACCGCCTACGAGAGTAAGTGAACCCTTTACCAGTCCGCCACCAAGAACTCTGTTGAACTCACCTATATGAGTGTCGAATCTGTCCTCTTCATTCAGCACAACCTCAGAAAGCTTCATCGGCTTGTTTTGAGCATCTGAGCCTCCTGCTGCTCCGGCTGCCGCACGCTTTGATCCTTTCCCCGTAATTGAAGGCTTTATCGTCTCCTCAACAAATGTATTCCATTCCTTACAGCCGGGGCACTGTCCCATCCACTTTGCTGACTCATACCCACAGCTCTGGCAGAAAAATACTGTCTTAATCTTTGTTGCCATATTCCTCCTTGATGTATAATATTTACCTTTCTAATGTCTCAAATTTAATATTTTTAGTATCCTTGGCATTTAATACTATATATCTTTACTATTTTCAATTTTTTGCAGCTACATTTAGCCGTCCTCCCAATTATATCTCACATTCTACACTTATTTCACTTCAATTTTGCCTGAATTTATCTCGGTTCAACCTGTTTGGTCATATCCGCATTTCTGACTTACCAATTTATCTTTATTTTGATATTATATACACTTTATCACGTTCTCAATCAGTCAATCTTGCCCTAATTCATTAAACCGGTTGAACATTTCCCAAAAATACTTCTCAAAATCCTCTTTTAATTCAACCAATTCAGATCAATTTAGGCCAATAGACTTAACGCCAACCACAACCTACGTTATACAAATCAATAATAGTCAAAATTACATCAACCCCGTACGCCTATAACCAAATTTGTTCGCGGATAGACGTAACGACTCCCTAACAATCACCCCCGCGAGCAATCAATATACCTCATCTCCATCAACTGACGTAAAACATACCCACCTTGACCAAATTCCCCCGCCCCTCACCTCACCCTGCCCCTCACCTCTCCTCACCTCGTCCTACGGGCTGCTTTGCAGCCCTTACTTGCCTTTAATATGTGTGGCTTGGAGTAGCCAGCTCTGATGGCGGTGAATTAAGAATATATATAATACTTTGCGAGATTTAAGCCACGTAGCTGAGACCTATCCATCTCAAGTGCCATTGCACGCAGAGATGGATGCTTAGGGCACAGCGAAGTGTCCGGCTTAACACGAGCAAATATTATATATATCTTACGATTCTGCCACAGAGCGTCCTCCTCCAAGCCACACATACCCAAATAACAAGAGGGCTGCGAAGCAGCCCTCTCTGATAATTTTACTTATGAATTTCTACTTTTGATGGAGCAGTTCCAAGCGGTACGCTGAAACTAAGCTTACCTCCTACTCCTGTCTGCATCGGACCAATATTCTTGCCGTCCACAAGGATGTGGTACTCTGCATTCTCTTCAAGTCCGACGGTAATTTGTGCGTCTCCCGGTCCTTCAACCTCGAAAGCCAAGCCTCCTTCACTCTCCTTAAAGTGTGTGACCGTTGTCCCCGGAACAGATTCATAAAGGAACATCTCATTTTGTTCAAGCTTTGTTATGTCCTTAAAGGTCTTAACCTTCAAAACGTTACCATCATGCTTGAAATCATCAAGCTTCTGCTTTGCAGGTAACTCGTAATTGCCAAAGCTAATAGTTCCATCAGCTTCTGCTCTCAGTAACTGCTCTACGACAGCCATTTTCTACCTCCTGTTTTAGATAGTGCCCAGAAAATCTGTGCAGTCTACTAGTATAGAATTTTGAACTGATTCAGAGATATTACTCCGTCTCTAAATACAACTTTATTATAAAGCATATATCCAATTAAATTTATTAAAAATTTATGAATCATTTCGATTTTTTGGATACTGTTTTTCTGGTTGTTGTTTTCTTGGTCGCAGCCTTCTTGGCAGGTGCCTTCTTGGCTGACTTACGGCCTGAAGTCTTGCCGGAAGCCTCCTTTTCACCCTTCTGGGAGAATACAACCTTGTCATCCTTGAGACCGATTGTGACCTTGCTGTCTCTCTTGATGTTACCCTTCAAAAGCTCCTCAGCCATAGCGTCCTCGATAACAGACTGGATTGCTCTCTTAAGCGGTCTTGCACCCATCTTGGCATCTGAATATTTCTTTACAAGATACTGCTTGACCTGCTGAGTCATTGTAAGGTCAATACCAAGCTGCTCCTTACATCTCTTGCTAAGGCTCTTGCTAAGGAGAGCTACGATCTCCATCATCTCCTTCTCGTTAAGAGGATGGAATACCATAATCTCATCGATACGGTTAATGAATTCAGGTTTAAACAGACGCTTAACCTCCTCCATTACTCCGTTCTTCATGTTTTCATAGTCCTTCTTCTCATCGGAAGCGGTGTCAAAGCCCAGCTTCTTGGGCTCGATGATACGCTGTGCTCCGACATTGGAGGTCATGATAAGGATCGTATTCTTGAAGCTGACCTTCCGGCCCTTTGCATCTGTGATATGACCATCATCAAGAACCTGCAAAAGCACATTGAAGATGTCAGGATGTGCCTTCTCTATCTCATCAAAAAGGATTACTGAGTAAGGATGTCTTCTTACCTTCTCACTGAGCTGGCCACCCTCATCGTAGCCTACGTATCCCGGAGGTGATCCGATCATCTTGGATACGGAGTGACCTTCCATGTACTCCGACATATCAACTCTTATCAGGGCGTTCTCGTCACCGAACATCGCCTCAGCCAGCGCCTTGGAAAGCTCTGTTTTACCTACACCGGTAGGTCCTAGGAAAAGGAATGACCCAATCGGTCTATTGGGATCCTGAAGTCCTACTCTGCCTCTTCTGATAGCCTTGGATACTGCAACAACAGCGTCCTCCTGGCCGATAACTCTCTGGTGAAGAATCTTCTCAAGCTTAAGGAGTCTCTCTGATTCCTTCTCAGCGATCTTCTTAACCGGGATCTTGGTCCACATTGCAACTACTTCTGCAATGTCATTTTCATTGACCACGTAATCCGCGTTCTTTTCCTTCCTATTCTCTGCAGCCTTCTTGCGGTTGTACTTTTTAATAAGTGCTTCCTGCTTGCGGTGTACTTCACCTGCTCCTGAAAAGTCCTCCTTCGCAAGGAGCTCCTCTACCTGAGCATCCATCTCCCTGATCTCCTGCTCCATATCGCGAAGAGCAGCTGATGAACCTGTCAAACGAAGTCTTACTGCAGAAGATGCCTCGTCTATAAGGTCGATTGCCTTATCAGGTAGATTTCTGTCATTTATGTATCGACTACTTAAGTCAACAGCAGCCTGAATAGCCTCAGGAGTGATCTTTACATGGTGGTGCTCTTCATATTTGCTTACGATTCCGTTAAGGATTGCAAGGGACTCATCTCTGTCAGGTTCTTCAACACTTACGGGCTGGAAACGTCTCTCAAGAGCAGCGTCCTTCTCCACATACTTGCGGTACTCAGTGATGGTAGTTGCACCGATCATCTGGATCTCACCTCTTGCAAGTGAAGGCTTCAAAATATTGGAAGCATCGATTGCTCCCTCAGCACCGCCGGCACCTATGAGGGTATGCATCTCATCTACGAAAAGAATGATATTACCGTCATCGATAACCTCGCGGATAACTCTCTTTATACGCTCTTCGAATTCTCCTCTGTACTTGGAGCCTGCGATCATACCGGACAGGTCAAGAGTAAGGAGTCTCTTATTCTGAACTGTAAAAGGAACATCTCCTGCCACAATTCTCTGGGCAAGTCCCTCAACAACCGCAGTTTTACCTACACCGGGCTCACCGATAAGGCATGGATTATTCTTGGTTCTGCGGCTAAGGATCTGGATAACGCGCTGAATCTCGTTATCTCTTCCAATGATGGGATCAAGCTTATTATCAGAAGCAAGGGCTGTAAGGTCTCGACTGTACTGGTCAAGCATTGATGCCTTCTTTTTGGAATTGTTTTTCCTGCCCAGATCCTCCTTAACAAGGTTGGCATCCTCACCCATTGCTGCAAGAGTCTCAGCATATATCTTCTGAATTGATACGTTCATGGTGCCGATAAGGCGAACAGCAACGTTCTCACCCTCCTTGATAAGAGCAAGAAGAATGTGCTCTGTTCCTATCTTATCAGCGTGGAATCTAGCTGCCTGTCTGTCTGCTTCATCGAGAACACTCTCTGCTCTGGGAGAAAAGCCCTCCTTATCAAGCAGTGTAATATTGCCGCCCTCAACGATGAGATCTCTGATGACATCCATCATCTTGTCTTCATTGATTCCATTGTCGATAAGTATTCTTGAAGCTACGCAGCCTTCTGTTTTAATAAGTCCCATAAGAAGGTGCTCTGTACCGACATAGTTGAGCTTTAAGGTTCTTGCAGTTTTTCTTGCAAGCTTAAGCGCCTGCTGCGCTTTCTCTGTATATTCTTTACTCAAGTAAACTCCTTTCCTTAAAGATCTTCATTAGATCTTCAAAAGGTATTTGTTATCACATTCCATAGCCACCGTAGATTCTGTCGACAATTTCATGTATTTCTTCCTTGGTAACACCCTTGCACATGGCTCTCGCCAGTACTACGCTCAGCATATCGTGAGCTTCCTCAAGGGCCTCAAGTTTATTAAGGTCAATTGCTATGATGGCACCACGACGCCTGTCAATCTTAACGAACCCTTCCTGCTGCAAAATGGAATAGGCCTTATTAACGGTGTGCATGTTGATACCGATCATATCAGCTAACTGTCTGACACTTGGGAGCTGTTCTCCCTCCCGGAACTGAGACGTCGCAATACCCATTATGATCTGATTACACAGCTGCACATATATTGCTTCATCACTGTTAAAATCAATTTCAATTACCATGTTCTGTCCCCTTTCCTGTGATACATTTAGTATAACAAAAGAGACTCTTATGTCAACAAAAAACCGCGCCTCACAGCGCGGTTTCATTATTTATCTAATTACTTATCATCGTCATCCAGATCAAGGAATTCAAACTCGAAGTCCTCGTCATCAATGAGGAAATTACGTGACTTGCGTGTAGCAGGTGTCGGATTGCTGGGCTTAACCTCACTTCTTTCCCTCGGAGGAGCAGGTCTCTCTGCTCTGGGCTCTGCAGGAGCGGGTCTTCTTGTGGGCTTTTCATCAGGAATAAGAGAAGCAGCTGTTCCCATGGGAGCGCCCTTTCTTACTGCAGAAGATGTAGCTGCAGGTCTCTTGCTGTCTGCCACAACTCTGCCTGCTGACTTAGGCTTGTCGCTATCCTTATCTCTGGCAAAGAACTTCTTTGCAGGCTTCTCAGCCGGAAGATCATCATACTTATTCTTTCTTGAGGTTGTCTCCTCTTCATCATCCTCGTAGTACATATAGTCACGAAGCTTGTAGATAAGAAGGAGAATACCAAGTACCAGAAGTGCTATAACAACAGCCATACCGATGAGTGCTCCGCGGAGCTTCTTAACCTGTCCCTCAAGGGCTGCTGCCTGCTGGCCTGTCTTAGCAAAGTCGAGAAGGTCGTTAAGCTTAACCTGTGTGCTCTCAACGTTATCATAGAGGTACCATGCCTCTGTGCCTGTTCCGTCATCCTTGTAAGCAAGTGAAAACTCGCCGTTACCAACTACTGAGGTATCAACTACAGGCTGCTCTGCGGGCTGTTCGCCTTCACCCTCAACGGGCTGCTCACCTTCGCCTTCAACGGGCTGTTCGCCACCTTCAGCACCCTCTGCGGGCTGCTCAGCCTCTGTAGGTGCCATCTCTCCACCTTCCTGAGGATCGTCTGACTGAGCCTGAGGAGCTCCCATTGTAAGGAGGTCTGCACGAACAAAACCTGTTCTTCCGCTGTCGCCAAACTTTATCTGGTACCACTTTTTACTGTCTGTGCCATTAGCCTCACCTGTTATGGTAACGCCATCGCCGTTCTTGACTGTACCAACAGTGCTGTAGCCTGTGCCTGCACCTGATCTTACATTTGCACTTGCAACTGTAACTGTTGCAGCCTGCTCTGCCACTGCAGTCACCTGAGTCTCAGGCTGTGCTGCGTTTGTGGTTCCGGCATCAGTGCTCTTGGTCTCGCCTGACTTGGAAACAAGGTCACTTCTTACGTATCCGTATTCCTGACCATTTACATAAATTCTGTACCACACATATCCCTGTGCGTCTGTAGTCTCATCGATGATATCAACCTTGTCCCCCGAATCAAGACTTGATACCTGCTGAGAAGATGTGCTCGCTTCAGATCTAACCTTAACATTAGAAGATGTTACTGTTCCTGTAGCTGCGAGAGCCATTATGGGCTGTCCAAAAACCAATATGCCTGCAGTCATGATTGACACCGCACCTATGGCTTTCTTCCCTAATTTTCTATTTATCATACCTTCTACCTCCAGTAACCAGTGTAGAAAAACTACACAAAATATTGCCTGTTGAACATTACTCTGGCTCTTCGGACTAAAATATTTGCAAGAATTTGAAGAAAAAGTAAAAAATTATCAACATTTGGTGTTAGTATAACACAAAACCACTATATTTTCAGCTTTTTATAATTAATATAAGGGCAAAAAATAAAATTTTATTTTTTGCCCCTACCATTATGCTTCTTCGATTGCTTTTCCGATATCGTGACGCATATATTTGTTATCAAAGGTTACCCACTCGGTAGCTTCGTATGCCTTCTTTCTGGCCTCTGCCAGAGTATCGCCCTTAGCTGTGATGCCAAGTACGCGGCCACCGTTTGTGACTACCCTGCTGTTCTCATCGAACTTTGTTCCGGCATGGAAACAGTAATAACCATCCTTGTCCTTGAAGTTCTCAAGTCCCTTAATTTCCTTGCCCTTTTCATAGCTTACGGGATATCCCTCTGAAGCAAGAACAACGCAAACTGCTGCCTTATCCTCGAACTTAAGGTCAACCTGATCCAGAGTTCCATCAATAACAGCCTCGCAAACCTCGATCATATCGGTCTGAAGTCTCGGAAGAACAACCTGTGCCTCGGGATCGCCAAATCTGGCGTTGTACTCGAGTACCTTGGGGCCGTCCTCTGTGAGCATAAGTCCGAAGAAAATAACTCCCTTGAACTCTCTGCCCTCTGATCTCATGGCATCAACTGTCTTCTGATAGATATTCTCCTTGCAGAACTTATCAACTTCATCTGTATAGAAGGGGCTTGGTGAAAAGTTGCCCATTCCGCCGGTGTTGAGACCTGTATCTCCGTCTCCTGCTCTCTTGTGGTCCTGAGCTGAGCTCATAAGCTTTATTGTCTTACCGTCAACAAATGAAAGAACTGAAACCTCTCGGCCTGTCATGAACTCCTCAATTACCATGCGGTTACCGGCATCACCGAACTTCTTGGTCTCCATGATCTCGCGGACACCTGCCTCAGCATCTGCCTTAGTCTCGCAGATAAGAACGCCCTTACCAAGAGCAAGTCCATCAGCCTTGAGAACGATAGGGAACTTGGCTGTCTCAAGATATTTTAGCGCCTCCTCCGGATCATCAAAGGTCTCATAAGCTGCTGTGGGAATACCATACTTTTTCATAAGGTCCTTGGAAAATGCCTTACTTCCTTCAAGGATCGCTGCATTTTTCCTGGGTCCGAATACTCTCAAGCCCTCAGCCTCAAAAGCATCTACAATTCCGCCTACAAGCGGATCATCCATACCTACTATTGTAAGATCGATCTGCATGTTCTTTGCGAATCTTACAAGCTTGTCAAATTCCATAGGGGAAATCGGAACACACTCAGCAAGCTCTGCTATTCCGGCATTACCGGGTGCGCAGTAAAGCTTATCAAGGTGCTTACTTCTGGAAACTGCTTCTGCTATGGCGTGCTCACGGCCGCCTCCACCAACTATTAATACATTCATGTTCGCTCCTTACCCCTCATCCGCCCTTCGGGCACCTTCTCCCCAGGGAGAAGGCATCTAGATGAGTATCATACCATCAAATCCGGATCATATCCTTCAATTACAACTTTTCCATCTTCTATACTTACCTTACCGTTTGCAATAAGGTCGATTGCCTTGGGAAGAATCTTCCACTCAGCCTGCTCCATGATGCGCTGCTGCAGTGATTTTGCAGTATCATCAGGTCTTATCATAACGGGCTTTTGCAAAATAATCGGGCCTGTGTCAGTTCCCTCATCAACGAAGTGAACTGTGGCACCGGACACCCTTACGCCGCGCTCGAGAGCCTTCTCATGTACGCCAAGTCCGTAGTAGCCTGTTCCGCAAAAGGACGGAATAAGCGAAGGATGAATATTGATTATTCTGCCGCTGAAGGCCTTAACTATCTTCTCGGGTATAACCACAAGGCATCCTGCAAGAACAATAAGATCAGGATTCTCTGCTACAAGAAGATCATAAAACGCTTCATTAAATGCTGCTCTGTTCTCAAATTCCTTCGGAACAAGAACCTCGGTCTTGATCCCGTGCTTAGCTGCTCTCTCAAGAGCGTAGGCATTGCGGTTATTACTAAAGACCATGCTTATCTTTGTGTTTGTAATTGTGCCGTTATCAATGGCATCAATTATCGCCTGAAGATTGGTTCCGCCTCCTGAAACAAGGACTGCAATGTTTAGCATATCTCTACTCCCTTGTCACCTGCCTCAACAGAGCCGACAATCCATGCCTTCTCACCTGAAGCCTCAATAGCCTTAAGTGTCTTATCTGCATCTGCAGAATCTACTGCGATTACCATACCAAGACCGCAGTTGAAGGTGTTGAACATCATGTGCTCATCAAGGTTACCTGTCTTCTGCATGAGCTTGAAAATTGCAGGAACTTCGTAGCTGTCCTTCTTAACAACTGCCTTGCAGCCGTCAGGAAGCATTCTCGGGATGTTCTCGTAAAAACCGCCGCCTGTGATGTGGCTGCAGCCCTTAACTGTTATTCCATCCTTCTTTATCTGCTTAAGCATCTTTACATATATTCTTGTGGGCTCAAGAAGTGCTTCTCCAAGTGTGCATCCAAGTTCGTCATAGTACTTCTCAAGACTCTCTTTTGTCATATCAAATACTTTTCTTACAAGTGAAAAGCCGTTTGAGTGAACGCCGCTGCTGGCAACACCGATAAGTGTATCGCCTGCCTTGATGGTGCTTCCGTCGATCATCTCTGATCTGTCTACAACACCAACAGCAAAGCCTGCAACATCGTACTCATCCTCAGGCATAAGGCCGGGATGCTCAGCTGTCTCACCACCGATAAGCGCGCATTCAGACTGCTTACAGCCCTCAGCTACACCCTTAACTATTGCAGCAATCTTCTCAGGATAGTTTTTGCCGCATGCTATGTAATCAAGGAAGAAAAGAGGCTCGCCGCCTGCACAGATTACGTCATTTACGCACATTGCAACGGCGTCAATTCCGATGGTGTCATGCTTGTCCAAAAGGAAAGCAAGCTTTATCTTGGTTCCTACTCCGTCAGTTCCGGAAAGAAGAACCGGATCCTTCATATTCTTAATATTTGCAAGGGAAAAGGCTCCTGAAAAACCTCCAAGACCACCAAGAACTTCCGGTCTCATGGTCTCCTTTACATATCCCTTAATCATCTCCACTGACTTGTAGCCCGCTTCGATATCGACACCTGCGTTTTTGTAGTTAAGCTCTGCCATGTTTTCCTCCATAAAAATCTTAAATTAATAATTCTTATATCCAACTTCCTGAAGATGAGCGTCCTTTGCAACGACTGCTTCCTTCAGGCCCTTTGAATAATCCTTGAGCTTTGCGAGAAGCTCTGAATCACTTGTAGCAAGAATCTTTGCTGCAAGAAGACCTGCATTAGCTCCTCCGTTTATTGCAACAGTAGCAACCGGAATGCCGGTAGGCATCTGTACAATGCTATAGAGAGAATCTCTGCCTCCTAATGAAGTTGTATGCATGGGAATACCGATAACAGGCATTGGGAAAATAGCGGCGCACATACCAGGAAGATGTGCTGCCATTCCTGCTCCGGCGATGATGACTTTGAAACCTTTGTCCTCGGCGCTCTTCGCATAAGAAAAGAACTCCTCGGGTTCACGATGTGCTGAGATAATGTTCATCTCGTAAGAAATACCGAGCTCATCAAGTATCCCAGCTGCTTTGGCCATGACCGGCATATCCGAGTCAGAGCCCATTACAATTCCAACCTGTGCCATATTTTTCCTCCGTATAGTGAAACATACATAATCCATAGTCACCTATGAAATAAAATCTATGCCACCGCAATCCTACCACAACACTAATGTGATTATCAACCTGAGATAACCAATTTTTGATAAAACTTCAAAATTTTTATCTAACGAAATTTTACTCAAAAAAATAAAGGACAAATCGCCCAATCTACGGCGATTTGTCCCATTTTTTCTATTAATATTCACAAAAACTTTCCACACTGCAAAATGGGTATGGTTCCCTCAAGGCAGTGTGGAAAGTTTTCCACCTACCTATTCGCTTCGGTGTCCTGGAGCATGTACAGAAGTCCGAATGCACCGCTTCCGTGGATGGCGGCCATGGAGGCTGATTCCTTCTGGACGATGATCTCGTCGAATACCATTATGTTGCTGACCCAGCGCTTGATTTCTTCTATCTCATTAATGGATAGGTCTGTGTGTGTTATGAAAAGAAGCTTCCTGTCGATCGGTGCAAATCTTGTGAGCTGATCCTCAACATAATTCTTCCTGCACTTTGAAACCGTACCGACCATCATCCTTCCAAGGGTTCCTCGTCCATCCCTGAAGAGGATTGCGGGCTTTAACATGAATACGCGGCTAAAGCCACCGGTCCTTCTCTTGATTCTTCCCATGCGGATAAGATAATCAAGAGTATCGATGAGGAAGCTGGTATGGATACGCTTCTTTATCCTGTTGAGCTCAGCTATGCACTCCTGAACGTTTTTACCCTCCTGACACAGCCTTATGGCCTGAAGCACAAGTATTCCTATGCCGCTTGATAAGCTCTCGGAATCAATTACGGTTACCTTATCAAAAGAGGCTGCTGCCTCCTTAGCAACATGGAACGCACCTCCTGCCTTTCCGGACATACTGATGTGAATGATGTTCTCGGCATCTGACAGGTGCGCAGCAAAGAAGTCCTCATACTCCTGCACGGACGGAATATCCGCATTCAGATTGTCCGCACCGCCTTCGCTCATGTACTTCAGGATACCCTCGGTCTCTACCTCAACACCATCAAGGAACAGACCGTACTTGGTCTTGATATACAGAGGAATAGTAGGAATCCTCAGCTTCTCTATCATCTCCTTTGGAATGTCGCAGGCACTCTCAGTAGTTATCAGGATAGGAAGTCTCTCCTTCTCTGACATGAGCTTGTCGCTCTCAGGATCGATATACATAGGTGATATCCTGCGAACCTTATCCGCAGGAAGGACTCTCAGCAGTGTATTTTCAAGCATCTCACCGGATATAGGCTTAAGCAGGAATCCATCAAAGCCGGCAACCCTGTACTTCGCCTGATCTTCAGATGAAGAGTACGCTGTAATAACGATAACAGGAGTCTCTCTGCACATGCCTCCCACCTGGGTACGAAGCTGTCTGAGACACTCGATACCATCCATCTCCGGCATCTCATAGTCCATGAAAATACAGTCATATTCAACATCCGCGCATCGTGACAGACACTCTATTCCGCTCTCTGCCTGATCGATAACCATCTTGGTATCCTTAAGGAGCTTGGCGGTAACTATTCTGTTCATAACGTTGTCGTCAACAATAAGCACTCTGCAGGAAGGCGCCTCAAAGCTCTGTCTGTAGAACTGCGTAGCCTCACGCTTTTTAAGAGTCTCAAGAGCAAGCTCTCCGACAGGCTCCTCATTAACAACCTCCTGAGGAATAGAAACAGTGAAGGTTGAACCCTTGGTGTAGATACTGTTCACCTGAATCTCGCCGCCCATGGCATCCGTCAGCTGCTTAACGATGGCAAGTCCAAGACCTGTTCCGCTTATTCCCTTGGTCTGCTCTACATTAACCCTCTTAAACTCATCGAAAAGATAAGGCATACTGTCTCTCTTAATTCCCATACCTGTATCTTCTACCTGGAAAGAAAGAGTTATCTGCTTATTGCTTAGGGGCTTCCACTTAACCGTAAGCTTTACGCTGCCTTCGTTTGTAAACTTAATGGCATTGCCGATTATGTTCATAAGAATCTGCTCGATTCTCACATCATCACCAAGAAGTTTCTTGGGAATTGTTTTATCTATATCGACATAAAAGGCCAGTCCTTTTCGTGATGCCTCTCCCCAGATGAGATTAACTGTCTCCGAAAGTAAAAGTGCAATATCGTATTCTGTAGGTACGATCTCCATCTTGCCGGATTCAAGCTTACTCATATCAAGAACATCGTTCATAAGTGATAGCAGCATCTTACTGGAGCTCTTAATATTGCTGGCATACTCAGCTATCTCATCCGTAGTGGCATTCCTTAATATCATCTCGTTGAAGCCGAGGATGGAATCTATAGGTGTTCTGATTTCATGGCTTACGCTTGAGAAGAACTTACTCTTCGCCTGGCCGAGTTCCTCAATTTCCTTCTTCTGCTGCTCGATCAGCTTGTTCTCTGATTTATATATCTGATTTTGAAAAAGGATCATTACAGTCATCAGGCCGCTGACCAGGATAACGCTGGTAAGTGAATCAAAATGAGCTGCTTCATTGGTGTGAGGTGTAACAAGATGTGGGAATTTATAAGCAATATAATAAGAAACAGCTGTTGTGCATGCACCGATTATAAGAAGGATATACTTTCTTACGCCCTCGACAGTCATTCCTATAAAGGTAAATCCGAACACAAACCAGATAGGCGAACCACCATAGATGCCGCCACCAAGAATAAAAGCGGTAGGCAGAATGATGAGCACAAGTATCGACGCTATGATCGTGGCTCCAAGCTGGGTTTTCCTCTTTTTGATCGTGATCATTACCACAACGGTGAAGAACACAAGGAAAAAGGCTATGACCATGATGTTGATGATATCATCCTTAACGATCACCCCTATGAAGATAAGCAGGAACATGGAAAGAAGCCCTATGACAGGTATGACTGAAAACATCTTTTCCTGTAGGGTTTTATTTCTGTCGTATGCTGCCTTGAACAAGCGCTTTAAGATCATGACGCACTACCTCCGTAAATCCGCATAATATCAGCTCTTACGGCATCAATCTGACGTTTTAAGTCATCGTGATTAGCTACAACAAACGCTTCCCATTTTTCCTCAGCAGCTCTCTCTATCTCGCCTGCTTTTCTGGAAAGGTCATTAGCGCCAATTATCCTGGTTGAAAGCTTGAGTCCTTCAAGCTTGATCCTGTAATTCTCCCAGTCCTTTGCCTCATATAGTTTTTGCAGCTCCTCTACGATAGAGTCTGCCTCCCTGTCAAACTCAAACAGCATCTCCATATAGAATTCGTTACTGCCACGGCATATCTTCACGCCATTCTGAAAATTGAGGAGCCCATAGTTCATAACCGTACCGACATTGCCACTAAAGCCCGGCAAAGTCGGCTCCTCTTCCTTTTCTTCCTTAACTGCAACATACTCCCACATGGTTGAGGGCAGCAGTTTTTTCAGAACTCTCTCAAGCTCTGACAGCTCTATGGGCTTAGCAAGGAATTCATCAAAGCCCTCTTTTACGAACATCTCCCTGACACCGCTGACTGCATTGGCAGTAAAGGCTATTATGGAAGTATGGTCATCCTGTCCCGCATTCTGTCTTATGAGCTTCATAGCCTCAACACCGTCAACCTCTGGCATCATATGATCCATGAAAATGACGTCATATTTCTTTTTCTCACACATAGCCACAGCTTCCATTCCGCTGCGGGCAAGGTCAGCCTCCATACCATAGCCGGCGAGGATACCCTTTGCTACGATAAGGTTCATCTCCTCATCATCTACGATAAGGGAATTAACGTTCTTAAATACAAGCTTCTTGCCACTGGTCTCGGGATCGAACTCCCATACAGCCATTTTCCTGTTAACGGCATTAACAATAGAATGGCTGAAAATAGGCTTCCTGATGTAGGTTACATTGCTGTTATCTGCAATCTTAAATTCAGGAGTAACTGTCACAATTACAGAAACATCCGACTTGATATTTTCATAGTAATCCCTGTTATCGAGGTACTCCTCCTCAGCTGTGATAACATGCGTGATCTGACTCTTGGCACAGAGTCTCTTAAGCTCATCAAACTCAACAACCCTGTGGATCGGCACAGAGAGTCCCTTAAGAATATGCATTATCATGATATTGTAGTACTCTCTGACAGCAGGGCTCTTGTACTTGTCATTTCTTAAGTAGCATGCGATCTCAAGCTTTTCAGGATGATCAACCACTACGCTGGGCTTCTCATCAACTACCTGCTGAGGTACTGTTACTGTAACCTTAGTTCCCTTCTTAACTTCACTCTCTATTCTTACAAAGCCGCCCATCTTCTTAACAAAGCCATTTACGATGGACAGCCCAAGTCCTATTCCCTCAGTTCTTCTGCTTCTTCCGGAATCGATCTGATAAAGGCCTTCGATAACCCTCTTTCTCTCCTCATCAGTCATACCTATTCCGGTATCGGTAACCTCAATGCAAAGATTTGCACCGTATTCCTTCTTACGGGCAAATACACGAAGATTAACGCAGCCATTTTCGTCAGTAAATTTGATGGCATTAACTATGAGATGTCTTATGATTCTCTTTATTCTTGCTGCATCGCCCACCATTCGGGCAGGGATGTTGGCATCCATATCTATTACTATTTCAGGCGTGCCTTCCCTCTGCAATCTGAACTCTGTCGCAACATCATTTACAAGAGATGAGATACGATACTCATCCTCCGACAGCACCAGAGATTCCGTATCGATTTCAGTGTAGTCAAGGATATCCTCTATTCTGCTGAAAAGTCTGCGACCAGCATCCTGGATTGCTGAAAGGTCAGCCTTCTTCTTTTCCTCCTTCTCATTATTTAAGAGAAGTCCTGATAGACCTGTAACTACGTTTATGGGGGTACGCAGTTCGTGAGAGATATTAGCCATGAAGTCCTCGGATTTCTGCTTCATCTCACTCATCTCTTCTTCCAGCTCATCAGCCATGCTCTTGGACACAGCAAACATCTCACAGATATATCCGGCAACTCTGTTAGCCAGAGCAATTGCCATGCAGTCTAAGAGTACTATTCCTGCATTAAGCTGATCAGCTGATTCAACCTTGGTCAGGATCAGTATCAGGTGATAGCCAAGAAGCATCAGATATGCCATTAAAAATATACGAAGAACAGGCTTTTCCTCAGTAAGAGAGAAAAGCATCATCGCCAATACAAAAATCAGCGCCGAATTATAAAATTGTTCGATATGGGATCCATAAAAGAACACCGCGAGCGAGATAAAGCCCGCATAAACGAAGACCCGGAACCTGAAGACGAACTGTCCGGATACATAGAGACTCCAGGAAGTAATGGCGCCGATTGCAATAATCGGAATCGCCCAAAACTCCCATTTTTCTGCTATTGAGACCACAATAAGTCCAAGCGAATACAGCGTGTAACACACAAGTATTACTATCTGAATGCTTTTTCGCATTTCCTCATGTCGCCTGCCTCTATCCATAGCTGCACCTCATAATACAGAAAAGTACAATAGCAACCCTACCCATATGAGCGAAAGCACATTGAGTATTATCCCCAAATTTGGAAACAGCCTGAATATATCTTTTTCCATTCTGGACATTATTCCCAGAACCAGCCCGGCTATGGAGTACAGTAAGCAGAACATGACTGCCACGCCATACCGGGGTTCCGCCTGCCCTCCGTTTTCATAGCTTTTAAAAACGGCCAGGCAGATGGTCACTACGGAAATTAGACCGAGAGCCGCGGAAAGAACTCCTTTTTCAGGATGCTTCTTGTCCGTAAACACATATCTGCCATGTCCGCGAACAGGAAGCTTGATATTCAGTTTTCTCCTCTTTCTTCTCTCCTCCATATAAATTACTTAGCAGAAACTGCTCCATACTCCTTGTAATACTCGTCGATGGCCTTTTTGATGTTCTTGTCGATAATAACATCGCCATCAAAGGACTTGCCGTAAAGATGCTCGACAACCTCCTGCATTGTTACGATAGCGCCTGCCTCAAATCCATATCTCTCACGGATCTCGTCAAGTGCGCTCATGTCTGTCTCAAGTCCCTTCTCCTGTCTGTTAAGAGAAACCATCATCCCAACGATATCTGCGTCAGCCTGCTCTCTGATGATCGGAACTGTCTCCTCGATTGACTTACCTGATGTTGTAACATCCTCGATGATCATGACTCTGTCGCCATCTCTGAGCTTTGTTCCAAGAAGGATACCCTTATCGCCGTGATCCTTGATCTCTTTTCTGTTGGAGCAGTAGCGGATCTCTCTTCCGTAAAGCTCGCTGATAGCGATTGTTGTAGCTACTGTAAGCGGAATTCCCTTGTAAGCAGGTCCGAATAAAACATCAAACTCAAGTCCGAAGGTATCGTGAATTGCTCTTGCGTAGTACTCGCCGAGCTTCTTGAGCTGAGCTCCTGTAACGTATGCACCGGCATTCATGAAAAAGGGAGATTTGCGTCCGCTCTTAAGAGTGAACTCTCCGAACTTCAGAACGTTACTGTCTACCATAAATTCAATAAACTCTTCCTTATATCTTTCCATCTTTATATAATCTCCTTAGTTTAATGCGCTTCTGATATCTTCCTTCATGTCGAGAACGGCTGCTCTTGCTGCCTCTCCAAGAAGTTCCTTTGAAGGATCTCCATACTTTTCATTCTTCCATGCTGCGATTATTCCTCTTGAGGAATTAACTATCGCACCAAGTCCATCCTTGTCGAAGAAGTGAACCAGGTCAGATCCCTTACCGCCCTGTGCTCCGTAACCCGGTACCAGGATAAATGCGTGCGGCATGATATCACGAAGTACCTTACCCATCTCTGGATAGGTAGCGCCTACAACAGCGCCGACGTTACTGTAGGTTCCGTCCATGGAATCCTGTCCCCATTTTTCTACAAGCTCACCGACTGTCTCGTAGAGAGGCTTGCCATCAGCTATCTTATCCTGAAGCTCACCACTGCTGGGGTTTGAAGTCTTAACAAGTACGAATATTCCCTTGTCAAATTCATTACATACATTTATGAAGGGATTAACTCCATCTGATCCAAGGTAAGGATTAACTGTTGCGAAGTCTGCATCAAAGCCCCTCACCATAGTATCTCCGACCTTAGATGCACCAAGGTGTGCAAGTGCATAGGATTCTGATGTTGATCCTATGTCTCCCCTCTTAACATCCGCTATGACAAGGAGTCCCTTCTTATGACAATAATCAATAGTATTTTTATATGCCACAAGTCCCGGAAGGCCGTACTGCTCGTACATCGCAACCTGGGGCTTAACTGCAGGAACAAGGTCACAGATGTTATCAACTATTTCCTTGTTGAATTCGAAAAAGCTCGCCGCTACAGCATCAGCTGTCTGCCCATATTCTGAAAAGGCTTTATCAAGGATCCTTTTCGGAATGAAATCGGTCTTGGGATCAAGACCTACAACAATAGGTGCCTCTGTCTTTTTGATTCCGTCAATCAGTTGTTTTATCATGGGATTCTCCTTGTATGATTGTTCTTTTTACACTCCACGATAGTATACTTGATTTTCGGAAAAATTACATCATTTTTTCTCGTCAAAAAATACATCAATACTATTTATAAGCTTTGCCTTTGGCATGGTTTTAAGCAGATATTTGGCAGGTCTTAGTGCAGCCACGGAAACAACGCTTTCCTTATCGCTCTTTGATGTGAGGAACATAACAGGAAGATCCTTTAATTTATCGTCCTTCCTTATTTCCACAAGAACCTGCGGTCCATCCATCTGCGGCATCATATAATCAAGAAGCACCAGGTCAACGGAATTAGTCTGTAAAAAGTTCATGGCTATTTTTCCTGAACTTGCCATATAAACTCTGTACTTCACAGAGAGCCATGTCTTGATCATCCTGAGCATCGTTCCGTCATCATCCACAACCAGTATCTTCTTTTTCTGCTCCTCTCCCATGGCGTTGCTCTTAACAACCATGTCCAGCTGCTCCGCAAGCTGATTCACATCGAGAGGACGAAGGAAGCTCTCGGTAACCTTTATCTTTGAGATAACCTTTGATGCGTATTCGAGCTCATCGGTATTGCCCACTTCATATAAGAAGAAATGATCCGTATCGATTGCTTCATTCAGATATCCAAGAGGATCGATTCCGTTTTTAAGCGGGTCGCTCCTGTCGATATCCCCCAGATACACAACGTACAGCTCGGGTTTATCCTCAACCTCCATGATGTCTTTACTTGTGAATTCACACTTAACAACCTCATATCCTGCATTCTCAAGTCCCCTTGCTATTGCACTGACCATGAAGCTTCTTTGTGATCCTATAAGTAAAACCCGTTTTTCCATAGTCTGCCCCTTTACTTCAAAATGTCTAACAATCCATCCCTGTCAACTGCTGCCAGAAGTTTCTTAATCTCCTTATAGGTACCCTTGAAATCATCCGGCATACGATAATCATCCATCATTGATACCACATCATCAGCACTGTCAAAATAGGAGCCTTCGACAAATTCCCTAAGACTCGTAAGCGCGCCTTTAAGTTCCTCCGGTTCGATGAGAGGCTTGTTCATATCCTCCTCGGAATCACCGGATGCCTCCTCAATAAGAGGTGCAAGATATTCCATATATTGCCTGTAATTCTCTAGCAGCTCGGGCGTGCGTCTTTCAATTTCGTCCACGTCACTGTTAAGTCCGCACTTCTCAAGAAAGGCTGCAAGATTGGATAGTTCCGATGCTCCTATAACTCTGGCAGAGCTCTTAAGTCCATGAACGTAGGTGGTATAGTTCTCATAATCTCCGGCCTTCCAGGCATCCTCAATGGACTGGGCGTTTGACTCTATTGAAAGAGCAAAATTGGTTGCTACATTTTTAAGTGCAGCAGGACCTCCGCAGTTCTTTGCACCTTCATCAGGATCTATTCCCGTGAGATTGGACATTATTCCAATGGCCTCGAGATCCTCTGCTCCGATTCCGTCGGTTTCAATCACGGAATCAAAGCCATCATCTCCGGGTCGAAGTACTATGTCATCAGGAAGCACCTTTAAAATGGCATCCTCAAGCTTTGCAGAATCTATAGGCTTTGGAAGATAACCTGCAAAGCCTTCCTTCAAATACATCTCTCTTGCGCCGCTTATAACATTGGCGGTGAGAGCATATACGGGCACGTCCTTGTTAAGGTTCTCATCCATTTCCTTCATGGCGTGAAGTGTCTCAACTCCATCCATCTTAGGCATTCTGTGATCCAGGAAAATGATGTTGTACTTGTTAGCACATACCTTTTCCAGTGCTTCAAGTCCGCTCTCTGCGGTATCAACCTTAACCTGTGTTGCCTTCAAAAGTCCCTGTATTACAGTAAGGTTAGCAACAGTATCATCAACTACCAGCACATTGGCCTCAGGAGCATGGAAGGATTCATGGTATGTCTCCTGTCCAAGCAGTGACTCCTCATAGGTTGATGCAAAATCACCGATGGGATTCCTGCTTATAACCTTTTGCTTTATAGAAAATGAAAACTCGCTGCCCTTTCCATATTCACTGCTGACAAGAAGTCTTGAACCCATAAGTGCCAGGAGCTGCTTGACGATATTCATTCCAAGACCCGTGCCTTCAACGGTACGGTTCCTGTCTTCCTCTATACGCTCGAAGGGTGCAAAGAGTCTGTCCATATCCTCCTTACGGATTCCAATACCGGTATCCTTAATATTGAAACGCAAAAGAATAATGTCCTTATCATCAGTCTCCTTATGGTCGATGGTTATGGTGACACTTCCTTCGTTAGTGTACTTAATGGCATTGGTTATGACATTCATCGCACACTGCTTTATACGAATCTCATCACCCATGAGCATGCAGGGGATATCGGTTGAGATATTGGTCTTAAGCTCAAGGTTCTTACCCTTCATACGCATGTGTGCTGTATTTATCAGATCGTTTATCATGGAGCTGAGATCATACTCAACCGGAATGATCTCGGTTTTTCCTGCCTCAATCCTTGAAAAATCAAGAATATCATTAACAAGTCCAAGGAGCATTTTTCCTGAACTGTTAACATTGGATGCGTACTTGATGATCTCGGGATCCTTACTCTCTCTTAAAATCATCTCATTGAAGCCCAGCATGGCATTTATAGGGGTCCTGATCTCATGTGACATACTTGAGAGGAAATTGTTCTTCGCCTCATTAGCGGACTGCTGGAATCTAAGTGCATCAGCAAGTGACTTCTGAGCCTGTATCATCTTTATATAGCCCACCATGTTCTCTGCTGTTTTTGCAAAATTCGAATACATATACTCGATCTCATCATCCGTATGAATATCGAGCTCCCGGAGCTTTTGAAGGTTCTCATCCAGTCCCTTTGCTCCCATGTCATAAAATGCCTGCATGGAATCCGCCAGTCGCATTATTGGCCGGGCTATTCTGTACTGGGCAAACTGATTGGTCAGCACACTAAGTGGTATGACAACAACCAGAATCAGTAGTATAAGCTTCGTATCAAAAATAAGTGTATCGCTGTTCAGCTCTAAAAGAAGATATCCAGTGGATTGTGCAGCCTCTATTTCACTGACCTGCTGCTCCAGTGCGATTATGTTGGTAATCTTCCTCCAGTCAGTATTCTTTTTAATAACCTCAACCTCAATATTCACCTCGTCCTGAAGACTGTTTTTCATATTCGGAATAAGGGTATTGGCAAATATCGCAGCTGCCAGTCCAAGTGCTATTGCCTGCACGAAAATGATAAAGGACACAGTCTGACTGAGCTTACTTTTTCTGTAATCAGCCATTTTTCTTGTGAGCTCATCCACATCATCCCTGTAATAAACTCCGCTAAAAAACAGTGCCTTTGCCTTATTCGGGCACTTGGCATACACAATATAAATAATAGCAACTGCCAAAAAAGCCTCAGGCAGCTCATTTATGAAATAGAAAAAAGAGCGCCCGGGCGCAAACTCCATGAAACCTCTACCTGCGAGGATTCCAAGGCAGCCGCCCCATACACTCCCATAAAACAACATAAAAAACAGCATTGCTATCAGGGCGGTTTTTTTCCTTTTGAAAAACTCACTCATAGTAAAGTAGTGAGTTGAAGCAGCCCCGAGAATATAGATTCCTGTCACAAAAGCAAGTTCTTTGTTGACAGAGGTTTTAACCGCAAAAAGGATAAAGCACGAAAGAATTGAAGGCAGGACGCCCTCAAAGGCAGTCAAAACTATCAGGGGTGAAAACTTAAAAAGATAAACAGATGCGAACTGTAATTGATTAAGATCATCCCCGCTATCAATATGCAAATTGTTGATGATTGTAATCCATGTGGTAAGCACAAACATTACAATCAATACCAAGTATCTGATGTAGAACAGTTTATCGCGTTTACGGTTCATGGCAGCATCCTCATATTTACTGCTCTTCGTACATTAGTCCCATTCCTTTACCTTCAGTCTTTGCCTTGCAAAGCGCTGTATCGGCTTTCCTGTAAAGATCGTGATATCCTCTGCCCTGGTCAGGATGTATTACATATCCGGCAGATACTGTAAACTGAATTCTGTCTCTGTGATACGCCACCTCAAAGGTATTGTCACATAACTCGGAAACCCGCTTCTTAAGATTGCCGATCTCAATATTTTCCACAAATATCAGGAACTCATCCTGATCGATGTGACATACTATTCCATCCCTTCCGAAAATATCATCGAGCCTTGCAGATATTCTCCGTAAGACTTCGTCCCCCGCAAAGGATCCGTACTTGTCATTTATTACCTTAAAGTCATCGATGTCCGCCATGATAAGAGCAGACTTGCCATTCTGATGCCTGTAGAGTCTGTTTCTGATAAGCGGCACCGCAGTGTGTCTGTTGTAAAGACCGGTGAGAGAGTCCCTCTCTGCCATCTGTCTCACAAGATCCTTGGATCTCTTGTATTCATCGATATCGAATGACAGGAAGTATGCGATGATATCTCCCTTATCCTCCATTATCTGATAGATGGTGTGAGTCCATCTGGGCGCCATTTTTATATCCACTATCCTGTGGAATTCAAAATCGTCAAAGGTTATTCCGCTGTGGTAAGCAAGAATAAGTCTATCCTTACTGAAAAAATCGTTTGCTATGCTCTGCTCATCAGCAATGACTGACTTTGTGACTATCTCATCAATCATAGCCTGATAAGACTCAGCCTTGTGATAGGACTTGTCCAGAATCTTGCGCTTACTGCTAAGGTGAACACGAAGGAGCTTATCCTTACTCAGATTAGCGACAATGAAAAATGAGTGCTTCTGGAACTGGGAATAGGAATTATATTCAAGAAGCGATACAAATCCCCTTGCAGCAAGAGTCATGTATACAGGAGATTCCGACATAAAAAGCTCGTCATCCTCAAAGCCCGTGCGATCCTCTTCCTCTTCTTCCTCCGGAGCATCCTTTTTAAGCTCGATAACACTTCTTCCAAGCCCCAAAGCCTCGTCATCGGCCTCCTCAGCTCTCTGAGCCGGAGTTCCCTTATACTTATTCCTATCCTCATCCAGATAGTCTATGCATTCCAGTTTGGTCATAGGTCTTCCGAAGAAATAGCCCTGAGCCTTCTCACATCCCACGCGCTTAAGGAAATCCCATGCCTCTAAGGTCTCAACGCCCTCTGCAAGAGTCTGAATTCCAATCTCCTCTGCCATGTTGATAACATTTTCCCAAATAGCTGTCTCTCTGGGATTAGATCCAAAATTCTGAAGAAACTTCATGTCAAATTTGAGCACGTCAAACTCATAATCCTTTAGCAGATTAAGGGATGAATATCCGCTTCCGAAATCGTCCATCCAAACCTGGTATCCGCCCCTTCTGAATTTATCTATTGTTCCCCTTAGTACATCCTGGCTGTCATCCAGGGCACTCTCAGTAACCTCAATATGAATGAGGCTCTTGGGAATATTGCACTGATGAACCGCATCATTAACAACGTGGTACATATCTCTCTGATGAAAATCTGTACGTGATAAGTTGATTGAAACAGGGTGAGGTTTTAATCCCTGATCCATGAAATCTCTGATGTCCTCGCACACCTGCCTCACCACATAGGCATCAAGCTTGTAGATAAGATGTGCGTCCTCCAGGATTGGTATGAAAACACCGGGCATAAGGAATCCGTGAACCGGATCAACCCAGCGGGCCAGTGCTTCAAAGCCGCAGACTCTGCCTGTAATAACCCTTACAACAGGCTGATAATAAACCTGAATATATCCCTTAAGGACAGCTTCGCTGATATTGTGAATTATATAATGAGCAAGATCAAGTTGAGTCCCCAGCTCATTATCGTAGTATCTGAAGATATGGTCATAATTTTTCTTAATACTGTTGCAGGCAATCCTCGCCCTGTCACAGGCTATACTGATGTCGGTATCCTCCGAGTCAATCTCGTAGATACCTGCACGCAGCTCAATACCCGCATCCGGATTATAGCTGTGGATACGCCTTCCAAGATCATCTATTCTGGCCTCGATACTGTTATAATATGCCAGCGCAACAAAATGGTCATCAGAAAAGCGCGACACCATAAGCTCCGGAAATATCTTCTCAATATGCTTGGCCATATTCTGCAGGAATCGGTCTCCAGCCTCAAAGCCATACCTTGCATTGTAGTTCTTGAAATTTTGCACATCAAAATAGATGATGACGAATTCTCTTTCCTTCTTATTCCGATCATCCATCAGCTTCTGTGCATTTTTTCTGAAAGCATACAGATTTGGCAGACCTGTTAACTGATCAATCTCTTCATTTCTTAGCATAATCCCCTCACAGTAAAGCTTCGAAAACGAAACTATTGCACTACCCTTAATGCATAATATTGATTGCTCTTATTTATTATCACAGGTGCACTGCTAAACACTTCATCCCCGATATAGCACCTGTCCCTTTGTTCATCACATTCGAATGTTCTTTGGTCAGGATCGTTTTTAGTAACTTCCTCGATTGCCTGACTTAATGTCTCATCCGGTCTACATAAATAAATCTTCATAGCATCCTCCCATATAGTCTTATTCTACAACGAAAACAATAAGGAATGAGCATTTTTATTGTTTTTTAAGACTATCTACAGTATTACTTTACAAACTTAACAAAATCAATCAAAATAGGAAAGGTTGGCGCGAAAAAGCTCTCTTTTTATCAGCGTCTTCAAGAAAAAATTTTAAAATCGGAGTGCACTATTATGAATTTAAAAAGTAAGATAAATGACTATTTTAAACAGCCCTACTTCAAGAAAAAATTCGGCATCATGTTACTCGGTGTTGTTCTCATGGGATTTTTCTTATCCTTCCTCATTGAGGTAAGTCTCGGAACAGATCCCTGCTCCTTTATGAACCTTACTATTTCAGGACGCCTTGGAATTCTGTTTGGCACCTGGCAGGTTATACTCAATTCAGTCCTTTTCATATTTGTAATTCTCCTTGACCGTCATCAGATAGGTCCCGGCACAATTGCAAACATGGTCTTAATCGGATATATTTCAGATTTTTGCAGATGGGTATGGAAAAAGACCATCCCTGATTTTATCTTTCAGGAATGGCCCTACAGAGCTATCGTCTTTATTTTGGCACTTCTTTGTTTTATAGTTGCCGCTTCATTTTACATGAATGCTGACATGGGCGTTGCACCCTATGATGCAATCCCCAATATCATAAGCAACCGCGTTCTTAAATCAGTGCCCTTCAAATTTGTCCGTATCGGATTCGACGGCACGGTTTTACTCATTGGTTTCCTTCTCGGAGGTCGTGTCGAGATCTGCACCATCCTTATGGTCTTCCTTCTCGGCCCTACTATCACCGCTGTCGGCGGATTTCTCAACAGAAGAGTCTTCCGATTCGGAGTTTAAAGTCTTATCAATCAAATCCTCAGAGGTTATAAGTCTTATATCCTCTGGGGTAGGATTTTCGATCTTAGCAATTCTTCTGGCCTGATTGGTTACTATCTCTTCAAACAGGTTTCTGACTTCTCTTGCATTCGCGAAGTTTTCAAGACGAGCAAGCTTTCTCTGACTAATGAGTTCTCTGACGTGTTTCTTTGCATCTTCGTCTAATTCATATTCATATTTTTTAAGATTCATGTTGAAGATTTCTTCAAGCTCATCCACAGAATAATCCGGGAATTCGATGTACTTGTTGAAGCGGGACTTGAGTCCGGGATTGGAGTTAATGAACTTTTCCATGGGATCTGTGTAGCCTGCAACGATTACAACAAGGTCATCTCTGTGATCCTCCATTGCCTTGAGGATCGTGTCGATTGCCTCCTGACCGAAGGCGTCATTTTCCTGAGAAAGGGCGTAAGCCTCATCTATGAAAAGAACACCGCCAAGAGCCTGGTTGATCTTATCCTGGGTCTTAAGAGCTGTCTGACCAACGTAGCCGGCAACAAGTCCTGAACGGTCAACCTCAACGAGCTGTCCCTTAGAAAGGACACCTATCTGCTTGTAGATTCTTGAAATGATGCGGGCAACTGTTGTCTTACCTGTTCCGGGATTACCTGTAAATACAAGGTGAAGTGAAACGGGAACAGACTTCATCCCCTCATCTTTTCTGAGCTTCTGAACCTTTGCAAAATCTGTCAGCTCCTTGACATCATGTTTTATTGATGTAAGCCCTATAAGAGCATTTAAATCCTCCATGGGATCTGTCTCGGGCTCCCCAGGCTTTTCCTCCTGCTTGGGTGCAGGTGCTGAGTTTGCTGTAGCTGTAGGCATTGGAGGTGTAGGCTTGTTGATATTATTGAAAAGTGCCTTAGCCTCATTTAATGCCTCATCTGCACTGTGATAGCCTTTACCTGCGTTTGCATTTTCGTCTGCCTTATTCTCTATCTGAGGAGTGTCGTTATCCTGACCTAAGCTGATGTTGTTATCCATCTTGGGACCGGTAATGTCTTTTCCTTCTTTTATCTTCTCAAAGTCCTCATTAACCTGCTTTTTGATCTCGTTTTCCTTCTTCGGATCATCGAATACCGGAGGCTTGCCGTCTCCGCCTGAACCCGGTCCGAAAAAGTCATTAAATACACTATCGATATATTTATTGTAATTACTGTCTGACATTTCTTAAAAACTCCTCTGATTTTCTCTATTATATAAATGCCTCAAGCAGAACCCTGCCTGAGGCTATTCATTACTGATACCACTCTGATACGTCGCAGCGGTTAGCTACACCATATCCTGTCGCATTGGATGTATACTGCCAAGCAAATTTTGATCCGCCATATCCGCAGAATCCTCTGTAATCTGCAACCCATACTGAGAAGGGAAGCTGACTCATATCCACTCTGTTTTGCAGCCAGTTGGTTGATCCATATACACCTGACTGAATTCCTCTTGCATTAAGCTGAGCACATGCAGCTCTTACTGCAGCTGTTCTCTGTTCCCTGTTGAGGTTATCAGATCTTCCGCCGTTGCCGCTACTCTCAGTATCGATAAATACAGGCATTGCGATGTTCATTCCCGCAAGCTCGTTTGCGATCCAGTTACCCTCTTCAGCACCCTCTGCCGCATTTACAGCTGTAGTAAAGAAGTATACTGAGAAAGGAATTCCATGCTGCTGGCAATTGTAAACATTACTTCTGAACTTGATATCCTCCTGGAGACTACCCTGTGAATAACCTCTGTAGCCTACACGGATGATAACACCGTCACAGCTGTTCTTAAGCTGCTGCCAGTTATTAACTGTGTTGTGACTTGAGATATCTACAAGCTTACCGGTTCTGTATGTAAGTGATGTCTGTGTTGTTCCACCGCCATTATCCTTAGGCGCGTTAGGATTCTTAACCTTAACGGTACACTTGGCAACCTTATTGGTAGAACCTGCCTTACAGAAAATGGAGCATTCACCATAACCCTGGATTGTAACAACACCTCTGTTACTTACTGTAGCAACACCGGTATTGGTTGAGCCCCAAAGAACAGGCTCTGCACTGTACTTCTTAGGCTTAATCGTTGATGACAATGTGAAGGTCTTACCTATTGTCTTGTAATTCTTCTTAGCAGCACTTAGCTTGATGCTCTTTACCTTAACGGTCTTGGCAACCGTAAGATGAATCACATACTTAACATTATCCTTCCTGTTGATAACTGTGATATCGCACTTACCGGCCTTAACCGTTGTTACTATACCCTTTGCAGACACCTTAGCGATCTTCTTATTAGATGTCCTGAACTTGAAATTTGCCTTGTTCTTGGTGGTGTCAATCTCTTCACCATACCTGTCAACTCCGATGATGAACTTCATACCTGTCATTACACGCAGGTTCTCAGACTGTATCTCTTCAGTCTCTTCTGTTGTTGCTCCCGTAGAAGCAGCTGCCGAAGACGGTGTCGTCTTCTCCTCAGGCTTCTCTATCTCAATCTCCTTGGTATAGATACCTGAATACTTAAGTGCAGCAGCACTTGCATTAATCGCAGGCGCAGCCATAGCTATTACTGCAGCGGAAAATAATCCCGCTATCAATCTCTTTTTAATTCTCATGGAAAATATACCCCCGAGTTAAAACAAAACTTTATGTCATTATCAAGTATAGCACAACCATACATACCATGCCATAAATAATCCCCAGGTGGGCAATTATTACGAATCGCAGGCCAAAACTTCACACTGCCCTAAGGGGCCCACACCCATTTTGTGCATCACGCCTCAAAGCATTTAATGCCCTCGCTGTGACATAAACACTTCTATGCTGCAAAACTCACTTCTGAGCCAGGAATTATACCTTAATGCTCATTTTACGAGTGGATGTGAGCGTCTGTTTTTCTTATGCTGGTTAGTCACTTTGCCGCATGCCGTGAAAATGTCCGAAGCAGGACGTTCAAAAAACTTCATTGTCATGGTCACACGGTGCGCCAGCGCACCTGCAACAAATAAAACGCGTGTCCCCAAGCTCTCTTCGAGAGTTTGGGAGCACGCATTTTTTTGTTGTGACCAGCTTGCCTTCAGGCAAGCAGTGACCATGACATTTATTTATGTATACTACGTCCTGCAAGTTCTTTTCTAAGGCATGCTTATAAAGCAAAGTGACACCAGCTTTAAAAAACAAGCGAGCATGAAAGAACTCGTAAAATGAGCTTAAGGTTAATTCAAAGGCTCAGAAGCTCAGACATGTTGCAGCATAGTGCGTATGTCACAGCGAGGGTATTAAATTTCGGCGCAGAATTTTGCACAAAATGGGTGTGGGCCCCTCTGGGCAGCGTGAAGTTTTGGCCACACAAAAAAAATTGCGCCACAGCATGTGCTGTGGCGCGGTAGTCGGTTATCCGAAAATTCCAAGGAATTTCTTTACTTTGATTGATAGTATGTTGGATTCCTGTGAGTAAACTCTGCCAGATCCTTTTCCCTGGTACGATTTAATCTTGTAGTAGTAGGTCTGCTTGTTGCCTACAGTGATATCCCAGTAGTTACCGGAATTTACGGAAGCGATCTCGGTGTACTTGCCGTCCTTGGAAGTGCTGCGGAGGATTACGTAGCCATCTGCAGCGGAGTCCTTAGTCCACTTTACGTTGACACCAAGAAGTGTCTGGCTGACTGAGTTGAGCTGAGGCTTCTTTAACTTTTCTCTTCCAACTGTTACGGTGTCCTCAAGAACTGTTTCCTCAACAACCTGAGTGTCATCGCTGTTGATTCCATAAACTTCAGTTTTAATTACTGTGTCCTGACCGTCGAGGTTCTTCTTTACATCAAATGTAAGGGAGATAAGTGTTCCGCTTACGCTTTTAGCTGAATCATTAACGAATGCATAAGCAATTCCCTTCTGGTCGTCGCTTGTGAAATTCTTATTTACATCTGACTCTGAAAAGCGGATACCCTCGGTGTCCTTTTTAAGTGTAAGAACGCTGCCGTCATAAACAACTGCAACTCTACCATCAGAAACTGATGTCTTATCAAGCTTAACTGTGTATGTAACCTTCTGGCTGTCAGCCTTTCCGCTTACTACAGCAGTTGTATGTAATACGCCGTTATCCTGAGCCTTTACCTTAGCTCCCGGTATTACTGCAAAAAGAACAAGCATTGCAGTCAAAAGAACGGCTGCTCTTTTTAATACCTTAGTCATTGTTGTTTCCTCCTAACTCATCCTCTTTTGCAGAGTCATCTGTTTTATTTCCTGCTGCAGAGTCATCCTCTTTAGAATCGTCAGAAGCGTCATCGTCTGTCTTTTCTTCTGTAGGCTCCTGTGCTTTGGGCTCGGCCTCATCCCTGGCTTCTTCCTTGGTTTCGTCCTTCACCTCATCCTGAGCCTCTTCCTTGTTCTCTTCTTTGGTCTCGTCTTTGGACTCTTCCTTGGTTTCGTCCTTGGACTCTTCCTTGGTTTCGTCCTTAGCTTCCTCCTGCTCAGGCTCTCTACTTTCCTCAGCGGTTTCATCCTTGCGTGTCTGAGGCTCTGAGTAATCGTCGTTTGAATCAGCATCCTCGCTGGGCTCATCACCTGCATTACCGTCTGAAACTGTTGTAGGATCTGTAACTGTTACTTCAATCTTAGCTACAAGGTGCTCACCCTTCTTGTTAGTTGCAAGGGTTGCTACCATAACTGTTGCTTTACCTTCTGAGATAGCCTTTACAACACCGTTCTGGTTAACAAGAACAACGTCCTCATCAGAGCTCATCCACTCAACTGCGTTGTAGCCCTCAGCAAGCCACTTAGGTCCTACAGTAACATTGACCTTAGCGGAATCGCCAACCTCAAGCTCAAGGCTTTCCTTATCAACGCTTATCTCTGTAACGTACTTTGTATCAGCATGTCCTGTGTTGTTGAAGCGGTAAACTGATGCATTGCCTGCATAGTCGAATACTTCTGCGTAGAATACATCATCCGGTACCTCTACTGAAACAACTACATCCTCATCCTTGTTCTGCTGGTTAACAGCATATCTTCCGATGAGTGATTTCTTATCGCTGCTGATAAGAAGTACTGCTGCTGAATATCTGTTGTCATAAAGTGTAAGGTCATAGCCGCCATCCTGATTCTTAACAGCATCAGTGATAACAGGCTCTGTGTTATCGATTGCGATAGGTGTTGTCATGTAAAGTCCCTTACCATCAAGTGTAGAAGGATCCTCTACATTGTCATAGTAGCTGGGAACTGCCTCGATTGTGACATTAACCTCTGTACCATCCTCAAGGGGCTCACCATTTGCATCTGTTCCTGCCCAGTTAAGTTCCTGAGCCTGGATGTAATTCTGCCACTGCCCGTTATAAACAAATGAAGCATAGTTCTCATACTCAACGTGCTTGAAGTACTCTTCACCTGTGTTCTTATCTGTGATGCTCATGATTACTCTGCTGGCATTTCTGATAAGTGAGTAATACTGAGAACCAAGTACTGTTCCATTAAGTGAGCTGATCGCATTTCTGTCTGCGATGTACTCATCATCCTGTGCGAACAGGTTAGGAATATAGTAGTCTTCCTCTTCATCTCCCATCGGGAATACTGTAAGGAAGTTAGTTTTTGAAAGTCCTACATAGGTTGCTGCATTCTTAGCATATTCCTTATCGTGAACTGCTCTAAGGAAATCGAAGTTCTCATACATTGAGGAATCCATCCAGCTTCCATAGAATGCAAGGAACGGAACTGAAAGTGATACAACACCGTTTACATAGATGTAACCATCTACATACATACCATTTTCAAATCCGGCGAGATACTCTCTGTCGCTGTCTGAAAGGTTGATTGTTACATTAACCTTTGTAGAATCCTTAACCTGCATTACTCTGAGGTCAAAGTCTGCAACGTCTACCTTTTTCTTGATCTGCTGTCCGAAGAGGTATACGTCCTTTGTATTTACAACGCCGTCCTTGTTAAGGTCGAAGTAATCCTCGTGCTCTGAAACAAGTGAAAGCTCCTTGGAGCCATTTACTACCTGAAGAAGAACCTTGCGATCCTTGCTGTTGATCTTACCGTCGCCGTTTAAGTCGTAAACAAGTGTAGTATCGTCGGCTGTAAGTGTAACCTCAGGATTAAGCTTGTGTGATGAGCCTGCGAAATATGTGATTCCGCCGTCCTCATAAAGCTGCTCTGTAAGTACGCTTGCGTCAAGAACATAGTACTGAGGGTTCTCAGACATGTTGTAAACATCAAATGAGAAGCTGTAGTTACCGCTTCTTGAAGGATCGTCGCCAAGAACAACCTTAGCCTTACCATCGTTGCCATTCTTATCACCAACAAGGATGTAAGAAGGTGATGTAACTGCATCATAAACATTTGCAAGACCTGCACCCTGTGATCTGGGTGAAATTTCAGGTGCTGCTGCATCATTATCCTCATGAAGCGGAACTGCTGTGCTCATGATAAGTGACTGTGCAAGAGTACGAACTGAAACATCGTTTTTATCTGCAAGCCCGTTCTCTCTGATGTACTGCTCAACAAGTGCACTCTGACCAGCGATGGAAGGAGCTGACATTGATGTACCGCTCATGTTTCCATATGTGCCCTTGTCTCTTGTTGAATAGATGTTTCCACCGGGAGCTGTGATCTCAGGCTTAAGATCAAGTGATCCGGGTACACCGTATGAAGAGAAATCACTCATTGTGTATCCGTCGGGAGCTTCGTAGTTGGTCTTAACTTTACCAACAACATTAAGAGTACCCTCAAATACTGTCTCGGAAACCTGCTCAGCGCTCTGTGCAATGGCTTCACCCTCTGCAAGAGTGATGGATACTGCAGGGATAACTGCTGTGCTTCCCTGGAGTGTCATGCTGATAGTTCCGGGTGCGTTGTTGTAGATAACTACAGCCTTGGCACCTGCTGCCTCAGCATTCATCTGCTTCTCACCAAAAGTGATTGCACCTCTCTGAACAAATACGATCTTGTCCTTAACATCAATACCTTCGTAATCTGCTGCCTCCCCCTTTGCCCTTAAGAATACAAAAGGATAATCTGTTCCGGTCTGATCTGCTGATGTATCAAGAGTCTGGAACTCGGGAGCAAGAGTATCATTACCAGCTGTGTAGAATACGCTGTTTCCATCAGGAGTGATGAAGTAGTTGCCTGTAAATCCGCTGTTAACGGCACTGGCAACAGTAAATGCGTTGTAGTAGGATCCGGGTGATCCGACTGTATCCTGGTTAACGTCACCGCTAAGGTTTACACCGTAAGCAGAGTTGTCTGCCCAGCGTCCTGCGTTTCCAGCTGAGATTGAAACAACTGTGCTTGTTCCTTCAAGCTTCTTGAAAATCTCATTTACATAAGCTTCAGAATCTGAAGAGTAACCTGCAGCTGATGAACCAAGACTTAAGTTAACGACATCAGCCTTAAGGAGGATAGCATCCTCAATAGCTGCCATGTAATCATCACTGTATGCACCACCGTTTGTACCAAATACCTTCATGGTGATGAGCTGTGCATCGGGAGCGATACCTACAACTCCGTTTTCCTGTCTTGAGTAACCTGTTTCAGATGCAGCATCAGGAATATATGAGTTAGCTGTTGCAATACCTGAAACGTGGGTTCCGTGGTCACCCTCGTCATCATTGTCATGTGTGATGTCGAGGTTCTTATCTACATAGTTGAAAGCGAAAGGAATCTTTTCATTCTGATATAACTGATCAGCTGTAACGCCTTCGCTTCTCTGTGTTGCGTTAAGGTTAGGAAGAACTGCTTCGATCTCGCCTGCATCAAGAAGATCGTAATCCTCTATTGTTCTGCCTGCTTCCTCAGCTGTTTCCTGAAGATGTGTCTCGAATGCTGCGCCATCAAAGGAAGGATGGTCAACATCGATACCTGTATCAATTACGGCTACTCTTGTACCGGCACCTGTGTAGCCTGTAGCCCATGTGGTGTAGCTTCCAACCATATCACCAGAAGTTATGGTCTGGGGATCAGCAGTCTCCTGCGGATCGTACTTCTGAGCTACGTAAACAGCTTCAACGCCGTCAACTTTTTCGATATTCTCAATATCTTTGTATGCAACATCTGCAGATACTGCATTGGTAAGAATTGAAAGATTGTAATTTACATCGAGATCCTCTCCGCCTAAAGCTTCGTCGGAGATCTTCTCAACCTGTACCTCCTGCTGTGCAACAATGCTGTCGGAAAGGTCCATGGCTGCATCATTCTCAGCAAGATCCTCTGTATCGTAACCGGCGTCAAGTACGCTGTCGCCTTCCATAACGATGATAACACGGGTCTGCTCCTCGGGGTCCTTCTCCTCCACAGGAATATCAGGTGTTTCACCCTCGATAGCTGTAGCAGGATCCTCGAGTCCCTCTTCTTCCGGATCTACCTTCTCAAATAAAGGAGCGTCTTCATCTTCTACGTCCTCTACATCCTCTGCCTCGTCTGAAGGCTTCTCGGTTGTTTCCTCATCCTTCTTGTCAGCTGCAGCATCATCTGTAGGAGCTTCTTCAGATGAATCTTTAACGGTCTCATCTGATTTACCGGCTTCTTCCCCATCACCGGCATCCCCTGAACTTACACCATCCAGGGTCACTTCCCCGTCTCCCAAAGAAGCTGCAGATACTGTGATAGTTGGTGACAATGCCAAGGATGCGGCAAGAATCACAGCCAGCGCCTTTTTGGGGCAAACTTTTCTTTTCATACACATTCCTCCGTTTTTTATATTGGTAAACATTTATAGGTCAGCAATAATCTATAAAAAACCGGATATTGAGCTAAACCTTTAAATGGTTACTAGCACAATAATGCTTATTTTTTGCGCAGAAAAACTGCAATTGCAACGGCCACGAGAGCAATCACTGCTGCAATCGTAATTCCGTAGGCATGGGAGCCGCTATTCTTTCCTCCCGTCTCATCGGATGTGACAGCTACTGAAGCCTCAGTTTCAGATTCCTCAGATTCTTCTGATTCTTCAGATGTCTCCGCCTCTTCTGATGTCTCTGATTCTTCTGATGTCTCTGCAGATTCTGCGGTGTTTGAAGCTTCTGCCTGATCCGTGACTTCTTCGGTAGATGCTTCATCTGAAGCTTTTTCTGTAGCACCTTCAGCTTCTGTGCTTTCTGCTTCTGCACTTTCCGCTTCTGTGCTATTTGCTTCTGAGCGGCCTGCTTCAGTTGCTTCTACAGCTTTAGCGTCCTCTCCCTCGTCAGTTTTTTTTTCTGAGGTTGGATTTGCAGCCTCCTGTACCTTCACTCTCTCCACGTCGGCCAGGTTCTCAATGGCCTTCCTCTGGGCAGAGTTCACCACACAAACGATAGCGTGACCGGATTCATCCTGTCTTCTGACGTCAAGCTTTTCCCCGGATAGCACCTCGTCCTCGATGAGCTTTATTCCGTTTTCGATTGAGATATTTTTAGAAAAAATGATATAGATGTGTTCCGTAACTAAATCTGAACTGTCCCCTTCAAGATCAGAAGGAAGTTCGACCTTTTCCCCTTGGAGAGCTCCCGGAACATCAAAGCCCTCTACTTTTTCATATTCAACTGTCCCCATACTTCTCCCGTAGTACCTTTTTGGGTTAAAAAATGTATGTTTATACATTTTTCTGCCACTATGATGTATAAAAGATACTTTTTGTCATTAACGCTTTTAAGTGTTAAAGCGTGCGATGTATCTAGTTTATAGTTTAGGGATTTTCATGTCAATATATAAACGTAGTAAAATTTTTTATAGGAAACTATAAGAACAATTTTTGCAGTAACAATATTAAAATCCTCCGTGAGTGGATACTCTCACGAAGGACTTTTTTAACAATTTTCATAAGCTACTTCAGATCTTCCTGCCCCTGAGCTCGGGATGCTCCTGATAGAATTCTTCCTTGTCCTTGTACATGGCAAGGTCGGCATTGCGCATTGCGATTCGTATATCATCTCCGCTTCCGGAATAATGATAGCCGATGGACATCGTTATCTCTGAAGGATATGCGGTCTTTTCACGAAGCCTTCTGACCTTATCCAGGAACACATCCTCTGACAGCTTCGTGCAGATGATGGTGAATTCATCGCCGCCGGCTCTGTAAATCTCATCATCCCCAAATATCTCGGAGATAATGGAGGCCGCGGACCACAGCATCTGATCGCCCGCCTCATGACCGTACTTATCATTTATAAACTTAAGTCCGTTCAGGTCAATGAAAATAACACCGTAGGGCCGAAGTCTGAGCTCTGCCTTTGATACAAATTCATCGACACGGATATTCATGGCATTTCTGTTGAAAACACCGGTCAGAGTATCGAGATTACTGAGCTCTCTCATCTTTTCCATGAGGTTATTGTTTGCAAGCTCCGCTGCCAGGAAAAATGATGTGTGCTCAAGAAGCTCTTTGATTTCAATGGTTCTGCTGGTATCAAAATTGGTTACATAAAGATAGCCGATTATATTGTTATTCTGGAAAAGCGGAACAAAGCAAATGCTCTTTACGCCTGCTTCCTGTAATGATTTCGCCCATTCAGGATTTCTATCCTCCAGATTTTTCATATCCGCCTCGTCAGTAATAATGAGGCAGTTAGTTTGTTCAATAGTCTTATTCCAGGTTTTAACGACCTCCGGAGGGATTTTATCTACTCCCTGATCCTGGTCATCGAAGCCATTCTTAGCCTTTCCGGCAATATACTTAAGCCCCTGTGTAAGCTCATCAACGCTTACAACTCTTACACGGTCGGCCTCGCATTTTTCAAACAGCTCCTGCACAACCTCACTTGCTGCCGTGTGGAAGTTTTCTGCAGTTCTGAAAACAGCACAGCTCTTAATTACCGAAGTCGCCGTATCATGACTGATGTTGCCCATTCTCTCAGGATCAGCATTTTCGGTTAACTCATAGGAAAAAATGCAATATCCGATATCATCCCTGTCTGATTCCAGCGGAATATATACCTGATCCATCCACTTTCCAATGGTCTTAGCCTCAACATATGTATGTATCTGCTTACGCTTTAAGCAAGAGGACGCAACGAAGTGCTCGAACTTTCTCTCCTTTGGAAAAAGCTCAGTATACAGCATTCCGTCATAATAGTTGGGCGGCATGGAATCCTTATAGGCCTTGTTAGCTGCAACAATACGCAGATCGCCTATCTTGTCATCAGGAAGTCTCTCCACGGACAATACGCATGCTATTGTACTTATCGAATTGATCAGTGCTGAAAAATCCATACTTATCACCACCAAAAATGCGATAACAATCCCCTCTGAAATACAGGGCACAGTTATACTCATATCATAAGCTACAATACCATTGTATATGAAATATCGTGAATAAGTACTTAAATAAATATAAACTTTTTGAATATTGCTGATAAAATCGGATCACACATTTTTAATTACAAGCGCAAGACCGGATATAATAAGAAGCACGATCACAAGCTTTTTTACAAGCTTTTCATCAAGAA
Source organism: Butyrivibrio sp. XPD2002 (assembly GCF_000423945.1). Taxonomy (GTDB): domain Bacteria; phylum Bacillota; class Clostridia; order Lachnospirales; family Lachnospiraceae; genus Butyrivibrio. The sequence continues at coordinate 73,358 of NZ_AUIY01000016.1, read as the reverse complement.
TCGTCGCACTCTTCATCCCTGCAAACACGCCCGCAAGCATAAACGGAATAAGATATACTACAAGCTTAAGTGACTCAAAGGTGATAACTCCGATAGATGCATACATCACTATGCGGAACAGATTCTCAATAATGAAAATCGCGCTGAGATTGGCCTTGAATTCCTCACTTGTGTTGGTGACACGGCTCACGCAGGCTGCCATCAAAACGCCAACTCCGAAGAGTCCGCACATAAGTCCGCCAAGGATTCCCACTAACAAAAGCACAAGCTTTGAATCCTTCATGTGGATCTTGTCATATTCCTTCAGCATCATCTCTATTCCCACAAGTACTACGACAAGGCCGAACAGGATTTTTATGTTGTGGGCATCCACATTCTTAAGAAGGAATGCTCCCGGAATACTTCCAAGAAGTATGAGCAGGATCATCGGCAGAACGATTTTTATATCGAGCTTTTTCCTGTTTTTCCATGTCAGGATACAGTTGGACGGAAAGCCCAGAACCAGCTCAACAGGTGAGATATTTACGTTGTTAACTCCAAAACCAAGGATTGTTGTAAAAACAAGGGTATTGGCAAAGCCGCACAGGCCCTTTATAAAAAATGCTGCAAAAGTAGCTATTATCCACATTATCATTAGATTTCATTCTTTCTTTGTATCAATTTATAAAAGCGCAACGTGTCTATAATAGGATAATTTTGGGCAAAAGAAAAGCGCCGCGAAATTAAATTTCGCGACGCTAGTTTTTTGAATAATACCAGTATCACAAGGAAGTTCGGCTCTCGCTTCGCTCGCCCGAACGGTCTCGCTAACTAGCTTCGATAATACCTCAGCAAGTTATCGAGATCAGAACTTACCAGCCTTTGCAGCCTCTTCGATAGAAACGGCTGTAGAAACAGTCATACCTACCATCGGGTTGTTACCAGCGCCGATAAGACCCATCATCTCAACGTGTGCAGGAACTGAAGAAGAACCAGCAAACTGAGCATCTGAGTGCATACGACCCATAGTATCTGTCATACCGTAGGAAGCAGGACCTGCTGCCATGTTATCGGGATGAAGTGTACGTCCGGTACCACCACCTGAAGCAACTGAGAAGTACTTCTTACCAGCCTCAGTACGCTCCTTCTTGTAAGTACCAGCAACGGGATGCTGGAATCTTGTAGGATTGGTTGAGTTACCTGTGATAGATACGTCAACGTTCTCCTTCCACATGATAGCAACACCTTCCTGTACATCGTTAGCGCCGTAGCAGTTAACCTTTGCACGAGGTGAATTTGCATCCTTTGAATAGCACTTTCTGAAGACTTCCTCTACCTCACCTGTGAAGTAGTTGTACTTTGTCTCTACATATGTAAAGCCGTTGATACGGGAAATGATCTGTGCAGCGTCTTTTCCAAGACCGTTAAGGATAACGCGAAGAGGCTTTGTACGAACCTTGTTAGCCTTCTCAGCTATACCAATAGCACCCTCAGCAGCAGCGAATGACTCGTGACCTGCAAGGAATGCGAAGCACTCTGTATCCTCTTCAAGAAGCATCTTACCAAGGTTACCATGTCCAAGACCAACCTTACGACGGTCTGCAACAGAACCAGGGATACAGAAAGCCTGAAGACCGATACCGATTGCTGCAGCAGCATCAGCAGCCTTACGGCAGTTCTTCTTGATTGCGATAGCAGCGCCTACTGTGTAAGCCCACTTAGCATTTTCAAAGCAGATAGGCTGGATGCCCTCGATGAGGCTGTATACATCAATGCCTGCTGCCATTGTGATTTCTTTACATTCTTCGATAGAAGAGATTCCATACTCCTTAAGGCAAGCCAGGATCTGGGGCTCTCTTCTTTCATATGATTCAAATAAAGCCATTATATTTTCCTCCTTACCTTATTACTGTTTTCTGGGATCGATGAATCTGGCTGCATCAGCAACACGGCCATACTGACCCTTAGCCTTCTCGATAGCTGTGTTAGCATCGTCACCAGCCTTGATGAAGTCCATCATCTTTCCGAAGTTAACATACTTATATCCGATGATCTCGTCGTTCTCATCAAGAGCAAGGTCTGTGATATAACCATCTGTAAGCTCAAGATAACGAGGTCCCTTGTCAAGTGTACCATATGTAGTACCAACCATTGAACGTGATCCCTTACCAAGATCCTCAAGGCCAGCACCAATCTGAAGTCCATCCTCTGAGAATGCAGACTGTGTTCTGCCATATACAATCTGAAGGAACAGCTCTCTCATAGCTGTGTTGATAGCGTCACATACAAGGTCTGTATTGAGCGCTTCAAGAACTGTAAGACCGGGAAGAATTTCAGCTGCCATAGCTGCTGAGTGAGTCATACCGGAACATCCGATAGTCTCTACAAGTGCCTCCTGGATGACACCTTCCTTTACGTTAAGGGAAAGCTTACAGCCACCCTGCTGAGGAGCACACCAGCCAATACCATGTGTATAACCGGAAATGTCCTTAATCTCTTTGGACTGAACCCATTTTGCTTCTTCAGGAATGGGAGCAGCACCATGATGTACCCCTTGTGTTACGGGACACATATTTTTTACCTCTGTTGAGTAAATCATAAGTACCTCCTTATTGTTAGTGTATACTATAGCATGATAAATTTTTATCGTTTACTACGCACTACATTTGCATTCTACAAAAAAATGCAGTTTTTATCAAGGATTTATACTTGTTTAGGTTATAAAATAATAATTAATTCCGTTTCCGGAGGGGATTTTTTGATGCTCTGTCGGTACGATGTGCTGTTTCCGATAGCTTTACGTCGGGCTTAGGGGTATAATGATTTCCGATTTATTATAGAAAGAAACAGGTTAAAAATATGAAGATATACATTCTCAGACACGGAACAACTGAATGGAATAACAAGCACCTTATCCAGGGACAGACTGATATCCCGCTGGATGATTTTGGAAAACTCATGGCAAAGGAGACAGGAAAAGGGATAAAAGGAAAGGGAATCACCTTTGATAAAGTATATTCAAGTCCCTTATCAAGATCCTATGAGACTGCAAAAGTAATACTCGAAAACAGCAACAATTCCAAAGCAGCTCAGAACATCATTACCGACGAAAGGCTAAAAGAGCTTCACTTCGGCTTTATGGATGGCGGTAAGGTTGAAGAAATGCAGGCGGATGAAAGCTCGCCCTTTAGATATTTCAAGTCAGCTCCTGATAAATATGAAAATGCCGTTTACGAATGGAAGCATAATAATGAGGGCGCATCAGAATCCCGCACTCAGACTCCCGAGCTTCTTAGTGAGTTATGCTCTCGGGCAAAGAATTTCATGACAGATATAATAGAAGAACTACCGGAGGATTCCTCCGTACTCATAAGCACTCACGGTGCGCTCAGCAAGGCTCTTTTAATGTATATACGCGGTGAGTCGGACCTTGCAAAATTCTGGGGAGACGGCCTTCTTCCAAACTGCGGAATAGCTATAGTCGAGCTTACAATGCATGAAAAAAGCCCTGCCTACACTATCGTAGACAAGGCCGCTACCTTTTATGATGACGAGCTTAAAAAGCAGGCACCAAAGCTTTTATAAATTTATATTCCGTACACTGCAACTCCAATTAGTGCTGATACTATTATCAGCATGATTGGAGTTATTTTCTTTTTTAATACTTTTTCAGAGCCATAGAAAATCACAGCCAGCACTGCTGTAAACATAAGTGGGATCATATCTCTCTTTTCAGCAATAGGATATGCACAGTTTTTAATGATCATGTAGCATCCCGTTGCAAGAATTATTCCCATGATACAGGGCTTTAGTCCGCTTAATACAGCCTGAAAATATCTGTTCTGAAGAAGTCTCTTCAAAAGCACCATTATAAGAAGAATTATTATAAATGCAGGAAGTACCACGGCTGCTGTGGCAAGAACCGCTCCGGGAAATCCTGCCTGCTTACTTCCGACATAGGTCGCAAGATTCACCATTATGGGGCCGGGAGTGCTCTCACTTACTGCTATCATATCCATCACGGCATCTTCGTCCATCCAGCCATAATCCAGAACTACGTCTCTTATAAGTGGTATGGCGCCATAGGCTCCGCCGAATGAAAATAGGCCCACTTTCAAAAATCCTATGAGTAAATCAATATAAATCATTTCTGCTCACCGCCTTTCCAGGCAGGTGCTCCCTGAACGATGTAGGCAGCAAGTCCTACTGCTCCTGCGATAAGCATCATGCTGATCGATGAAAACTTCCATGAAAAGATATTGATAAGCATCATCACTATAAAGGAGACGACCATTATCACACAGGGAAGAGCTTTCTTTTTCATTTTTCTGACCATCTTAATCCCCACATCAAGGATAAGGATTCCAACCGCAAGCCTTATTCCCTTAAATGCACTTGCAATCCAGGTGATCTCAAGGAAGTTATCAAGGAATCTGGAAATTGCAAAAATAATCACAAATGAAGGAAGCAACATTCCAAAGGTTGCGGCAATAGCACCCGGCAGGCCACCTTTCCTATAGCCCACAAAGGTAGCACAGTTAATCGCTATAGGGCCCGGTGTGGATTCCGCAATCACCGTGACATTCATCATCTCTTCGTGAGTGATCCAGTTTTTCTGTTTAACACAGATATTTTCAATTAGGGAAATCATGGCAAGTCCACCACCGAAGGTGAACAGCCCGATTTTTGCAAATGTAATAAATAAAGTAAAAAGCATTATTATGCTGACTCCTCCGGGAAGAAATCCTATCAGTTCCTGAACGCGGTCTCTTGGAACCATGCTGGGCTTGGTGTGAACCTCCTCATTTTAAGCTGAAGCCTTACGCCAATCTTCCCTATTCATCACAGAAACATGAGTAATCTCATTCGCTTCATCAAGATATTCTTTTGCAAAATGCATACCTATCGCTTCTGCCGTCTTGTAGGAGGGCTCGTTAGTGTATTTGCAATATGAATACAGTGACGGATAATCTGTATTCGTAAATGCCCAGTCGCGGACTGCTCCGGCAGCTTCCTTGGCGTAGCCCTTGTGCTGGCAGTCCTTGCGGATGTGATAACCGATTTCAGGGAGCATCTCACCCTCTATATTCTGGAGAGTCAGGCCACAGTCACCGATCATCTCTTCAGTCTCTTTTAAGCATACAGCCCATAGGCCAAAGCCGTTGTCCTTATAACGCTTCATATTGCGTTTGATCCAGTCTCTAACCCTGTCCGCGTCAAAGGTATAGGGGTAATGCTGCATAATATCACGATCTGCCAGAACTGCATAGAGTGCATCAAAATCATCCATATTCATTTCTCGCAAAAATAATCTTTCAGTTTCTAAAATCTTCATATCATATTCTCCTCTTTATGCAATCACCTGAACTATTTTCCACTTTGCATTTTCACTTGAACTATTTATTGAAGCCTCATATCAAATGCCTTTTTCTGTCAGCCTTCTGAATTCCATTCCAATCCTCCTGGTGATTTCAAGCAGCAGATTTCCATTATCAGACTTTTACCGTATCATGGTCCTTGATACTTCCTGGATTCTGGTAGCTGCGTCCTCCGGAGTGATAGTCCTTTTAGCAAGGTCCTCCAAGGCATCACGAACAACTATATAAAGATCCTCATAAGGTATTATTCTTGATCCGGCAACATTCGACTTTCCGTTTTCAATGATATATTCAAGGTTCTGAATTCCGTCCTCACTAAGCCCCTGGACATTAAGCTCTAAGTCGGTCCTTGATGGCATGTACTCAAGATACTGATTAACCAACAGGTCCTGACCTTCATTAACAAGATAATCCATCCAGCGAAATGCAGCTTCCTTGTTCTTCGACTCAGGATTCATGCAGAGAATCACATCAACAGATGACGTAACCGGTGAAACCTTTCCATCATCATTCCAGTCGATCAGAAAAATATCATGGTCTGCACCTTCACCATTAAAATTCTCATAGGTCTTTTCATCGCTCTGAGTGTACATATTCATGGCCCAGGAACCATTTATAAACATGGGGATACTTCCCTCTCTTTGGAACATATTATTAATGGTATCGTACAGCGGCGTCTTTATAGCCTTGTCCTGAAATACTCCATTGCTGAAGCTGTCCTGCCATATCCTGAGCGACTCTATAATAGGCTCCGTTTCAAAGGATGCCTTACCTTCTATGGCAGCATATAATGCATCAGCGTCACAGTCAGCAGCTATAGACATCCACACATCCTGATTAAGCCATGAATCCTTAGCACCGATTGCAAGTGGATATTGACCGTTTTCACGAAGTATCCCGCAGGTTTCCTGCATTTCTTTGTAGCTCGTTGGCACCTCGCAGCCATATTCCTTTAGCATATTTACATCTGCCCAAAGATAGCCTGCATAGGTCTGTCCCAGCGGAAGCCCGTAGATATCACCATGATCATCGCTTACAGCCTCGATGCATGAACTGAAAAATTTGTCCTGCCAGTCAGATCCCCAGGCCTTCTCACAATACGAAGAAAGCTCTTCCTCAAATGCTCTTGTCGAATCAAAGGTATTACCTGAAGGCACGCCAAAAACATCAGGGCCTTTACCTCCCATCAGTTCTACACGGAGGTGATCCTGATATTCATCGCCTGATCCGACAAATACATATTCAACTTTAATGTCAGGGTTTTCTTTTTCAAAAGAATCTATGATCTTGTAGATTGGACTATCCGGTCCGGTATCGGCCGGATTCCAGGTCTGGAAGGTCACTGTGGTAATTTCATTCTGCGCCTGCCTGCTACACCCCGAAACAATCAGCGGGCACATTGCCATAGCCAAAAGAACAAATACTCCCCTTTTCATAAATATTATTCACGCACTCCTTTTTATCCCTGTTCCGCGAACATTATATTTAAAAGTTTATTGTCCTTTTCATTTTACCAAAACCATACACTCGCTTGAATCCTCAAAACCACATTTTTTATAGAGAGGTCTCCCTGCCTCAGTAGCATCAAGACTGATTTCCGTAGCCCCTTTGTTCCAGGCATCCTCGATGAGCATGTCCACCATCTTCATCCCAATGCCCTGCTTACGATACTCCTTTGAAGTATACACATTCATAAGGTGAGCCCTCTTACCTGTTGGATGTGAAAATGTCGGCATGATAGTGAAATAGCAGATAGTCGCGCAGCCTATAACCTTCTCCTTGTCCAGCGCAAGAACCGTAGTCTGATTACCCTCAAGGAAGTATTTCCTGCTTTCTTCCACAAAGCTCTCAGCATACTGATAATCAGCATCCAGGGAATTTACTTCCTTTAGCATCTCAAGCCTGCTGCTCATCATGAGATCAATATCTTTTTCATCCGCAATCCTTATTTCCATAACCAGCTCCTCCGCATGTATTCTTTAGGCCAATCCCCAATGCTCGTAGGGATTGTTCTTTAATTCACTTTTGTCACTGACATTTTTTTTAATTTTCCTCACCAAAAATCAACATCTAAACTATTTTCATACACCGATGTATCACAAGCTTAAAAGTGCAAGCACTCCATAGGAGGCCAGTCCCAGGCTTGCAGCGCAGCAGCTTGGCGCATCAATGAATATCTTTAATTTCGTAGCTCTAAGTAGAAAACCAATAAGCTGGAAAACTACAGGATTTAGCAGCACACACCACAGTGGCAGTGGTAATGCGCCTTTTATTATGAATATCATAACTGCAATAGCCGGGATAATAACGAGCATTGTATATAGGGTAAAAAACGGGACATAAATCTGTCTGAATATAGAATTTATCACTTCTTCAGCGAGTTCCTGATCATTCTTTTTCATAATAACCTGATATATGGTTGGCTGCAGACACAGGAAAATGTGTATCATAAAGCCTCCCATGGCCCCGCACAAAAATATAATCTTAAGAATCATGGCACTTGTTGCATAATTCCCATCCATCTGCATTAGTGATATAAATCCGCAGGAATACATGGGAACTGCAAACATCGCCAATATCCCTGACAGCACAAATCTAAAATGCGCCATTCTCTCCCATGCACTGTCAATTATTCCCATTTTCCCAAGCTTTTTATTATCCGGTCCCTTGATATCCAAAAACAGATCAGCTGTTGCACACAGGATTCCTCCGACTATTCCTATAATTCCCAAAACAAATCTTGCTGTATCAGGCACTCCCTGGTCCTCCTTCTATCCCAAACAACTTATCTTTTTGCATTCTGAAGGCATATTCCCTTGGCGATGCTCGAATATCAGCTCGTAAAACCTATTCAAGTCTATACTTTGCATTCAGAACATATTCCTTATCTTCGCCGGTATCCGGATATAGTTTTTTGTCAAAATTAATACCTCTATGCCCAAGGCAAATATCCATAAAACAGATGAAAATGCCCATATCAATGCAATTATAGAATGAAACCTTATCCGCAGGCATTATTCCTCTTTTGCCGGGCTTCTTGTATCTGTAAACCAATAGCTCGCCATCATTCTTTACAAGCCATGGTTGAGAATTACATGCACTCGGTGCAAACCTGACAATATCAGTAACACCCGAAATCTGTTCCCCCTCCCATATTTCCTCAATGCTCTTTCTTTTGCTCTTAAACATATCCTTGCGGTACTTAGAGTCATCACTGATCTTTCGGATGGAAAGCATAATAACGAACTCCATATCCTCAAATGGTTCTTCTTTTGTTTTGCCTATTCCGAACCAGAGCGTTCCGATATTTCGAGATACAAGATAAAGATCGAGTTGTTCACCGAGATAGCCTATGTTTTGCAGATAGCCATCTTTCTTTTCGCTGTAAAGCAGAATACAGTATTCTCCGCCTCGCTTGCAGTTAGTCTCCTTTTCAGGAATAATACGAATGGCTGTTTTGATTTCGGGATTCAGGGGAATAAACCCTGAATATGCATCTTGTATATCTTTGAGTTCGTTTTCACCGATTGATTCGTTTCCAACATTTCTGAAAAGATGAAACGACTTTCTCTTAAATATCATTTCATAAAAGATGTTGTTCAATAAAATCACCTCCGTATATCCCAGTTTTGTATTCATTCCTCCAAAACCATTAGTGCGCCGGACACAGCACCGCACATTTCACCTTTTCTGGCCCCACCACCGAAATTCGTCGCAATCCTAAGCGCAAGTTTCTCATCTATCCCATGCTCAATTGCATATGTTGTAAAAACTCCCTGTGTGCAATTGAAATTATGGTTGTAGTATTCAACTGCCTTTTCTTCATGAAAGCTTCCCATCCTGCACCTCACCTTTGCTGTAGTACTTTGCAAAACTCGTTTAGTTTATATTCATTTTCTTCTGAAGGCTTTTCCTTCGGATCTATGAAAATTGCAGTTGCAACAAAGCTGTCAATTCCAATACAATCCTTTAATTTTGAAAAAGCTTTTTCCGCTCCGGCACCGCTCTGACAAGCAAATGCGGCTATGGTTTTACCTTTTAATCCCTCTTTGTTTTCCAAAATGAATGTCCTTAGCGGCGGTGTGAATGTGCCTGCCCATACAGGAAATCCAAAAATAATCTCATCATAAGCAGACAAGTCCACATCGTAATGCTCAAGCTCAGGCTTTTCTGCCATGACCGCACTCTTTCCTCCCCAGAAAAATTTCGAAAAGCCACCGGTCTTGTAAGCTTTCCTGGGAACGAGCCTTAATTCATCTGATGAAAGTTCCTTTGCCATTTTATCTGCTATGTACTCTGTGTTACCCTCCAGTGAAAAATAAACAATAATCCTTTGCATTTAATCCTCCTTCAAAACTTCATCTACTTCCAACCAGCCTTTGGCATGATATGCGGAAATAGTAGTTGTATATTCACCCGTCTTAGGAACTGTTAATTCAAAATCTGCATTCTCACCCTTACCACATTTATCTGCCCGATAAATTGGTGTTTCATCTGCCATCGCAATCATTACATCTGCCTTTCCACCATCGATCTGCCAGGTAACATGCAGTGTTTCTCCTTCATTAAGCATCATGGTCTCCGAGTCAGCTGTATTCATCAAATTAAAGTTCAGATAAAATCTGTTTGGATTCTTCGAACAAACTCTGTCCCCATCAAACCTGACCTGATTATGGATCACATAACAGTATCCGATTATTATCATCAGGACGATAGCTGCAGTTGCTATTAAAGCTGCTTTCTTTTTCATATTTACCTCACAAAGCAGGTCGAACCATTTCAATATCTGTCCACGTTTCACCGCAAATCTCGTATTTTTCGGTAATACCATTTTCGATAAAACCTACAGATTTATAGCAATGGTACGCTTGCTTATTATTATCAAAAACACCAAGGCCTACTTCATCCGCACCATATATTTCATACGCATATTTGAGCCCGATGTTTAGCATCTGTTTTCCATATCCCATGCCTCTTTTTGATGGATCGACGATTACAAATCCAAATCGTACTTTCTTATCATCTTCTCCCGGAATCCTTACAATAAAGAATCCTACAATACCACTATCATCAAAAGCAGTGAAAGGGAAGTAGCTTGTGCTATCCTCTCTTGCAGAAACAACCTCAAGCAATTTATTTTCTGAAACCGGATAGTCTCCCATGATACCTGCTGACCATTTATAAAATTCTTCCGGGCTTCTGGTCCACTTAATTATTTCCTTAGCGTCAGGCGTTCTAAATGGTCTAAGTCTCAACATTTTTATATTCCCCCTCTGTTTTTCTCAAGAATCTTTAGTCCCTCATCCAGATCAAAACCAAGTATTTCCTGGATCTTCTGAAAATCATACTTCTCATGAAGATTATCAAGAGTGGCTGCCAATTCCTTCTTGCCATACTTACGAATGAACAACGCCATCGCTTTCACAGCATTTACATCATTTCCAAGCGAATAAAATCCTGTCTGGCAATCAGCTAAATTATCGCATTCATAGCAGCCATCGAGGCCTTTTTCCTTACAACATGCAGTGTTGGGACATATATGATCAGAGCTGCAGGTTGCGTAGGAGCAGGTGTTATAGGAAGTCCTGCATCCGCCACACCATTCTTTCAGGAAACAATGATTACAGGAAAGGCCACAGTATGCTACAGGATCTACGCCTTTTCTAACTCTCCTGCAAAGTTCGTTCTTAATCCGGCACATTGCTTCGATATGCATGATCCAATGTCTTGAAAAAGGCATCTGAATTAAGCCCTTTACATCTTTTCCACACCAATAATCGTTGAGCCAGAAGGCATCTTCATCTTTGCTGACCGAGCCGGTTTCGATTATCCGGTTCCTGTCGTCATCCGAAAACTTCCTCTTCAGGTCTTTGTGTTGTAGCTCTCTCAACAGTATATCTGTGGACTCCATTACAGCCTTGCAATATTCATACAAGACACTCACGTCCAGCTTTGTTGAAAACTCTGCAATCTCCTCGCCTTTCAGTTCATTACCGGTAGTGATGATTGGACTGTTTATCCTATGTAGCCAGTCTTCAGCAAAAAGAATCTGACTGTCCCGACGAATCAGTGTATGCGCCACAATATCCTCAATCCGAAATATGTGCCACATGGAATATGCAAGCGTCTTACTGTGATACCCCTTCGCCCCGGCAAAAGGCATCTGGTAAAATGCTTCTCCAGGATATGTATTCACTATTGATGTTATCTGATCAAAAAGCTCTTCTCTTAGCTCAAGAAGAACTGCAATGCCCTCATCAAAGCTCTCCTTCTTCCCAATGAGAGACTGCATTTTTTTATTTTTATCTGACCATTCCTTATTCATGTCTAACCCTCAACAATGCCTGATTTATACAAACTCAGGATACTGGATTCCATTCTTTTTTCAGAAGTCTATACTCCATATAATAGTTTCAATTATTCTAGTATATAACGTATAACCGACAATCGTTAACTGTTTTTACAATACTCATTCTTTGGCTTCCTAACACCACTCAACAACATCTATCTCACCAAGCCCCAGGTTTCTTCTTATTCTATCTACGCCCATTTCGGTTGTATGTACTTTTTCTATATTTTCAATCAATATTTTTTCCAAAATTAATTTCCCTTTTCCAATAACAAAAACATTTGCTCCTTTTGTAGCCAGATATCTGTCAACCGGACGGTTGCGACGAAAATCATGCAACCTGAGGAACCGTAAGATTATTAAGCCACCTCTCCTTGCGGAGCCAGAAGTGGAATATAATAACCTTCACAAGATCAAGAAGCTTTACTCCAAGGTACATGGTAACAGGTCCCACATTTGTGTATCTTGCAAAAACAAACAGCATCGGCAGCATGACAACTATCGTAATAAATGCATCCGTATACATTCCCATTGCTGTATCTCCTCCGGCTCTTGCAATAGCCTGTTGAGCATTCATGATAACCCATGCAGGCATGAAGAAGGCCAGAAGAATTACCATGCTCTTGCAGATACCTATTGCGCTGGCACTTAATCTGCCAAATACAATCGGAACAATGAATGTCGTTCCGAAGCCCACAAAAGTCATCATAAGGCCCATGACTGCAGCTCCCGATAAGAGCCACTTTTTCTGGATGCGGGCTTCTTCAAGCTTCCCAGTGCCAAGAGTCTTGCCGATGATAACTCCCGTTGCAGAATAAATTCCACCGAAAGCGACGAAGAATAGATTTGCTATCGCAAAGCCTGATGCCATTCCTGATACAACATCTGCTCCGCCTCTACCATTATAGATAGCAGTAGTCACTGTCTCTGAAAGAACCCATACCATCTCGCAGAAAAGAACCAGCGCGCCTTTCTTTGCCATGCGTCCAAAGAGCTTTCCATCAATCCTGAAGAAATCTGTTACCCCAACCATGAAGTCCGGCTTAAGCTTTACATATACTGCAAGGAAGGCTATAAGCTCAACGGTTCTTGCAATTACTGTGGCATAAGCAGCTCCGTTTACTCCCATGGCAGGAAGGCCAAAGTGACCGTAGATAAGAACCCAGTTCAGACATGTATTGATAAGGGTTGCTATGACTGTGATCACAAGCGGAATTTTTACCTTTCCAAGATCACGAAGAGAGCTGGCTATGGCAATGGATATAGTCATCTGGACACCTATAAAAAAACATATCCCTATATAGCTCACGGCTGCGTCAAGAATTGCATCTGCCTGGGTGTTTCCAATCACCATAAGTGACAGTATCTGCCTGGGATATACCCTGCAGACAAGATAGTACGGAATCGCGGCAGCAAGGCCCATGACCAGCTTGAACCTGAAGGCCTGTCCCATGCCCTTTTTATCCTTCGCACCGAAGTACTGTGTCATAAAAATACCGCCTGCTGTACAGATCGTATTGACATACACCATAAAAATGAACATGACCTGTCCAGCCACGTTTACTCCTGACATAGCGATATCGCCAAGCCCTGATACCATGAAATTATCAACCAGAGAAACCATGCTCTGTATAAGCTGCTGAAGCATTATCGGTACTGCTATTGACAGAGCTTTTATATAAAATTTTCCCGGGCCAAAAAATCTGTCCCTAAGCTTTACTGCTGTAGTCATTTCTATCATTACCTCCTCAAAAAAACACATACACTTTTGCTCACATCTAATCTAACACCAAAATAAAAACAGACCTTCCGTTGCACGGATATAGGTCTGTTTTACACTACAATGGTACCAGGGGATACCAGGGGACGGGGTTAACGGTCCATTTTTATTTTGGCCCTTCAACCCCGTCCCTATGGTCCATTCAATGTCCTCTATGCTTCTCTTTCTTTTTTGTTGCTTTAGTTCAAAAAGCCTCAGCTCTTCTGCCTCTTTCAGTTCCCGGCTTTTGGTCTTGCGCTCCAGCTTATTCTGCTCCTGCTGGAGCTTTAATGCCTGCTGGGACTTTGTACCAATACCTTTTTCCAAAACCATTTTCTTTGCGTCACGCTGTAATCTCTTCGGATTCCTTTTCCCTCCCTTAACCACAATGTCTACAGTAGGGCTGAATTTCAGACGAAAATAGTTCCTGTTTATATATTCCTGTACTTCATAGTCCTTGGGCTCTGTGCCAAAAATCACTTTTGCCACCGATAGCTTCCCATTTTCTGTACGTTCAAAAACACCAACCCAGAAAGGATCATCGAAATACACAGTTAGTTTATTCTTAAGTGTAGCCATTTTTCTATACCTACTTAAGCCTCTGTCCTGTCATGGGGTCAAAGTTCATTCTGGTGGGATCAACATAGTAGGGCTTGCCTGTCGCGGGATCATACTTTATGACTCCTGTGGAATACATATTTTGCACGTATGTTGCTCCCGGATATCCGCCCTGGAAGAAAGCTGTATCCTCTTTAGAAAGCTTTCTAACCTTCCTGATCGCAACTATGGTAATAACAGCCTCATATACGAAGAATACAAGCAGGAGAATGTCTGACCCTGATGATACGCAGAAATCATAGAATCCATGCAATAAAACAGGAATAATAAGGGCAAGTCTCAAATACCTTCCGCGTAATTTGAGATTGCCCATAACTTCATATCGCTTTGCAAGTCCAAAATAATACCCCATGAAAACTGCATCAATCGCATGTCCAGGTACTGCAAAGATACCTCTCATGATTGCAAGACTAAAGGAGCCTGATGAAAGGTACAGGACATTCTCAAAGGCAGCAAAACCAAGAGATGCAAACACCGCATAAACTATGGCGTCGAAGGTGTAATTAAATGCAGGACTTTTCCATGCTGTTGCCTTTACCACAAAATATTTCCCGAATTCCTCTACGAGCGCTGTCAGTATAAAAATGTCAATTATCAGGTAAAGCAGGCTGTCCGTACCCAGAATCGGAGTAACTATTGCATCTCCCAGCTGTCCAATAATTGCGGCAGCAAATGTAGAGAGTACTCCAAAAATAAAGAGCTTTGCCAATAATCCTATTGGTTCTTTTTCTCTTTTATCAGTTTTATAAATAATTACAAGAAGGATAATTGCCGGAAGGAGCGATAATAAAAACATCATTTTTTCATACCTCATGGTTTGATTTATATGTTAGTCGGGATTTACATCCTCAGTCTATTTTACAATAGATATGACCATTTCGGCATGGTTTTTGTATACGCCAGGGGCCCGGTTTTTATTCCTCTTAAATTGTGTCTCTCTTGGTAAAAATCAGCATTCCCATCACCGAATAGAGAATCAGTCCAATCGTAATGACTACAATAAGATTCATGGAAGGAAAGGCCATTCCCTCATCTCCAAGAACGTTTATCTTGGTTACGATGAGATTCCTTGAAAGAGCATACTTTTCCATAAAGCCTGCAAGTGAAGGTCTCATTGCAACAATCTTACTTTCAATCATGTTAAGAAGCATTCCATGAAGATTAGCTGATCCAAAAATAGCAAGCATGATAGGAATGATAGTATTTCTGGTAATCTCATAAATAGCCATCATCGCAATTCCAAATACTGTATGAAGGATTACTTCATCAGTAATAAACCTGAAAAGAAGCCCCATGCTTTTTATTTCATACATGCCTTCTCCCCTTCCGAGGCTTCCTAGTCTTATTGCCAGAAGTGATCCCAGGAACATGATCAGGGTATATAAAAATACCACCGGAATCTTTGCCGCAAAAATGTTCTTCTTTTCCCTGCGTGTCGTCAGAAGATTTTTCAAAAAGCCGCTCTTTCTCTCCTGCTCTGTATACACTATCGCAAATACTCCCACCATGATCAGGATATAGCCCGAAGCTGTAAGGCTGGCATAGAGCTGCTCAAAGCTTGTTTCAGCAGTTATATCTTCAGTAGCCACTATGCCAACATGTTCTTCCTCCTGAACAGTCTGCTCATTATCAAACTGAGAAGATGGGTCGGTCTCAAGTCTGGACAGAAGTCCAAATGAAATTACTGTAATTAAAAGCGTTATATAAAAAACTCTTGTTTTAAAAAACCTGTACAGGTTCATTTTTATTAAATTTAGCATGCCTTCTGTCCTTTCATGATTATGTTCAAATAGAATTCCTCGAGAGAATCAGCCTCGTCCATATAGCTGTTCTTTAATTCATCTGCAGTTACCTCTGTTACAAGCTTTCCTTCTGAAATAATTCCAAATACTGTTGCAACCTTCTGAAGCTCACCAAGAAGATGACTTGATATCATGATCGTCATTTTCTTTTCCTCATTGAGCGCCTTTATAAGCTCTCTCATCTCGATTATTCCCTGAGGATCAAGTCCGTTTATGGGTTCATCAAGTATGAGAAAATCCGGCTTTCCAATAAGCGCCATGCCGATGCCAAGTCTCTGCTTCATTCCAAGAGAAAACTTTCCTGCTTTCTTTTTAGGCTCTCGTGATAATCCTACAAAATCAAGAATGGACCGTATTTCTTCCTCGTCATAGAGTCCCATTGAAATTGCCTTAAGCTTCATATTGTCATAAGCGTTAAGATACCCGTATATTCCGGGGCTTTCAATAAGACATCCGACCTTTCTAAGGTAATGCTCTCCCTCCGCCGTCTCAATCTCACCGGAAGAAGGAGTCGCAAACCCTACCAGCATTTTCATAAGTGTTGTCTTACCTGCTCCATTTGGTCCAATAAGACCGTAAATATCCCCTCTGTTAATGTGAATATTCATATCCTTTACAGCCTCAAAGGAACCATATCGTTTGGTCAGGTTGTTTGTTTCCAAATAACTATTCATTTTGTTCCTTCCTTTCTCTGCTGAAACAGTCATTATTTACAGTATGTAATGTAATACATAAGAAAAGCAGAGCTCCCCTTTTGCACGGATGATGCTCTGCTTTACACTAATATTGTAGAATTCATGAAGTGATTTTTAATTCTTCAAGGCTAACGTGAGGATTTCTGTATCTGGCTGAGCTCTTTTCCTTCCTGTGATGAATTGCATTCCGTGGACAGTTCTGCAGACAGGCTCCGCAGCTTATACAGTTGCTGTCAAATATAGGACTGCCTCCTACAATACTGATATTCTTCATGGGACACAGAGAAACGCAGGTTCCGCAGCCCACGCAGTCTGCTGAAACACTGATCATGTCCGTAATCCCCACTCCGGTCTCGAACTCGTAATTCTTTAGATGATTCTTAGTCATAAGCTTTTTAAATGGAGAGTCCTCCCTGATAAATCTTTTGTGGTCTGTGATGTCCGCAAGCAGCTCATCTATCTGAGTCTGCTGCTTTTTACTGTCGCCCTTTTGCTTAGCCATGTCTGAAAAGGTTATGCAGTTTTCAGCCATCTTAAGGCGATTGATATAATCAAAGCTTCTGCCATTTTTCGTCCTGATCCCGGAGAGCTGTCCGCATACTGCTCCGGGGAAAAAGCCATAGGTAGCTACGGCAAACAGATATGTTGTCGTAATGGATGTTTTCTCTATGAACTCTACAATAAACGGTGGAACGCAAAGTCCATAAACCGGAAAAACAAGCCCCACTTCTGTATCTTCTATTTCAAAATTTTCTTCATGGATACATTCCGGTATCGATAGGAGCCTGCCTCCAATACGCTTTGCAACATACAGACAATTGCCTGTAGAACTAAAGTACAATACTGTCATGATGTGACCTCCTGATTTGAAAAAGTGGACCTGGGGGACGGGGTTCCTGGTCCATTTTTTGGTCCTATAACTCCGTCCCCATAGACCATTTACTTTGATACACCATCTGTATATCCATTAAACTGTATAGTAACTATAGGCTTTACATAAAAAAACAGACCCGAATTCACTTATTCGGATCTGTTTTACACTGTTTTATATGATATTCTTATCAAGCTCTTCTTCAAAGCTTATAGACCATCTGCCACGCAAGCTCTCTAGAATCCTTCATGACAAGCCCTGATACCTCCACTTTCCAGATAATACTCTTCCAGGAAATCCAGCATATACTTATGTCTCTTCTGCGCTATCTTCTTAGCAGCATCAGTGTTCAGTTCATCCTTTAAGAGGAGAAGCTTATCATAAAAATGCTGTATGGAATCTGACAACGGTCTTCCAACCTTCCCACCGTACGCGAAGGTTCTGGCGATTCCTATTGCCCCGATAGCATCAAGTCTGTCCGCATCCTGAACAATTTTTCCTTCTGTCGTTGTAGGACTTTTTCCTCTGTTTTGGCTAAATGACACTGAATTTATTATACAGCAAATCTGCTCTATCGTTTCTGAAGGTATTTCGTTCTGTTCCATAAATGACCTGGCATTCATGTTGTTTTCCGTATTGAAAAGCTTGTGGTCATCTGCATCATGTAATAATGCAGAAAGCAGTACTACAAAGCTGTCCACTTCGGGATATCCTTCGATAATAGCCTTGGCATTATGATATACACGCATTGTATGATCTGCCCCATGGCCATCTGAATTACCCTGAAAAAGCTTATTAACGTATTCAATAGCGTCACTGATTATCGTGTCTTTGTTCAATACTCCTCCTTGTTTCTTCCCATGACTATCAGTCTGTATACTTGTACCTTTTCATGATCTGCCCTGAAGTTATGCAGATAACGGTTCCTGTAACTCCAAGAACAAACATCATGAGAGCTGCGCCTGAGCCCTTTCCGGTTCCGAAAAGCATAGTCCAGAATGCGCTGTCTTTACTCATTTCCATAAATGGCTCGCAGATTGTATCAACGAAAAATCCTCCAAGGAACAGGCCGATGGGAATCGTAAAGAACTGCAGTGTATTTCTGCAGGCATACACTCTTCCCTGAAGCTCTACCGGGATGACATTTCTCATTATTACATTCTGATTGGCAGCCATAAGCGGTACAAATACCCATCCTATGATTTGTCCGATGCACCACAGAACGGGACTTCTTGAAAATGCCAACAGGAAGTTTTCAATTCCCAACGCAAAAAGCATTGTCAGATATATGACTCTGACTCTGTCCTTCGGCTTTGGCAGGATCATTGGTAAGAAGCTTCCTGCTACCATAGCCACGCCTGAACATGCTGTTACAATTCCATACACGCCGTTACCTGCTCTTGGAATTACAAGTGCAGGAAGTACCGCATCAAAAGCGGATGCCGTAAGGTTAACACCGGACATGAACAGAATTACCGTAAGTATCAGTGGTGTTTCCTTAAGGAACTTAAGTCCCTCTTTTGCAAGCTTAAGAACGCTGTCGTTATTGCTCTCACCATCCTGAATCTCGGGAAGTCTGATGTAAAGAAGTAACGCCATAAACGCTATTGCAAAAGTCAGAAGGTCTACAGCTATTACCACATCAAGCCCCGCCAGCCCATAAAGCGCTGAAGCAATTAGTGGATTCCCTATAGAAATCAGGGACCGTGACAATTGCTGGAATCCACTGGTCTTCTGATAATGCTCCTTTGGAACGATCAGTGTGTATGCCACCTCTGAAGCCGGCTGCTGTACAGTATTCATCAGTCCCGAAAAGGCATTGATGACGTACAGATGCCACATAACAAGCGTATCCGTCTTGTATAACACAAATACAATAACCGTTGTTAACGCAGCCAAAAAATCGCATATGAGCATAGTCTTCTTTTTATCGAATTTATCTGTTATCGCTCCAGCGAAAATGCTCATTATGACATAAGGTGCATAGGTACAGATTGTCAGCATAGCTGTGCTAAGTGCTGAACCTGTCTTTTCATACATCCAGAGTGTCAGTGCGAATCCCGTTATGGCACTTCCGAGCTGTGACAGGCTCTGAGTGCTCCAAATTATGTAAAAATCTCTTAATTCCTTTATTCTGTCTTTCATTTTACCCTCCATACAAATATGATTTCATTCATTTGCATGGAGCATATACGCTGCAATTGATCATTTTCCCTTCTCCTTGTTTTCCTATTTTCAGTTCTAATACATTATCCGGAAAAAAGCCAACTTCTCACTGAATTTAAGCCTTTTTGCACAGATTTTTCGTATACTTGACACACCCCTTCCAAAGATGTGGTATTGATATCACATCACATAGTTTTTAATACCACATGTAAAGGAGTTAATATGCAGATATCTATCAGAGAACCCGGTAGTGCACTTACTCATTTAGCGGCCATGCTTCTGCCATTTCATCTTCATGTATCAGTTTTTATTATGACGTAATCTCCTCAAGCACAGCTTCGAGCATTACATCCTTCTTGATCTGCTCGGGTGTCCAGGGGATGTACTTATCAACCGGCACGCCTCTCTGAAGAAGTCCCTTGCCATGGTCTATTCTACTGTCCCTGGATGTGGGATACATAAACTGGAAATCATCAAAGCTTACCATGTTGAGGTTAGAGTAATCTGTAATACCGCAGGTGGGGCGTCCCACAACAGTTACTTTTGGTGAAAAGCTCATGGCCTCCACAAAAGCATCTCCTGAAGAACCACAGCCCTCATCGGTCAGAACCCAGACCTTTTCAGGATTGGCCTTACCTGTAAGTCCCTTGAACATATCCTCATCTTCATCGACAAAGCCCTTGCCCCTGTTTGCATCAAGATCAGCAAGCATCTTATCTACCATGGGTTTGACGTCCTCAGGAACATCATCCCCGAAAAAGCTCTTAAGAAGCTTAAGACGGTCATCACAGTTTCTTTCTGAATAGTTTATCGCAACGGGATATTCAGGCTTAATGTAGTTATCAACAGGCTCTCCTGCAGGAAAGCTATACTCTATAAGAGGTATGAAGCAGCCATCTGCACCGCCGCCGTTACCCCTGACATCAACTATAAGATTTTTACACTTTTCAAGAGATTCCCTGCAATCCTCATAGAGCTTCGCAGTTGCCTGTGCATCCACAAAATCAGCAAATCTGAGGTACAGAGTATCATCCCCGTAGCTCCTGGAATAATACTTTTCTTCCGGCTCAGGCTCTGTATCAAGTACAAGTTCCAGCTCTTCCTTACTGCCATCCTCATGCTCTACAGATATGGTCTTATAGTATTTCAAAAATGCAGGCCACAGTCCTCCCTGTCTCTCCTCGCTTTCATCCATCAGCATGTTCTTTTCACGCTGTGCAACCTCAGAGACAGGCATGGAATCAATAGCTGTGATCTTATCCCCGGGCACAAGTCCTGTACCATTGTTAGCTTTGGTAACGTAGAGCACGTCTCCTTTTCTCATCACGGAAAAGCCCACATATCCACATGCATTGTCAACGAATTTCAAATGTGCCTGAATTTTAAATGTCGACACATAATTCTGAACCAGATGAAGGAACTCCATTCTGTCCATGTCATCGGTTATCTGCTTTTCATATTCCTCAAAATTACCTGCACCAAAATCAGGATATGATGCGGAATCGTTTTTCATAATGCTGACAATTTCTTTAAAAATCTCTGAGTACGTCATAGAATCCTCCAACAAAACACAATAATCTATATTATATAGGGCTCAATACTTTTTTAAAATATTTTTAATATATATTATGGTCGTTTGATATACTGTAATCATCAATAGTCTTTGGAATCTGAACCTCTATCTTATGCTTACTAAATGTAAGGAGATAAAACATGACGAATTCTTTAGATTTTCCGCATAAATACTCAGTTATAATTAATTGTGGTAATTCATACACTTTTGAAGGGGGATTTTTATGAATAATTTTTTTCGCAAGCTTTTTTCAACCACACTAATTTCATGTCTGTCTTTAAGCATGTTCGCATGCGGCTCGCAATCAACGGGGCAGGTTGCTGTCGAAAATGCAGGCACGTTATCATCTGATGATATGCTGCTTATTAACGAGGAAGTTGTTCCGAAGAGCAGTACTCCTGCCGGGGAAGAGGATGACACTCGTAATGTACAGAAATTATCCAATATGGGAATGACTCTTCCTCTTCCTGAGGAATATGTAAATACAAAAGGTTTCATTGAATACCAGGATATAGATCTTAGCGATGAGGGTTTATATTTTGCAACTGCCAGCTATATAGGTATACCCAAAGAGAAATATGATGAAATGGTAAGCGGCGGCATGAGCGCAGAGGATACTGACTATATTCTCACAACTCCTCTCAAGGGAGCACGCATTAATGTCTACGAAAAGAGAATTGACAATCTTCTTGAAAACAGATAAATATTTGTAAATTAAAAATCACTTCCTGCAGATGCTCAAAGCAGTGCAGGAAGCGTTTTTTTGCAAATAAGGAGTATTGAAAGGAAATATATATATTTTTGTTTGCCATGTAAGCACTTATGTCACAGGTAACTGATGTCTTGAAAGTTTCTTGGGGAATGGTCCTTCCATGGTAAAAGGAATTCCCAGTTCTTTAAGTACATCGCAGAAAGCATTTATATATTTATCTGTAGACAGCATCTGCATAAAGCAGACAAATATCTTATCGCCCACAGAGGTTACTTCCAGCATCACATGTCCTTCCACAATGGCGGCAAAGGATTCGATATAATCAGCCACTTCACCCCAGTCAAGCTGACCGGTATAGTTCACATAATAGGTTCCGTGCTTGGCTCCTTTTCCTGTGGACGGGTCGTTTTCCTTCATGTATTTTTTCTTGGCTTTAATGCCCTTAATGCCATCAAGCTTTTCATACAGCCCAAGCTTTCCCCGTATCTCTCTGGTACTTACGGTAGGATCTGTCTGTAGTATTATCTGCCCTCTTGTCATTGTTCCAAGCTTTTCCATATCCATCTTGAGCTGTTCTCTTGTGTAATCTATATGGATGTGGCTTAAGACATCGCAATGCGCATTCCCCATACCGATATTGGCAGACAGGTTATGGGCCATTTCTCCGCCTATAGCAGCGACCTTTGCAGGAAGCAGTCCATCCAACGCCTTTGCAACAGCAACCAGGAAAAAGGCTGCTACGCTGGAATCGGTTCCTTTGGCATAGGTCATGATATCCTTTTGATTAAAGGTGAGAAGACGATAATTATCATTTCTTGCAAAGGGATTGAGTAGTGCATTCAGGTAATCAAAAATCAAAACATGAGGGTTCTTGCTGGCATACTCATAAATGGGCTCATCCTTTGGAAGCATATCCAGCGTGGGTTCATCCATCTCGCCATCAAGAAGCGGTTCCCCGGGTTTTCTGATGGACGGAGCGTTGGGCTCTACTCCATACTTATCTGCCACATACTGCCAGAGCGTTGTCATGATCCATGGCTGTAATCCGCGGCCTCCGCACATGGTATGTGAGATATTAAAATAGATATCCTTTCCATCGCACTCCAGAAACAACAGATGACCATTTGCCTCCTTGCTTCCAAGTAGCGGAGTTTTATCTCCCATGGGAAGCACGGCGACCTCTTTATCATTTGGTACGCGCACGTAAGAGCCGCTTTCATCGACTTCGACCTTCACGGCAAAATATGGATATCTTTTTATGGCTTTGTTGGCAGCCACTCTCATGACATCAATATCAACAGGTTCCTTCATTCTTAGCTTTGCCCTTACAACAAAGGCAAATCTAGACTCATCTTTGTATAACGGATATGTATCAAAGCTGTATTTCATTGTCGGCCTCCCTCTCATGAGTCATCGTTTGTTTATGTTACAGCTATAAAAGTCCTCCCTTTTCTCCTGTCTGTATTCTTTTGACTTTTTTGGAAGTAGTCTTTTCAAATAATGCTAAGCTCTTTCATATTCTTTTGTATCCCCCCTCAAGAAATATATCTGTGTTTGTCTAATTTTAATTTAGTAGTCGACCTTAAAGCTTCGCTCATCGGGCTCCAATTCGAGCTTATTCTTATCTATTCTGTCTATTTCTATAAATCTTCCACGGCCAATCTGCTGGATGAACATATCAATATCCTCGTCCCGTCCCTGAACCTCGCAGGTAACAGAGCCGTCATATTCATTCCTGACGTAGCCGGTCAGTCTGTACATATTAGCAGCATGCAGGGCCGTGTATCTAAAACCAACTCCCTGAACTCTGCCGTAGAATTTTAATCTGTATCTTTTCATAATCCCAATATACTATGGTAATGCGTGTCGGACAATACCATCATGCTCCAAAGTGCTAACTATTAAATTCCTGCTGTCAGATCAGCCAGCGTGTCTGACGTTTCAACAGGAACCCAGTGACCCTCAACGCATATCTCCGGACTAATCTCTTTTATGTTATCAGCAAGCTTTCTGCAAAGCTCCTCACTTTTATTTCCTGTAAAGAAATCGTCTCCTGCGCAGTCTCCAATGAAAAGCACCTTATCCTCGCATACATAAATAAGTGTGGAATCATCTGTGTGGGGCGCCGGTGTTTCCATAAGCTTTACATGGATGCCGCCAAGATCAAGCTCCATGCTGCCTTTAAATATCATGTCAGATAAAGTTACTACTACAGGGGTGTTCCCTGCATATTCATGTCTTATACTTTCATGGAGTGAGAGGAACTCCCCGGGACCATTCTTCTCTATTTTTTCCTTCCATGCTGCAAGGTATTCATTTGTCTTTTCATTGGAAATACATAGTCCATTTACTGCATGCATGCCGAAGGTGTGATCCCAATGCCAGTGTGTAAGAACTGTAAGGCTTGGCAATGGCAGATTTTCTTTTTGTAAAAGGGTATAAAACTCCTTCGTGTGATCCTCTGAATGTCCCGCATCAATTGCAAGGCTCCAGTTATCACCCTTTACATAGCCAAGATTCGGTCTGTCTCTTTCTGTTTCAAATGGCATGTACCATATATGCTCGGTCTGTCTCTTTAATTCCATATTAAGTGCTATGCCCCCTTTAAATATTATCTATAGCCTTAGAAAAATCAGCTGTCCAATATATTTACCATTATTATTTCATCGCAGTAGGTTCCATCCTTGAGTTTGAAGGCTCTTGGATTCATGCCATACTCCTTGAAGCCACACTTTTTATACACGTGACGGGCGATGTCGTTATCACTATATACTCCAAGCTCCACCTGCTCGAATCCGTTTCTTTTTGCCTGCTCAAGTGCAAGCTTCATCATGAAGCTGCCAAGCCCCATCCTGGTATAATCCTGAAGTATAGACATCCCAAGATATGCTCTGTGAAGATACTTTATGTGGGGCTTTATCAGCATTACTCCCAGCTCTCCAACAACCTCATCTCCATAAAAGGCTGTTACCATGAAGTCTCTTTCACTTTTTTCTATATCTTCAAGAACGCTTTTTAACCGCTCTCCGTTAAAGGGACCATCTTCCGGCTCTCTTGCCAGAAAGTGCGTCTCCGCTGCGGTTGTCTCCCTTAGTGCTTTTATCTTCGTTGCATCCTCAGGGCCTGCACTTTTAATGATGAGCTCTCGACCGTCCGGTAATGTGAATTTTTGTTCCTCTATTTTCATTTTGTCTCCATCTACTGTTTTATTTGCAAAATAGTCTAAACAAAGATTTTAGTGTCTCGCTTAAGCCGGCTGGCAAAATGTAATCTCTACCTTTGCTCCACCTGTCTCCTTGGAATTTGAAAGCTCTATGCTGCCACCATGCTCCTTGGCCACTCTCTTTGCAAAGAAGAGACCGATACCATAGTGAGAGCCGCCGGTTCTACTGGTATCATCCATGAAGAACTGCTCGGTGCCATGGGCAAGAGCTTCAGGTGTGAAGCCGCTTCCTGAGTCCTCAACTGAAAAGGTAAGTCTGGAAATAGTAAGATCCTCTGATGTGTTGTTGGTACTTTTAAATTTGTTTCCGGAGTTATCTTCAAGGATGGAATTGGCGATGGTAATGTTTATCGCTCCGCCCTCAGGTGTGTGCTCTGCAGCATTTCTTATTACGTTCATAACAGCTCTCACAACCTGATCATAGACAACATTTATTACAGCGTTGTCATCCTCTAAGTTTGTCACAGGCTGTCCATTGTTGTCTGTCGCTCCGCTAAGCTCACTTCCTGATTCTCCCTTCCAGTTTACCTTTAAATGATAAACCTCTGAAAGCCCCATTGTCTGCTTCTTAATGTCGCTAAGGAGTTCTGAAACCTGAACCTTAACAGGCATCTGCTTAACTCCCTCCTGGGACTTTGTTACCTCTATCAGTGTCTGCACATAGTTCTGAATCTGAATTGCACTTCCTGAAATATAGTCGGCATAGTTTTTCTGCTCATCTGTAAGCTCAGTCTCAAGAAGAAGCTCCGAGTTACCGCGAACCACTGTAAGCGGAGTCTTAATGTCGTGGGCGAGAGCTGACATCTGCCTGTTCTTTTCCTGCTCGGTCTTCCACTGCTTCTGAAGAGAGGTCTTCAGCGCGTATCGCATATCGTCCATTGAGGCAAGACACTCGTCAATCTCTCTTACTCCTGAATATGTAACCTGAAAATCGAGGTTCTGATCGCCGATCTCTTTTATCGCATCCCTCATGGTTGTCAGCTTGGACCTGATTCTTTTTCCAAAGCCAACCGCAAATATCTGCATGATTATAAGGCACCCAACTATAATAAAAATCGTCAGGAATTTTTCAGGATCAGGCAGATATCTTCGAATAAATCTCGATTTAAACTGCGGTGTTATACTATATTGCAAAACAACATACTCATCGGTTCTAGAAATAACCTTGTAAAAATATTTATCATTTATGGTTCGATTGTTTGCCGCATTCCATGCTGATTTTAATGAATCTTCTGCCAGGTTACCCAAGAGTACTTCCCCATCCTTAGAAAACACCACATAGCTGCAGAAATCCGGAATCAGATCCTCCGTAACCTCATCTGCATTTATTATGTTTATATAGATGTCATCAATCTGTTCTTCAGCGTAGTTTGCAGGATAAATCTCACCGTAGGTTATCAGCACATTAAACAGAAACCATGAAAAAGCCACCCAGAGAAGCAATGCAAATCCCATCAAAAATGTATAGGTTTCAAACATGCTCCCAAGGCTCCTGATTCCCCTCTTATTCTTTTTGTCCTTACTTCTTACTCTTCCCATTTATATCCAATCCCCCAAACTGTTTTGATTGGCATGTAATCGTAGCCTGACAGCTTTGTTCTGATGTTTTTTACATGTGTGATTATCGTGCTGTCGCTACTGTCGCTGTCATATCCAAGCACCTTTTCCAGTATCTGCTCCTTTGAAAAAATCTGGCCACGGTTCTTTGCCAGAAACTCGCAGATATCGTACTCAGCCTTTGTAAGAGTAATCTGCTTTTCATCAAGCATCATCTGTCTGGCCTCAAGCATGAAGCAGATTCTTCCAAGGGAAAGTCTTGCTACATGCTCACGCTTTTCCCTTCTAAGGTGCGCTCCTATCCTGGCCCTAAGCTCCATAACCCCAAAGGGCTTGCAGATATAATCGTCTGCTCCGAGAGCCAGCCCGTTCACAAGACTTGTCTCATCCGTCTTGGCTGTGATAAATAAAATCGGACAATCCACCTGATTCCTGATTTTTGTGCATAGCTCAAATCCATCTATTCCCGGCATCATCACGTCAAGAAGGATCAGGTCATAATTCCCCAGCTTGTCATTTTCTATCTTTGTCGGATCATCTAATTTTGTAACTGTGTGTGCGTCCTTTGTAAGGACATTCCCTATCATGTTTAAAATGGCGATATCGTCGTCAACTGCAAGTATGTTTGCCATATTTTCTTTTCATCCTTTTTTATTTCACTCTGTACTTAACTATATGCTTACGATTTTTGTGTATTTCGGAAGGGCACTACGTGTTTAATTTCTTTTTCGGACTTACTACAAGTAACTAAGCCGCAAAGCCTGTCTCATGATCATCCCATATAGATGAACTGCCGCTTACTCAGGTTTATTCCACTATCCTGCTTCTCTCATAGTTCCTGGCAAAACCAAAATAGCATACAAGGCTCAGTGCCAAAAATACCAGGTAAATCATGCATATCGACAGCCCCAAGCCAGCAAAACCAAAAATAAAGTTTGCAGGAAGCTTCGAGCCTGCCACAGTCCCCTCTACAGAATTCCCCAGCGCAATACCAAGGTACGCCTCAGGCATTCTGGCTGTCCATGAAAACGGCACGATTTTCCAGATGTACATTCCGAGATCAGTCAGTAAAAGAGCGCTGATAAGTCCCGAGAAAAATCCTGCACCGATGGTTACTCCTTTTCCAAACAAATAGGCAAGTATGGTATGCCAGATGTAAAGCGGAATCCCGGCAAGCCATATCAAAAGTGCTGCCGCGATGTAGACTCCCATTCCGGCACTGCCCTGCCCAAGGACATTCTCAAATCCATATCCAAATAAAACTGCTGATAAGATTAAGGCGACGATGCTAAACAAAACCAGTACTACTACCTTGGAAAAGAGCGCTGCGGTCTTGCTCTTCAAAGTAAGAAGATTCTGAAACGCTCCCGCATTTTGCTCCTGTTCCATTGTACTTGCTGTGAATATTCCAATCAATATGGGAAATGAAACTCCGAGGGTCTCATAAAAAGCCATTATCTTGTCAGCCTCATCAAAGCCACCTCCGGATACGGCGTAATATAAGAGAAACATTACGCTTACGATTATCGGAATAACTATATGTGCTACCAGCACAGAGCTTCTTTTCATCTTATAAAAATCTGCATGAAGGCATCTCATAAACATCTTTACTTCACCTCTCTTTTTTCAAACCAGTTAAGATACAGAAAGCTTAAAGCTACAAACCAGAATATTGAAATAATGATTCCCGGAAGGATCACTCCTGCATCAAGTAAAGGATTACCTGCCTCTGCCCTTAAGCCATTGGGGAGCACATGTAAAAGAGGAGTAACAACTCTCATCGGGATCGCAGATACAAAGAAAAACCATTTTCCTGAGGGCGCTGCTATAATTCCAAAAACTGTGATTCCAAGGCAGATTACAAGCTCTGCTATCATTCCGAACTTTTCACTTAAGAATAAAAACAGCGGAATCTGCCACAGCTCAACGATTGTAAGAACGACTACTGCTGCCGCTGCCCTAAGAGCCGGAACACTTGTTGTTAAGAGCCTTCCTCCAAGGAGTGCCCCGATGAACAGAAGCATATTTGAAATAAAAATAAGGCATCCTAAGTAAACAATTTTTCCAAGCATCAGCACTCTCTTATCTGTAGAAAGTGTTTTGAGATTGTAGTATCCAGTCTTCCTCTCCCTGACAACTGAGAGATAGCTTACGATTGCCAGCATACCCGGAAGAAGCAGTGTATACCACCAGTTCCAGGCGCTCTCCGAATATGAATTTATCATCCCTACTGTCAGCACAAACGCCATAGCAAGAGCAATAACAGGAAATGCAAAAATGAGCCTGCTGCCCATGGTTCTTCTAGATTTTAAAAATTCTGCCTTTACGATTTTAAACAACTTCTCCACCAACCTTTCCAAATTCTCAATAGTCTTGTTTCACCAGAATTTCTGTAGCTTCCACTAAGCCGCTACTGCTTACGCTGTATGCGCAAGCTTCTGATTTTTCCTCACAACATCCATGAAAAGCTCCTCAAGATTCTCACCCTGCTGCAACTTTCCTTCGTATCCCAAAACTCCGTCTGAGATTATTCCAACATAATCTGCTGTAAGCTGAACCTCAGATAAAATGTGGCTTGATAGAATTACTGTGATTCCCTTCTTCGGGAATGAACGAATAAGCTCCCTCAGTTCCTCGATTCCTATGGGATCAAGACCGTTTGTGGGCTCGTCCAATATCAGAAGCTTTGGATTTCCAAGAAGTGCAAGTGCAATTCCGAGTCTTTGTTTCATTCCGAGTGAAAACTGGCCTGCCCTCTTTTTTCCTGTATTTTCAAGTGAGACAGTTTTCAGGGCTTCGTCAATTCTGCTTTTATCAACTCCAAGAAGAATTGCTCTGACTTCAAGATTTTCTCTTGCTGTGAGATTTTCATAGATAGGCGGATTCTCTATCAGGGCGCCGATTTCATCAAGCACGCCTCTGTTCCAGGGCTTCCCGTCATAGATGATTTCTCCGCTTGTAGACTTTAAGATGCCTGTGATCATTTTCAATGTGGTGGACTTCCCGGCGCCGTTTGGCCCCAGGAGTCCGTACACACAGGCCTTTGGTATGTTAAGTGAAACTTTATTTACAGCTATCTGCTTTTTGAATTTCTTAGTAAGTTCATTAGTCTGAAGCATCATTTCCATTTTTAATCCCCTTCTTTCTTTTTCCAAGATTTATCCTGAAAATAGAATATGAGGAAAAAATAAAGATTTGATGAAGATACAAAATATTTTTAAAAAATGAACCACCAACCCCGTCCCCTAGGGCCATTCCGAAGCTCGATGAACCACCAACCCCGTCCCCTGGGACCATTTAGCTGCCTATCTGTTCGATAAAAGCGACAGCTTCTGCGATTCCGCCGGATTGCTTAAAGCTTTCCGAAACCTTTTCTGCTCCTTCTTTAAAACTCTTTTCCTTTATAATTCTTGTGACACTTTTGAAAATGTCGTCCTTTTCAATTGAAGGAAGCCTTAGGCCTGCACCCAGCTCCTCTGCTCTTTTTGCCACAGCATCCTGCTCAGGAGTCTGCGGAAAAAGAATAAGCGGGACGCCAAAATACAAACCCTCGGATGCAGAGTTCATACCGCAGTGAGTGATGAAGGCATCTGCAATAGACAAAACAGCCATCTGATCGACACTCTCATAAATCTCGATGTTGTCAGGGAGATTGTCAAAGTGATCCGTATTTGTTCCCATTGAGAAGATCACCTGGTAATCAGTTTTTCCAAACACATCAATGCAGTTCCTATAAAAATCGCGGTTCTGATTAATGGTGCCCATGGAAATATAAACCGTCTTCTCCGCGGTCTTTTTGAACTCGCAAGTTATAGGTCTGATGGAAGGGCCTACAAAATGGTATCTGTCCGAGAAGGTCTCCGAGCAGGGCTGGAAGTACTTCGACGTATAAACAATAGTGTTTGTATCGTTGTCGTTCTGAACAATGTCCAGAAGTCCTTTTACCGGATAGCCCTTATCCTGAAGGCGCTTAATCTGCTTATTTACCTTAGGCATCTCAACTATCATTTTCAAGGTTTCTCCAAGACCATGCTTCATATATTTTGCAGAGTATCTGTTGAAGGCGAATGTGGTTGTGGAGCAGATAAAAGGAAGTCTGTGCTTCATGGCAGCAAGCTTTCCCCAATAAGCGATAGAGTCTGCAACTATTACGTCAGGCTTAAGCTCCTCAATTTTCTCAGTAACCATCTCATCAAGAGCAAGTGTGGATGATACGAGAAGCTCGACCGCAAAGGCCTTATCCTTACCGACGCGGTCTGCGTTTTCCTTATCCTCCATGTTGAAATCATATCCATCACATGGAAAGAAAATTGCTCCGGCATCTTCAAGCTTTTCCCTGAACATCTCAAAGGAAAAATAATATATCGTATGTCCTGCTGCGGTCAGCGCTTTGACAAGGCCCAATGTAGGATTGGTGTGACCGTATGCAGGTATGCAAAACCATGCTATTTTCATATTTCTTACCCTTCAAAATCAAACAGTTTTTAAAGTGCCATCACATATATCTGGCAGGGATTAGCCTCGTCCCAGAGAAGCGGAAACACCTCAAATTCCTTAAAGCCAAGTGACAAATAGAAACGATTGGTATCATCATAATCATCGTATTTTCCCATCTGCACTGTCTTAACCTGCAAAAATTCATAGCCCTGGAACACTGCCTTTTCCTTAAGCCTGGCAAAAAGCCTTCTTCCAATTCCATCTCTGTGATACTCCTTTAAAACGCCCATTACATAGATTTCTGCTGTGCTTTTTCCTGTTTCAGTAAGGGTGATAAAGCCCACCGGCTTGTCATCATCAAAGGCTGCAAAGAAAATCTTATCTGCGCTTGTAACAATGTATTCCTCTCTGGTTTCGGGAATTCCAAACCAGTCCGTAAGCGCTTCAAGAATAAGCCTTGCAATTTTCTGCTTCTCCTCAGGGTCAGTCACTTCACGAATCTGGAACATTTCAGCTTTCTCACACTTTTCATTCTCCCAGTGCTTTCCCATGATCGCGAAATTGTTCGCAGCATAATATCCGGCTTTTTCATAGAAGTGCATGTGGTGCTCATCGTTTACTGATAAAAATTCGATATGCTCTGCGCCGTTTTCCTTAACAAGCTTCTCAAGCTCAGCAAGGAACTGTGAGCCGTAGCCCTTTCCCTGATAGCCATCAAAGATCACGATCTCCTCAAGGAAATATGCAAGGATGTCATCGTACTGCTTGTAATAGCCCATGACGAAGCCTGTCATGTTGCCGTTATCATCATACTGAACCAGGCACTTCGCACCATTCGTTGTCATTACCTGATGAATTCTTGTGTAAGCAGTTTCGTAGGTCCAGCAGCCCTCCTCCTGGCCGTTATAGTATTCAACATATTTATTTACAACTTCCTCTAATTCTTTTTTTGTAATGTCTGTGTATTTCATATCTAGCCTTTCAAAATTTTAAAGTTCTTTTTTCACAAGAACAATCTGCTCTGTTCGTGTTTCCTCTGTGAAACCATGTCTAAGGAACATCTCTACGGAAGGGTTATCGATCGCGATATCATCAAAAAGAATTTCGATGCCATTTTCCTTTGCTGACTGGCACAGCATATCCAAACCTTCACTGCCGTAGCCTCGGCCTCTGTACTTTGCATGGATTATCACATCTGTGACAAATCCCCGGAGAATGTCGTCAAAGCGGTATGCTATCTCGCCAACCAGCTCTCCCTCCTCATTTTTCAAATATCTGTAAAACCTTCTGTTCTCATGATTAACGATCCAGTGGTCATACCAGCCCTGCCACTTCTTCTTGGGAAACGGAACCGTCCCGCCCCAGGTGTGGTTGTAGGACATGGTCTCCTCGTCCTCCATCATGGTCTTTTTAAACCACAGATCCTCATATTTTGGTGTGTATAAACTCAGCATGAAATCCCCCTACTTTAACCTATCTTCTTCTCCATAAGATAGAATCTGCCTTTTCTCCAATCAGCATGTCCGCGCTTCTCGTAGCCATTCTTTTCATAGAGCCTCAGTGCGAATGGATTCTCTGAAAAGACGTCAAGCCTCACGGAATCAAATCCCATATCCACCAGCTGACCCTCGATTTTATCAAGAAGCTTTTTACCTATTCCCTTGTTCTGCTGTCCCGGAGCCACGCACAATCTGTGAACTATACAGGCGTTGTCATACTCCCAGCTGGCATTGTTGTAGGCATCGTCGTACTCTGTACTTATAACGTAAATCGCAGCGAGATTGCTGTCTGTAAGCTTCTCATTATTTGTATCAGCACTACTTTCTTCCGAATCGAGATTGTCATCATCAATTACCACATATAATGTCTGTTTCTTTATATCATCCTCAAAATCTTCCTTTGCAGGGTAAATCTCATCCCACTGCTCTATCCCCTGCGAGGACATAAGCTCCTTCGCGGAGTCTACCATCCTGCTGATCTCTTCTACATCTTCAAGTCTTCCTAATCTGTAATTCATTTTTTCCTCCAGTAATTATTTCTAGTATTACAATTCAGTCTATATACATTCTATTTCTTTTTTGGTTGACCTTAATGATCATCTTATATTAACCTTTACGTCAATTTTCTATTTTTCTTTTCTACCGGCGTACATAACATGCCTCTTTTTCTGGTAGCTTGCAACCGGTATTCTAATTTGTTCGCGCATAGACGTAACGGCAACCGAGAAGTTACTCCCGCAGATGAACCAATATGGGATAATCCTCCCTCATAGACTGAACGCTCCTTAAAACAACAGTTCATCCGTGCAACCGGTATTCTAACTTGTTCGCGCATAGACGTAACGGCAACCGAAAAGTTACTCCCGCAGATGAACCATAATGTAATAATTCTTCCTCCCGACGTAACGCCCACTCCCCACAGCCCTTCTACCTGTCACACAGGAAAAAGAATCCTAAACTCGGCTTCCTTCCCCTCTTCCACCTCAACACACAAGGCATTGCCCTGAATAATCGGATATTCTCTGTCCCAATAATTCATCTTGTAATCTGACAGCACATCACGAAGCGCAGTCAGGAATGCACCGTGGGATACTATCATCACTCTGGCATCCTTGGAAAATGAATACTTATGAAGTGCCTTTCCTGCCCTCTCGCATAAAGCCTCATAGCCTTCAACACCGTACTGCGGATCTTCAAAGTCAACGCCGGAGTTCCAGTCTACACCCTCAAGCTTCCCAAAATCTCTCTCAATAAAAGCAGGGTCCGTTATAATGTCACCGGTAAATCCGATCTTGTCTGCGATGATGCGGGCACTCTCTCCTGCTCTGCCCAGAGGGCTTGAAATCATGGCATCTACCTTAAGTCCGATACCAGCCATCTTATCCGCAAGGTTATTCATCTGTAAAATGCCGTCAGCATTCATGGGAATATTTGCATGTCCCTGGAGCCTGGTTTCAAGATTCCAGTCTGTCTGCCCATGTCTTACAAGATAAAAAATCATCATCCAATCCTTCTTAAAATATCCTTCTTTGAAAGGCCGTTGCAAATTCCTAACATCAAAAACAGCCATACATATAAGTCCGAATAATTATCAATTTGTTACATCAAAATAAACTCATCTGCTCATATTTTTCCGGAAGCTCACGCATATAGTTAAAGCAGTCATCCGGTTTATAGAGCATATCATTTTTCCTGCACACCTTCCTGAGAAGTGCCATCAGCTCCTTTGAATTCGGGCTTGGCAGCTCATAGGAATTACCGTAGCTCTCAATATATTTCTTTTTCAGTCCGGGAAAATGCCTATCCAAAGCTTCATAGTAATACTCTCTGTCGCCTTCCCTGAGTGTCAGTCCCATTCCGAAATCTATGATTCCCTTAACCCCGGCATCCACGCAGGCATCAAGTATCTGCCCCACGTTCTCTCTGGTGTCATTTATAAAGGGAAGAATCGGTGTCAGCCATACTATGGTAGGAATCCCCCGCCTTTGCATCTCCTTAAGGATCTCAATTCGCCTCTTTGTATTACATACATTTGGCTCTAAGATACTGCACAGCTCATCATCAAAGGTCGTCAGCGTTATCTGGACCACACATTTTGCCTTCCTGTTTATTTCTTCAAGAAGATCGATATCCCTAAGGATCCTGTCGGACTTTGTCTGAATGGCTAGACCAAACTCGTAGTCCCTGATTATCTCAAGACACCTCCTTGTAAGTCCCAGCTCCATCTCGCAGTGCATATAGGGATCAGACATGGAACCTGTTCCGATCATGCACTTCTTTCTCTTGGACTTAAGAGCTGCCTCAAGAAGCTGCGGTGCATTCTGCTTAACCTCAATATCTTCAAAGGGATGCGTAAACTGATAGCACTTACTCCTGCTGTCACAATAGATACAGCCGTGAGTGCAGCCACGATAGATATTCATCCCACAGCCTCCACCGCTTGTGGTCAGTATTCCCTTAGCATCAACAAAGTGCATTTTGCCTCACTTTCCACATTCCTTTTAATTCTTAAAGCCTGTTTTAGTGTCATTTTTATATCAAAAAACAAAACACCCATAGACTTTATTATAGTAAACACAACATGCTGCTGCCAAGAGCAACCCCACGGATTTTCTCTATATTTGCACTGATTTTATTTAGTTGTTGTCACACACAAATGCTTGTAATATACTGATGTAATGATTTTTGGGAAAAAGCTGTGCTATAGGAATATAGCCGATTAAAATACCCGTTCAAAAAAGAGGAAATTATACATATGAATTTATCAAGAATATCATCCATGAGATTGATTCCGCTGAGCTTTCTGGTGGCAATTCTTTTTGGTGCTTTTTTACTGACACTGCCGATCTCATCTGCTGACGGTGCCTGGACGAATTTTGTCACAGCACTTTTTACCGCGACTACCTCCGTCTGCGTTACCGGACTGACGGTAGTTGATACCTCCAGCTACTGGAGCACCTTCGGACATGTAGTTATTCTGTTTCTTATACAGATCGGAGGTTTTGGTATCATCACCGTCATCTCCATGATAATGCTCCTGTCCCGGAAGAAGTTCTCCCTCAGTGAAAGGAAAATGCTTCAGGATTCCCTTAACCTCGATACGGATTCAGGAATTCTGAAGGTCCTTGTAAAAATCTTCAAGGGCACCTTTTTCATAGAGCTTCTTGGTGCTGTTATCTATTGCTTTGCCTTTGTTCCGAGGTTCGGACCTGTGGGTGTATGGTATTCATTTTTCAATTCCATATCCGCCTTTTGTAACGCCGGCATAGATATCCTTGGCTCCGACAGCCTTATGAGCTACTCATCAAATCCACTGGTTCTTTTTAACACAATGGCACTCATAATTCTCGGAGGCCTTGGCTATGTAGTGTGGTTTGATCTTGCAAGCATTGTAAAGCGCGGTGTACAAAAACGGTTCCTCCCCTCACAGATTTTTGCAAGATTCAGTGAGCACACAAAGCTTGTATTGTCATTTACATTTATTCTTATAATGGTTGGCTGGATCACCATATTTTTTGCGGAATATAACAATCCTCTGACCCTTAAGGACATGACTCTTTTTGATAAGCTGACCAACAGCCTTTTTGAATCAGTCACCTTCAGAACGGCTGGCTTTGCTTCATTTTCACAGGCAGGACTGTCTAATACCTCCTGTGTTGCAGCCTACATTCTCATGTTTATCGGTGGCTCCCCCATAGGAACTGCCGGCGGTATTAAGACCGTGACCTTTTTCCTTGCTATGATGGGAATAATCACTTATATTAAATCCGAAGATTCCAACATAATCTTCAACAGAAAAGTAAGTGATGAATCCATGAGAAAGGCCTCCGTCATCATGTACGTAAGTATGTTTTCAATTCTTGTATTTACACTGATGCTGGATGCAACTAATACTGTTAATCTGCAGGATGCATTTTTCGAGGTTATAAGCGCCCTTGCTACTGTCGGTCTCACAAGAGATCTCACCACAACGCTTAATACCGCAGGCCGACTCATCATCATAGTCTGCATGTATCTTGGAAGAATAGGTCCCATCTCCATGGCGATCTTCTTTGCAGGAAGAAGCAAGCCTAAGAATCAGCGCAGATATGTAGAAGGTAAATTCTTTGTGGGTTAATCCACGATAATGGATTTTGAATCAGATAATATTTTATAGGAGTATTAAAATGAGAAAATCAATAGCAGTTCTCGGACTTGGAAAATATGGACTCAGCCTTGCTCAGAGCATGTACGACATGGGCTCCGATGTCCTGATAGCAGATATTGATGAGGATAAGCTGAAGGAATCTTCACGCTTCGCCACTTCTGCAATCTGTGCAGACCTCTCAAACGAAGATGAAGTTAAAAACCTCGGTCTTAAGAATCTTGATATTGTAGTTGTGGCAATGAGCCGCAATCTTGCAGCCAGCATCATGTCAGTTGCGGTTGCGAAGGAAGAAGGCGTTCCGCTTATTGTAGCCAAGAGTTCCTCTGACAGAATGACTTCCATTCTTGAAAAAATCGGTGCCGACAAGGTCATCATTCCTGAGGAATATGGTGGAAAACAATCAGCAAGGATCCTCTCCTCCGATACCTTCCTGGATTATTTTCAGGTAGATAACTCTCTGTCCATGGTTGAAATGAATCCCATGGATAAGTGGGTTGGTAAGAACCTCATAGAGCTCAACATCCGTCAGAAATATAACGTCAATGTCGTAGCTATCAAGGAAGGTGGTCACTGGATAACAGCAGATCCCAAGAGAGAGCTGCGTGCTTCCGATCAGCTCCTTATCGTCGCTGAGAGAGACTCCCTGAAACGAATTGATAAATAACAGCCATATTAAAAGCCCTGTCTGCATTTCGTAGACAGGGCCTTGTTATTTTAAAACTGCTATCCATTATTTTTCATAACACCTCAATCATCACCGGTCACATCAAGCAGCATGTATCCATCCTCGGGACATATAGCTGCTTCGCCGCCCACAGCAGGAACCTTGTCGGATAGGTCATGAACCTTCTCAACCTCTGCTAAAGGATAGACATACGCCTTAATGGGAAGATTGTCATAAGCCATATATGCATTGGATCCCATATCATCAATGTGATCGATGGCCTCAGTCCAGTCTGTCCACTCTTCGTTTCCAAAGCTGATAAAGGCAGGTAGGAGCGATACCGTTAATGCCATAACGCCAATTCTTCTTAGAAGTGTTCTTATCATAAGAATTACCAACCCTTTCTTCCCCTTCTTAAATCATACGTTATCAGGTGACTCTGATGTATTAAAAAAGCCTAAATATTTGGTAAATACCGCCATTCTAAAGCCTCTTCTTGAGATAAGCTATGATCTCGAGGACATTTAAATATTGGTGTGTATAGCTGCGGGCTGCTCTATTTAAGGGCTGCCCGTTTCTTATTGCTATTATGCGGCTCATCCCGAAAAAGAGCGAAGGAAAAACGGAAAGTAGGGAGTATAAAATATTTCATTTGCCTATAATTATATAGCATACTATATAATAACTTCACGTTTTTTGTATAAAATGTCTTTATAGGAGACATTTTGGATGAAAGACGCTAGTACACAAATTGGAAAAAAGCTTAAGGAGCTTCGCAAAGCCCACGGCTATACACAAACTTACATAGCATCAAACATTGATGTCAAGCAGCCTACTTATCAGCAATATGAAAGTGGCAAGCGCATTCCCAGCACACCAATAATCTACAAGTTAGCCAATTTCTATGGGCTTACTACAGACGAGCTATTGAAGCTGTGTATTCCTTTGGATAATGATATCTATTATGATGCGCCCGAAAAGACTGAGCGAACTCTCGAAGAAGCAGAGCTTTCTTCCTATGGCTCATCAAAGAAGTTCGATAAGTTCAGCTCCGATGAGATTCAGATGCTCTTCTATTTTTCCAAGCTAAGTAAAGAAGCCCGCAGAGAGATTATCGACTTTGCAAAGTTCAAGGCTTCACAGGAAAGCAAATAGAAATATTGCATTGTGTTATTCTTGTATAGGCTTTTGTTATATTTATATATTATTAACGCCCTTTTAGATTATTTTCTAATATAGAGAAGACGTTGCTGAGTAGTTTATTACTTCCATCAGCAGCGTCTTTTCCTTTTTTATTGCGATATAGGCAGTTGCAACTTCTGTCTGTTTACATAATTCCTTGCAAAGGCCACATTTTTTCCCTCGGGAAAAGTTCCAAGACGCCGGCAGATACGGTTTTTATCAAGGTATTCGCCAATAAATACGCACTGGTTGGAATCCATGGGTGAATCCGCGATGGTGTAAAGCCCGTCTGCCAGGTCAAAGCGAAGCATCTCATTGCCAACAGGTATCGTTCCCTTGGCGCGGACCACATGTCCGAATTCTCCTCTAAGGCAGTCCTCTAAAAGGGATATGAGCTGTGCGGGATTCTCCATCACTGCACTATCTATCGTGATCTGAGAAAACCTGCCCGTATCATCCCCTGTCTCTGTTACTTCGATGCTCTCTGATGAAAGCGACATAAGCCCCTTCCACCACTCATCACTTTGCAGGGTGTAATGGCCATCTAAGATATCTGCCTCCGGGTTTATCTTCTTTATCGCAGCTTTTGTCTCCTCCAGAACTTCGGGTGACTCGCTTTCGCATTTTGAAAATACCACCGTTTTGGCATTTGCTATCTGATCCTTGTACAGAGTTTCAAACTCGCTCATGTTCTGCCTGTAGCTCCTTGGAGCAATGACCACGATAGGGTCAAGCAGTGTTACGTTCCCAACAAGTATAGGCTTTAAGTTATTTATGATGTTGCCCAGTTTCCCGACTCCGGTGGGCTCAATGATCAGGTACTCGGGAGATAGTCCTGAAAAAACCGTTAGAACAGAGTTAACAAAGCTGTCCTTCATGGTGCAGCATACGCATCCTTCCATGAATTCCAGAACCTCCAGCTTCTTCTCCCCTGTATCTGTGCTCCTTAATTCACCTGCATCTATGCTGTTATCGCCATATTCATTTTCAAGGATAACGGGATTCGTATCTGTACGGCGGATGAGTTCTTTTATAAAAGTAGTTTTGCCGGCACCTAAAAAACCGGACACTATAAGAATATTCATATAACCTCAACAGAAGGAGCGGCACAGGGCCGCTCCCACCTTAATTTTTTATGGCTGATTATCAAGAATAACAACCGGCTTAATAAGATCAGCAGGCTTATCCTTCATGAGCTGCAGAGCCTCCGGAATGTGCTCCCAGCCGTGGAATACGTGAGTTGAAAGCTTGCTTACATCAAGTTTTCCTGATGAAACAAGTGCACCGAGCTTCTCCATACGGAGACGTCCGCCGGGCATCAGACCACCGTTGATCTGCTTGTGTCCCATACCAACACCCCACTCAACACGAGGAATAGTAACAAAGTCACCGCTTCCAAGGTAGTTAACGTTACCGATCTTTCCGCCGGGCTTAAGAGACTTGATAGCAGACTCAAAGGTCTTAACAGTACCGCCTGCAACAACAACGCGGTCAACACCCTTGCCGTCTGTGAGCTCCATAACCTGATCCTCGATGCTGCCGTTCTTGTAGCTGATGAAATCATCTGCACCATAGTACTTAGCGATCTCTACGCACTTAGGACGTGTACCAACTGCCAGGATACGGGATGCACCGCGCATGTGAACACCTGCAACTGACATAAGACCAACAGGTCCGATACCGATAACGAGAACAGTATCACCGAACTGAACGTCAGCAAGCTCTACGCCGTGGAATCCTGTGGGAACCATATCGGACAGCATACAAGCATCCTCAAGGCTCATTCCCTCAGGCATGTGTGCCAGATTACCATCTGCATCGTTTACATGGAAAAATTCAGAATCAAGACCATCCTTGAAGTTAGAGAACTTCCAGCCGGCGAGCATGCCGTTTGAATGCATGGAGTAACCACCCTGAGCTTCAAGTGAGTTCCAGTCAGGAGTAATAGCCGGAACAAGTACCTTGTCACCGGGCTTGAAGTCCTTAACCATTGAACCAACTTCAACAACCTCTGCACATCCCTCATGTCCCAGAATCATGTTGTGGCGATCCCCTACAGCGCCTTCCCATACTGTATGAACATCTGATGTACAGATAGCGATTGCCAGTGGCTTACAGATAGCGTCCATAGGTCCGCAGACCGGGCGCTCTTTCTCAATCCAACCGACTTCGCCGATTTTCAGCATCGCAAAACCTTTCATACCTTCTTCTCCTATTGTTTTATTTACATACCCATACGGGTTTGTATTCAGCAATATGATCCCCTAAAACATGTATCTATCATAACATACGAAGCACTATTACGCCCAGCAAAATATGGAAAGCGGCCAGGACCGTATCGTCCTGACCGCTTGAAATCATACATGTTTAAATATTTAGTTTTCAGGCAAGGTGTGAACCTTTTTGCCATAGACTCTCTTAAAGAAGAAGCCTGACAGGATGAGAGATGCGATCTCCGCAATAGGGAAGGCCCACCATACCATATTTACATTACCTGTCTGTGCAAGAAGCCATGCTGCAGGAATAAGAACTACTAGCTGACGTCCAACGGAAACAACCAATGAGTAAATACTCTCTGAAAATGCCTGGAACACTGATCCCATCGCAATACATATACCTGCAATCGGGAAGCTGAGGCTTATGATCCTGAGCGCAGGCTTACCGATTTTTATCATTTCAAGGGATGCGTTGAACAACCCAAGGAGTCTGTCAGGAATAAGCTGGAATGTAATTGTTCCGATGATCATTATTGTTGCAGCAAGTGCCATTGAGAATCTGAGCGCTTCGCGGATCCTCTTTTTCTTTTTAGCTCCATAGTTGTAAGCAAGAACGGGAATAAGTCCGTTGTTCAGTCCGAATACCGGCATGAAGAAAAAGCTCTGAAGCTTGAAGTAAACACCAAATACAGCAGTTGCTGTGGTTGAGAAGGTGATAAGTATAATGTTCATTGCGTAGGTCATAAGTGAACCTATGGACATCATAAGAATTGAAGGAACACCTACATAGTAGATTTCTTTTACAATATCTGCTCTTGGCTTGAATATCAGTGAAGTCCTGAGGTGAATATCAGGGTTAAGACTCTTGTTGCAGTAAAGACCTATCAGTGAACCAACCACCTGTCCGAAAACAGTAGCAAGGGCTGCACCTGCAACTCCGAGCCTGGGAAGTCCAAACATACCAAAGATAAGAATGGGGTCCATTACGATGTTGATGATGGCTCCTGACATCTGGGAATACATACTGTACAGGGTCCTTCCCGTAGACTGGAGCATTCTCTCAAAGGTCATCTGGCAGAACAGTCCGATTGAGCAGCAGCAGATGATTGAAACGTATGACATACCGTATTCAAGTATCTTGGCATCATCTGTCTGAGACATCAAAAAGGGCTTTGCCACAAAGATTCCTATAAAGAGGAATATAATATAATTGATCAGGGTCAGCATCAGTGTTGTGTTAGCTGCTCTGTCCGCTCTGTCAAAATTCTTCTCACCAAGGGATCTTGAAAGCAGCGCATTCATTCCGACGCCGGTACCTGAACCAAGAGCAATCATAAGGTTCTGAAGCGGAAACGCAAGGGTAACTGCAGTAAGTGCGCTCTCATCTATCTGCGCAACGAAAATACTATCAACTACATTGTAAAGAGCCTGTACCAGCATCGATGCCATCATGGGAAGTGACATTGATACGATCAGTTGCTTTACGGGCATTACACCCATCT
This sequence comes from Butyrivibrio sp. XPD2002, assembly GCF_000423945.1. GTDB lineage: Bacteria > Bacillota > Clostridia > Lachnospirales > Lachnospiraceae > Butyrivibrio. The sequence goes on along the minus strand of NZ_AUIY01000016.1, from coordinate 31,029 downwards.
TGTTTTCAGTGTATCTGGACATATATAACCTCGTAAATACTTATATTTTCAAGTGAAGCAAATGGGTTCTCATGAAAAAAGAATGCCCAAAGACATTCTTTTTTATCTGCTTCATCGCATACCAAGTAATACTACTATAAACAGGCCAAATTAACAACCGCTTAATTCTGCGTAGTCGTAGTCGCATCGTCCGAATTAAGATTGTTCGGATCATAGGTACTCTTTATGCCGGCAGCCTTATTGAAAATAGTTGCAAGTGTTCTTCCATCATTTATATGAAGCTCATGGCGATACCAGCCACCTGAAACCTTCACAAACAGGAATCCGTCGCATCTTACACTTGTTCTCTTGGTGCGTCTTACTGATTTATCAAGGAAATTAGCAAGCTCGCTGCCATTATAAATATAAGCCGCAGGGATGTACCAGCCGTTATACTTTCTGATGAATGTATACTTACCGTAGGTAACCGTGGTGTTACCTTCTTCATCCTGTCCGACCGTTATATTCATCTGGTCTTCCTTGATGCCTGTATTGGTCTTTGCAGCCGCTGCAGGTATGGAAACCAGCGATATAACCAGCGCAAAAGCAATTAACGCTGCACTCAGTTTTTTAAGTACTCTCCTCATAACACTTACCCCACATAGCATTTCGTGACATTCTGTTACCCTCTTACAATTACTCCCGCAGCATTTTTTCCAATAAGCTGTAAAAGCTTCTCCCTGGCTTCATCTCTGTTTTCAGCCTCAACTTCAACTCCGAAAGCAAACTTCTTGACCTGTGCCATTCGGTCATCGTGCTCCTGAAACTGCTGCTGCATTGCTGCCAGCGAATAGTGCTGTCTCAGCTCCACTATGTCCTTTGCAACGAAGTCGGTGTATTCGGCTTTTTCGTCCTCACTCTGCGAATATTTAGCGATTATCCGCATCGTGGCACCAAGATTGAGATAGTCAGTGGCTATATAATCCTCAAGACTTTTCCAGTGAAGACCTTCCTTGTCCGGCAGTTGTGACAATCTGCTATCGATGTAGTCATCAAAGGAAATATCCTGACTTTCAAGCCAGTCCATGGCGTACATTTTCCAAATGCTCTCACGTTTATCAAATACGGCCTGATCATGCAGGATCTGCATCTTCTTAAAAAGATCCTCAACTACAGGAACAATGTCTTCCTCGCTGGATCTTTTAATATTAAATGCACGTCCCGAAAACTGCGAGCCATCTTTCACATTCTCCAGTGAAAGAGCAAAGGAATTCTCGTCAATAAGTGACATGTTTACCGCGAGATCACCCAATCTGGCAACACAAATATTGCGGTCTTTAAGTATTGTGTCCCGCTGCTTACAAAAAGCATGTATCATAAATTCAGGCTTAATATAGGTAAACATGATCTACATCTTCTTCCACCTTTCACATACACTCACTCATCCTGATTATAGCCTTTTTTCTTCCACAAAAAAGGGATTTTATAAAAAGTTTATTAACTTATCAGAACGAGTTAATATTAGGTCTCTCATTTAATTGTTATATAATGGCAGATTTTCAAATTCTTCAAAAACAACCGGTCTTGAGTAGTAATATCCCTGATAAAGGTCAACCGGATATTTGAAAAGTCTGTGCTCTGTATCGGCGCTCTCTACTCCCGTCGCACAGATGCTCATATTCATGTTGGCCGCAAAGCCTGTTATTGCCTCTGCCATGTACCTGCTAAGAGGGTTCTTTCCTATATTCTCAGTTATCTCGGGTCCCAGCTTTATTATATTGATTGGAAGCCTTGTGGCGAGATCCAGTGTGGTAAAGTCCACAACATCAAGGGCTATTCTTATTCCGCAGGACTTAAGGAATATTACCTGGCTCTTAAGGTAGTCAAAGTTTATATCCCTTGATACGTTGGAAAGCTCGATACAAAGCGCTGTTCCTGGGAACCTGTTTATCCTTAGGAGCTCAAGTATCGTAGTTCTGAACTCACTTCGTTCAAGCTGCACATAGGCAAGGTTGATACTCAGGTAAAAGTTCGGATGCTTTTTTAGTATCTTAAGGCCATCCTTCATGGCTTTATCAAGAATCCAGTTTCCAAGTCGGTAGAAGGTGCTGTCCTGCTCGAGCCAGGGCACAAACTCGCTGGGTGAGACATCGCCATAAGGGTCCATTTTCCAGCGAAGGAGCACCTCTGCTCCGCAGAGCTTACCGTCGTTTTTAGATATTATGGGCTGGTAGTTTAAATAAAAGCCTCTGTAATGGTTAATAACGCTCTCTCTTACAGCTCCCACCAGCTCAATGGTACTCTTGTTAAACTCAAGCTCGTTATTATGGAAAATGATAAGATTTCCGTGCTTCTCCGTCTTGGAGTGGGCCAGCGCATATTTTGCACTGGTGTAGACCGCATGAACGTCAATCCCCACTTCATCAACTACAATCACGCCGCCTCCAAGCTCCGCAGATACCCTGTTGGGGCCTATCTGCATATTCTGGCGGACGAACTTTCTCATCTGCTGATAGAGGGCTGTCACCTCATCCAGGTCCATCTGCACGGTACAAAGACCTAAAATAGTGCCCTCTCCGCGATATACATGTCCCTTTTCACCGCCCTCGTTCTGGAGCCATTCAGCCATCAGCTTCAGCATCCTGTTTCCGAACATGTAGCCATAGAGCCTGTTTATATCACCAAAATCGATGACGTTAACAAGGAGAAGAATGTACTTTTCCCTCTCACTCTCCAGCTTGTGCATGTAGTTGAACATCTCGTAGTGGTTGGCCAGGCCTGTTATGGGATCCGTGTTGTCCACGATACCTTTATTGATAAGGGAACAGGCATAAAAAGCAGCTTTTCCAGAGTAATCCTTAATGACAACGCCCCTGCAGGAGCAGGCCACATATTCGCCGTTCTTATTCTTGGCGCGGTACTCGAAGGTGGGATTAACGCGTTTTCCCTCAAACGCGGTCTTAAGATGCTCTCTGTAGGTCGCTCTGTCCTCTGGATGAACGTGAACCTCCCAGACCTTATCCGCTCTGTAGACGTATTCTCCCGGAAGGCCAAAGTAGGATACGGCGTTATCCGACCACTTGGCCATATCATTTTCAATATCGTATACATAGACATATCTGCTCTTCGATGTTACGGCAAACGTGTCATAGATTTTCGTAATATTATCGTATGCCCCCTGATTCTTTACCATAGCTCCTCCAAACTCTATATAGTTAACCTGACTTCTAATCGTCCCCCAAAAAACTATATTATGATACAATGGTACTAATATTATTGTATCACAATGAATATAATGTGCGAGTGCACATAGAAAAATGGGGTAAATTACTAATGGCAAAAATCGCAAATCCTACACAGAACGATGCTTCTCTTACAGCAAAGGGTACTCTTCAGTACAAGGAATACGGAAGACTCCTGTTATTCGGTATCCCGTGGCCCTTCAAGCGCTACGAGATCTATGAAAATGAGATGACAATCATCTCAGGATTCCTGAGTGTCAAAGAGGATGACTGCTTCATGTATAAGATATCTGACGTTGAGCTCTCACGCTCACTTTTACAGAGAATGGCAGGTCTTTCAACAATCACTCTCTTCACCTCAGATGTAACTGATAAGACAATCGTCATGAAAAACATCAAGCACGGAAGAGAAATAAAGGATTTCATCAATCAGGAATCTGAGCGAGCACGTCTTCGCCGCAGAACCGTGAATATGCAGAACATCGGATTTAACGATGATCTGGAAGACGACGGAAATCTTGAGTAAAACAATCCCCGGGATATATGTATTTGGTGATTACCTCCAAATATACATATTCCGGGGATATTTTTTAATTCAGGTATGTTTCATAAATATCAACCTGGTCGTATATGCAGCGCCATGAGCTCCATGCGTTTGCAGATACGCAGATATAATGTCCACCACTGTTTGAGATGGAATAGCTTGCCGCACAGCATCCGGACTGATTAACGAATCCGGTCTTGGCACACAGTACTGTTCCATTTGTCTCCTTATCCTCTATTCTTCTGAGGAACCAGTTGGAGATTGTTATTCCTTCGGGATGCTCGGCAGTAGCACTTGTGGTGTACTTGTGCGCTGAAAGCACCTCTCTTGCAAGGTCATTCTCAACTGCTGCCTTCAGGATCATAGCCATGTCAGTAAGTGTGCAGTAATGATCCTCATCATAGATTCCCACACAGTTTGTGAAATGAGCTGTATCGGAAAGGCCAAGCTCCTCGAGCTTCTGATTCATGAGGTCCACGAACGCTTCGTGTGAGCCTGCAACGTAGGTTGCAAGGGCTATTCCTGCATCTGCACCTGAGGGAAGGATTGTTCCGTACATGAGGTCCCTAACGGTTACTGTCTCACCAACCTCAAAGCCTACAATACTGCATTCATTTGAAAATGAATAATCTGTTATGTCTCTTGTTATGGTGAAGGTGTCATCAAGATTCTCAACATGCTCTGCAGCAACAAGAACTGTAAGGATCTTGGTCATTGATGCAGGTGAGATTCTCACATCTGCAGCCTTTTTCGCAACTACCTCAGCCTTATCCACATCAATGAGTATTGCATTTTCACTTATAACATCTTCACTTACGATCTCTGCAGTAGAGCTTGTGCTCTCTACAGTGTATCCCATGGCGAAGCTCTGAACCTCGGGAGAGCGGGTATCTACCTCAACCTCCGGCTCGGGCTCCGGTTCCGGCTCAGGCTCTTGTACCTGTACCTCTTCTACAGGTGCTACCTCCTCAGTGATCGATGCTTCAGCCACGCTGCTTTCTGTATCATTCTTTTTATGCAAGATCAAAAATATCACTGCAATAACAGTTACCAGTACAAGCGCTGCGCAAACACCAATGATGATTGGCAGCTTGGACCTTCTCCTTCTTGGTCTGCTGTGCTTTATATAGTAACTGCTATCAAGTTTTCTGTAACGATTATTACCCAATACCTCTTACCTTGTAGAAAGGAATATCTCTTCCCTTTCCGCATCCGCATCATCCGGATACGCCTTCCTGTATTTTTCCATTAAAGCTTTAGCCTGAGCAAAATTGCCTGCGTGCTCGTAGGCAGTTATCTCATTTAAGAGAAGTGCTCTGCTGTAGTCACTGTTTCCAAGGGCAAGTCCTGCCTCGAAGGAATTAACAGCGCCGTCATAGTCCCCCATATTTAACTGACACAGACCAAGCTGATTGTAAATATCCGGATGGTCTGCATCCTCTGCCAGGAATGTCTTGTAAACACTAATGGCATAATTGTAATCTCCCTGCTTTTCTCCGGTCTGTCCTAAGAGCAGAACAACAGGGGCTTTCTCAGCATCTCTGTCGTTTCTTGCAAGCTCAAGATAGCTCTGTGCGTCCGCATTATTGCCAAGATAATATGATATCTGCCCCTTTTCATAATTGGTCATGTTAGGATCAGTGTTATTGAGGCAGGCCTCAAGAATCTCTTTTCCCTCGTCCTCAAATCCACAGGCTGATAATGCCTTGTAGATCATTATTCTCAGGTCATAATCCCTTGCTGAAAGAGCCATTGCCTTATTAAAATCGGCTGTGGCTCCATCATGATCAGAGCCATAGAGCTTGGTCAGACCACGCATATAATAAGCGTCCTTGTCCTTTTTTCTAAGGGCAAGAATCGCATCGTATACTTCCTCAGCCTCATCATATTTTTCAAGCTTCATATATGTGTCAGCCAGATAGTAGTTGGTGTCAAAATCCATGTCTCCGGGAATTCCGCTAGTCGCAGCCAGAGACTTAAGGAAATCATCCACAGCCTCGTCGTACTGACCGAGATTCCTGTTGAGGATTCCCCTTGCTCTGTAGAGGAGTCTGTCGCTCTCTCCTGCCTTTTCGGCAGCTTCGAAGCAGGTCTGTGCCTCCTCATATTCATGACTATCAATATGTGCAAGTCCCAGGTCAACGTTTTTATGACCGGACATACTTCCACAACCACTACCTACCAGCAGTGTTCCCAACATCACTATCAAAGCGGCTGATTTTTTCCTATATACCGCCATTTTTCATCCCTCAATCAGATATTTTTATTTTAAATATGCTATAATCTCAACTTCGCAAAGAACGTCCTTGGGAAGCTTCTTTACTGCCACGCAGCTGCGAGCAGGCTTGCTTGTGAAGTACTTCTCATATACACCATTGAATTCTGCGAAATCTGACATCTCAGCAAGAAAGCATGTAGTCTTAACTACGTGATCAAAATCTGTCTCTGCAGCCTTGAGAATCTCGCCTATATTGCGGCAAACCAGGTCTGCCTGTTCCTTGATATCGCTACCCTCGATGTTACCTGTTGCGGGATTGATCGGGATCTGTCCTGAAGCATAAAGAAAATCCCCTGCCTTGATTGCCTGTGAGTAAGGTCCTATTGCTGCAGGAGCCTTGTCTGTTGATACATACTGCATTTTTTCATTCCTCCTTAATATTTATTGCTTATCAGAATCGAACGCGGCTGTAACATAGAATCCGCGTTCGTTTTCTTCAACCTTGAGTACCACACCCTTGCGCTCGCTCATCCTCTCTCTGAAGGGAAAGTTCGCTGACATCGCAAGTGACGGATCTATCGTATAGTACACGTTACTGGGAAGCTCACCCTCAGTAACTGTGATCTCATCGCCCTCCTTAAGAAGTCCCGGGCGCTCCATTTTAAAAACCATTTCTCTGACCATAATCAGCCCTTCCTTACTCCGGATTCTCCGGATTTTCAGCAGCTCTGCTGTCAATTTCCTGTTGCAAAAGCTGTTGTGTCTGCTCAAGATCCTTCTCCATTACAAAGGCATGGTTCTTCAAATAATCATACCATAAGGAGTAGGACTTCGCCTTCAAATGAACATTATCAAATGATAAATCATGTCCCAGAGCTCCGTTCTCATCATCTGTTGCTTCATTCATATCAACATAGAAGACATGCTCTCCGTCTGCCAGAGTCTGAAGCATCGCATTTCTGTCATTTATCGTGGTGTTCTTGAACACTCTGTCATTGCTGCTCTTGGAATGCGTAACATGCATAATTCCCTGAATTATAATGATAGCATCCGGCTGAAGCTCTCTGATACGGTTTACAACCTCACCGTAGCTGTTAGTAAAGCTCTCTGCCGTACCGCTTCCAAGCTCGTTAAGTCCAAGCATTATATAAATCTTGGCAAACTGCTTTCTTGTAAGGGCTTCCTCGATTGTAACCTTCTCCTTCGGAAGCTGATCCTCAGGAACCTCTACGCCCTCCTCAGTCCTTATCGGAACAACCACGAATTCCTTCTTGTTAAATCCATAAATTGTCAAGGACACCTTTGCATAGAAGGTCGCATGCCCCTTAAGCTCCTCACAGTACTCTGATAATCCCACGGTTCTGGAATCACCTATGAAAAGAGCATCATCAAAGTATGTATCCGGAACGGCTGTCATAACATAGTTATCATTTTCAGGCTCAGGTTCAGCTGCAACGCCGTCACTTACTGCTTCTTCGAAGTTCTCTGCAGAATCTCCTCCGGACACCTCAGCGTTACCATCGGATACTTCTCCAAAGGCATCTCCTGAAGATACCTCGTCGGAATTGCCATCAGATACTTCCTCATTTGGCTGAGTAGCATCAGGCTGCTCTACATTTTCAGGTTCGCCTGCAGGCTCATTTTCAGGTGTTATTACTTCATTTTCACCCTCGGAAATATCCGTAGCTTCTTCTCCGGCTCCGAATATATTTTTGCGCAAAAGTTCTATAAGATAAGGCTGCCCACCCTCCATTACATGGCGGAGAGTCAGCGACATAATCGGTGCATCCAAAGAGTCATATTCAATTTCTTCATACGCGCTCTTTTGCCCAAGTGCGGAATCCACAGTAAGAAGCAGCGCTACTACAAGAATACCCATGGACAAAATATGCTGAAAAAATGTTTTCATACTCTGCCTTTATAAAAGATTAAAAGTTAACATACATAAACGGATTTCCAGCCTTGGTTGATACTATGGCTGCACATATCCAGAACAGTATGAGCATCAGTACTCTTACCGGCCAGTCCTTTCTGTGTCTTGCAAAATAGGAATATACTCCGGGTAAAAGGAGTATCAGTCCGGCTAAAAGAAATCCCCAATAGGTTGATAACAGTTTGCCAAAGTCTCCGGGATTAACCGCGATTCCGGCTCCTGCCACGGGGAAAAGTCTTCCCATATAGTTAAACATATCCTCTCTGCCGGGAAGTGCAAAAATAACCCATGTGACAGGTATACATACAAGGACATGGATTCTTCCAATGATACTAAGAAGCTTGGGATTGGATGACCACACAAACTTCTCCATGATTATCATAAAGAGCAAAACACCGGCCCACACGATGAAATTCAGAGTCACACCGTGCCATAAGCCTGTAAGTGCCCATACGATACAAAGATTTCTGATGGTCTTCCCTTTTCCTTCACGACTTCCTCCCATGGGGAAATAAACATAGTCGCGGAACCATGAGCCAAGGGTCATGTGCCATCTACGATAGAATTCTCCAACTGTCTTGGATGAATAGGGATGATCGAAGTTCTTCACAAAAGGAAATCCCAGCATCACGCCTACTCCGGCTGCCATAAGTGAATATCCCCAGAAATCAAAATAAAGGTTAAGGGAATAACAAATAACTCCTGTCCATGCAAGAGGTGTTGAGATACTCTCATAGCCGATTGTTCCGATCTCATTCCACATAGCCGCAAGGTAATCAGCAATAAGGGCCTTCATAGCAAAGCCCAGAGTGAAGAACACAAGTCCCTCCTCAAGTCTGTTGAGGTAAATCTGTAATCTGTCCTTAAAAATAAGGAATCTGTCTTCTATTCCGGAGAGGATTTTGTTCTTTTCAAAATCCGAATAACGCATTATAGGGCCTGACATTAGCTGCGGAAACATTGAAAAATAAGCTGCCACGGCAACTACTCCTGGGCATTTTGCAATTTTTCCTTTGTAGAGGTCAGCCTGATAGCTCACCATTTTAAATGTAAAGAAGCTGATTCCAAGTGGAAGGCCCGGGACTTTCCCATAGCCTGAAAGGAACTTGAAGGATAGAAGCAGAGCCACATCAGCTAATACGATAAAAATGAGAGCCGGTTTACTGTGTGCCTGACATCTATATGAAAGAACGAGATTAACCACAACTGCAACTACAAAAATGCCCATGCTTTTCGGGTCCCCAAAAGCATAAAATGCAAGGCTGCCCGCAAAAAGGATCAAAGGGCGCAGCCTTGATGGCAATACATAATATGCAATAAGGAATATCGGAAGAAATCTAAATATAAAAGATAAATCCGAAAAATTTGTCATATTTGGGTTAATTTGAGGCATTATTAATCTCTGCTAATTTTGTCTCGGCTGAGCTTGCGCTAATAGTATCCGAGAAATTATTCACAACCTGGTCGTAAATAACCTTGGCGTTGTCAGTGTCACCGCTTTCGTAGTAGGCATTCCCTAAATTATAGAGTGCGTCAACATTGGTGTTATCATACTGAAATGCCTTGGACAATGCTCTTATCGCAACATCATATTCCTGGCTGCGATAAGCATCAAATCCGGTTGCGTAGCTTCTCTTGGAGAGCTCGCTACCTACAAGCGTCATAAATGAATTGTAAAGCTCTGTAAACTGTGCGGATGCCTCTCCCTCCATGTTATTGAGGTCGATGGGATCCATTTTTTCCTGCACTGCATCTATATCTTCAGAATTATTAAGATAGATTGAAACAGCGGCCATAAGATCATTGGCTGCTGAGCCTGAGCTGTCACTCTCCTGGTATGAACTCATCTCTTCTCTGAGAGTCTCAAGTTCTGTATTGAGTGAAGCTATCTGCTGCTCATATTCACCCATCTTGGCAGATTTGGAGTCTGACTCCTCGCTTATGGAAGCAATCTGCTCTCTGAAACTTGCATTCATTGACTGAATTCTGGCAGGTAATATCAGATAATAAGCGGCGGCAATTCCGAGGGCAACTCCAAGAACTATGCCCCATATTGAGCCGCTTCTTGTAAACATATTTGTTCTCACAGGCTGAATGATTGTCTCATTTCCGCTTGTGTATCTAACTACATCGTTCTGCTTCTTAACCTTCTCATCGCTGGACTTAACATCCTGGGGAAGCATCATTGCTTCAGCTTCCTTAAGATATCTCTGAGCCATTACATTACCCGTGTCAAGCTTAAGGCTCTTCTGGGCCTCTGTCTTAGCCTTGGCATAATTACCATTATTAAGGTATAAAAGCGCAAGCAAAAGATGAGCTCTGATAAATCCGGGGTTCATTGATAAAACCTTCTTAAGCTGAATCACAGCCATATCAAGTCTGTCCTGATGGCAGTGATTAAGTGCGATGTTGAACTTTTTGATTGTCTGATTGAAGGTCTCAAGACGTGAAGGATCGTTTCTGACTAAGTCCATATAGTCATCTGCTGCATTCTCCTCAGGCTTAAGGTTCTTACTGATAACCCATTCACTCAGTGCAGCAACTACTTCTCCACATTCATAATAGACCAGTCCTAAAAGGTTTCTGGCCTGAATATTGCTTTTATTAAGTTTCAAACTCTGGTGCAGTGATTCTATAGCTCCCGAAAGGTCTCTGACCTCGGCGCGCTCCAACCCTTCATTGTAATAACGGTTGGAAAGCGAAATGATTCGTTTATATACCTTAACCGCAGCACCACAATTCGGACAGTATTCGCGCTCAGTGAGCTCTGCCCCGCATTGATAACATTTCATAATTTGAAGTTCGCCCTCTCTATTTTACCTAATCGGTTTGGAATTTTGGACTATCACTAATTTACTGGCGTGGACGAGTCTGGCGGCCCATCTCCTCAGCCTTAGCATCCTTGAACAAGCCAACGAGTACATCAGCCATATCATCCAGATCCTGATTGTAGATAATTTCCTCAGCGTCCTCTATCTCGAGGCTGGGACGAAACTTCTTAAGTTCATTTTCAAAATTGATCATTGTAAAGCTCCAAAAAACTCATAAGAAACTACGATTTATCAGTTACCGGGCATTATCCCCAGTGATTCTCTAACCTGCCCAACCAGGTACAGCGAACCGGCTGCAAATACTACATCTCCGGCTCCTCTGTCAGTGATGATATCCATAAGTGCATCTCTGACGCTTGTGTAATATGAGAATCTGATATCAGGTTTATCCTTAAAATGTCTCATTTCTGCCTCAAAGGCTGCACGCAGCTGAGACTCTGATACTGATCTTCCTGTCTCAAGGACAGAAACACAAATTCTGTTGAACAGTCTGCTCTCGAGAATCTGTCTGATCATAAGATGATACTGCTTATCCGCAACTGCTCCGAACAGAAGGATTCTGTTCTTATCACAGGGAACATTCCCGGCACAGTCAAGAAAGGCTTCCATACCATCCACATTATGCGCACCGTCAACATAAATTCCCGGAAGAATAAGCTCCATTCTTCCGCCCCATTTAGCCTTTCTAAGGCCAAAGCTTATGTCGTCGTCGGTTATATTGACTCCCATATCTCTGAGAGCCCTTGCGCACATTATCGCAATAGCGGCATTTTCTGTCTGAAATTTTGCGACAGACTGCAAACGCAGACCGCAGTATTTATCATACTGAGATTCATAGGAAAAATCAATGCAAATATTCCCTGCATCGTCCGGAGCAGTATTTATCTCAGTGACAAATTCAGGTTCAACTCTGTATACCTTCGCTGAAAGCTCTTCAGCTCTTTTTTCTATGACATCCGTACTAATGCCACGCCTGTTGTAAACAACAACAGGTGTGTTTTCACGGATGATTCCAGCCTTTTCACCTGCAATCTCGGAAATCGTATTCCCTAAATACTGCATGTGATCAAGGCCAATCTCTGTTATTACATCAAGTACCGGCTCATGAACGCTGTTAGTGGCGTCAAGTCTTCCACCGAGGCCAGTCTCGAGGACAAGGTAATCCACAGGATACTTTCCATAGAGAAGCATAGCCATAAAAAACAGGAATTCAAAATATGTAGGGAAATAATTATCTACTTCATAATCCCTGATTTTTCTTATAAGGTCCCCAAAACTCTCGCAGAACATGGAATCATCGATTGGAATTCCATTAATGCAGAATCTTTCAGTCACCTTCACCAGATGCGGTGAGGTGAACATTCCAACCTTGAAGCCTGCCTGTCTCAATATCTCGGAGAGGTAATTACATACCGATCCCTTGCCGTTTGTTCCGGCCACATGAATAATATGCATCTTTCTGTCAGGGCTTCCAAGATATTCAAGGAATTTGCGTGTATCCTCGACGGAATGCTTCTCTGTAAAAGCAGGAATCTGATCTACAAAGCGATCACATTCATAGAAGCCAAGTCTCTCACCTCTGTCCAGACGCTCAAGCATGTCGGATGCATATTTTGTAAAATCTTCACTCATAGCTCTATCGTCACTTTTTCAGCTGCGCAAGTCTTTCTGCAACCTGTGCATAGGTCTGCTCGTACTTCTTCTGCTTCTCTTTTTCTTCCTCAATCTTCTCAGCCGGAGCCTTTGAAAGGAAACGCTCATTTGAAAGCATGCTCTGTGATCTCTTGAGCTCGCCCTCGAGACGCTTCTTCTCCTTTTCAAGTCTCTCAATCTCAGCTGAAATATCAACGAGATCTGAGAAAGGAATATATATAGTAGCTTCTGCAAGAACTACAGATACTGCATCGTCTGCAATGCCGGACTTATCATTCTGGCAAACAGACTCAGAAGCGCTGGCAAGTGTCTCAAAGAACAGCTTACCTGTGCGGAAAATATCAAGTACTTCTTCCTTATCTGAAACGACATAAACAAGAGCCTTGCGGGAAGGAGCAACGTTCATCTGTGTACGGATGTTACGGATTCCTCTTACTGCTTCCTTGATGGTCTCGATTGCCTTCTCATCAGCGGCATAATTCCACTCATCCTTGTACTCAGGCCATGTGGAGATCATGATGGACTCCTCTTCGTCCTGAAGTGTGCAGAATATTTCCTCTGTAACAAAAGGCATGTACGGATGAAGGAGCTTAAGTGCATTAATAAGTACAGTCTGAAGTGTCCAAAGAACTGCCTTATGAGAGGTCTCGTCGTCTGAGTTATAAAGACGGGGCTTAACCATCTCGATGTACCAGTCACAGAACTCATCCCAGATGAAGTCATAAACCTTCTGAACTGCGATACCGAGCTCGTATTTATCCATGTTCTCGGTTACTTCACGTATTGTGTTATTAAGTCTTGAAAGAATCCACTTATCAACAGGCTCAAGTCCTGCAGGAGCAGGCTGGTTGATTGCGCTCTTCTCGTTTTCACCCATGTTCATCATGATGAAACGTGAAGCATTCCATACCTTATTGGCAAAGTTACGGCTATTCTCTACTCTCTCGTTGTAGAAACGCATATCATTTCCAGGTGCGTTACCTGTGATAAGAGTAAGTCTGAGTGCATCTGCACCATAATTCTCAATGATATCAAGAGGATCAATACCGTTTCCAAGAGATTTACTCATCTTTCTTCCCTGAGAATCTCTTACCAGTCCATGGAAAAGAACTGTGTGGAAAGGATATGTTCCCATCTGCTCATAGCTTGAGAAGATCATTCTGATTACCCAGAAGAAGATAATGTCATATCCGGTTACAAGTACGTCTGTAGGGAAGAAGTACTTGAGCTCCCTGGTGTCATGAGGCCATCCAAGTGTCTCGAAGGGCCAGAGTGCTGATGAGAACCAAGTATCCAGTGTATCAGGATCCTGTGTGAAGTGAGTCTCACCACACTTAGGACATACTGTAGGAGCTTCCTTGGAAACAACTACCTCTCCGCACTTATCACAGTAATAAGCAGGAATTCTGTGTCCCCACCAAAGCTGTCTGGAAATACACCAGTCACGGATATTATCTGTCCAGTTGAAGTAGGTCTTCTCCATTCTCGGAGGAATCAGCTTGATCTCGCCTTCCTTTACTGCCTTAACAGCAGGCTTGATAAGCTCATCCATTTTTACAAACCACTGAGCCTTGATCATAGGCTCAACTGTTGTATGGCAACGGTCATGAGTACCTACATTATGAGAATAATCTTCTATCTCAACAAGAAGACCCATCTCATCAAGCTCTTTAACGATGGCTTCTCTTGCTTCGTAGCGATCCATACCTTCGAACTTGCCACCGTTGGCATTGATGGTAGCGTCGTCGTTAAGGATGTTGATTTCTTCAAGATTGTGTCTCTTACCAACCTCAAAGTCATTCGGGTCATGGCCGGGAGTGATCTTAACTACACCGGTACCGAATTCCATATCCACATAATTGTCTTCTACGATAGGAAGCTCTCTATTTACTATAGGAAGAAGAACCTTCTTACCCTTGAAGCTCTTATATCTGTCATCATCGGGATTAACTGCAACAGCTGTATCACCAAGCATTGTCTCAGGACGTGTTGTAGCAAACTCAATGAATTCTGTCTTACTTACTGTTCCGTCTTCATCGATCAGAGGATATTTAATATGCCAAAGATGACCAGCCTGCTCCTCGTACTCAACCTCTGCATCAGAAATAGAAGTCTTACATACAGGACACCAGTTTACAATTCTGTTTCCTTTATATATGTAGCCTTTTTCGTGCATCTTACAGAAGACCTCTGTAACTGCTTCGTTACAGCCGTCATCCATTGTGAAGCGCTCTCTGTCCCAATCACATGAAGATCCCATCTTTTTAAGCTGGGAAATGATTGTTCCGCCGTATTCCTTTTTCCACTCCCAGGCACGCTCTAAGAATTTCTCTCTTCCGAGATCTCTCTTATCTATACCCTCTGCCTTAAGAGTGTCGATGATCTTAACCTCAGTAGCGATTGAAGCATGGTCTGTACCGGGCTGCCAAAGTGCATTGTAGCCCTGCATTCTCTTGTAACGGATAAGAATATCCTGCATTGTGTTATCAAGAGCATGTCCCATGTGAAGCTTACCGGTAATATTCGGAGGGGGAATTACAATAGTGAATGGTTTCTTTGTCTCATCCACTTCAGCATGAAAATACTTATTATCTTCCCATTTCTTATAAAGTCGATCCTCAATTCCTTTGGGATCATATGTCTTTGCTAATTCTTTTCTCATAAACAATATCCTCATTTATAATTACATATATTAACCTATGATATTCAAACCCTGTGTTCTTGTCAATCTAATGAGCCTTTTAATGAAGGTTTTGCAGACAGTTACTGGGATAAAAATAATTGCCTGACACGTGTGTCATATACCCGTGTAGTTAACATAGTTTTATTGACCGTGATAGTATCGTTTTGAAATTTCGATTATCTGTGGATTAATATCGTAAACCTTCAGATATTGCCTTTTTATGCGCATTTCGAAAATACCGTTTTCGGAATATCCCCAATTTCCACAGAGTTATCCACATGTACACATGTGTCATTTTCCTTGTTAGACCACCTTGAATTGTCTAGATATCGCTATTATTTTCCCAATAATTCGAATTGTTTAAAAAAGTGTTAGGTTAACATAATGTATAGTATACGTATTATTATGTTAACTATATCCGATTTTCATGTGTAAAACACCGTTTTTATTATGATAGTTTTCACTTATCCACAATCATCGATCCGCTTCCAGAGCGCGTTTACGTCATTTTTGACTCTACCGGTCGATGTTCTTATAATTCCCTTCCATTCTCGTGGAAAGAGTTCGTAATATGATTTCTGAAGGAAGCGTTCATCCAATAGTGCAACTATTCCAAAATCTTTCTCACTTCTTATAACACGACCTGCTGCCTGCAGGACTTTATTCATTCCCGGATACCTGTAGGCGTAGTCAAAGCCATCCTCTCCGTTCAGTTCGAAGAAATCCTTTATTATTTCCCTTTCATTGCACACAAGAGGGATACCTGTTCCTACTATAATGACTCCAATAAGACTGTCATTCTTTAAGTCGATACCCTCGCTGAATATTCCGCCCATCACACAAAAGCCAAGAACACTTTTGGAGGGTTCGATATCAATATCCATGTTGATGACACTTGCAAGGTCTATATCATTACCTGCAGTAAATCTGCCAAGGAACTCCTCTCTCTCGTCCTCGGACATGGACTCATTCTGAACAAGTATCTCTGTGGTGCTCTCATCATAGAATTCCTGCTCATATATATAACCGACTTCATCCATGAAGGCCCTGGAGGGGAAGAAAATAAGATAATTTCCGCTCCTTGCTCTCACAATAGCGTCTATATATGTGGCGATCCGGCGGTATTCGTCCTCTCCGCGCCTTGTGTACTTACTGGTAACATCCGAAGCAACCAGTCTTCCACATCTTTTGCTGTCAAATACAGAATGAGCGTATATCTCATAGTCCTCAGCTTTACCGCCAAGAAGTCTCTTGTAGTACTGAATAGGTAGTAATGTGGCTGAAAACAGGATTGTTGACTTGGCCCTCTCCATACAATTGGCAAGATTATCAGAAGGATCTGCACAGAGAAGCTTTATTCTAAAGCCATTCTCCGCATCATTTTCTGCAAATATCACATATTTATCGTTAATAAGTTCATATATACTCGAAAATCTAGTTATCTCAAAGTAAAAATCCAGAATATCGTCGCGGTACATTCCCTCAGCGTGCTCCTCAAGCCACTTGGAAATAACCGACTGAAGCAGGTTCAGCCTCTGCATTATAGGGCTGATATCATCAAGAACCTCTGCTTCACCCTCTTCTCCCATGAGCTTTTCCATCTCATCTGCAAGACTTCTCACTATCCCTGCAATTCTGGGATGGGCACTGGATATGATCGACTCAAAGCCAAGAAGCATCTCCAGTACCAGCTCTGCGCTGTACATATCGCGTCCTCTGTCTAAGAGGTTATGTGCCTCATCTATAAGGAATATATTGTCTCCGGTGCTACCGCCTGCAAAGAATCTTTTCAGATATATAAAGGGATCAAAAACATAGTTATAATCACAGATTACAGCATCTGCAAAAAGACTCATATCAAGAGACAGCTCAAAGGGGCATACTCTGTGCTTCTCCGCATAGCTTATGATCGCATCCCTGTCAAAGCTGTCCGAATTCATAAGAAGGTCGTACATGCAGTCGTTTATCCTGTCCATGTGCCCTTCCGCATAAGGGCAGGCCACGGGATTGCAGTCAGCCTTATCAAGAAAACAGATTTTGTCTTTAGCGGTCAATGTAACTGTTTTGAACTTAAGACCCTGCTCTTTTCTCAGGATTTCAAAGGTATCCTCTGCCACGGTTCTGGTTATGGTCTTGGCAGTAAGATAAAAAATCCTTTCCGCCTTTTCTTCACCGATTGCCTTTATAGCAGGAAAAATCGTACTTATAGTCTTACCTGTGCCGGTGGGAGCCTCCATAAAAAGCTTCTTTCCATGATAAATAGTCCTATAGACGCCTGCTGCCAGCTCCTTTTGACCCTCACGGTACGGAAATGGAAAGTTCATGGCATGGATGGAGCTCATACGAATGTCATCCCAGGTGGCAAGGTACTCCGCCCAGCGATGATACATTCCCAAAAGATCATCAAACCACTTGCATATCTCCTCCCTGGTAAAGTCCTCCTCAAAGGTCTTTATCTCCTCAGAATCGATATTGCAGTAGGTTATCCTGACGCTTACCTTTTCAAGATCCTTCTGCCTTGTGATTATGGCAGCATAACACCTGGCCTGGGCCAGATGAACCTGATCAGCCTCCTTGATGTTCTTGAGCTCACGATATGTACCCTTGATCTCATCTATAAGAAGAGGCTTGTCCTTCCTCTCCATAGCACCATCAGCTCTGCCGTCTATGGTCAATATGTAGTTTTCAGATGTATATGTGAAGCTAAGCGGGACCTCCGCCTGATATTCTGCTCCCATACTCTTCTGGATCTTGCGGTGTATTCTACCGCCCTCCAGCATAGCGGTATCCGGAGCATGATGTATTCTGTTATCTATATTGCCTGATCTGAGTAAAAACTCAACCAGAGTTCTGACTGAAATTTGAATGTTCTTCATAAAAAAATACTCCCCACGATAGTATATCATGGGGAGCCCGTATATCAGATAATTATTATTTTAATTATTAGCAAGCAACTGCATGTTCACTGAGATATGTTTCGAAGTCCTGGTTGAAGCCACGATATCTTACTGTAAGCGGGCAATCGAAGTTAAGTCCAAACACACCAAGAATTGACTTAGCATCAACAGTGAAACGATTGTAAGACACATCTACATCAAAATCACATTTAGTTGCAGCGTTAACAAAATCCTTTACCTGATTCGGTGTTAATTTGATAATTTTCTTAATTTCCATAGCTTTTAAATCTCCTTACCTGACTGATTATATCCCAAAATCCTGAAAAAATATTGTAGGTTTTCTTATGAATTTCTTAAGATTTTCTTAAAACGATTAAGTTCGCATGATTTCGGGCTTCGAAATGAAAATTAATTCCAAATTAACTATGAAAAAATTAATATTTTTTTTTTCAATGTTTCTACTATAGATGTGATTAATATCATTTTTTTCTTGCATGATGGATGAAAACGCGCTTTAATACTTTACATAAATGAATTGTTCAGAGAGGAGCATGGTAATGGAAAATCTAATTATTCCTAAGGATTATACGTCAGCATTAAACCTCCACGACACACAGGTCGGCATCAAAACAGTTAAAGACTTTTTTCAGAATACACTTTCTGAGAATTTAAATCTTCTTCGTGTTACTGCCCCTTTATTTGTGGCACCCGAGTCAGGTCTTAATGACAATCTTAATGGTGTTGAGCGTCCCGTTGCCTTTGATATCAGGGAAGAGGACGAGCGAGAGGCAGAAATTGTACACTCTCTTGCTAAGTGGAAGCGTTATGCTCTTAAAAAATATGGTTTCAAGGTTGGAGAAGGTCTCTACACAGATATGAACGCCATAAGAAGGGATGAGATTCCGGATAATATCCACTCCGTGTTCGTAGATCAGTGGGACTGGGAGAAAGCTATCAGCAAGGAAGACCGCAATTTCGACTTCCTTAAGGAAACAGTCCGCACTATATATAAGGTTCTTAGAAAAACCGAGAAATATATGTCAATCCAGTACGATTATATTGAGGAAATTCTTCCCCACGACATATTCTTCATCACCTCTCAGGAGCTTGAGGATATGTATCCCGGAAAAGACGCCAAGGAGCGTGAATACCTCATCACTAAGGAAAAGGGTGCAGTTTTCATCATGCAGATCGGTGATCTTCTGGCATCAGGCGAGAAGCATGACGGAAGAGCTCCGGACTACGATGACTGGGCACTCAACGGCGATATCCTTGTTTACTACCCTGTTCTTAATATAGCTCTCGAGCTTTCATCAATGGGTATCCGTGTAGATGAGAATTCCTTAAAGACACAGCTTGAGAAAGCAGGATGTACTGAGCGTGCTAAGCTTCCCTTCCAGAAGGCAATCCTTGAAAAGAAGCTTCCCTATACAATAGGTGGCGGTATCGGTCAGTCAAGACTTTGCCTTTTCTTCCTTAGAAAGGCTCACATCGGTGAAGTACAGTGTTCTCTTTGGGCTGAGGATTACACCAATTATGCAAGAGAGCATGGAATTCCGCTTCTATAATATAGTAAGCTTTAGTGATTGATTCTGAGTATTTGTGAGCATTTAAGATTGTATGAAATCTTATTGACAAACTTGGAAAAATATCATTAAATGAAGTCGTCTAAGAAAAATAAATTTTTTTATAATAATTTGCTAGGGGAGCTTTGCTGAGATGATGGATTTCCATCGACCCTCATTACTTGAACCGGTTAATACCGGCGTAAGGAAGCATTTATCTATTATCGTAATACGATTTTTGATGAATACCAGACCTCCTCGTAGCAAAAATGCGAGGAGGTTTTGTTATGTCATTTTTTTTAACTCAGGTAGAAGATACTTATGAGCTGACTTCCGGGGGATATGGTCTGCTGGTTGTTCTTCTTATTCTCTCACTGGTTGCAGCATGCTTTTTCACAGGAAAAGATCAGAAAAACCATTTTTCAGTAAAGATGCTCGTGTTTGCTTCAATGGGCGTCACTCTGGCGATGGTTACTTCTATGATAAAGATATTTAAAATGCCTATGGGTGGTTCCATAACTCTTTTTTCAATGTTCTTCATTACATTTGTCGGATACCTGTATGGCACAAGAGCCGGCCTGACCTCAGCACTTGCTTATGGTCTTTTGCAGCTCATAATAGAGCCTTATATAATCAGTATTCCTCAGCTTGTATGTGACTATTTCCTGGCCTTCGGAGCGCTTGGCCTCTCCGGACTTTTCCACAATAAAAAGTACGGAATGATAAGCGGCTATGTTGTAGGTATCTTAGGACGCCTTTTCTTCTCAGTGCTTTCAGGCGTTATCTTCTTCGGTCAGTATGCTGCTGATTATGGAATGCAGCCCTTCACATACTCACTTGCTTATAACGGCCTTTATATTGGCTCAGAGGGTATCCTTACAATCGCACTTTTAAGTGTACCTGCTGTAAGACATGCCCTTAAGAGAATTAAGTACATGGCAAATGAGAGTGATGTAAGAGACCGCTTCTCAAAGGCAGCTTAAAGTTTATATAAAATAAGAAACCGGATAGCGTTAAATCAGCGCTATCCGGTTTCTTATTTAAAGAGATATTGTTTCACCCAGGGTGAAGGAGTAGATGATTCTCTCCTTTACCGTTTTATGTGTTATGGACTCAAGAGCTTTTTGATAGTAATCAAGCTGAACCGAATATCTGTCCACCAGTTCTCTTCCCTCTCTTACCTTATCAGTCTTGTAATCCAGAAGGACAAGTCCGTCATCCTCTTCAAACCAGACGTCGATGATACCCTGAATAAGAACTCTCTCAGACTCAGGGAATTCTGCGTCAATCTTATTTGCTTCTATTCCAAGCATGAATGGAGATTCTCTGTGAAGCTTTCCTGCATCGTGGGCAGCCTTCATGCGCTTTCCCGTATCACTGTTATAAAAGGCAAGGATATCGGCATTATTAACGCTCTCAGATGATCCTGAGGGCATTTTCCCTATATCCTCCATCACCTTCATCCAGGAATCAAGATCAGAAGCCCTATCATCAGGAGTATTTGCACAAGCTCCTTTTGCTTTTATTCCATCAGACATATCATCATCATACAAAAGCTCCATCACTCTGTGGTAAATAGTACCTCTGGCTGCACCCTCTGCCTTTTTCTCCTTATCATCTATGAATGAGGGAATTATCTCCTCTACCTCATACATATGGGCGGAAGGCTCCTCCTTCTGTTCAAGTCTTGCTCTCTTAAGCTCTGTAACAGTGGTCTTAACGAAAAGTCTGTCCAAAGACGGATGTGAGTATTTATCATTAAAGCGTTTTGAAAACAGCTCTGTATACTCCTTCTCATCATCTGTGATATTTGCCGTGAGATGATCAAGGCGGACTCTTGCTGTGACTTCCTTGCCAATCTCCTCTGCTTCAAGCTCATTCTCTGTCATTATCCTGAAATCAAAGGCTACGTCTCCTGCCTCAACCTTCTGAGCTTCAACTCCTACTAAAGAGCAGAGCTTTTCAAAATCAGGATGTCTTGCAAGTGCCATAAGAACAAGGTCCTGATAGGATTTAGCAGCGCTTCTAAGAAAATACGGTAAAAGATATGGCTGCTCACCCTCTTCTGCAGCTCTGTCTCTGTAAAACAGATAATTTTGCAAGGTTCCTGCAAAGGGACTCTCAGAAGGATTACCGACCATGTCTATATTGGCCTGACCTGTCATTATGAGCTTATCCTTTGCTCTGGTCATGGCAACGTAGAGAATACGCATCTCCTCGCCAAGGACATCCATCTTCAATTTATCAGCCATAACACGCTTTCTAAGAGTGCTATACTTTACGCGATTTTCAAGGTCGATGGCATTAGCTCCAATACCCATGTCAACATCTAGGACTACAGCCTCATTTGCATCCATAGTATTAAAGGATTTGGACATTCCTGACAGGAAAACCACAGGGAACTCCAGTCCTTTACTCTTATGAATACTCATAATGCGCACTACATCTGCGTTTTCATCAAGAGTATTCGCTTCTCCATAGTCCACCTCGAACTTCTCAAGCTCCTCAATATACTTAACAAAGTGGAATACTCCGCTGAAGCTGGTCTGCTCATAGGCTGTTGCCTTCTGAGACAGGATATTGAGATTCGCAAGGCGCTTTGCTCCGCCGGGAAGTGCTGCGCAGTACTCGCCATAATGAGTCTCGCTAAGTATATCTCGGATAAGCTCATTAACAGGCATATACTCAGCCTTTGTCCTGTATTCATCTATAAGAGCTATGAATTTCTCAATCTTCTCTATATCAGGTGTGACTTTTGTTCTATTACCTTTGTGTCCAGACTGCGCTTCTTCACTTGTGACAGCATTATCTTCATTATCAGAATCTGCTTCACAGGGCGTGATACATCTAAGGAGAATATCGTAAAAGCTGTCACTGTCAAACTTACTCTTCTCTATATCCCTGTCATAGGCCTTAATAAGCGCAAGATCCTCGTCGGTAAATCCTCCGATAACAGAATGCATCACACTTACAAGGGGCACATCCTGCCTGGGGTTATTAAGGATTCGCAAAAAATTCAGTACAGTAACAACCTCTGTGGCGGAGAAATATCCGGTTCTCGACTCAACATAGGCAGGAATACCTCTGCTTTCCAGAGTCTTCTTAAAGATGTCATCCCAGCCCTTATTGGTCCTAAGAAGAATAACAATGTCTCCATATCTGGCCTTGCGGAGACTTCCATCCTCTCCCGTAACGATTCCGTTCTCCATGATCTCATGAATTCTGGCAGCCACCATCTTAGCCTCTATTTCGCGGGCATCCTCAGATGATGCCTTCCCAACATCAGCAAACATATACTCAGTTGAAAAAGCTCTCTCATCCTCAGCAGCTGTAAACTCTCGAATAGTCCTGAGTCTGGCATCCTCGTTATAGCTTACTCCGCCCAGCTCATCACCCATTATCTGGTCAAAAATGTAATTAACACTATCAAGCACATCACTTCTGCTTCGGAAGTTGTTATGAAGTGCTATCTTTCTTGCAGGTGTTCCCTCTTCCCAGGCGTAGTCCCTCATTTTCTCCATGAAAATCTCGGGCCTTGCGAGACGGAATTTATAAATACTCTGCTTAACATCACCCACCATGAATCGGTTATATCTTCCTACAGATTCCCCCGAAATTGCTGATAACAGCTCCTCCTGAATTCCGTTGGAATCCTGGTACTCATCTATCATTACCTCTTCATAATAGTCACGATACTGCTCTGCGCCGCCGTTCTGTATGATCTTAAGTGCAAGGTGCTCCATGTCAGGGAAATCAATGATTCCCTTTTCTCTCTTCTTGGCATCAAACTTCTCCTTGAAGCTGATTACCAGCTCAGAGAGCGTTTGCACAGGCTTCCTTGCAAGCTCCATGCGCTTGCAGATAGTTGCCTTGTCTTCGGAGAAGTATTTCTTATTAAGCTCTTCAATAACGCCTTTCGCCTTTTTCCTGTAATTTTGTGCACGTGTTTTCTTATCAGCATTTACTGATGAATCCTTTACAGGTGGTAATCTCTTTTCGAAGCAATATCCTAAAGTAGCCGCTCTTACATCATCATAACTAGAGAAGCTTGTGTTAATGATTTTCTCCAACCGATCAATTTCTAAATCTATTACCTTTGCATAATCATATGGTCCATCTGGTTGCTCAGATATTATTTTCGCCATATTAAGGTATGTCGCAGCCTCTCCAAGATCACTTTTAAATATTTTTATTGCAGCCTCTACAAACTTAGCTTTGTCGAACTCCTCTTCATCTATGACATAGTCCTCTGCCCTCTCCTTAAGCCAGTCCTCAGGTGATGCCATACTGATCGCATAGCGATACAATTTGAGAATAAATTCCTCAACCTTTTTATCGGTGCTACCTGTGGCAAAGTACTCCATGCAGTTCAAAAAGTCAGGATCTCCCTCTGTATACTTCTCCTCCAGAAGTTCAGCAAGCACATCACCCTGCAGGAGCTTTATCTCACCTTCATCAGCTACTCTGTAGGAAGGGTCCAGGTCTATATCATTGAAATTATTCCTGATAATATACTGGCAAAATGAGTCAATAGTAGTAATCTGTGCTCCATGAACAAGAGTCTCCTGTCTCTGAAGATGAGCATTGGTTGGATCCTCCACCAGCTTATCCTGAATCGCTTTAAGGATTTTCTCCTTCATCTGCGCAGCTGCTGCCCTTGTGAAGGTAACCACCAGAAGCTTGTCTATGTCTATAGGATTCTCTCCTGTGATCCTCTGTATGATGCGCTCTACGAGCACTGTTGTCTTACCGGAGCCCGCTGCTGCGGAAACCAGTACGTTTGAATTTCTTGCATCTATGACTGATTGCTGTTCTTTAGTAAATCCCATTTTTACCCTCGTTTATTTTTCAGTACGGATACGCTCCATTACTTCATCATCCTTGAGATTCGGTAGTTGCCTGCAGGTATAACCAGGCATTGACTGGTCAAATCCGCAAACAGATTTAAATTTACAGAATGTGCAGGCTTCCTTACTTCCCATAGTGTAAGGATTAACCTCGATATTTCCATCAAGAATACTTTTGCCGTTCTTTTTAATAAGCTTTGTCACATACTGTGAAACCTCTTCAAAATCTTCAGCAGATATAGTATCGTTGCCCGTCTTGCTAAAGCTTCCGTCTTTGTTGAACTTAACAGGAATAACATCTGAAGCACTTCCCGCTTCGCGGTCAAGAAGATCTACAACACTTCTGTCCTCACGAATAAGCCCCTTTGCCTTAAGCTGCTTCCTCACCATGGCATTTATATCATCCCCGGTGGCTTCCTCTTTAAATTTATCTCCATCCAGCACCGGATCAGCCAGATGATAATACAAAATCGCTGCAGGAATAACCTCTTTTCCCTTACTTGTAGCCTCTGCCATTCCTCTGGCAACATTCATATACATTACAAGCTGAAGCTGCAAGCCATAGTAGAGCGAGCAAAGCTCAATATCCTTACTTCCGGATTTAAAATCGATTATCTTGATATATACATGATCTGCATCCTCATAGGTATCAATACGGTCGATTTTACCGGTAAGCTTCATCTTCTGAAGGATTCTGCCCTTCTCATCCTCAGAGAGGCTGATATTTATCGCATCGATATCTCCGACTTCATCAAAGGAGGTTTCAACACTCTTAGGTACGAAGGAGCCCTTGCTCAGCTGATACTGAAGTGTATCAACAGTCCTGTACAGGATTCGCTTGATTCTCTCCATCAGGTATTCGTTTCGCTTAGTGCTCTCAAGGATATTACCGTTGTAACCATCAACAAATTCCAGCAGGGATTCCTCCATAATCTTCTCTCCCTGCTCCTTTGAAAAGTTCTCCCAGGTAAGTCCGTTCTCATCAAGCTTCCTTGTAAAAATATCCAAAGCTCCATGGAAAACATTACCCATATCTGAATTATCAAAATCAAACTCTTCACGCTCATAGAGCCTTAATCCATACTGCAGGAAATGGGCGTAAGCGCACTGGGCATATTTCTCCAGACGGCTCACGGAATTAGAAAGGAAGTTGCCATAAAGTGCTGATGCAACCGCCTCAGACAGCGGCTTATGAATATATCCGCTTCCTGCTGCATCGATCATTCTGACAAGTCTGTCCTTGTGATCCGCCAGAGCGTGGAACAAGCCTGAAAATGCCCTCTCACCCTCTTCATCCATATATCCAAGGGCATACTCCTGCATATGAGCAGCCACATAATCTATACCGTTCTGCGGAGTCTGAATTATATCTCCGCCTGCTCTGCCGTCATATCTTTCTACAGTAACCCCGGGGAAAAGCGACCTGATCTTCCCTATGAGGTAGGCAGGTCTTACGCTCTTTCCATCAGGATCAAGATGCGCAAATGTCAGATACAGCCTGTCTGAGGGCTTTGTAAGGTTCATATAAAGATACAGTCGCTGAATGTACATCTGCTGCCTTGGTGTCGGCGCAAGCTCAATTCCATTAAGAGTATCAGCAAGATACTGCCTCTCTATATCCGAGATAATTCCTCCGCTACCTGCACCCTTGGGAATAAGATCATCATTTACCCCAAGGAAAAACAATGTCTTAACTTCCTTAAGTCTTGTTCTCTCTATATCTCCCACAACTATTCTGTCAACGCTCTGTGGAATGGTTCCGATCTCAAAGTCAGAAAAGCCCACATCAAGAATCTCCGCATATTCCTTCCACGTAATCTTCTCTGATCCCATAAGAGCAGTCACCTGGTCAAGAAGCGCTACTACCTTGCGGTATATTGTGGCATATTCCTTAGCCCTGACTTCATCACCCTGCTCATGAAAGGCCCTCTCAAAATCAGCCATCTTATTCTGAGCATCAAGCTTAATCAGAAACTCATAAAGTGCTGTAGAGTAATCAAGAACAGTCTTCCCCTCTGCATCAAAAAGTGGCAAGAGTGTGCTTACTGCCCTCTCTCTGAGTTCATTTATAACGCTAAGATACTGCTCTTTTTCCGCCTTTAAAGTCTCATCCTCAATATCCTTAGCGCTTTGTACCTTAAACTTCTTAAGGAGCTGCTTGGGCAGTCCTGTAAATTCGTTCTCCCATCCCTTCTTACCACGGATACCAAGTGCTCTTACATAATTCTCAAGCATATCCGTCTCGCCGGCAGAAAACGGCGACAGACCACACCTAAGGAAATGGAAAACAGCCTCATAGCTATAGCTTTTAGTAACAGTAAGAAGTGCACTCCTGATAGCCTCCACAAGGGGATTTAGCTTAACATTTCCTGTCTCATCCAGATAAACAGGGATATTATACTTTTCTGCTTCCTCTGAGATCACAGCCCCATATCTGTCCATGCTTCCGCAGACTATGGCAAAATCCCTGTAACTCAATTTATCATTCTCACGAAGCAGCTTTCTTATGGTAGCCAGAGTCATCTGTACTTCCTGATTGGTAGTGTCCGCCTCAAGAATCTTTATATGCTCGCAGCGAGGCGCCTCAGCAGACTCTCCGGCTGCCACACCGTAATGCTCATTGTTATATCTGAACAGATTTTTCTCCAAAAATGACAGCTCGGAATTATTGGCATGACGTCCGTTATCGCCGCTTTTCAAGAAGATATCCTCTGAATGTTCATTCCTGTACTCAGCCCATCTCTCAAAGTCAGGCACCTCTACCAGCCCTGAGTTCTTCACATTTTCATATTCAAGGCGCAAAAGGTCATGAACAGTCTTTTTTGTCAGTAAAAACAGATTCTGCTCTTCGTTTTTATCATATAAATATGGATTCTCCTTCTCTCCAATAGAAAAGGAAAAAATAACCTCTGAGGACAACCTTAAAATCTCAGAGATAACCCTGTACTGAATAGGCGTAAAGCCAGTAAATCCATCAAAGGCAATTACGCTGTCCCTTATAAGCTTAGATGAAGGAAGGGCTCTGCAAAGGACGTCAAGAAGCTCCTCCTGGGCAATATAATTCCCCTTAATATAATTTTTGAATTCCGAATATAAAAGCTGAAGATCCAACAGCTTGGACTTAAGAGCCCCCTTGTTCTCGCAGACCTTCATGATATCATCCAGCATCTGGGGCTCTATGCCATACTGCATGAACTCTGAGATTGTAGACTTAACCTCATCTATGTAGCCCATCTTATTCATACTGCCGCCAATTACAGGGAGTTTATCCTTATACTCCTCCGCAACATGGCGCAGCACCAGGCTCTTACCCATATCGTCAAGCACCTTCTCATGGCTCTCGCCCACCTCCTCAAAAATGCGGTGTGAAAGGCGCGAAAAGCTGACGACATCAATATTCATGATGCCGTGATCCGGGTGCTGTTTTACTATATCCATCTGTGTCTGCATGGTGAACTGATCAGGCACAACTATAAGGAAATTCCTCTTAGGTTCCTTAGTACTTCTCCCTATTATGTTTTCCCTTAGCTGATAGCTTTTACCAGATCCGGATGCACCAAATATAAAACGCAGCATAGCTTCTCCTTTTCATGAAATCATCGGATTTATAAACATTTTCTCCCTTCCGCGACCTCGCTTCCAAGTATACTATTTTAGGTGTCCAAAATCTAGGACACCTAATTTGATATACTCGCCTTTAGAAAAAATCACCCATACCACTTAGTGATATGGGCGAAATTTTTAATTTTGCGGAGGATAATTCATGACCGCCTTCTTTTCAAAATGATTATAAATAGCGCTTATAGCAAAGCACAGAATACCGCTTATGAGATAACTCATAGCCTTCATAAGTGTGCTGTCAAAGCTTATATCAAAGATAATGAATTTTACAACAAATAATAATGTTGTCATCAGGCCTAAAATTCTAAGCTCTTTTGTAAGCAGACTGTTTTTAAAGCCAATTACAATGCACAATACTGCAAACGCGATCATACCCATGCTGACAACAGGGCTTGGAGCTTCGAAGGTACATAATGAATAAAGAAGTAATACTCCTAGTTTTATTCCGGTATAAAGGCACCTGTTCCTACTTATCTTTTCTTTGACCGGGAAGTTGATACATGCAAGCACAAAAGTGATCACCATGTAGAAAGCTTTTAATATTTTGCTGTCTACCACTCCCATGAATCCGGCACCTGTGAGAATAAGAATAAGATTAAATACGTCCAGTACAACGTGCAGGTCTCTTCCATTATTTTTTTCATTGGTTCTGTAGGACCCTGTTAATATCATAATAAGGTTAAGAACAGCGATTACTCCGTAAGTCACAAGACGTACTATATCTTCTTTTCCCGAAAATATCATAATGTCTGTGGCAAGATATCCCATCCTGCATATTGCTCCAATAAGGCAGATATAGCTTACAAGCTTGAAGGCCACCGAATCATTGAATACTATTCCCTCAACGATAAGTGATGAAAGTCCGATAATAGCAGCCACAAATGCAAAGAACAGTCCTGTATTATTGCTCATTCCAATGAAAATGCAGATACCCACAAGAGCCCAGCCATGTATCTTGAAGAATGTATCCTTTTTCAGAAGTCCATAAACAATGACAAGTGAATATACAAGCATCAAAATTCCGGATTCATAAATAACATGATAATTGTCCACAAGAATGATGGCTGCTCCAAGGAAAAAGAATCCTGCGATAACAGCATTCAGAACAGACTCACTTCTCGCCAGGTTATTGCTTCTCCAGTAAATGTTGATAGCCTCAAATGCGATAGCAGGAATAAGCACCACGCCAAAGTCAATGAAGGCAGGCAAATGAAGACTTGAATTAAGCATCATGAATGAGACAAAAAACGCCAGGGAATTGACCACTGCAAAATAAAAATGGTTTTTGCGATAGCTGAACAGGTCGCAGAAGGTAAAGAACAAAAATCCCGCGAAAGCCCATACTACAGTCACCGCAGATACTATATAGCATTCAACCGTACGACTGAAAGCGTTTGTAATAAGGATCTGGAAAAGAAGAAGTGAAATAATGTTTATTACGCTCTGCACTTCTCTCTGACGCTGATTTTTCCAATACATGATCTGATAAACCGAGCTTATGATAACCACATAGATGAGCATGGGAAGAACAAGCGCCTTGTCCTTAAGCCCGGCTGTAAACATGATCGATACAAGATAGCCCAGATTACCGATTGAGAAGAAAAGCCAGTCGTTCTTGCTTTCCTTCAGGAAGATCATGAAAATCGCCCAGATGGCAAGAAGTACATACATCACAATGGAATTGATAGCCTTAAAATGTATACCCGTCACCAGTATGGACAGATAAATGCAGGCAC
Organism: Butyrivibrio sp. XPD2002; assembly: GCF_000423945.1. Taxonomy (GTDB): domain Bacteria; phylum Bacillota; class Clostridia; order Lachnospirales; family Lachnospiraceae; genus Butyrivibrio. The sequence continues at coordinate 1,280 of NZ_AUIY01000016.1, read as the reverse complement.
AGCCGCAGCCAAGAAGAGCCTTGAAAAACGTGTTTGAAGGCTTCTTTTTGCTAAGTAAAAAACCTGTCCCTGTCAGCGCAGTGCTGGCAATAAACATAAGCGCAATCTTTATACCATCTGTAAGGAAAGGTAAAAGTAGCTTTGCAAAGGTAATAAGCGCAATGAAAACAAGAAGGCTCGCCAGCGCTCCCATGAGGATTTTACCTATCCATGATTCAGTACCTATGTAGCTTGCAGGTCTTTGCTGCTGACCGTACTGAGGGGCATAGTTGCCGTAGGTATTTGGCGCTGTATCATTACCATAGGTGTTGTAGGTTCTATGCGTGGGAATGGGATTCACCACCGGTGCCTGCTGGTTCTTGGCAGGATTGCTATAACTGTAGGTTGCAGCAGGAATTGGCTGCACATTATTATAGGTTGGTGTGGGTGTGGGCATTGCCTGAACCGGCTGCTGATTTGCCTGAACAGTTTCCGTAGCCTGTACAGTATCAGTTTGTGACTGTGAAACCTGATTTGCAGAGATGCTACTAATTCGCATCTCTGCGCTTTTAAGACCATCCTCAAGATCTGCGACCCTGAGCTTTAGTTCCTCGATCTCCCTCTCTAACTCTTGTACTTTTTCCATACTTTCCATATTTCCCCAAAAGCTCCTCTAATTTGATGTAATTACTGTGCTAGCTGTAGAAGTAACACAATAGTAATTTTATCAATTTAGCGGTTCATGAACAACATTAGCATTGTCAACTACCACGCACCTAAAGGTACGTGGCTTGCGACTCCCCTGTAGTTCGTTGCAATAACTCCTACATTTTGTCGGTGTAACTTCCGTGGGGTCGCATCATGGGACGGTTGACACCGCCCCTTACGACAAAGATTTACTCTGTCGTAACTGTATCAGGTACTTGAATATCTTCGAGATAGTTGATTTCCATGCGGTACAGATTCATAGCTCCAATACGGTCATCGTTAGATTTATAGCCACAGTTCTTACAAGTAAACAGATGTATCTTCTTGTTGCGGTTAGACTTTTCAATGTGTCCACATACAGGACAGCACTGACTCGTATAACGAGGGTCAACCTTAATAACAGTAGACTGATTCTGTTTAGCTTTGTAGACAAGTTTCTGTTCAAGGTCATAGAAAGACCACGATACGGAAACGTAGCGGTCTTTGGTTCTGACACGTTCTGTAGCATTACGAACACCTGACAAATCTTCAAGAACAAAGAGCGTATGTTTCGGGTTGGATTCAACGAGTGCCTTTGATACCTGGTGGTTAAC
>NZ_KE384117.1:9931-150112 GCF_000423945.1 Butyrivibrio sp. XPD2002 | reverse complement strand
TAGTCAGATCAGGTAGATATATTTATTTCAAGCTGTGTAGCAGCTGTCCTTACATATCTGAGTTCTATGAAACACTTACAAATATAAGCAGCTTAAATCCACAGTTGGAATAGCAACTATTGATGTACCTTGATAACTTAAAAGTCTGTATTTCTGATTCATAGGGACAGTCTACCCATTTTTAAGACTGATTCCCGCTTATTCTAGGCATCCATTTCAAAAAATCGGATTATGAGTCTGATTTCAGAGGTTTAAGTTGTCATGAATAATTCAGGCTTAATATACGAATTATTGGTATATAGCTAAAAGTCTTTCTTATAGCTACAGCAAAGAAACGGCCCGGTGTAATCTTTGCACCGAGCCGTTTAAAGCAACATATTTAAGAGTTTTTAGGTGGAATTATCTTGACTATCTGCTTCTTACTTCTAATCAGCCTTCTATCATTATCATCTTCTTCTCAGGAACCTTAGCCTGCTCCTTCTTAGGAACATTGAGACTAAGTACGCCATCCTTGAAGCTTGCCTTGATATCTTCTTCTGTAAGATTCTCACCTACATAGAAGCTTCTCTGCATTGATCCGCTGTAGCGCTCCTGTCTGATGAGTTTACCCTTACTGTCTGTCTCATCCTTATCAAGGCCCTTAGCAGCGCCTACTGTAAGATATCCGTTATCAAGCTCAAGGGTAATCTCTTCCTTCTTAAATCCCGGAAGATCTATGTCAACTTCATAGTGATCCTCAGACTCATGAACATCAGTCTTCATCAATCTCTCAGGATGTCTTCCGTAGAGCTTCCTCTCGGTGTTATCGAAGTCGTTAAACATCGGGAAATCAAACCAGTTATCAAATAACTTCTCATCAAAAATACTAGGCATCAACATAATAATTACCTCCTATATATATGACTTTTATTTTCTTCGAGCATCGGAACCGGAGACTTTACAATTATTATTGCTCCCTTTATTTCTGTTCCCTTGTTCTATAACTGTTATAACACTTGTTAGCACTCTTGTCAAGTGAGTGCTAATTATTTTTTTAAAATAATCCGCATGCCTATAAACATGCGGATTTATCTGGATTTTCATCTTTTTCTTGGCTATGTTTGGTGCTTATTTTTTTACTTTTTCAAGAACCCATTTGCGCTCTTCATCTTCTTTCATTCCCCCATTTTCATAATATACAGGTGTAAGTTCCAGATTCTTTCCATGTATTTCATATTTCATAAACATCTTTGCCACCATATTCATTTTGCCAAATAATTCTACTTTTCTGTATCAAAAACAGCTCATTGATATCATTCATTCTGAAGTTTAATATATTCCTGAATTTTCTGTGCTATCCTTTTAGCATATTCGTTATCTTCCCTATGCACCTCTCCGTTAGGTGCAACTATCTTTGTTCCTATAAATATTCCATTATCTATCAAATAATTCACAGCAGCTGGGAAATATGGGATAGTATTCTTAATTGTTTCATTGTCAATGCTGTCAAAGTCTTTAATCCCAAAAGCTCTAAGAATTGAAACAACATCCAAAACATCCTGCTGTCTTGGCTCTAACTTTGCAAGCGCTATTCTGTCGTCCATTGCCCTTATTTTAAACATAAACAGTGACTCTAAATCCGCATAGAATAAATTAATGTTGGAAAAAGAGGCCTCTTCAAGCTTTTTCCATTTAACAAAGTATGCAAATTCCTCATTATAATTCTTTGTTCTGTTCCAGTGATTATTAAGCCACCCATCTTCGTCATTTGCTCCATATTTCTCGCCAATACTTTTAATAGCGCTTATTATTTCTTCAGGATAATCCTCTGTTAATGAGTCTATATCCCGACTCATGTCTCTCGGTCCCTCTATATCACCGAGTCTCTTGTGAATAATCATGGAAAATCCGCCTATTGCACGGACTTCAAGTATATATTGAGCATCATACTGATTCACAATGAACTTATTGAGCTCTTCCAACATTTTTATAAATATCTCGTAACTTACTTTATTTTCATCCATGGTAATTCCTTTCAGTATGCAATATTCATTTCAGAATAAGCAGGAAAAATATTATACGGATTCTGCGATATATAAAGCTTATCCGCTAATGGTTTTTGATTTTGCAACGATTTTAGATTAGGAAATTCTTTGATGAATTCAAGAAGCTTCTTCTGCTGATTCAGTATTGCAACCATTATGCATTTTGTCTTTTCTGAGAGCTTTTCATACTTGATGCAGCTAATTTCCATATCAGCGCGTTTACATGCAATGTCATCTCTGGACTTATGTTCCGGACTAAAATGATATTCTATGGCTATCAGGAAAAGTTTATTAAGTTCAGCATTTAACGTTCCATACATCTGACAATCCCAGTCCGTCTGATCCTGATAATAGATTTTTCTCTGAAAATAAGACTGGTTATAAGCATATATCTCATTTAAATCCATATCCAAGGCTGTAGCTAGCTTATTTGCAGTCTCAATTCCACATCTCCCAAAATCAGTCTGATTTTTTATTATCTTGAAAACATAGTTATAACCTACCCCGGAACGCTGCGATAATTGCGCCATATTGATATTCTTTTTGTATAATAAATCTTCAAACATATGCATTCTCCTTTTGCTTATTTTATCACACTTGTGATATTTTATCTATGATAATTCTTGTAGCAAATTTTCACCCTAATAAAAAAGTGAGTTCTTCAAACTATTTATATGGTATATTAGTAGGTAAATAAAACTAAGAGGTATCAAACCATGACAATATTACAGCTTAAATATGTTATAGCAATCGACGAGGAGTGTTCCATAAGAAAGGCCGCTGACAGACTATACGTATCTCAGCCCGGTCTTTCAAGTGCAGTTCGAGATTTGGAAAAGGAGCTAGGAATCCAGATTTTTGAACGAGTTCACAACGGCGTTGTTACAACATCAGCCGGTGCATCATTTATAGCTTACGCAAGGAATGCTGTTGAGCAGTTTGCAAAGGTGGAAGAAAAATATCTTAATAAGGGAAGCGTAAAGCCCACCTTCTCTGTTTCCATGCAGCACTACACGGTTGCAGTTAATGCCTTTATAGATACTGTTAAGGAATATGATTTCGATGAATATCAGTTTTCAATCAAGGAAACTCAGACAAGTGAGGTTATTGAAGACGTAAAGACTTTGAAAAGTGAAATCGGTGTCATCGCTCTTAGCGATTTCAATAAGAATACCTTTAAAAAGATATTTGCAGATGCTTCTCTGGAATTCCATGAGCTTTTCACCAGAAATACCTACGTTTATTTAAGAAAGGATCATCCTCTTGCCGACAGAGAAGAGCTTTCACTTGAAGATCTGCAGGACTATCCTTGCATGGTTTTTGATCAGGGTGATAATACCTCGTTCTATTACAGAGAGGAAGCTCTCGCAACCTATGATTACAAAAAGGTCATTAGCACTAATGAACGCGCTACTTCCATAGAGCTTATGCTTGGTCTTAACGGCTATGCGGTAGGCGCAGCAATGCTTGGTGACAGTCTTAATTCCTCAGATCTTACTCATATTAAGCTCAAGGAAGAAGAAACGCTTACCTTTGGCTATATCACAAGAAAAGGAATAAGCCTTAGTGAGATGGGGCAGATGTTTGTAGATAAACTCGAAAATTTTGTTCCAGAGCTAAATTAAAAATATCTTCACCAACATAAAAAAACAAATAATTTTACTCTTATAAAACAGCACCCTGCAGCTCTATACTGCAGGGTGCCTTCATTCTAATTATTTCTTCTTTCCTATGCTAATCTTCTTAAGCTTTCCATTCTTACCAAAGAGATATGTAAGCTTGCCGATCTTAACTTTTCCGGTTTGCATTACTCCTGACTTATCAAAATAGTAAAGCTTTCCTTTGATCATTCTAAGACCGGTGAGGACCTTTCCCTTGGCATTGGTATAGTATTTCTTACCATCAACCTTGTGGAAGCCCTTCTTGGCAATGCCCTTGCTGTTGAAGTAGTAGAGCTTTCCATTTAACTTCACAAGTCCCTTAACTGTACTTCCATCATCAAGAACAAGCTTATACTTACCTTTGTTCTTGCCCTTTTTGATCTTGCTAACCTTACCGGTTACAACTGTAGTATCTTCCTTTACTGCTGATCCGCCTGCAGGCTCATCGGATGTAACAGTCTCAGGCTTGCTTTCAGGCTGAGTCTCCTGGTTTGCGGGCTTATCCTCAGGTTTAACGTTAGACTCCTCCTCAGGCTTTTCTTCCGGTGTATCTCCGGGCTGAGGAGCAGGTTCAGGCTGAGGCTCGGGGTCGGTATTAGCTGGAGTCTTATCAAAATCGACTTCTCCATTGTAGAGCTTCATAACCTCTGCACTGTTAATGGGTCTGTCAAAAATGCTGTACTCATCTATCATGGCTGTTGTGTATTCACCGCCTCCCCAGTTAGCTTTACCTATCTGAGTAATTCCGTTTTCACCAAGGATATCTGAAATAACAACATCACTGTTAACTGCACTTACAAGCTTGCCGTTAACGTAGAGCTTGGTCATATCCTTCATGAATACAACTGTGACCATCTTCCACTTGTTGCTGTATCTGCCGATGTCAGCCGCATTGTTGGTACTTCTTGAACCATGGTTATCATATCTCTCAACATGAAGGAGCTTATCATTTGTTAAAGGATCAATGATTCCAAGGTAATGCTCGTTGTTATTCTGCGGAGCATCTGAGCTTCCTGCTGCATAGAACAGCCACTGGGTTTCATTTTTAACCTCAGTATTACTCCAGTAGTTTACAGTCAGTTCATCAAGCCCTGAAAGAAGTGAAGAGCCATCCTCGTTTGTAAGAGTAAGGTACTGCTTTGATTTTCTATCGAGCTTAATTGCCTTATTGCCATCTCGATCAGCCACATCATATCCGCTCTCACCGGGAGTTGCTACTGCACCGTTTCCTGCAAAGCCTGTTTCCTCATCATCGAATGTAAAATGAGCGATTGCAGCTTCTGCAAGAGATGTGGGATAGGTTACGTCGCTGTCATCATAAGCCCATTTTTTCTCAATGGCCTTATACTCTTCATCGGTTATTCCGATTACTGTTCCGTGTCTCATTGTGGACGGGAAGGAATACTCACCCTTTTCAACTCTTGTAAAGCTGCCACTTCCGATGTCTGTTGTCAGGCATGGATAATATCCGCCACCTCCAAAGTTATCAAGGAGCATGCACCACTTGTTTTCATTGTTGAACTTGAAAATTGTTCCGCCTTCAACCCACTGATTCTCGTTGAGGAAGCTTGAAGGAATACGTGTCCACTCACCTGTAAGTGATGATGCAGTTTCCAGAATTTCAAACTTACCGCTATCAGGATCACCCTCTGCTACTGCAGCATGTGAACCAGCTTCATCTTTTGAGATACGATAATAGGTCTTTGTTCCGTCTGCATTATCCACAGCTATTACAGATGTGTCGATAACACTGATATTTTCACCGTTTTTATTCTTTAAGTGAATCCATACCTTAGGTTCTGAGAAGGTATAGAAATCTCTTGTGGTTGCATACCATACCTTATGATAGTTATCTATCATTGATGCCCAGAATACTATGTATTCACCTGTCTCATCATCATAGAAAGCTTCCGGAGCCCATGTACAACCGGCTGCATCGTCCGCAACCTTTACCATACGCTGCTCGCCCCAGTTCACCAAATCTGTAGACTCCCAAACCATGATACTCTTGGAACCATCAGTCTGAGCAAGTCCCCAGCCGCGTCCATTGTTGATCTTAAGGTCTGTTGCAATAAGATAAAACTTATCGCCCTCAGGTGATCTTATTATGAAAGGATCTCTGAGTCCCTTTTCACCCAATGTTGATGTAATGACAGGATCACCTACGTTAAGTGCTGACCAGTTAAGACCGTCCTCACTGTCTGCAAAGTATATCTGCTCTCCGTTAGCTGTGTTTTCACCTGTGAAATATGCAAACAGATAGTGGGTAAGGTTCTTTTCTGCAACCTTAGCCTTTACTGTAAGCTCGATGTCTCTTTCTACAGTCTCTGATCCAATTGTAAGAGTTGCTGTAAGTGTTACCTTCTCATCCTTATCTGTTCTGTTTACAACACCCTTTTTGATGCTTCCGTTATCCTCATCGGATACAATCTGAGGTGCAGAGGATTTCCATGTGATCTCTGATCCGTTTTCACCCTTTTCAGGAAGTGTTATGTTTCCTCTTACATCATTAGCATTAGGAATAGTGATCGCTTTTGCATCTGCCTCAAGTGCATCCTTAGATGATCCAACTGTAACAGTCATCTTAAAGGTCTTCTGCTCATCAGAGAGGTTCTGCATCTCTACTTCTTCTGTACTTGCAAATACAGGTCTTCCATCTTCATCAAATCTGAGGATAGCCATGTGGGCATTTCTGCAGGGATCATAGAGAGGATCCTTATCATGCCACTCACACTGCTCCTTGTAGCACTTCTCATCTCTTGCATGATAAACAACGATGATGTTTCCGTCCTTATCAACAGTAAAGCTGTTATGTCCGGGTCCATACTGACCTACAAGGTCCTCAGTTTTAAGTGCTGCATATTTGCTCTTTTTCCAGCTGTCTGGATCCATCAGATCAGAATTCTCATCTGCTGTAAGAAGTCCCATACAATACTCAGGGCCTGTTGTAGAACCTGAAAATGCTACATAAATCTTTCCATCCTTTTTAAGAACCGCAGGGCCTTCGTTTATTTTTTCACTGCCATTCATCTCCCAAGAGTACATAGGCTCGGAAATAGTGACAGGATCTGATGCAAGCTTCCAGGGCTCCTCTGTATTAAGCTCTGCCATCTTAAGAACAGACGCGCCATTTTTATATGCCCAGATAACGTAGCTCTTAGCACCTGAAGTGAACATTGTCATATCAAGTGTAAATGCGTCAAAGGCACCCTTTTCATTTCCGTCCTTGTTTACAAATCTTCCCTTCTCTTCCCACTTTTCAGGATTAAGAAGATCATTGGAATCTGTGCAGTGAAGTACGTAAGGTCTGATGCTCCACTTATTTCCATCGCAGCTTCCTGCAAAATATACATACCAGTCACTGCCAATCTTATGAAGCTCAGGTGCCCAGATGTGATACTGCAGCTCTCCGTTTTCATGCGCATTCCATACAGTTACATCCTCTGCTTCAGCCAGACCTGCAAGAGTCTTACTTCTTCTGAGTGCAACCCTGTCGTAGCCATGATTCTCATCGCCATAAGCAGGCCATGAAGATGTCATGTAATAATATCCATCTGCATCATTGTAAACAACATAGGGATCAGCCTTCTGCTCTGCCACAGGACTTCCAAAGTAGGTAAGCTTTCCTGTAAGCTCATGTGTGCCAACAGATAAATCCTTTGCATTTATTACTCTGTTTCCATCCTTGTCAAACCAGGCAATAACTGCATCCTCTTTAGTCTCACCATTATTGAAGGTGATCTTTGCTCCTGTATTTTCAAGGAATGAATAATCCTCACCGGGTGTTACTGCAAGGCTTTCAGTATAGTTTGCTTCAACCTCGGTAACTCTGATTCCAAGATCCTTTACAGGCTCCTTTTCCTCATCTTCCTCGCTGTATTCTTTATACTCGACTGCTTCCACATCCTTACTTTCATAGAGCGCAACAATTTCTTTTTCGGAAAGAGCTCTGTTGAAAACAGCAAGATCATCCATGATCATTTCAGAATACTCACCATTTCCCCAGTTAGCCTTACCGATCTGAAGAATTCCATTATCACCGCCAAAGATGTCCTTAAGAGATACTGTGGAATCAACGCAGCCTTTAACCTTTCCATCGATATAAAGGTATGTGCTGTTCTTAGTAGCCACAACAGTTACCATCTTCATACCGGAAACCTTGCCGGTAGAAGCTGCTGCAGGTCTTGGCTGATTATTGCTGTAATATCTTTCAACTGATATGCTCTTATTTTCAAGAGGATCTGTTATTCCGAGATATTTCTCACTCTGCCATGACTGCTGATTTGTGTTGGGTGCTGCAAAGAATGCCCAGCTTGTTCCGCTGCTGAGTGCTTTACTAAAGAAGTTTATTGTAACTGTCTCAAGTCCTGAGAGAACATTCTTCTCACCATCAACACTCTTTACATCGAGCCACTGGTCTTTTCCAAGCTTTATAGCCTTTTTACCAACGCCTTCATTCTCTCCGTTTTCAACAAGCTGATATCCGCCATAGGAGGTTGCCTTAGCGCCTCTTCCGGTAAAGCCCTTCTCCTCACTGTCAAAGGTAAAATGAAGAACGAGGTTGCTGTCTCCGATTTCCTCTACTCCGGGATCCTCTTCTTCAGGAGTCTCGGGCTCTTCTACAATCATACCCTTATAGGATTCATAGATATCCTTTACGTCATCTTCTGAAAGAGCCCCATCATATATGGAATATTCATCAAGGAACAGGTCTGAGTACTGTCCACCATCCCAGTTACCTTTACCGATCTGAAGAATACCATTCTCTGCAAAAATATCTGAAAGAGCTACTTCGCTGTTTTCAACCTTCTTGCGCTCACCGTTTACATAAAGTTTTACGGAATCTGCATTAGCAACTACCGTGACCATTTTCCAGTCATTCTCTGTGTAGGGTGTCCATGTAGTGACAGGTCTTGCCTGACCGTTGCTGTAGTATCTCTCAACATCTATTACGTTGTCATTCTTCTTAGTGTCGATTACACCGAGATACTTTTCCCACATCCATCCCTGTCCATCAGCAGAAGGTGCTGCGAAAAATGACCAGTTGGAGGTTGTGTTGTAATTGGTCTTACTGAAATAGTTAATTGTTATGTTTTCTAACCCTGAAAGGATATTCTTACCTTCAGCATCCTTAATATCAAGCCACTGTCCCTTATCCTTCTGGAGCTTTAAAGCGCCGCTTCCAATTATCTTTTCATCAGAGGTTACAGTTAAGTTTCCATCCTCTGAATCGTAGCTATAGGCTTTTATTATACTGCCTTTTCCTGAATCGTCTGAAATGCTTTCATCAAAGGACATGTAAAGAATACGACTTACTTCTTTTTCTTCAGGAGCTGCATCCTTCTCTGTTTTTTCAGCCTCGTCTGTCTTCTCCTTATCATCTTCTGTAGACTTATCTTCTGTGTCATTATCAGCTGCTGCAGATTCTGAATCCTTATCAGCCTCATCGACCTCTTCACCTTCTTTTTCATCACCGGTGTTACCATCTGTTACAGCAGAATCATCTGCTGTAACAGCAAGCTCTTCAGTATCAGTATTAGCTTCAGCGCGTACCTGCAATCCCCCTGCAGGTACTGCCGTAACTGTCATGGCTGCTGATAGAGCTACAGCAAGCCATCTGTTTTTACCTTTCCACATAACCTTCTCCTTCCCCAATCGGATTAGCGTACTCCCTTAAGTTTTCCGGATTTACCAAAGTTATAAGTAGTTCCTTTGATCTTAATTTTTCCGGTTCTCATGACACCGTCTTTTCCGAAGTAGTAAACGTCATCACCAATCTGGGTGATTCCCTTAGCCATCTTTCCGTTTTCATTAAAGTAATACTTATTTCCTTTAATCTTCTTGAATCCGGTAGCTACAAGTCCCTTCTTATTGGTGTAATATTTTCCTCCCTTTACCTTATGGAAGCCCTTCTTTGCATAACCGTTCTTATCAAAGTAATATTTTTTGCCATTGATATTTACAAAGCCCTTAGCATAGGAGCCATCAGAAAGCTTAAGTCTGTAAGTACCCTTTTTCTTACCCTTCTTAACCTTTGTGAGTGTGCCACTGATGCCTTCCTGCTTGACCTCTGTATTTGTCTTATTGTCTGAAGGAGTCTCTACCTTGTCGTTTTTCTTATCATCTGTAACAATCTGAGGATCCTTGGTCTCTTCATTAGGCTCATCCTCTTTTTCATCAGAAGGCTTAACTGCCTCTTCTTCAGAGTTCTTAACAATACCGATGAATGAAAGAACAGGATCAGCGCTTGCCTTCTTGCTGATGCTTACAGTTACTGTCCCCTTCTTGGTAACTGTAAATGAAAGACTCTCTACTCTGGTGCTGTCATTGGATGCAAGTGTGAAGTCCTTTGTTGCAAGCTCACCCGCTTCATCAGTTACACGAATTCTTATTCTTCTGGAAGTGTTCCACCACTCCTGATAACCGGTAAGAACTGTGTATTCACCTTCCTCAAGCTCAAATGAATAATCAATATTCTTATTTGTTCCTGCCCAGTAACCATGCTCAAACACACCGTTTCCGGCATTCTTTATACCGATATCATTTATAGCCTTCTCACTGTCATCAGCGATGAGTGTTCCTGTATAGCCTGCCTTGTTTTCTTCTGAGTAAGCCTGATCTGCTACGCTGTTACGAAGCTTATTTCCGGGCTCACTCTTTGCAAGCTCAAAGAAGTCTGCTTTAGTACCATCCTCTGTGCCTGCGCAGTCGAAGAAGTATACAAGCTTTGAAGGAATGATGCTTACCTGATAGGTTATCTTCTTACCGTTATCTGTAGTTCCAACAACTGTAAACTCTCCGGCTTCCTTAACGTTATCTGTATTCCAGGTTACGGAAACAGTGCTTTCACCGCCGTTCTTTTTAACAATACTTATTTCAGAAGGAAGAAGCTTATTGAGCTCCTCTACTGATGAAGCCTTTTCAGGAAGGTCAGTCTTAATGGTAAAGCCTCCCATATCATCAAGAACTTCAAGCTTCCAGTCGGAATATTTACCTATAGCAATTTTTCCTTCAGAGCCAAACTCAATAGGAAGCCATACATATCTTGAATCCTTAAGTCTATCCTCAAACCAGCGGTCCCCCATATAGATGAATTTTCCGGCTTCAGGATCAACAGGTATTACGCAGGTGCTCTGTGTATCATAGGTTGTTTTGGAGGTATCCTCTGTGCAGGGATCACCCATAACAGTCCATTTACTCATGAGATCAGTTGTCACTGCATAGCTTGCCTGGTTAGGTGACCAGCCTGTGCAGCCTGAGGTGATGAGATAATATCTTCCCTCATACTTAAACATTGCAGGCGCTTCTCTCATGTTTTTAGAGATCATGTTGTAGTTCTCACCGTACTTTGCGCCTTCTGTATCAGCTGCAAGGCCTGTATAAGTATCATCAAGCTCAGCTATATACATGTTTGCATTACCGTCTGATGAGTAGATCACATAAGCTTTTCCGTTATCATCCTTAAAAAGGTTCATATCTCTTGATGAGCCCTTAACCTTATCCCAGCCAAGGTCTGCATCATCAGCGCTTAAAAGCTTTCTTGTTGTTATAAATTTGAAGGGACCTGCAGGGCTGTCAGAAGTTGCGATACCTACCATAGCCTTGCCGTACTGTGAGCTGTCTCCGCCATTTCTTGTTGAAGGCATGAATCCGTCACAGTGCCACCACATTACATATTTTCCTGTCTTTTCGTTATAAAGGACCTTAGGCCTCTCCATAACTGTGCGGTCATCTGCTATATTCCAGTAGATTTCCTCGAGCTTACTTGTGTACTCATTTGTGTCATCAGCAGGTGCACCCTTGTAATCTCCATAGAGACTGCTGAAGTACTCATCTGTATCAAAAATGCTGAGATCTGCTGTGTAATCTGCACTTGTAAACTTCCTATAATCCTTTTCAGAAACAGGGATTGCCTTAAATACAACTCCCTCATCTGTCCAGTTATAAAGGTCAGTTGATGAATAAGCATGTACTCCTGTCACAGGATCCATGTTGTAGGTCTTATCTTCGCCGTACCAGTAATACTTTGTCTCACCGTTTACAGTAAACTTCTGAACCTGTCCGCCGTGAGCCTGTACCATCTCTCCGTTATTGTCGTAGATAGGTTCGCCGGCAACTCCGGTAAAGCTTGTATAGGTTGTCTTAAAGCTCTCCTTGGAGCGCTTTGCCTTTACTATGATGTAGCTAAGGATAGGATCCTCACCTCTGCTTCCTGCCTCAGGATTATGTACAAAAAGATTGAGTTCGTTATCAGTAACTGTTACATCGTAGTTTTTCTCAATAGTTGATTTATCACTTATACTGAGCTGCTTTGCTACGTTCTTTCCTTCGAGCTCGATATCAACCTTCTTGGAGCCCCATCCTGAAGGAACCTTGAAGCCTACTGATACTTCATACTCGTTGCTGCTTCTCTCAGGAAGGTCGAAGGTGTATGCAAAGCCTGAAACACCCTTTACGAAATTGATCTTATCTGACATGTAATAGCAGGTATCAGTGATTGATCCGTTTGTATTACCTGTCTGGATCATCATGCTATTTTCATTGTCAGCAGCATGTCCCCACTTAAGACCTGTCTCCTCATCAGCGCCATACTCCTTGTCTGTAACTGACTGATAGAGACCAGCCTTGTAGCCTGAGGGAACTCTTGTATTATCTGTTGTTCCGCAGTCTACAAGATAAAGCATGTAATCATTTGCTGCGATCTCGTCCTCTGTGAAGGTCTTAGCATCAGGTGTTGTTTCCTCCATATCCTTATCGAAAACAACATGATCAATAATGTAGGTTGTGATTGAATCACCCTTTACAGTTGATGTCATATACTTTTCAGAAGTATTCACAACGATATCTGCAGCATCTGAAACATCTGCCCAGTTCTCGCCGTTTTCAAGTGAACCGCTTGTTCTGATTGCTGTTACATCTGAGCCTGTTGATACGAAGCCTGCAAGGTTAAACTTCCATGTCTCATCATTCCGGCTCTTATTTGTTGCCACGATTACAAGCTTTCTACCCTTAGGATCATACGCTGCAACTGTGTCATTTCCTGAACCCATAAGTGTATAGCCGGGTCTTATATATCTTGAGTACTGGCCGAAGGAATAGTACTTCTTTGTAAGAACTACCTTCTGGTTGCTGTGATCTGCAATTGCAACTCCCCAGAGGCTCTTGCCTTCCTTCTCGTTGTTATTGCCAAGCCACTCCTCAAGGCTGTCTGAATTGTCATACTTGTTATAAGCTTCCTTATACTTTGATGCTGTCTCGTTTGCAGCAATGTCTTCCTTATCTGAAATATGAGTATCGATGATATCCCAGATTATCCAGGCTGAAGGCATAAGGCCGTTCAAGTCTGTGATAAGTCTGTCTGAAAAGCCGAGTGCGCTTGACATCTCTCCTGCGCCTGCCACGGTAAATGCGCCATCAACTTCACTCATCCAGAGGTTCTCGCCACTCTCTTCAGCAAGCTTTCTAAGACCCTTGCGGTTACTTCCACTGTAGGTGTGGGTATCAATTCTTGTTACATAATTCTTTGCCTCGTCTGAAAGAGCCTTGTAGGATGTAATAGCTGTATCGATGCTTGTTTCATCTGATGCTGAAAGAATTACATCTCCAAGCCCTTTTTCCTGGAGCTTCTTAGCAAAGGCTGTGATGATTCTTGACTGGGACTCGCCAATATCAAAGTGGCAACCCTCCTGCTTATCGCTGTTTGCTGCCCAGTAATCTGTGTATGGCTCGTTCATAGGTGTTGCACTCTGGAAGATGATGCCTTCCTTGTACCAGTGTTCAACCACATCAGCCATGTATGTAGCAAAGGCTTCAACAGAATCCTCTCTGAGGTTATCCTTGCTTGCACTGTTATTTCCTGAGGAGCATCCGCTTACTGTCATGAAGTACGGAGGTGAATTTGAAAATGCCTCAGCTATAAAGTTATCAGCGCCTGCCTTGGCTATGGCAGCCTTAAGAACATTTACCTGATTTTTATCTGCATCCCAGTCATAGTTCCATGCAAAGCCGCAGCTTGTATCGTATCTGTCGAAGGCTGAAAGATCTGTATCATCAGTAATCTTAGTTACATCTACGCAATAGCCGGGAACTGCTGAATCGGATCTTACGATGTGTGCCGGATGAGCAAAGGGTGTGTTCGGAACATTTGAATAATCAATGTCTTCTGAATATTCATCAGCACCCTCGGGAAGTACTCCCTCGTCACCGTTTTTCACAACAAGAAGCTTAACAAAATCCAGTGTCCAGTCGTGTACGCCACCGATTGTAAGTACGTTTCTGCCCTCAGTGAGCTTTACGTTCTTAAATGTAACTCTGTAGAGCTTATCGTTTGTTGTCTCAGCGATAATGTCGCTGTTTACTTCAGCGCCGCTAACTTCATATTTCTCTGTAACAGTCTCACTTGTAGAAGGAGCCGCCGCCTTTTTAGCAGGCTCTACACCTGCTTCAGAGGGAGCTTCCTGCTCATCCTCAATAGCCTCTGGCTCATTCTCTGTTTCAGTTTCTTCCTGAGAGGGCTGCTCATCCTCTACTGCAGATGCATCGCCATCCTGAAGCTCATTATTTTCGTCCGGAGTTGTAACATCTGCAGGCTCTGCGTTGCCATCTGTAATAGCATCCTCTGTAGCTATGTCAGCTTCCTCACCAAGAGTAACAACTGCCACATCAGCGTCCTCTGCAGCAGCTTCGTTTATATCAGGAGTTACCTCTACGCTCTCCGTGCTGACAGCAGCTCTGTCAACCTTAAGTCCGACGCCTCTGCTATTCTCACCGGAAAGTGTAAATAACATTTTTACCGTGTACTCATCTGTTGCAGCTGCATCCATATTGAAAACAAGATTTCCACCGCTTCCGGGTACATCATCAAGTTCATTTATCCATCCGATAGTATTGAATTTGCCGACCTTATCTCCCGCTGCAAATCCAAAGTCAGCATCCGCCTTAAGATATCTGGCATTGCCGAATTTTCCCATCTCACTGCAGTTCATATTTGAACCGGTGTATGGAGTTACCGCTCTGTCAGCGGTCATTATTATTGCTTTCTTATTCCTCGGAACCTCCACCTTTTTGCCATTGTCATGGAGCTCATAGGTGTTGTCGCCGCCGCCCACATTGTAGCGTCCGATGGTAAGACCAAGGCCTTCATTTTCATCGAAGAAATATGTGGCAGCCTGCTGCGTAAGCTCATCGCTGTAACCGATACGATTAGCCCACCAGCAAAGAGAAGTTCCAAATCCCTGGAACTCTCCAAGCCCGTCACCATCTGTGTCATTAAAGGTTGAAAAATCTTTGGTATTGATCTTGACAGTCTTATCGACTTTAGACTCAGCTGCTCTGGTTGTGATAGCTGCTCCTTCAAAAGGCAGCCCACCAAGCAGCGTCACTGCAGAAACTGATGCGGATAGAAGCGCACAAGTCCCCCGTTTACATAAACCCCTTCTCTTCATAAATATCCGTCCTCCCTAAATTATTGAAATAATCTAACCCTAATTATTGAAAATATTTATGAGTGTAAGTAAAATTTTATTTCATTTTTTACTTACTAACAATGGGGTGTTTTTACTGAAAATTTACTTAATTATTTATGTACTTTTTCGTATGGACAAATTATATCTTTTTTACACTGTCTCTCTTTGAAAGACCTGTGGGCACAAGAACCCTTATAGGCAGCATATTTTCATCAAAGAAAAGCTGTGTCATGGTATTAACCGCAACCTTCGCCATCTCATCTATGTAGATATGAATACCAGACAACTGAGGCTGTGTGTAGGTCGCTATAATCGTGTCGTTAAAGCCAAGAACACTGGCGTCATCAGGTATAGACAAGCCGGCACTCTGAAGCCCTCTCATAACATTGATAGCTGTAGTCTCATTAAAAGCAAAGTACGCGGAAGGGCGCTCCTTCTTATCACAATCAGAGATAAACTCTGCAATCTTCTCAATAGCATTACTTCCGGTGGAATCCGTCTCAATATATACAGGCTCCATATCATCCTTATGGATCTTAGCCATATCCTTGAAAATCCTGCGCCTCATCTCAGGAGCCTTATCTCCCTTTGAATTACGGGTTTCAACAGGTCCCACGAAGGCTATTTTCTTATGTCCCATCTCCAAAAGATAATCTATCCCCTGTACCACTCCTGTCTCATAGTTAGGCTGAACAGAGCAGTATTTTATTGCATCCGGAGCTGAATCAAGGAATACAATTCTTGAAGTAAGTCTCTCCATGGCCTCAACCCGTCGCCTGGAAAAAGGTCCAATTGCTATTATTCCATCGATGCTGTTTCCAACCATCCTGTAGCACTCTTCTTCGCTGTCAAACTGAAGCATTGTGGTCTCGATGCCCTTTTCAAGGCATACTCTCTCCACATTACTTTTAAGATAAAGATAATATGTATCATCAAGGAGCTCCGTGGTGCTGTGCATCTCGATAATACCTATCCTCTTGGCTGACAGAACCGGTCTGTTAACATCAAGAAGCTCATCAACAGGAAGGTTTCCCTGCTTTCTCTCAAACTTTGTCTTATAATTCAGCTTCTCCGCAGTATCAAAAATAATCTCACGGGTGCTCTGAGGAACATTCAGGGTCTCATCCCTGTTCAGTACTCTTGAGATTGTTGCCACTGAAAAGCCACATTCATTTGCAATTTCTTTTAAAGTAGACATATTTTCCCTTTTCAAATCTCACAAATAAAAACTATTCGATCAATGTCGGTAACATTTTTACTAAATTTTACCACTTTTACCTTATGCAGTCACGGATAAAATTCTATCAGTTACAGTTTCCGGAAATAATCGCAGTGAATGAATAAAATAAAAACTGCGCAGAAGAAAGTGTTCCTCTGCGCAGACATGTTCTTTAAAAATTTTTAGTTAAAAGAATATCCGATTGTATCGCCGATTGAACCTTCACCGAGAGCACCGAACTCAACGCTCTGTCCATTAGCGATATATCCGTTCCAGTCAACGGGAGTAATTACATAGTACTCACCATCCTCTGTCACATTTACGTTCCAGCTTGATCCAATGTTGATATTACTCTTCTTGAGCTTAAGTGTCCATGTATTCACATCAGCTCCAGTGTTGTTGGAAATCTTAAAACTTACCTGATAACCGCTTCCCCAGCTGTTTATTGAGTAATCAAGTGCAAGGCCATCTGAAGCAGGTGTCTCAGGCTGAGGGTCCTCTGCAGGAGTTTCAGGCTGAGGATCTTCAGCGGGCTGCTGACTTCCGCCCTGCTCACCTTCGATCTTCTCAAACTGCCACTGCTGGTTAGGATTACCATAGTATGTCCACTGGCAAACGTTTGTGCCATCAGCTGTCTTATGCTCGTATACATCTACATTCTTTGTACCGTTTGAAGCCTTGGTAGCAATTGTGTAAATGCCATCCTTGTCTGTTTTTCTAACTACAAACTTCTGAGCATCTCCGCCGTAGCCCTGGTAGATACCGATGTTTGCTCCATCCTCGTCCTCACCGTTAGCAACGTCGAGCATTACGCTTCCGAGCTTACTTGTAAGTGTGATAAATCCGTCATCAGTATTGGTTACATACCACTTCTGTCCGTCTACGCCTGTTCCTGTGCTGATGTATACATTTACCCATCCATCTGCATTGTTGCCTTCTACAGTAAGGTACTTCTGTGAAAGTGTATTCTTGAGGTAATACCAGCCATCAGCGATGTAAGCTGCATCATGTGTATCACCTGCGTTCTCAGGCTCTTCTGTCTGAGGATCCTCCTGAGGTTCTTCGTTCTGAGGATCATCTGAAGGTGTAGGTGTCGGAAGAGGCTGAGGTGTATAGCCTGATGTAGGTGTTCCAAAGGTCTCTGTGTAAGCCTGGATTACCTTGTCATAAGCGGGCTTCTTGGATGTAGGTGTGCTGAAAAGTAACGGCTTAGCATTATTTATCCATGTTACCTGATCTGAAAGTCCCCACCATGTAATACTTGTGATCTTCCCACCATTCTTCTTAAGTGAGTTAATGTTCTTGTACAGATTATAAGCATAATTTGAAAGATCATTATCTCCGCTGTTTGTGATATCCATCTCTGTGATCTGAACTTCAAAGCCTGCATTCAGGAATGACTTAAGTGCAGTTGTGTAGTAATCAACAGAAGGATAATTTGTTCCAAGGTGAGACTGCATTCCCACACCTGAGCAAATCTTCTGGTCAGAATTGATATAGTTCACAAGCTTGATTACATCATTAACCTCCATGTATGTGTTGTAATCGTTGTAGAAAAGTGAAACTGAATCTGTAAGCTTAAAGTAATCAAGTGTCTGATAAGCGTATGTAAATGCCTTCTTAACATAGGGAGCATTTACCTTATTGTTGCCGTATACAGCTTCCCAGCCGGAGTTACTTGCATGAAGGATCTCGTTTGCAATATCCCATGCATAAACTACACTGCCGTACTCGCTAAGGTATACATGGTTCATAACTGTCTTTACGTACATCTCAAGACGTGCATCCATTGTGCTCTGATTTACAAAGCCACCATTTCCTGCATATCCGTTTCTGAAGAACCATGAAGGAGTCTGTGAATGCCATACAAGTGTATGAGCTCTCATTCTAAGACCGTTGTTGTAGCAGATCTTCATTACTTCATCAACTGTATTGAAGTTGATCTGAGGAACTGTTGATTCCTTATAATTGTCCGGGATATAGTATCCACGGTTCTTTGCTTCGCTTACTGAAATGAGCTTAGCTGAGCCACCAAGAAGTGCGTCGGGCTTCATCTCATTTTCAAGTGTAATACTGTTGTAGTTCTTCTTGATAAGATCAAGAGTGTTTGCATCTCTAAGCTGATAAAGGTTGATGCAGGTTCCTGAATATCCGAAGGTCTGACCATAGGTATTAAGGAGAGTTAAGTCGGAAGGATTAAGAGCCTGTCCGCCCTGACCCTGGTTACCGGACTGGTTGCCACCCTGGTTATCAGAGGATGAACCTGAACCGTTATCCCATGAAAGGTAATCAAGATATGCATCCCATGTTCCGTCATCGGATGTAACTGTAAGCTCAACAGTTGTAGCACCAGTTGCATGGCTTACGTTCTCGATAGTGTACTCAGCAGGATACTCATCGCCGTAGTAGAAGGTTCCCTTGGACTCTCCGCCAATCTTAAGCTCTACCTTAGCCATATTGCTGTTGTTGGAGCATCCTCGAAGTGTAAAGTTGTGAGTACCATAAGCAAAGTACTGGTCAAAGCTTACAGTGTCCTTGTTAGCATAAAGAGCAACGCCGTTGAAAGGACTTGTAATAGTACCTGTGTACTGACCGCTCTTGATCATGTTCTCACACTCGAACTTGCTGTTGTTAGTCTGGCTGTCCTGATTCTGACCCTGGTTATTATCCTGACCCTGGCCTTCATTTCCGCCCTGGTTTCCGCCGCCTGCTGTCTCACCTGTGCCTGCAGCCTTCCAGTAATCAAACTCAAAGCTTCCGTTAAATACAAAGCAGATGTTCTTTATACCGGATACATTTTTCATAGTGCCGGTAAACTCTGTATTCTTGTTGTTTGTGTTAGAAAGATTGATTGTACCAAGGAGACTTCCGCTGGGACTTCCGTCTCTTACCTGGATAGTACCTGTACCTCTGCTGTTAACGCTTACTGTTATGGAGCTAAGTCCCTTGGAGAAGTTAACTCCCTTAACCTTTGTGTAGTCGCCGTTAGAGATACTGTCAACCCATGCTGTTCCGTCGCCGTTACCTGAAACGCCGATTCCGCTCTGAGTAAACATTGTCTCAGCCTGAACAGCAGAATAAGGATCAACATATGAAGTCTGTGAAACACCTGTCATTGAAGGTGTAAGTGAACTGATCTTACCATTTGAAACTGTAAGCTTATCAATCTGAGTTGTTCTGTAGCCAAGGCTCTTACCTATAAGCTTGGATTCAACTGATCTTGTGTGATAAGCAAGGTAGTAGTTTCCGCCAAATTCGAAAATCTGGTGATGGTTATTACCTGTTGAGCCGTTAAAGAAGACACCGGGATTCTTCATAACTTCGCCCTGATAGGTAAAAGGTCCCATAGGACTGTTACTTGTCATATACTCAATTGCTGCATTATTGAATCCATTCTTGCAGTTCCAGTTAGAGCAATATGAATAGTAATACTTATTACCGATCTTATTGATGCCTGAGTCCTCGAAGAGATAAGGTGCATCAATTGTAGCTGCTGAGCCTGAAACGCTTGTCATATCAGCGCCAAGCTTGATAACTCTTGCTGTCTTGGGATGCTCGAACTGATTGTTAGGTATTCCGCCACCGAAGTAGAGGTATCCTGTTCCATCAGAATCCACAAGAACTGCAGGATCAAACATCCATGTTACTCCACTGCATCCGGGTGTAGCACCTGTGATAAGTGCCTTACCGATAGGATCCTTCCATGGTCCTGTCGGTGAATCCGCTGTAAGAACACCGATTCCGCTTCCATTATTTGCAAAATAAAGGAAGAATTTATCCTTACCGTTTATCTTCTTACTTGTAATACAAGGTGCCCATGAATTCCTGGCCCACTTTGCTGCTCCACCGCTTCCTGCAATCTTGAAGCTGCCGTGATCTGTCCAGTTAACCAGATCCTTGGAAGAATAACAGTTCAATGTGTCAATCTTCGCATAAGTGTTTTCGTTGTTACCTGCAAGCTCCTGAGAGTCATTGGTTGCATAGATGAAAACCTCATCGTTATACACCATAACTCCGGGATCTGCGCCGTAGTTCTGAGTTACTACAGGGTTGTTCTCATTATCACCCTTAACGTAGGAACTATTTACCACACTGGCAGCTAACGAATTTGTTCCGTTTCCTATGACAAGCCCCCCAACCATCATAAGAGACAATAAAAACGTTAAATGTCTTTTCATTGCTTCCCCTTTCCTTTTTTCAAAACTTTTTCTCCCGCGTGCAATCCCGTGTTTACACGCTTTTTCGCATTCGAGCTAATTCATTCTAGCAACAAAAAAATCTTTATACTTATCACATATTGCAGGCGAATAGCCATATATTGCGTTTTTACTGTAATTTCTTTGTGCACATTTTTAGTTTCCATGACCTCTCTTCCAGTCTTTATGTGCATGTTTGACTATTTTATGAGTTTTTCGTTTCAAATATTAATGTTTTATTAAGATTTATATGGGGAAAGCAGGCACTTAGCGGCCATGAGAATATATTTTTCTACATTCAAAAACCGATGTGACAGACTTGGGGGCTATCACACCGGTTTTTGAAAAATATAATAAAAAAGTTTGGAATAATGATATTGTTGTATAAGTTGTTTATTCATATACAACATAAACAATTGTAACATTTATGTAATAATTGTCAATATGTTTTCAAATATTTTTTCAAATTATTTTCAAAAACCAGTTATCTGTATACCGGTTTCATGTTTTTTAGCTCCTGATAGATGATCTTATAGTTGTCATAACGCACCTTAGATATCTCTCCTGCATCCAGAGCAGCCTTAACGCCGCAATCCGGCTCTGCAATATGGCTGCAGCCACCAAACCTGCAGGAGGGCTCATACGGTTCAAATTCGGGGTAATAAAGCGGCAATTCCTCCGCTGTAATATCTTTTAGCGCAAGAGATGTAAAGCCCGGTGTATCGAATATATAGGTAGCCTCATTTTCATCAGAAAGAGCTGAAATATAAAACATCTCTGAATGTCTGGTGGTATTGCGGCCTCTCGATATCTTACGACTGAGCTCACCTGTCTCCATTGCAGCCTCAGGATGAAGCTTATTAAGAAGCGATGACTTACCAACTCCGCTTGGTCCGGCCACAACAGAGGTCTTACCCTTTAGCTTCTCACAGAGTCTGTCAATTCCAACACCCTCGTGAACGCTTATGAAAATAACCTCATATCCGCATTTTTCATAGGCATCCATAAGCTCCTGCTGTTCTTCCTCCGACGCAATATCCTGCTTGTTGAAGCATATGATGACCGGAAGCCCGTTTCTTCTCATCTGTATCAGGAATTTATCAAGCACGTTGTAGTTAGGATCCGGCTTAACAATTGCAAACAGAATAACCGCCTGATCGACATTAGCGACCGGCGGTCTTATAAGCTCATTACGCCGAGGCAATATCTTTGTGATATTGCCTGTTCCGGCGTCATCATCAATTATTTCAATATCTACATCATCACCTACAAGAGGCTTTATATTGTCTTTTCGGAAAATGCCCTTGGCTTTACATTCATAAACCTTTTCACTACCGATGTTCACATAGTAAAATCCGGCGATTCCTTTAACAATCCTTCCCTTCATAGACACTCCAAAAAACTAATTTCCCTGATTAAAAGTAACAGCTCTTGTAACTGTATATTCCTCGGAAGTACCTCCGATAATGTTACCATACTCATCAGTAGTTGCAGGGCTTGTAGCTGTATAAGTAAATGTTATTACTCCTGTTGCTGATGTAAGTCCGGTACGAACAACTCCTGTAATCGGGAAAGAAGCTGTTGTGGTATCAAGAAGTGATGTGCCATCAGCGGTAACAAATGAAACGTGAACGGATACTCCGTCTGTATAGTTCTGTCCCTCTGTGGGAGCAGCTATGTCTCCTGAAAAGCTGTAGGTTATACTTGCAGGTCCTATAGACTTTTCAAGATTGATGGCAGTTCCGGGCTCAACCATTGTTCCAACAGGCTGGCTCTGAGCTGTTACAACATCTACACCATAGGTGTCACTATTAACATCAACGACCTGTCCCTGAACGAGGCCTGCCTCTGAAAGTGCTGCTATAGCCTCTTCGATAGAAATACCTACAAGATTAGGTACTGCAACCTTATTATCAGCCTCTGCAGTAGAAGCTTCTGCGCTGCTGGCCTCTGTAGAAGCCTCGGCAGATGTCTGAGCCTGTGCTTCAGCTCCCTTACCTGTACTTACAACAATCGTAACTGTTGATCCGCTCTCTGCGTAGGTATTAGCCTCAGGAGTCTGTGAAACTACTGTATTCTTGGCAAGAGTGCTCTCATCATCTTCTATCTTTTCAAATTTAAAGTTCTTATCCTTAAGTGCTGTTACAGCTTCAACATATGAGAGACCTGTAACATTTGGAATCTGTATTCCATTTTCAAAAGAAGAAACATCTCCTGAAGCCTCAGAGAAAATCTCCTCCTCTGTAGAACCGCCAAGGATTCCAAGGGATCTCCCCACAAGGATAATAACTATGATTCCGACAAGAACCGCACCTATAATAGCAAGAGCAACAGTCAGTCTCTCAATACGGTTACTGTCTCCGAATGAATGGGGAGCATAATCATCCTCATCATCCTCGTAGTTATCATCATGGCGTCTGATATATTCCTTCTCACGTCTCTTCTGATTCTCGTACTCACGGATGCTCTCTTCATTAAGTCTCATCCGCTCTGTTTCGCTCATGCCGCCGATGCTCTTTGCTTCCTCTTCGGTCGCAACTCTGGTAGCACCCTCTTCATCAGGATCAACGAGATTAACAAAATCCTCATCAGGTGTTATGAGTGATCTCTTAAGGTCTGTTATGAGCTCAGCTGCGCTCTGATATCTTCTGTCAGGACTCTTCTGACAGCACTTCATTACTATCTTCTCAACACTTATCGGAATCTCATCGCTAAACTCTGCAGGAGAAGGTAAATCCTCCTGTATATGCTTAATAGCTATTGCGACTGTAGTATCTCCGTTAAAGGGAAGTCTTCCTGTGAGCATCTCAAACAGAGTGATACCAAGTGAATATACATCACTCTTGGCGTCTGAATAGCCGCCTCTTGCCTGCTCAGGGGATGTGTAATGAACAGATCCCATAACATTGGAGGTGATGGTATTACTGGTGGCAGCCTTGGCAATACCGAAGTCTGTAACCTTTACCTTACCTTCCTTGGAAATAATTATATTTTGAGGCTTTATGTCTCGGTGAATAATGTGGTTATTGTGAGCAGCTTCAAGTCCCATTGCAACCTGGATTGCAATACTTACTGCCTCCTTCACCGAAAGCCTTGATTTCTTTTCTATATATCTCTTAAGGGTAATACCGTCCACAAGCTCCATTACAATGTAATGAATACCGTTCTCATCACCAACGTCATAAACATTGACGATATTGGGATGCATAAGTCCTGCGGCAGCCTGGGCCTCGACACGGAATTTAGAGACAAAGTTATCATTCTCTGAAAATTCCTGTTTTAGGACTTTTACAGCAACGGGTCTATTTAACTTATGATCTTTTGCCCTGTAAACATCAGACATACCGCCGGTTCCTATTTTTTCAAGGATCTCGTATCGGTCTCCGATCATCATTCCTATCTTAATCATTCAGCTCCTCCGTCAGCAAAAGGCTCAATCAGGATAACAGCGATATTGTCCTTACCGCCATGCTGGTTTGCCATATCCACTAACTTCTGTGCCTTCTCTATAATATCTCTCTGTCCACTGACAATCATGCGGATTTCCTGATCCTCCAGCATATTGGTAAGGCCGTCGGAACACATGAGCACGATGTCCCCCTTTTCGAGCTCAACGTTAAAGAAATCAACATCAACAGTATCATCAGCGCCGATCGCACGAGTAATGATATTCTTCTCTTTATGCGTACGGGCTTCCTCAGGATCAAGGCCGCCTGCGCGTACCATCTCCTGAACAAGTGAATGATCACGAGTAATCTGCCTTATGTCATCACCAATGACATAAAGTCTGCTGTCTCCAACATTCGCAACCTGAAGGTAGCGTCCCATAACTGTTGCAGCAACAACAGTCGTACCCATACCGTAGAGGTGTTCATCCTCTGCAGCCTTGGCACGCAGTTTCTGATTCGCAATCTTAATTGCATTCTCAAGTATTCTCACCGGATTCTGCTCGAAGGATCTCTCGATTTCCTCCACCATGGTATTAACGGTGAATTTAGAAGCATAATCCCCTGCATTGTGTCCGCCCATTCCGTCAGCCACAATGAATACGTTAGACAAATTACCAATTCGTCTTTCGGAGGAAAATACATAATCCTGATTCAGTTTTCTTTTCTGACCAACGTCAGTAATGGAAAATGTCTTAAGCAAGGATGTCTCCGATCAATAAATTATTTTTGGCTTATAGATGCTCATTATATCGTTCATAATGAACCTTTGCCAATATAAAAATATACCACAAAATAGGCGCTTTGACAATAATTTAGGGACAAAGTATATCGTCCTCTGCCCGGTGTTTATAAAACCACCAGTCCAGATTCTGACACACTTTGTCCCATTCATTCAATTAATCAGATTACTTCTTTCCGGATGTCTTCTTACCGGATGCCTTTTTACCGGATTTTTTCTTGTCGGATGACTTCTTTCCCGACACCTTCTTAATCAGTATCTTACCTGCACGCTTTACAGCATAAGGACCTACCTTCTTAAACTTGTCCTCTGCGCGTACCATGACACTCGCTTCAGGAATATCCCTGCTAAGATGGATGGCGTCAAACTCACACTTGGTTGTGCAAAGTCCGCAGCCGATACACTTGTGCTCATCAACGGTTGTTGCACCGCAGCCAAGGCATCTGTTCGCCTCCTTCTTAACCTGCTCCTCAGTAAGTGTAAGTCTTAAGTCCTCAAATGTATCCTTTGCTATGCCTGCCTTTTTGCCAGGAATCTGACGAGGTGCATTGTCAAAGCTCTCAATCCTTATATCATCCTTGTCCAGTTCAATAAACTCTCTTCTGTCTCTTGCAAGATCGAGTCTGTTTCCGGGATGAACATATCTGTTTATTGAAACAGCTGCCTCACGTCCACCGGCAATCGCATCTATAGCGAATCTGGGACCTGTGAAAACATCTCCGCCTGCAAAGATATCGGGCTCTGCAGTCTGAAGTGTAAGAGGATCAGCAATTACGCCTCCGTTAGGACGAAGCTCAACCTTTGTTCCCTTAAGAAGGTCTCCCCAAGCGATCGACTGACCAATTGATAAAAGGACGTTCTCACACTTGATAG
Organism: Butyrivibrio sp. XPD2002; assembly: GCF_000423945.1. Classification (GTDB taxonomy): domain Bacteria; phylum Bacillota; class Clostridia; order Lachnospirales; family Lachnospiraceae; genus Butyrivibrio. Next base: position 124,486 of record NZ_KE384117.1, on the reverse strand, counting down.
TGATGGTATCCTTCTCATCATACTTGGGATTAAATCTGCCATCGGCATCCTTTACTGAGGTACACTTCTTGAATACTATTCCAGTAACCCTGCCATTCTCAGTGAGGATTTCCTTCGGTCCCCATCCGTTTAATACTTCGATGCCTTCTTCCTTTGCTTCTGCAACTTCATCCTTCGCAGCAGGCATCTCCTTTTCGCTCTCAAGACAAAGCATGGTAACCTTGGAGGAGCCGGCTCTTACAGCACTTCTTGCAACGTCGATAGCAACATTTCCGCCGCCGACTACTACTGTATCGCCATTAACCTTCTCATTGCGGTCAAGATTCACCTTTCTAAGGAAGTCCACACCTGTCTGGACTCCTTCAGCATTTTCACCGGGCACACCTGCATAGCGTCCGCCCTGACATCCGATTGCAAGGAAAAATGCTCTGTAGCCCTGCTTTCTGAGTTCTTCTATAGTTACGTCTTTTCCTACTTCAACACCGCACTTAAACTCAACGCCCATCTGCTTCATGACATCGATTTCAGCCTCGATGATATTCTTTTCAAGTCTGTAGCTGGGAATACCATTCATGAGCATTCCGCCAGGGCGATTTTCCTTCTCAAATATTGTTACAGGATAGCCGTCTCTTCTAAGGAAGTATGCAGCAGAAAGTCCTGAAGGACCACCACCTATGATAGCAACCTTATACTTATCGGACCACATTCCTCCATCATGCTTTTCGCAAAGAGGTACGTATCTTTTATCCTTGCTAAGATCAAGAGATGCAATGAATTTCTTGATCTCGTCAATTGCAAGAGGCTCATCAATTGTTCCTCTTGTACATGCATCCTCACAGCGTCTGTTACATACAGCACCACAGATCATGGGAAGTGGATTATCCTGCTTTATGAGCTTTAGAGCATCCTCGTATCTGCCCTCAGCAGCCATTTTAATATAGCCCTGAACTGAAAGGTGTACGGGGCAGGCAGTCTTACAGGGTGCAGTACCTGTTTCGTAGCAGTTTATCTTATTATCATCACGGAAGTTGTAGTTCCACTTATCAGGTCCCCATCTCTTTGCATCGGGAAGCTCAACCTTGGGATACTGAACCTCACTGCCGTCCTTCCTGCAAAGCTTCTGTCCTAGCTTGGCAGCACCTGCAGGACATACCTCAACGCATTTTCCGCAGGCTACGCACTTACTCTTATCTACATGTGCTCTATAGGCTGAAGCTGAAAGGTTAGGTGTGTTATAGAGCTGTGATGTACGAAGCGCATTACATACACCGGGAGCGCAGTTACAGATAGCTACAATTTTACCCTCGCCGTCTATGTTGGTGATCTGGTGAACATAGCCATGACGCTCTGCTCTCTCCAGAATCTCATACACTTCCTCTTTTGTTATGTAATGACCGATTCCGCGGCTGTCCATGTACTCAGCCATATCGCCCATTCCAATGCAGTACTCACCACGGATCTCACCTGAACCCTCGCCTCGCATTGTCTGCTGCTTTCTGCATGAACACTCTGATACGCCAAATTTGTCATACATATCAATCCAACGAGACAGATGCTCAACAGGCACTGACTGATTTTCAATGCTGATAGCCTTCTCAACGGGAATGACATGCATTCCAACTCCTGCTCCTCCGGGAGGAACCATCTGAGTTATTCCGCCAAGCGGAAGCTGTGTCATAAGGTTAAAAAAGGTTGCAAGCTGCGGAAACTCATCCGTAAGCTTATCCTGCATCATCATAAACTCAGCAGAACCGGGCACGTAAATCGGCAGCTCATACTGCTTATGTCTGTCCGGAGTCTTTGCGCGGTTCATCTCAAGAACGCCCATCCATACGAGCTTATCTACAATTACTTTGGCCTCCTCAACGCTCATGTTGTTCATCTTAGCAAGCTCTTCGATGCTGTAGGGCACTCTTGTCTTTTTGAATTTTGTAAGGAATCTTGCCTGCTCCTTTGTAAGGATCATATCAAGCATCCAGTACTCAGGATCTCTGTTATTGATCTTTCTCCTTATCTTCTTTGCGTATCTGTCTGTAATCATCGTCGCAAGCTTAAGTACCAGCTTTTCTTTTTCGGGATCCTCTGCCACATAATTCGGATCCTGCCAATAATCATTTTCATTGATCATCGGATCGCCGATTTTCCAGTCTTTCATGTTCATTCTCATAAAAAATACTCCAAACTTTTCTATTATATTTTTCTGAATTAATAAACATAAACCTCTCTAAAAAGAGGGGTTTATGTCTGCTAATCATATGCCTTTAAACCAGAATGTAAAGCTCAAATTCTTTCCCTCCGGAAGTCTGTATTCCGGATGAGGTCTTGCTCCCCAGCTGTCGTCACCTGCTATACCCATCTGCTGCATAGCCGCTCTTACAACTGTGTAGTGAACATTAGGTAGTTCGTAATCGTGCATCGCATTCTCAACCTCATGAGGTGTGAACGGCAGTGCACTAAAGCAAATATTATCACCGAAGAACTTCATTCCTCGTCCTCTAAGATCAGTAACCTTAGCCCATCTTACATCACATTTATTACCGCATTCCTGAGGAACAAGGTATTTTGCCATATTATCAGCAACCTTATTGGAATAAATTCCAATCTTTCCACCGCGCTTTCTGTCTTCGTAGGTTTCTTCCGCCCCAAGTCCATACCAGGTAAGGTTGTCATAGTCAGCATTAAGCTTAAATAACATACCAAACTCAGGCATATCAGGAAGTCCCTTCACAGCTATATAATTCATATCGGTTCTGATAGTTCCATCACCAAATACTTCGTATGTCACTGTGCATTCTGACTCCGGCGTAGTAGGAAGATAATAAGTATATTTAATCTTTACAGTATCCTTTCCTTCTGTAACCTCAGGGAATACCATGTCATGATCAGGCTTACCCTTGATAGAAGGATACATACTTGCAATCTTCCACTGAGCATATCTCTGCTGCATCATGCTTCCGTTGTCATTATCGTTAGGCGCTCTCCAGAAGTTAGGAGCAGGAGCCTTCTCGATCATTTCTCTTCCGGCATACACGTATGAGCAAAGTCCCGCACCCATAACTGAGAACAGCGCGGAGAACTCATCGCCATAAACACCAATATTATTTTTACCATGTACAACATTTAACTTGCTGCTGCACTTGTAAGCCTTTGATATCTTCTTAAGAACAGTCTGTCCAAAGGCAACCTCGTAGCCGCTCTTTGCCCAGAGAGTGTTCTCCTTTAAGCTGAAGGATACAGTAAGCACAAATTCAAGTGTACCTGATGTGAGATTGTAACCACTCTCATATTCCATCATGGCTTCTGTTATCACCTTAGGAATATTGAAGGACTTATTGGACAGCGGCTTAACCGCGATATCCATCTTTGTCTCACATATTTCTATTCCGTTAGCTAAAAGTGTAACCGTAGCATCAAAGGAATCTGTATTAACAAACAAGTTTTTATTAATAACCTTGAACTTGCTCTTTTCAAATGCAACAGAAATATTCTGGTAATTGAACTTAACCTCCTGCATCTTGGGAGAAGGTGTTCTGTCGCCGTAGGCTATTCCGTTACCACTGAAGTTATAGTCAGTAGGTCTGTCTCCGAAATCTCCGCCATAGGCTTCAAAATACTTACCATATCTGTCCTTCTTCAGGATGCTCTGGTCGATATAATCCCAGATAAATCCGCCCTGATATCTGGGCTCAGTATCCGTAAGATCAGTATAAAGATGCATTCCGCCGCATGAATTACCCATTGCATGTGTGTATTCGCAGCAGATAAAAGGCTTCTTTTTATCCTTCTTAAGGTGCTCCTTTATCATCTCAACTGAAGGATACATCTGGCTTTCCATATCGGAAGTATCATTGTATCTTCTGTCGTGGAAAAGCCCCTCATAGTGAACAAGTCTTGTGCTGTCGTGCTCTTTAAAACGTTTACTCATAGCATAGGGAACAGTTCCGCCAAAGGCCTCATTACCAACTGACCAGATAAGGATTGAAGGATGATTCTTATTTCTGTGGTAGCAGGAATCTATCCTGTCAAGAAGCATGGGCTGCCATTCTTCCTTATCCTTGGGAAGCACGAAGTCCTCGGTCTCAATTCCTCTCTCGAAGGGCTCCCAGGTTCCGTGAGTCTCAAGATTATTCTCAGCAATCATGTATAAACCATATATGTCGCAGAGCTCATAAAGTGTGCTGTCATCGGGATAATGACTTGTTCTGATGGCATTTATATTGTGCCTCTTCATGGTCACAATATCCTGAATAACCTCTTCCCTGCTGGGTACACGGCCGTTTGCATGGCTGAACTCATGACGGTTAACGCCCTTAAATACAATTCTCTTACCATTGAGGTGCATGATGCCGTCTTTCATCTCGAATTTACGAAGTCCCACATACTGGCGGATAACCTCGTAAACAGCGCCTCTGGCATCAGTTATTGTCAGATAAAGCTCGTAAAGATTAGGCTCCTCTGCACTCCAAAGATATATTTTCTCAAAGTTACAGCTTCCTGTTGTCTTGCCGGATGCTGACAGCGGAATCTTGCCCTCTAATACCTTCTCTCCCTTGTACAGGAGCTTTAATTCCATCATACCGCTTCCTGAAGTAACTGCACTGATCTCAAGATGTGCTGACTTGTAGTCATCAATCAGTCCTGTCTCAATCCTGATATCAGATACATGTACCTTTGGCACTGCAAGAAGATATACACTTCTGAAAATTCCGGAGAATCTGAAGAAGTCCTGATCCTCACACCAGCTGCTTGAGGTCCACTTAAACACTCTTACAGCAAGCTTATTCTCACCCTTTACAAGTGCATCTGTGAGGTCAAACTCAGCAGGATCAAAGCTGTCTTCACTGTAGCCTATGTATTTTCCATTGAGCCAGAGCGCAAATCCGCTCTCAACTCCCTGGAAGGATATATAGATTTTCTCCCCCTTAAAATCCTTAGGAAGCGTGAAAAGCTTCACATAATCAGCTACCGGGTTGAATCTCTCCGGAATCTCTCCCGGTCTTAAATCCTCTGATCCATCCCACGGATACTGTATATTTACATACTGCGGCTTATCATAGCCTTCCATCTGAATATGAGCAGGAACATTTATCCTGTCCCAGGTGGAGGTATCATATTCCTTTTCCCAGAAATTCAAAGGAGCAGCATTTACATTTTTCGCATAATGAAAATGCCAGATTCCATCAAGGCTAAGCCTATAGCTTGTCTCCCCCGTCATAAGCTCCGCCATTGACTTAAAAGCCACATGATCAGAATGTGCCGGAAGTCTGTTTTCCATGAAAATCTCAGGGTTCTTTACTATTTCATAGTTAAACTCTTTCATAAAAATATTTCCCTCTTTTTTAAGATAAAAAGCGCAGAAAAGATAACTCTCTTCTGCGCCATAAAGGTTTTACTTAACTGATCCTGTAATACCTTCTGTGAATTGCTTCTGCAGAACAAAGAATACTATCATTGTAGGAAGTGAACAGAACAATACGCCCATCATAAGCATACCGTAATCAATTGTATAACCTCCTGCAAGGTTAGCTATAAGCATAGGCATGGTCTGAGCTCTGTTATCTGTCATTACTACTCTGGGCCACAGATATGCATTCCATGAATTCATGAAGGTAATAACAGCTGCTGCTGCATAAGTTGACTTCATAACCGGCATATACATGCGGAAGAAAATAGCAAACTCTGAAAGGCCGTCAATTCTTGCAGCTTCCATGATATCCACAGGGAAGTTTCTGGAATTCTGTCTGAACATCATGATCATAAACGGTGTGGAGATTGCCGGAAGTGCGAAGCCCCATACTGTATTAAGGAGCTTGAACTTACTCATCATGGTGAACAACGGAATCATTGTAGCAACTCCGGGGATCATCATAGCCATAAGGAGTATTGCAAAGAGAATATCCTTAGCCTTGTCATGATAAAGCTCAAAACCATATCCTGCAAGTGAGCAGATAAAAATACATAAAAGTGTCTGTACTGTTGCATAGAGCATTGAGTTACCAAAGGATTCCCAAAGGTTTGAACTCTTCACCAGGTTGTTGAAGTTAGTAGCGATATAGTTACCGAACCATATCTTACCTCTTGATACCTCAACACTGGGGTTTGTAGCCGCTGTAACCATCCAAAACAGAGGGAACACGGAAAAGATTGATACAATTATCAAAAATATGTATGTAGGAATCAGTCTTCGCTGAATCGCGCTTCTATTCTTTTTCTCAGTCACGTGTATCACCTACTTTCAAATTGATTGCAGCTAAGATAGCAACAAGTATAAGTACGAAGAATGACATTGCGGATGCATAACCGAAGTTAGCAACACCCTGTCCAAATGAGTTATTGTAAATGTAATGAGACATTGTAATTGTGGTATTTGCAGGTCCACCGTTTGTGAGGTTGACTGACTCATCGAAGAGCTGCAATGTACCGTTGATTGACATGATGAATGTCATAATGATTACCGGCTTAAGAAGCGGAACTGTCATGTACCAGAATGTTTTCCATGCATTAGCTCCGTCGATCTTTGCTGCCTCATACACTGAATATTCGATATTTTGTAGTCCGGCAAGATAGAATACCATGTTGTATCCTGTCCAGCGCCATATCAGCGCTATGATGATTACGAATCTCGCCGTATTGGTCTGGCCCAGCCAGTTAATGTTTTCATGAATGATACCAAGGTTTGTAAGAATAATATTTACAAGACCCTGTGTAGCAAATATAGATCTGAAAATAAGTGCGTATGATACAAGAGATACTGCACAAGGAAGGAATACACATGTACGGAAAAGTCCGCGGAACTTAAGATCCTTATTGTTAAGAAGCTGTGCTAAAAGGATCGCAAGTATAAGCATGATCGGTACCTGAATAATCAGATACAGGAATGTGTTTCCTACAGATTTCATGAACATTTTGTCCTGGAACATTCTTATATAGTTGTAGTTCCATGGATCAGCCCATTTAAAGTTCTTACCCGTTCCTGTCTTAAAAGAAGTTATAAGTGCCTGTACCATAGGGTAGAAACTCATCACTATGATCATCGCGGATGCAAGAACAAGGAAGAGCCAACCGGCTGCTCTCTGTTTAGCTAAGAGGCTCATTTTCTTTTTCTTTTCCATTTTTGTTCTCCTCTAAAAAACTTTCGTTTACTTCATTTTTAAGAATACGGGGAACCGGAAGCCGATTCCCCGTATAAAAATCCTTCTCTAATAACCCTAATTTAAAAATCCCAATATCATAAGGTAGTTCTGCTCTCGCTATCGCTCGCCAGAACAACAATTCTAACTAGGCTCGAAAGAACCTCGCCAAGTTATCACTGTCCCATCTCAAACTTAACCTGATCCTCAGCGTTCTGAAGCTCTGTGTCGAGGTCAGATCCGTTGATTACGTTTGTGATAGCTGCCTGGATGTATGTACGAGCGTTGTAGTGATAATCACTCTGCTCTACTACAGGAACGTTAGCACCCATTGCAACGATGTCAGCATAGATTGACTGACCGTTGAAGAAGTCTACGCCTTCCTGATATACATCAGACTTAGAAGCTGAGATGCAAGTTCCGATAACACCACCGTTACGAAGAGCGTCATCATATGTAGCAATAGCGCCGTCTCCACCGCCGAATGTGTAAGCGAGGAAGCTCTTAGCAAGCTCAGGCTTTGTGCAGTTAGCTGTGATGTAAAGTGAAGAACCACCGTTTGCTGCGTAACCCTCTTTACCGGAAAGTGTAGGAATAGTTGTGATCTGCCACTTTCCACTTGCCTCAGCGTTCTGCTCCATTGTAGGAATAATCCAGTTACCGTTGAATACGCCTGCTACCTGATCGCCAATGATTGAAGTATCTGTGTACTCTGACCAGTCATTGCAAAGGTAGATAACGCCGTCCTGTGCGCCTGTGATGATAACCTGAAGGATCTTCTTAAGGTCTTCATTGCCTACGAAGTAAGGCTGTCCATCTTTCCACTGTGAAAGGCCTTCAGCCTGCATCATCATGTAAGGAAGATCGTCTCCGTTGTGGTCCATGGAAAGAAGATACTTACCTGTCTTCTCCTTAACTTCACGGCCGATCTCAAGCCATCTGTCCCATGTGATTCCTGTTACATCGTCAATTGTGTAGCCACACTCTTCAAGGATATCTGTACGATATGCGAAGATTGATGTGCCGTTGTCTACAGGTGCGCCGTAGTGCTTGCCATCGATTGTTGAGTAAGAAATCTTCTCAGCACCGAGGTTGCTCCAGTCAATACCTGCATCCTCAAGATCGATCCATGCATCCGGATAGTTTGTAACGTAGTTCTGAATGTAGTGATCCTGGAAAAGAACGATGTCAGGGAGCTGTGAGTAATCACCAGAGTTAGCTGCAAGTGTTACAGCGTTCTCAACGTCTGATGAAGCTGACTGCTCGATGATGTTGAGCTTGAAGTCAGGATCAACTGTCTGATAAGCCTTCTCAGCAGCCTGAAGTGCAGGGATGTTGAAGTTCTTATCCCAAGCATAAACTGAAAGCTCATGCTCACCCTCAGAAGAAACATCAGCTGTAGGTGCCTCTGTCTCCTCAGCAGCTGCATCTGTAGACTCCTCTGTTGTCTCAGCAGCATCTGTGCTCTCTGTTGTCTCAGCAGCATCTGTGCTCTCTGTTGTCTCTGTAGCTTCTGTTGTCTCGTTTGTTGTAGTAGCTGTATCTGCTCCGCTTCCGCCGCAGCCTGCGATCATTGAAAGTGTCATAGCAGATGCAAGTACCATTGATAATGCTTTTCTTTTCATTATTAATGTCCTCCCTAATGAAAATAAATTATTATTCGTACCTGATTCATTTCTTAAGATTATGTCAGATGAGTTTTAGGCATTTTGACTGAAATAATCTCTTTTCGAATCAAATCTATGTATATTATACCAATGGTCATAAAAAATAATGCACATTTTAAAGACTAAAATGTGCATTATCGACCAATTATGAATAATTTTTGAACAGAATATTAATAAACTTAAATGATTAAGTTGGCTTATTTAAGCCTTACCAGCCCTTTAAGGCGTGAATATTGTAGTCAAGGAGCTTATTGGCATAATTATCCTTATTTTTCTTCCATTGATACGGCGAAGTACCCAGGTATTTTTTAAAATTCCTATTAAAAGTCGACACATTGCCGAAACCACATTCCACCGCAACGATTTCCATAGAATGATCTGTCTTCTTCATAGTGTCGCAGGCCTTCTGAACCCTGACCAGATTGAGGTAATCCATGGGAGCCATATTGATTATCTCAGCGAACGTACGTCTAAAGTGTGTTTCACTCATATTGCAGGCATTGGCAAGATCAAGAGCCCTTATCTCATCGGCGTATTTCTCCTCGATGTACTCAATGGCAGGCTTAATGGTCATCATGTCGCCACTACTCTCCATCTCGGTTATAACAGGCTTTTCTGCGTCCATGGGCTTATGTTTTCTCATCATAAGGAACACCAGGGCCTTTATCAGATTCTGCGTAGTCTCTTTGTAATAAGACCTCTTATCCCTCATTTCCTCCATGATACGCTTTATTAATTCAGCCATCTCCTGATCCTCATCAGCATACAGAAGATCCGCCCTTTTATTTATAATCTGGATGGCTTCACGCTGCTTTGGAGTGTTGTCAGGATAAATCTGCTGAACTACTATTTCCGGATCAAAAAAGAAATACTCCCAGAAATTCTCTTCCTTACTTGTAGTGGTGTGAGGATAATTAGGTGGGATAAGCGAGAACATATTTGTCACATACTGGCAGTTTCTCTCATCCAGAACTATTTCGCCATTGCCATATCTGCAATATCCAACCTCAAAAAGATTATGGAAGTGCAGGGCATTCTCCCCTTCCCCATATATTCTGATCCATTTCTCACCAAGAAGAGCCAGACAGCTCTGTCCCTGAGGAATCTCATAAAATCTAAATTCAATTGTCGGTCTCTTTTTTCTTCCCATGTTGTTCTCTGTACTGCTTTATATATTCCTTAAGCATCTCAGGCCTTTTCCTGGCAAAGGCCTTCATATCTTCAACATTTTTTTCCCAGTTTTCATAAGTGTATGTGTCATTGTAAGAATAGTTATATTTTATCATATTACGTAATTTTGTTAACCATCCATCAGTAATATGCCATCTGGAAAAATGTGCTTCCATTTCAGGTGCATATAACGCCCTCATGGTTTCAATCTGTGATACGACATTTTCAGAGGAAAACGTTGTATCAAGACACGCTTCGAGTCTGTTAAAGAATTTCTCTTCGAAGCTTTTGTTTTTTATAAGGCTGTAGAATAATTCACGATTTTCATCGTGATAATGTGAGATACCATTTAAAATCTCTTCACCATAGTTCTCGTTAAAAACATATTCAATAGAATTAAAGTCTGTATACGAAAAAGCTCTATCTAAGTCGTATAATACAAATCTCCACTTATTATCACCATATTCCGAGTCAGATTGATCCGCTCTCCAAATACGATAATTATTCCCCGGCCAATCATAATTACCAAAATATATCTGACAAATGCAATAATCTATCAGATTATCAATATCTACCTTAGAGCTGACATATTTATAACAATCTTCATCTGCCAGATCATTTTTTATAACATAATCAACCAGATCATAGTATTCATTGATATCCTCTTCTGTTCCTGCTTCTACTCGTTTCTCACCAACAGCACCATTGTTTAGCTCTATCAGCTTTAAATTTTCACTTATTATCCCATAATGCCTGTAAAAATAATTCGCATCACAAACTTCTCTGATATTATGTATCCCCCAATATTCTCCATTGATAAAAAGTACAGAGGGTTGAGAAGCCAAAAACGACGCATTCATCTCTCCAGCAATAATTGATATAGCAAGAGAATCGCAAAACATAGTTTTATTAAAATCAGAACCGCTTGCCCTTAAAGTAACAGCGTCGCATTTATCTGCACCTTTATAAAAATCAGAAATAGGCAATACCTCAAAAATATCTCCCTCAAATCCATCTTCATCGGATATAAGCTTAAGACTTTTTGCAGCATTACTTCTCGAAGCTGCACCTGTTACTTTAACCTTTACATCATCGTCAGCGCAGATATCACCGTCTTTATCAAATATTTGAACATGTCCCTTTATTTTCTTATTGCCATAATAATTTGCGGGAGAAGAAAAGTCACTGGTTACACCTTTATTATACTTTTTCCATAACTGATAAGTATTTCCCGGAACATATATTCCATACTTATCGCCAAACATATCCTCCTGATTTACTGAAAGTGAGACTATATTAAAAGTTGTTTGTGGTGAAATAAAATAAGATTTGGTTACAATTTCATCAGATAGTGCGCCATTTTTCATCGTCCTGGCTCTTACAACGGTGCATTTATAATTATATGTGTTTTCCCACTTATACTTCATTATATAGTCATTTGTAGTAATGACATCGCTCAACTTATTAGGCTCATCACTTCTTTCTTTGATAACAATAGGAGCCTTATATATATATGAATTTTCAGTAGGTTCTGATCCGTCTAACGTATAGAGTATTACTGAATCATAGTCATCTGCATAAAGACTTAGTTCAAATTTATCATTATATATGCCTGATTCATGCGAAAAAGATGGAGCTTCCAGAGAAGCATCCATTTTAGAAATAGAGTAGATTGTTCTTGCCCTGTTAGCAGCTCCTGGTGAACTCTTCGAAAAAACCGCCAATTTCTGCGGGTCTCTTGCAAGTCGCCCAACAGATAACCCAATCGGTACATTAAAGTCAGTATCCCATTCATCAATTAAATTATTACAATCATCATAAAGAGATATTTTATCATTAGCATCTATCAGGAAATTAGAATGCAATTCTCCATTCGATGTAACTTTATCTTTCCCAGATGTCCAAACAATAAGATATTCTCCAGCCCCAAGTTTATAATTCGGAAATTCCCATTTTGTCATTCCATCTTCACCGATGTAAAGACATTTACCATAAAGATTTACGGATTTCTGTCCATAGTTGTATATTTCCATCCATCCACTACTATCGCCATCTGCATCCTTTTGTAACCCCAAATTGGTATACATTATTTCATTAATGAGCAGAGTATCTTCCGTATCATTTCCATCATATTTTTTTACGTTCTTATATTCCGTTTCAATACATAAAATCAAAAAAAAGATTAACAGTATCATAAATGATACTGCTAATATTTTATAAAAAAAATGGTGTTTCAATTGCTCTCCCGATTCTTTTTAAACTTCAATTTTTTCTTTATGTTTCTAGCTGATGCATAAAAATCAAAACTCATTATAAATAATTGTAATCTGAACTTATCTTGATTTTTTGCATACGGTAATAAATATACTGCAAAGTCATGATATATCATATACAACCTTTGAATCTCATTCACACACTCTTCATCAGCCAATACATCATTGCAGCGCATCAATTTGTTTGCTCCATCCCTAAAATTGAACAGAGCCAAATCATAGTACTTTTTTTGCAGTAAATATTTTAAAATCTCAGCATTCCCTTCAGGATGATAAAGAAATCGCCTATCATAACTGCTCCTTGTAATACTATGCTCTGACATTACCTGATTGTAAACCACCTTATCAGTCACATAAATTTTCTCACATCGTTCCATTATTTTAGGAAAAACAAATTGATCTTCACTTTTTATAACTTCATCCGGAAATCTTATTCCATCCCATACATTCTTTTTATATAATTTTGCCCAATTAACGATAATAATATATGTTTCATAAATCAGTTGAAGAAATTCACATGCTTCACGATTAGAGATCATTTTATTACTATATTTCTCAGGAATTTCTATGTTTCGTTTTAAACTGATATCATCATTATATTCCGCATAATTCCCTATTACCAAGTCAGTGTCATGTTTTTGTGCCAAAGACAACAAGGTATAAAGTGCATCTTCGGGAAGAAAGTCATCATCATCTATAAAAAAAATATAGTCCCCTTTTGCATTATCAAGCCCCATATTTCTTGCTATACTGATTCCTTCATTCTTTTTATGAATAACTCTGACATTTTCATTCGTCGCTGCATATCTGTCACATATTTGCGGAGAACTATCACTACTTCCATCATCAATTATGATAAGTTCAAGGTTTACATCTTTTTGTGATAGTACACTATCAATGCATCGACTTAAGCATTTTTCTCTGTTATAAACGGTAAGTATTACCGAAATTAGATTATCCTTCACCAAATCCCCTCAGTTTCAATGACTAATCAGCCTGCTACTTCTCCATTATAAGTAACAATATTTATAGCATTTATTCCACCAATAGCCATAATATCATTTGTAATATTTTTTTCTTTTCCCTTTTTAAAGGATACTTCATATGTTAAGTCAACAGCAGAAGTATTTGTATTTTTCATTTTTAGATTCACTTTGGCACAATGCTTTTCCACAATATCAGAAATCTTTTCTTCATCCGCTTGCGCCAAAGCATGTATTATCACAAGGTAGGTTGTATCATCCATAACTCCCTTGCTCATAAAAAACAGTATGATTGCAATTATAATACTCCCCAGGAAAGCAATAGAATATATCCCAGAACCGCAAGCGATACCAACAGCTATTGACCAGAAAATGAAAGCACTGTCCTTTGCGTCCTTTACTGCAGTCCTGAATCTGATAATTGAAAGCGCACCGACCATACCAAGTGACAGTGCCAGATTACTACCAATAATCATCATTACCATCGTTGTTATAACTGTAACAAGTAATAATGTAACATTGAAATTTTTGCTATACAAAACACCTGTATATGTTTTTCTATACACAAAGTGAATAAAAAAAGCCAAAAATACAGATATACATAGTCCAATGACAATCTCTTCTATCGAAATATTTGTATTATTCTCAAGCAGATAATATAAAAGTTCTCTCTTATTCATAAATTATTTTGTCTCTTTCTCAGCCAACAAGTCCTCTTGCCATACAATATTTGCTTATTGAAGAATTAAGAGCTCTCCCTGTACATATAACATCCCTAATATAATCAGGTAACACCCTATTAAATTTGATTTCCAGAATCATAACCGGATCTCTGAAAACAGGAATGAGCCCAAGTGTTTTATCAAACATATTGTCAGAATATGCACAGCGAATGTTTTTATCAAAGGTCACTCTTACGCCAAGTCCGTTATCGACAAAAGCCTCCCTTTCATAATCTACTATAACTTTTGGCGAATAAAGATGATTAATCATATAGTTTTTTACTCTTATAGCAGGCTTTTCACTATATTTATCTAAAAAAGACGCATCTGTGCCGATCATTTTTAACGCTTCATCTCTACTGATTGTCAGAGATTCCTTACTCATAGATGTATTAAATCGATTTTTGACTTCCAGCTTCACCTTATCGGTATCTAAATCATAAATTCGTAATCTAACTTTTTTTCTATTCTCAATACCAGCCAATTTTGTGTAATAGTCAGTATTATCGACAGAATCAAAATATAGACTTCTTATGTAGTATTCCCCATTTTCTTTGGCATATAAATCAGGTTCCATTATCGTTTGCAATAACTGCTTCAGATAATAGTATTCTGCATAATTGATGTAATACTTATGCTCATGCCTTTTTACTATCTGTATATCATCTTTCATTGGTAATCCCCGGTAACTGTTACTTAGCTCCCTTAGATGCAAATACAGCGCCAATAGTCATTAGCAAAATCTTAAAATCAAGAGCAAGGCTCCAGTTATCAATAGCTTCAAGATCAAGCTTAACAACCTCGTCAAAGTCATCTATATCGCTTCGTCCGCTCACCTGCCACATACCTGTAAGACCGGGAGTCATGCTGATGCGACGCCTGTAGTACTCATTGTACTGTTCAAATTCCTTCTCCGTCGGAGGTCTTGTTCCCACAAGGCTCATATCGCCCTTAAGGATGTTCCAGAACTGAGGGAATTCATCAAGACTTGTCTTTCTGATGAATTTACCCACCTTTGTAACTCTGGGATCATTCTCCATCTTGAACATAAGTCCCTTCATCTCGTTATTAACCTGAAGGTCCTTAAGTCTCTCCTCAGCATCCATATACATGGAACGGAATTTGTAGATTTTAAATCTTCTACCGTTTTTACCGATTCTGACCTGTGAGAAGAACACAGGGCCATGATCCTCAAGCCATATTGCAGGTGCAACTAAAACAGTAATAATTGCTGTCAGAATAAGCCCTACTATTGCACCGCAGATATCAATTGCACGCTTTATGAACATCTTCTTATAGCTGTAATCAGGACCACTGTAGGTAATTACATTATGGTTACAGAACTTACCGGTATTGCCAGATGCGCCAAACTCAGGAATATCAAGACTGTAGTGGGTTGTTACACCCATTTCCTTAAAGCCCTCGACCATAGGCTTAATGTAATCCCTTGGAAGGTTAGGAGCACATATAAATACTTCATCAAAAGTAAGCGTAACCATTTTCTCTGTGAGGTTCTTATATCCTGCAAAAACAGGTACTCCACAGATCATCTCAGGTTCAGCATCCGCATCGATATCCTTAACATCAGCATATGCCGCACCAACGATGTTGTAATCCATACTCCACATCTGACTCTGAAGATTCTCAATAATGCCCTTCATCTGATGTTTCTCCGCAATTATAACAACCTGAGAAGCATAGGTTCCGTTATTATAAATCTTAAGCAGAAACTTTCTATAAGCAATGTGTACTGCATAAGTTAGCAAAAAGCTCATCCATGCAAAGTTAAATATTACTGTTCTGGACAGAATATATGACCACTGCAAAAAGAAAGCAAAGGTCAGCGAAGTCACAAACATTACGGCAATGTACTTAGCTACTGCAAAGAATTCCTTGCGATAGCCTCTCTGCATAAAGTTCCCATTCCAGTCTCTGAAGAAACTGTAGAGAGTACTGACCAATATAAAAATGACGAGTGTAGCATAGTGCAGATGCTTACTTCCCCAGTCATTCCTATTTGAGAAACGCACCCATGTAGCTATCTGATAAGTAACCGATATACAAGCTATATCAAGCAGCCACAGACCGTAGGTCTGTATTCCCTTCTGTTTCTGATTCATAATACTCCTCTTTTTAAACGCTACAACAGCGTCTCAAGATCTATCAGACCATTCCTTAAAACTACAAAGATAGTCATTTATCTTAAAAGACGCTGCGTTAAATTCCTTTATGATTATCAATTTCCTTATCACTTAAGTTCTTAGGACCAAGTGAAAAGAAATTCCTAATTCTCTTTGGCAATGGCCATGTGTGCTTTACCGGAACTGTATCTTCTTCAATACATTCCATTACAAGCTCCTCTACCTTATGCTGAGGCTCAATAAACTTTTGAAAGTGATAATCACTGGCATGACCAATCATGTATTCCAGATATTCGACATTCATACAGATAAGCACACATCTGAAATGCTTAAGTGCCCATGCTGCCTCCATCTGATGATCATCAACATGTTCGTGAAATTCCTTTAACCTTGGAACAACAATAATCGGCTTATTGTGCTTAAGCCCTTGCATTATAGTTCCAACCCCACCATGTAAGATAAGCAGCTCACTCTCATCAATACATTTGGAAAAAGTTCCCTGTCCATGAATTGATGGCATTCACAATTCTTTGGGACAAAAGTTGAATTACCATATTGAACAACAAACTTCTTATCCAGCATTTTGGCAGCAAGAATCTCAACCTGTTTCATAAGTCTGTCCATTTGAAATTTCTGCGTACCAACCGAAACAAAAATCAAAATATACCGCCTCCGACTACTGCCTTGTCATATTCCCTTGACAGCTCTGGCCACTGAACTATAAATCGGTTTACATGATTGTATAATAATCTGCCGGTAAGCGATAACTCATTTACTCTTGCGAATGACTCAATAAATATTACTTTCTTGCCCATCCACTTGGCTATCCTGCAAAAAGGATAAGATATAAGTGCTCCGGTAGAAATAACACAGTCAGGCTTTTCTTTTAAAATGATAATAAAGGCCTTTACAAACAGAATCAAGAGTTTTATCGGAAATAAAAGTTCTCGTCTGTTAATCTGCATTACATAGTAATTAACTTCATGTTCCTTACCATAGGTCTGAAAATCATTCTTTTCAGTTACCCAGCAGCAATCATACTTAGAAATGACTTTCTTTAATCTCGTGAGCTCTTCCATATGTCCCCCGGAAGACGCTACCATCAAAACTTTTTTCAAAATAGCCTCCCCAAAAATCATCCAACTATTTTAATTCATACACCTCTGACAAACCTATAAATTCTTATAAGGCTTATCCTAAAAGGTCGCATCAGCAACCATAACTCGTGAAAAAATCTGTATATTCCCCAATTACAAGAATATTCACGTCCGTTTCTAATGAAACTCTCTGCCACAGCTAGTACTTGCTCTCCCCTGAGCGGTCCCTCTATATCCTGTTGGCTTTCCCCTAGAAAATAAATCCCCGAATCATCAATATGATGAATTGTATGCGTAACATATATTGCATCGTCACGCCTGTAGAGACATATGTCTCCGCGCTTAAGAGGTCTGTCAATCTTTGTAAGAATCAGACTATCGCGATTCCCCACTAACAGAGGATACATACTAAATCCAAAAGGTCCTATCTTGACCTTCTGCCCCATTGCAAGTCGTTCCAGATAAATCGGAATCCATGCATCAGTAGGTATCATCTTCTCGCGATCCCCGGACTGTTCCATCATGACTGAATAACCCCAAGCTTTTCAGCCATTGTTATAAACTCTGTAAGATCGGCCTCAGCAGTTTCTCTGTCAACATCGTATTCATCAAGCATCTTGTCCAGGAGTTCCTCCTTAGTCATCTCTCTCCCCTTGAGAGTATTGATGATAAATAACGCTGTTTCGTTGAGATCTGTCATCTTGTCCACATCCATAACCTTGGACCCCGTAGGGACAAGAAACGACTGCCCGGCAACCTCACAAACTGAAAACTCATTGTTGTACTTCATCGTGTGTTACCTTTAAAAAATGTGGCGAAGGCGTATTACCAACGCCACAAAACTAATCAAAAATTAGCGGCGGCCGCAAAACCAGCCAATAATAAGTTCAATGCTTATAGAAATGCCTTTGTTTCGAGACTGAGGTGTTTCAGAACCATTGTTTGAGCACCTCTTCTCAGGCTGACAAGGTCTAGGATTGCAAGGTTTCCAACCAAAGCCAAAGCAACCTGCCTGACCGTAAGCGTATACTCCCTCCAGAGTTCCCTCCATTGATGAGTTAAGAACCGGTTTAACATAACTTTTTTTCATCATTCCACTCCTAAAAATAAATATTAATTTTTTATAAACTTCAGTAAAAGAATATAGCAAAAATGAAATAAACTTTCAAGGCAATAGTTAATATTCAGAATTTCTTAAGAATTCTTTCAAAATGGCAACTGCACTTTCATCCATGTTGCATGAATATTCAATAATTTTTGCCTTTTTAATTATATTTTCAGTTATTTTAGCTCGCCTGTTTGCCATCTCTTCATCCCAGGTCTCACTAAAGGTTGACGAAAAAACGTAGCCAATTTTTTCTTTTAGCGATGGTATTCTTGCGTTATTTTCCTTTGCCTGCTTCAAGAACACGATAGCGCCAAGTTCAACCTTTTTGTTCACAAACTGGCCCGAACTGCCACACCAGGGTAATCCGTAGACATAGAGCTTATTGTCTATTTCTCGGCACACTGTAACATCGCCATCCAGAACCTCACAACCCAGAACCCTGTTCCACATATTCGCCTGAGTACTTTTCCCTGTTCCGGAGGAGGCCGAGAAAACGACCGCCTTATCCTCATCAATAACACTTGCAGAATGAATTGACATAGCGTTCTCGAACAGAATCATGTTAAAAAATGTCTCTCTGAAAAGATTAAAAATAACTCCCTGCATGCTTTCAACATAAACATCATGTCCGATACTCTTGACGTAAGGGCTATCCATCTTATCGCAGAGGTAATACGTAACCTCATGGAAATCATTTTTTAACTCTACAAGCTTTACACCTTTATGTGTCTGATAGGGAAAAAATTGAATAATTGAATCTTTTTTCTTATACACATGAAAAATTCCAATTTTAGTTCCCTTATTCCATAAATATTCTGGAAAAAATGGACGTTTTTCTTCTATATTAATAATCATGTCTGTTTTTTCAGAATTGTTACACAAAAACAGATCAAAGCTTTCATCCATATAGATAGAATCGCCCCTTAATTCTATTACGAAATCAGCAATCTTATACTTGGTTACTTCCACTGACAGTTTTCTCCTTTTTATTAAAAATCTTTTACAAAAACACAGTGCAAACAATCAGTTTCATATCCTGATTATCTGCACTGACATTAAATTACATCAACTTTTTACAGATCCTGCATAGTCACATATCCGTTATCGATCATAAGCTCCCTGGAGCAATACTTAAGGACACTGGTTCTGTGAGTTATGAGAAGACATGTGGGCTTAGGTGAAAGCTCACCAAGTCTCTGCAGAAGTTCAAACTCCGTCTGCTCATCAAGGGCAGATGTGGCTTCATCAAGAATAACAAAGGGTGATTTTCTGATAAGGGCTCTGGCAAGAGCAATTCTCTGAGCCTGGCCCTCTGAAATACCGACACCCTTTTCTCCGATAACCGTGTCAATTCCATCAGGAAGCTTTTCTATAAACTCGCGGCAAACAGCCATATCCAATGCTTCCCACATTTCTTCCTCGGTGGCGTCAAGCTTACCCATGAGGACATTATCTCTGATACTACCGGAAAACAGAGTATTTCCCTGAGGAACGTAAGATACAAACTCACGAACAGAAGCACTTGCCTTGGTTCTGGTGCCATGCTCATCAAAGTACTCAATATTGCCCTTTCCGGCATTAATAAAGTTCATGAGCACACGGATAAGGGTTGTCTTACCAATACCTGATTTACCGATTATTGCAACAAATTCTCCAGGCTTAATATCAAAGGATACGTCATGAAGTATCTCTTCCTTAGCGTAGGCAAAGGAAACATCAGAAACTTCAACTCCTACAGCCCCCTTCATCTCAACAGACTCCAATCTGTTCTCAAGGGGAATATCCTGAATATCCATGATACGTCCGGCTGCTGAGAAAATAGAAACCACACCTGGAAGCTGCTGTGCAAGAGCTGCCATAGGTGCCTGTACTCTTCCAAAAAGTGTAAGAAACAATGTCATCGTTCCAAACGTGATCTCACCCCTGGAAATCTGACCTGCTGCATAAATGAACGCGATAACATATCCAACCTGAAACGTTCCGCTTAATACAAGATTTGAGCCTACAGAAAGTTTTGTTTTTCTCCAAACCCAGTAAAATCTGTTTTCTCTTAATTCTGCAAGTTTATCAGAAAACATTTCTTCGTTAGAAAAAGCCTTTACAACAAGGATATTAGCAAGACTCTCCTGAATAAATGATCTATATGCAGTCTCTGTTTCCTGAACCTTAATCTGTAATCTTTTCAGTTTTCTACCTATTAGGAACGCCAAAAGAATACCACCAGGAGTAAGAAATAGCGCACAAATAGCAAGGAATGGAGAATTGATATAAAGTGTAATAAATACCGCAACTAATTGAATAAAAAGCACTATAATTTCAGGAACAACATTTACCATTCCGTTTGCAACATTTCCTGCATCTGAAGTCATTCTAGTCATCATATCTCCGGTGTGGAATCGCTGGGTTCCGAGCCACTCAGAATGTAAAAGTTTATCATAAACCTGTTTACGAATGCCAAATGTATATTTTTCATTCAGCATAGCCGTAAACATATCTATTATCACATGCACAACCAGCATCACGACCATCAGAAACACAAATACTACTATAGCCTTTGAAGTAATTTGTCCCCCACCGGCCATATCAATCAGTTTCTGAGAAGCAACTGCATATTGTATAGAAAGATATGTCATAGACACACTTATTAGCATGAGCAGAACTATTTTCCATAAATATGGCTTGGTATAACTGAAAAGCCATTTAAAATAATCCTTTCCCCTGGCCTTATCCTCTTTATATTTTTTGTAGTACTTTTTTAATTTCATGGTCTCCCCTTTTCAAAATACATGTATCTACATCAAACGTTTTTGCGTTATAATCATGTATTAGTATTAAAGCTATTTCTTACCGAATGATTAACCTAAGGAGTTATTTATGGACAGCATAATGCTCATTGACGATGACAAAGATGTAATAAAAATAAACAGTGATTATCTGACCAGCGAAGGTTATCAGGTTGATATATTTTACACCGCTGACGATGCCATCTCAGCACTATCCACACATAAGCCTGACTGTATCCTTCTTGATATCATGATGCCAGGAACTGACGGTCTGACCGCTGTTCCCATATTAAAGAAAATGACTTCTGCACCAATAATCCTTCTGTCAGGTCGTGGTTCTGAGGATGACCGCGTGGACGGTCTGTTATCAGGAGCTGATGACTACATGGTAAAGCCCTATAGTTTAAAAGAGCTCTCCGCCAGAATCAAACTCCAGATAAGAAAAAAAACTCATACTAAAACAGCAAATACAATATCATATCCACCGCTTCAAATCAAGCCGCTGGACCACAAGGTATTTTACAATGATGAGTCAGAGATAGCCCTCTCAAACCGTGAATACGAGCTGCTTTTCATGCTAGTGTCTTCTCCCGGAGAAGTCATCTCATTTGAAAAAATCGGATTGCATATTTGGGGTGTTTATCAGGAAAGCGACCGCCGCTCCATCATGGTCATGGCGAGCCGTTTAAGAAAAAAACTGGAGGGCTACAACGGTCTTGAAAATTGCCTTGAAACCTCCTATGGCAAAGGCTATAAATTCGTAATTCCAAAATAAAGCAGGAAAAGAAAATGTCTGAAAATACACAGAATAAAAAACAAACCTATAACGAACCCTTTTTGTCTGTTGAGGATCTGTCCAAAGCACTATACGAATCCAATAACAAGCTAAGTGGACTCATCACCGAACAAAATGAATTCTTTTCAAACATATCCCATGATCTGAGATCTCCTATCGCTGCTATCAGAAGCGCAATAGAATATCTTCAGAGCTCAGA
This sequence comes from Butyrivibrio sp. XPD2002, assembly GCF_000423945.1. Classification (GTDB taxonomy): domain Bacteria; phylum Bacillota; class Clostridia; order Lachnospirales; family Lachnospiraceae; genus Butyrivibrio. The sequence goes on along the minus strand of NZ_KE384117.1, from coordinate 102,417 downwards.
TGATATAGATAACAAAAAACGCTCGGAGCTCTATACCCTTATAAACTCCAAGGCGCTCTCTTTGGAATATATGATAAACGAGATCTTTGTTCTCACCAAGCTAAGCACAAGCGATAATCTGTTAAAACCCTCTGTTGTCCCCTGTGGCAACTATCTTGAGGACTTTTTCTTCATGACGGAATTAAATCCCCGTTATGAAAATATGCAGTTAATACTGGATGTTCCACTGGAATTTGCGTGGAATATAGAAATAGACACAAATTACATGAATCGTGCTTTGGATAATCTTTTTGAAAATGCCTGGAGACACACCTTCGGGAATGGTCGCATAACACTGGGAGCCAAACTTTCTGTTGATGAGAAGCATGTCATCATCTCAGTAAGTGACAACGGCGAAGGCATTGAAAAAGAGGATCTTCCAAGAATCTTCGAAAGAACTTTTATGTCTGACACCTCAAGAAATCCCGGAAGCATGCAGGGTGCCGGCCTTGGGCTTTCCATCTGTAAAATGATAATTGAGCTTTCGGGCGGCTATATTGAATGTACTTCAAAAACAGGAAGCGACCATGGCACTGTCTTTACCATAACGCTTCCCATTTGCTAAGTCCTTATCTTTTTTATAACCTTTTTCATAACATTTTTTGCTGCCTGAACTCCGGCGAAAACAGCATACTCCATTTGCACTTCTTTTCTTGAGTATATGCATAGTGCTGTCTTTATGTTTGAATTCCGGTACATTTCTTTTCTCCACAGGCGCTTGTCTTCTCTGCTCCACTTGTATTCCGTTCTAAGGGAATACCTCTGTCTCACGAGGAATACTACCCAGTAATGGTATATCCTCTTTTTCATCCTGTCATAAAGCCCTGCTTTTTTCATAGCCTCAATATAATTATCAAATATCTTATCGCGGTTATTCATCTCGCATTCACAGTCCTGCAGTGACTTGTGAATTATTCTGGACAAAGTATCATTTTTCTGATAGCAGTAAAAATAGAGTCTGTCCTCTATGATATTAATCTTGCAGGCTTTCTCAAGATAATTAAGTGAAAATACAAAATCCTCTCCGAGAGTAATGTCCTTTTTAAAGGACAGTCCCAAATCGCATATAATATCTCTTTTAAAAATCTTGTTCCAAAGAACACCGAAATAATGGTGTCCGGGATCCTTAAGTGTATTTATCAGATACTCTTCCTTCGTGATAATTCCGGCACCGGTAAGTGATCTTATGGGATATAATCCTCCGTAAACCACTCTCTCGTAGCTGCATACAGCCATATCGCAATCAGGAGCAGTCTCAATTGCTGAAACCATTTGCATAACAAAGCTATCCTTAACATAATCATCCGCATCAGCAAACATTATGTAATCTCCTGATGCATATGTAAGGCCTTCATTTCTAACCTTAGAAACACCGCAATGCTTTACCGAATGAAATTTAATCCTCGAATCCTTTTTTGCTAATGCAAAGCACTTGTCGCCTGTCCCGTCAGTTGATTCATCATCAACTATGATGATCTCTATGTTTTCATAGGTCTGTGCAAGCAAGGAATTAATGCAACGCTCTATAGACAATATGCAATTGTAAGCTGGTACTATGACCGAAACAAGTTTCATGTTACATTCCTTAATTACTTTATTCCTGCATTTTTCATCATCTGAATTCTGTACTCAGACTCCTTAAGCTTACGCCCTGCACCGTAAACCTTACCGCCCTTAGTCAGCTTAAAGAAAATTGTCCTAAAGGCTCTGTGTACCCATGCTATCGGAAGGAGTATCGGATACTTTTTGCAATAAGAATATTTCTTATCGATATCCTGCACTGAGGGAAAAAGCGCCTGTAATGCCCTTCCCTTCCTACTTTCTGCAGATTTCTTACCTCCATTAACATAGGGAGACAGAATTCCCAAAAGACTATAATCTGCATTATCATGAACATCTCTCTTACCAAGAAAAATGATGTCATTCAAAAAGGCCAGCTCATCCTCAGGTAATTGCTGCTTCCTTCCAGCCAAAGCTTTATCAGTCATTCCAAAATGCTTTATACACTCTGTAAAATATATCACACAGAACTCATCAAAATGCATTTTTTCAAAAGCAGTCCAGAATCTGTTGTAATCTATCTCATCCTGATACTTATTTACAAAAAAAGCAATATCGCAAAAATATCTACTCTCTATTCCCTCAAGGATATAATGCTTTACAATGTGGAACATCTGCAGGATGAGATGCTCTGTGATTCCCAGGGTTTTAACCTTTACCCCTTCAGCAACATCCACGTCAATCAGCGTAGCAGGATCATCCATCCTCTCAGCCTTAAGAATCTCGATATTCTCTCCTTCGTAATCCTCCCAAAGGGTATAATGAGCCTCTATCTTAAGGTCATTGTTGTAGTAAATATCAACATTTTCTTTGCTGTCAGCCTCATCCCATACAAATCCAAGGTCTCTTGTGAGAACTTTTCTCACCTTCATCTTATCCTCAGGTTCCAGTTTAATATCAAGATCACTGCTGTATCTCTGAAAAATACTTGGATACAAAGCTGCAAGAACATATCCCTTAAGTATAACCACGTCTATGTTATTCTCATCAAAGGCCGTCATAACACGTTTAAACTCATTAAACATGTTGTAAGCCTCAACAAACTCCTTTTTCGAGTCAGAATTCCACTTATCCAGAGTCTCATCATCTATATGAAATACCTCAGGATTTTTATTGACAACATTATTAAACAGTAGTCCGCACTTGTTTCTCTTGCTAAGCCATATAAGCATGTCCCAATCCGGATTATCAAAAACCGTTTCCTTGGGGCCGCTCCCTGCAGCCATTTCCTGAAGTTCAATAAATTGATAGATTAGTTTTTCTTTTTCGTTCATAATTAATATCTTTTTAGATTTAACAATTTGTGATAAAATACACAGATGTATTATGTCATTATTTTTGAGACAGATTACATAATATATAATTACGGCTGAAAAAACAACAATTACATTTTTAACGGAGTAATATTTTATGGATAAGGGAACTAAAGTAACATTAATCAAACACATTGATGTCACAGATATGGCAGGGGACAAGGTCATGATCGACTTTGAAACAGGAAAATACTTCATGCTTCGTGGTACTGCCGTAGACATTTGGGATAATATACAGACAGAGACAACTGTTGGCGAGATTCTTAATAAGATGCTTGAAATGTATGAGGTCGACGAAGCCACATGTCTTGCCGGCATTGAGAAATTTTTAAAACAACTTGAGGATGCAAAGTTCATCACTCTTTCTTAAACAGGGGATATATTTTGAGTTCAAACAGTCCAAAAATCAGCATAATCGTACCAGTCTATAACGTGGAAAAGTACTTAGTAAAATGTCTCGATACTCTTACCGGCCAGACCCTTAAGAATATCGAGATTCTTGCTGTTAATGATGGTTCTACAGATGGTTCACTATCAATACTTCAGCAATACGCAGAAAAGGACAGCCGCATCGTTATTCTCAACAAAGAAAACGGTGGTCTTTCTGATGCCAGAAATTATGCATTTTCACATATAAAAGGTGAATATGTAGGTTTTATTGACTCTGACGATTACGTTGATGCCGATATGTATGAAGTTATGTATAACGAGGCTATTAAAGAATCTGCCGATATCGTTGAATGTAATCTTCATCATACCTTTGATAATAGCGAAGATACTGAGATTGGTGAGCATATCACAGATAAAAAAGAGATGATAATGAATGGTCGCTCTGTAGTGTGGAATAAGATCTACAAAACAGACTGGTTGCTCTCAACAGGCGTACAGTTCCCCAAGGGACTTATTTATGAGGACGTTAACTTCTACTGCAAGCTTGTGCCCTTTATAAACAAGATCTGCTATGTGGAACAGCCATTTGTTCATTACGTGCAACGCTCAACCTCAATCAACAATCATCAGACACTTAGAACCATGCAGATTCTTCAGATACTTGATGATATTTATTCATTTTATCAGGAGAATGGATTTCTTGAAGAGTACAAAGATACCCTTGAATTCCTCTACACCAGAATTCTTCTGTGTAGTTCGCTTAAGAGAATGGCGCACATTGATGATAAGTATGATAGAAAGAAGGCTATTGCAGCCAATTGGGACAAGCTTGTTACTACTTTCCCAAATTGGAAAAACGGAAAGTACCTCAAAGCTTATAATGGTAAAAATGCGACGTTTATGAAAATGATGAATCCTGTCACTTATAGAATTGCAGGTATGCTTCTGCACTTAGTTTAAACAAACCAATGCAATGAAATAAAAAAACACATTGATGAAACATTATCCGTTACATCAATGTGTTTTTTAGTTACATAATCAAAATTCATCCAGGTATTTTTTTACTTTTTTCCAGGTATTCTGTTTATAATTGATTTCCAATGGAAATCCCGGACCTGCATTTCCCTCTATTACGATTATTTTGTCCGTATTAACGCAAAAATCCCACCCTATTAGATTTGCCCCCTCCGGCGCCATCTGGTGTAGCTTTTTAGCATAATCAACTATCTCTTTCCAGTTTGGAATTACATATCCGGCAACCTTAGTATTGGTAGACGGATGATATTCAATATCGCATATTTTATATGTAAGTCCGGTATATAACTGCCCTTTTGTGATATCTATAGGATAGCTGACTCCACCAGAGTGTAGATTATCAACACGAGCCCCCGCACCACCAACTCTAAAATAGGCAAAGAATATCTGTATGCCTTTTTTGTTTTTTGCAGTAGTTACTCTTATCGTGTTTAGCGAAGATGGATTAACCTCATGGAAAAATCCATCCTGATAGAAATATTCCTCAACGATATATTTCGCATTACTCTCTGTAATATTTTTGTATACTTCTCTAAGAGACTTCTCGTCTGCCTTTGCTTTATAATCTCCTCTTCCGCCAAAGCCGTCGAGCACCTTAACAAATATATCCTTAGTATCAGACTACATCCTGCTGACAAATTCATCTTCAGTCATCTCATGAGGATTGCACCATTTTCTTCCAAGGAAGTCATTATAATACTCATTAAATGCTACTTTGGAATTAAGGAACTTAACTGACTCATCAGTATTCACTTTACTTTTCAAAAAGTTTAATCTTATCCTGCTGACATGATGATTTCAAAAAAAGGGATTCTTATTTTTATAAAACAGGAAGCTGAAATAATCCTCACATTCAGCCCCGTATAACAGATATGAGAGCAAAAAATCAAGTTTTCCCAAAGCAGAATAGCTTGTCTCTTCTGACGCTTCCGCCTTTTCTTTATAGCCTTTTAACTGGCTCTCCATTCCCCACTTTATCTGCTGCAATTTTAAACTTTACATACTTTTTTCGCCATTTCATTTTGATACACACCTATTATTTTATATTGATATCTGCAACCAACTGCAAAGCCCCGAATAATCATCCCGGATTAAAGCAAGACTAATCTTAAACCAGTGTTTTCCCGATAAATGGCTTTGACAGGAAACTTCAATAAGTACCATACCCCCAAATAATATCCCACATAAAAGCGTTTATTTCACTGCTTTGATGTGGGAATAAATCATTTTTCTGTAAGTCCAAGTTCTTCAATGAGGCGAAGTCTTTTTTCACCCACTTCTATCTTTTCAGTAACACTATACATCTCATCCTTTTGTGTTGATTTTCTGATCAAATATTTTATATCTCTATGTATCCATGCAAATGGCAAAAGAATTGGGTATTTTCTTGCGTATTCATAGGTCTTAGGCATTGCTTTTGCAGACGGAAACATCATGCTTAACTGCCTTGAAAGTTTTGATTTAGGAGCATCAGCTTCACCTGTAAAATATGCTTCCATTGCTCCCATAATCTGCCATCCAGCTTCCTTATCATTGATATTACCGACCTTAAGCAAATCGATTTTAAGGTCTTCCACACTATAATCAAATGATGCTTTATGATTATCGAATACCTTATCATTCATCTTAAGCTCTGTAATACAGATTCTAAAGAACGCATCAACAAATTTGGTGTATCCAAGTTCATCCATATGCTTCCAGAACACATCGAAATCAATCTCATTAAAATACTTATTTACAAATAAAGTAATATCAATAAGATACCTGATTCCTATTCCATTAAGACTAAAATGTTTAATAATATGAAAAAGCTGGAACACAAGGTGTTTCTCGTATCCGAGAGTATTTACTTCTATACCGCAGGCTGTAGTCCTTATATTTGTCTCAGGACAACTAAGCTTCATCCTCTTTAGTGACTCAATTCTAGGCCCCTCATAGTCCTCCCAAAGTCTGGTATGAAGTTCCACAGTATGATCATACTTGGAATTTGTATAAACCTGAACCTGCTCCTTTGAATGCTCTTCATCCTTCTCATAACCATAGTCACAAAGAAGCTTCTCAGCTGCGTCCTTCTCCTCATCAGTAACAAGAATGTCACTATCGGAACTTGTACGCTCTGCATACTGCGGATAAAGATCAGCTACTAAAATCCCTTTAAAGAACACAAAGTTGATTCCTCTGTTTTCAGCTTCTTTGCTTATGATACGAATCGCCTGATTCTTCTTAAGTTCCCGAATCATCCCCAGCTGAGTAATACGTCCAAGCGATGCTATATCTTTCTCATCCATAACATGAACAGCATCATTATATTTTTTTAGTGGTTTGTAAAGAAATGCCGATAGAGAATTATCAATTATAATTTCCGGAAGAGTATTCATATCCAAAGGAGGTTCCGTTGAATCAATATTTTGTACTTCGCCCTCATATAAGCGCTCTCTGCAGAGCATAAATAAATCATTAATATCTTTTGTAATCATTTTCTTCTTTCCCAAATAACTCCAACAACCCTAATAGTTTACTATAAAAATTTCAAAAAAAAAATCAGAAAATGTAATAAAAATACATTTCCTGATTTCTTCTTTTTTCAACCAATTTTATAGCTTAGTCCTAATAAGTTCAACCTGTTCTTTCGTAGTCATGCCTTCAAGGGGGCGTGATAATTTATACACCTTAATCTTAGATGCTACATTCATACACTTTTTAAAGACATCAGGTGCCATCCCAAGTAATTTATACACATCTGGCTTATACAGGTTTTCCAAAAACATAGTGAGCTTTTCTGCTCCATTCATCTCTTCCAAAATTGGTTCAGCCACTTGATCTGATGGATTAAGAACAATCAAAGCATCCAGCTTCTTACGGCCTTCAAAAAATCGCTCTCGGTCCCTAACTGCGTATTTGGCAACACCATCATCCTCCGGTAGTAGAACCATCTCGCAACTATTCTTCATTTCATCAGTAATCTGATCAAGGCACAATTTTTGCTGAGGATAAGCAGAATTGGCATAAATATCATCTTCCAAAGTAAGGGCAACCGTATCATCTGCAAGAAACTTTGCTCCGCAGTCAATAAGTGCATTAGTAACTGTCGACTTTCCTGCTCCGCTTCTTCCGGAAACCACAAAACATTTGTCATTTAACACTAAGCCACTACCATGAAGCATAAGTTGTTCGCTCTTTTGAAAAATAGCGATGGGCAAAATAAGACATAAAAAAATCTCATTAACCAAAAGATGATCATATCCATCATAAAGTCGGTATGTAATACGTTCACCTTTTCGGATTATAAACGCTCCCTGTCCAGGATATCTAACCCAACCTCTGTCAGACTCATATCTATACAAATAGCCATCAACTTTTTTATCGTTTTCAGTAATATCATATACAACATCATGCTGGGGATCTTGCATAATAGTTATATCCGGTTTATCTATGTTTAAAACAGAAACAGCCTCTTCCAATTTATAATCTGATTCTATATTAAGACCATATATTTTATAGTAGTACATAATCCCTCACGTAAAAAGAACCAACCTCTATAAAGATTGGTTCCATTTAACATTTGAATTTTAAAGTACAAGCCTCATTATGAAAGTGCTTTGCCTGTACCTAAATCAACCTTCCATGTCTGAGCCTTCTCATCATAGTACTCATCTGAATCAACCATGTGATTGTTAAGCATACCACCAGCTGTAGCTGTGATATCGAGTTCTACTAATGTTGCATCATTCCATACTTTTTTCATTTTTCTACCTCCAAAATGTATTTTTAATTACGTAAGTAATAATATATCTCCAACATTTTTCATTCAAGCATTCTTACAACTTTGTAACATTTTTTTCGACGTTTCCATTTATTATTTTTATCATTTCCAAAGCAACAGCAGAATACTCCAATCTTAATATATCAAAAATCTCTGCTTCACTTCCCAGTTCCCTTATATTTTCAAGTTCTGAAATTGCTTTATCAACATCTATAAAACCAGAATTCATGTTCTGAATATAAACTTGCTTAATCTCATCATAAATTCTGCTTCCTTCTCCAGAAATTCTATCTGCCAAATCAGAGCTTTGTCTTCCATAGTAATGAATATTTTGTGTGTTATCAGGCATCAATTCTTTTAGATATTCTCTAACAAGCCTTCTCGGCGTTCCATCTTTAGCATAGCAACTAGCAGGGAAGCTCATACACAACTCTATAAGGCGCTTATCAGCTGTGGGATCACGATAAAGTGCCCCAGACGCCAACGAGTACCTAGTTCTTATTTCAGTAGCATTATAATAGTTAGCTTCGTTAAACATAAGTTTTTTATATGTTTCTATATCCTTATCATAGTTTATCAAACCTTCTTGTTGTTTATTTAACCTATTTCTTACATCGAATATCTCAATAGCTTTATCAGTTAGAAAAGCTTTAGATAAATCAATTACTCTTGGCTTGCTAACAGCTTTTCTTTCCCTAATAACTTTTCTCATATTCTTTATGTTCACAATAAAAGAAGTATTATATTTTTTGCCTAACGTAAAACACTCTTTAAGAAAACTTATATATTTTTTTCGCTTAAGCAAGTCATAAAGATACATATCTCCAATCCCAAGAGAAACTGTGCAATTACCATAAGACCCCAAAAGTGCAATCCTTGATCCATACTTAAATGATTCTTCCAATCCAGCTTTTATCCAAAGAAGATTCAGCATACTCTTATATGGCATTTCAAGTATCTTTTCCTCATCACCTCTCTCATCCCAGCTATTTATGCCTTCCATAGACATAAATTGCATATCAAATTCAAATCCCTTGGCATTAAAAAATTCTTTAGTTTTTAATACCACTTCTGACTCATCAGAAACAACATTTCCTGCTGTTTCCTTCTTATATTTCGGGTCCGGAATAACAGTATATGTACGAAGTTTAACATTTTTACATTTATTTGAATCTGCAATAAGACTCAGAATAGAAGTAGAATCTAAACCACCGCTTAAAAGCATAGTAAGTTTATCATTCCTTACCAATCGCTCTACTGCCTCTTTATATGTTTTTACAAAAATTTCTTTATATTTCTTATCTGATGATAATTTTAGTGTTGATACTTGTGGATTCCAATAGCGCCTTTTCTTTAAATCTTGAGCAGAAAAACTATAGTATGAAGCCGCCGGCATCCTATTTACCCCTTCATATGGAGTACTATTATAATCAATGCAATATGCTAATGAATCCAAACCTAAAAAATCAGCAAACCATTGCATATTAGCCTTAATCTTTCCCATACTTTTACATATAGGCTTTGTAAGCGTAGAAAAATATAATTTACCATTTTCAAAGAAGTATTGTATTGCTCTTCCACCAATACAATCATTTACCATATGACATATGCCGTTTTTTTTGTCATAATAAACAAAAGTGTACAAGCCAAGTATGTCATTGAGACAACTTTCCCCAAACCTATCAAACATTTCAAAAATAATTCTGGCATCCGGGATTGTTTTGTCGTCAGAATTATACCCAAGTTTTCCCAATAACTCATCTCTATTATCTACTATCGCATCAGCAGTAAAAAAAATACTTCTCTCATCATCAATAATAGGAAGTATTTCCTTTTCAGCTTCTTTTGTAAAATACTGTATGCCACATCCCAAACAAAAAGAATCAGATACGTAGTCATTGAATCTATCAATCACACATGATTTATAGCCATCTCTCATCATATCGTTGATTTTTTTCGTATCCTCTAATGAGCTATTTTCACTAAAATCAATATATCCCCAAATTGCAGACATAATTCCTCCCTATATTTCCTAACAAATAACAAGGCTTACACTATTGTGCAAGCCTAGTTAATTATATCAATTTAGAATGTTATGTAAACTGTTTTTTTAGTAGAAGAATCCACATAATACCAGTTACCATCCTTATACTGAATCTTACCTACAATATCATGTATTTTCCAATTGGAATATTTTGTTGATTTACAAACTCCCTTTACGAAGCCTTTATAAGTCAAATTCATAAACTCTGTTTCATTTCTAAGAAGATATTTATGTGATACCTGTCCGCTTACAGAAGATCTTGTATCATCCCATGTAGGATCAGCATAATACCACTCCCCATTAAGTTTTACCTGTACCCACATATGTGCAAATTCATCTGAAGGAATGACTACGTCAGATTCTACTCCTGTTTCCTGTAAAAGCAGTACCATTGCATATGCATATCCTGCGCAAAGCGCTTTTTTATTTACAAGGGCACCAGCTGCTGTATATATCATATCACCAGTTTTTGTATATGATGCTCTATCTACAATGTAGTCATGTATGTAAACAACCTTCTGTAGGTCTGTCATACCAGATGTTTCCTGCTTAATCTGTGAAACTATCGCTTTCATCTGAGTATATCTGCTAAGGTAACCTGAATCCATCTGGCATACCTGGAATGTTTTTACAATTCCGCCACCGGTTGTTGTTGTGTAGTACATATTGAAGGCACTGTTATATGCAATCTTTTTCTCATTTGCTATAACGCTATTGTAAATCGCACTTACTTCCTTGTATGACTTAAATCCGTAACTTGAAATATCATGAACAGATCCGTCTCCGGTTTCAATTATAGTCATTACTAACTGCTTGAATTTTTCTTCCTTTGTAGAATTTGTATTTGAGGGTGCTTCAGCTTCCTTCTCTACAGGCTTATTCTGTTCTTCCGTCTTAGTCTGTTCTGTAGGCTGATTCTGGCTCAACTGTTCATCTTCCTTACTATTCTGGTTGGTATTCTCATCTTCTTTGTTTGTCTGTTCTGTCTTCTCATCTTCCTTAGAACTGGAGCTATTAGAAGGAGCGGGATTTGCATAACTTACAGTTTGAACTGCTGTGCATTTGTTTGAGCAGTATAAGAAGCTACCACTAATATTGTCGTAAAGGCAGGCAACTCCTTCCTCATCTATTACAGGAATGTAATCTGCAATAAGTTTATCACTTTGATCCCATACTTTAAATGCTTCGATTATACCTTTGAATCCACCAAAGATAAGATTTTTTGTAGCTGCTGCAGTCTGATTTGAAGCTGAGCGCTTCTTTACACCATCTACATAGGCAACGTTCTTTTTCTGTAAATAATCAATCTTAACATCTGCTTCAGGCACACATACTTTTTCATTGTACCATCCATGTCTGTAATATAATCCATTCTTTGACTCAATTCTTAATGCATAGGGAGATGAAGTTACTATATCTTTATATATTCCAAGATTATTTATTGAAAAAATCATCTCATATGAATCATTTTGTTCAAGTTTAATTTTGGTATTGAATGTTCCGTTATCTATCTTCAACGCCTTTACTTTAACGAATTTTTCTTCTGCCTTATCATCATTTGCATTAGCTTCCTGTTCTTTCTCACCTTCGCTATCCTTTATTGCATTATTTTCTTCTTTCTGATCATTTCCCTTTTCAGGCTTTGTCTCTTCAATAATTTCATCCTTCTGTACGGAGTTTTCATTTGAAGTCTCAGTATATCTATAATACTTATTTTCTCCTTCAATCGCCTTTACAGTTCCTTTTCCATATACATACTGTTTATTAACAGTATCATACATGCAAGCCTTTCCGCTATCATCGATAGCAGGATACAGTTCCATAACGGTCTGATAATTCTCATTCTTTACACAGAAGTAATTAACTGTACCTACAAAATTGCCAAATGTTAATGTTGTATTGTTAAGACTCCTCATAACCGGTTTACGTACAGTATCATTATTTACAATAAAAACATTTTCTTTCTGACAAACATAATATTCTAAATCAGCTTCCGGCTTGTAAAATTTCTCATTATACACGCCAAATCTAACAAAAATACCTAATGATGCCTCATTTCTAATAGCCATTTTTCCTGCTTCATAGACATTCACATATTGATTCTGGGGATTTTTTAATGAAAAACTAATTTCAATTGTATAATGCTCATTTGGAATTATTCCGGTATTAAAGGTTGCCCCTTTAACCTGAATGGCCTCAATGATCTTAACATTATTGCTGGCCTTTGACTCAAATGAAATTGAACTAATGATAATTAAAAATGCTAATGTAAAAGAAACAACACGCTTGGAAACAGTTTTAAAGGAAAAAAGAACTCGCATAAAGCAATAACCTCCTTGTTTTGCAAAGAAAAAATGGTTGACGTTGTTACCGTTGCTATCAATCATAATTTCATTGTACAAAAACAAAATTTTATTACAATATGATTCGAGCTCTTTTAACTTTTATTTCATAAGTACTTTATCAAGTTTAGGATTTTTAAATTATTTTTTCAGTTTGAAAATTTTGCTACAACGGTCATTCCTTCTCCATTTCCGCCTGTAGCATAGAGTTGGCCGCATCTAAGCCATGCATGTGCCTTCATTTGTCCATCCACCAGATGAACACCTAAATAAATCGTACAGGGAATCCCTACTTCTCCTAACAATTTCCTTAAGGTCAACGCTCTTACAAAGCATTTTTCCTCCCAGGGAAGCCTCTCTGTAATTCGGTTAACATGAAAAGCATAGAGCTTTGCTGTTCTTAAATGCTCTATGCTTTCTTCTGCTATTGATTCTCCCCCCCTCTTACCAAGCCTTGGTTCGAGCTTTTTCATGGGAATATTCTTTATCATTAACCTGTAATAGAAGGAATAAATATATGCCTTCAGTGTTACCTTTTTCTCTCCATTTTCTAAAATAAAAGACTTAAAATTTATCATTTTTTTATAAACTCTTCAAAAACACTATCTAATCTTCTGCAATTTTATTTGTAATAGCATCCAAAATATCCTGGAAATAAGCCTCTCCTGAGGATCTTTTATAAAGCGCAAAGCTGGTATCCGCCTTTTTTTCCGGATCCTGCCCGTTATCCCACCAGATAGGACAGCAGCCATACTCTTTACACTGCTCAATATATGACTTCACAAAGTCAGCTCTGTCATAATCAGCATTAGCAGTATTACCATATTCCCCTATAATTACAGGATAACCACGTTTCCTAAGGCTATTTATAATGCTAAAACTTTTTTTCAGATTCTTAGGACCTGCGTAATTATGTACACCTACGATTATTCTGTCTTTAGCTGAATCCTTTGGCATATCAAAGAAATAAATATTCTTTGCATTCACAGTGGCTGCATATGTATTTACAAGAAGATATCTGTCACTATTTCCACCACCCGTAGCCCTGACAGTATCAACAAACAGCTGATTCCACTTGTTCATTGCCACAAGTGAAGAAATAGGAGCATTCTCCCAATGACAATCCTCATCTACCATCTCATTAAAGCCTTCAAGAATAAGATGATCATCATAGTCTTTAAACCTATCAGCAATTTGATGAATTAAATTTTCCACCCGATTTTTGTCGTTTGAATAACTTTTACGAGAAGCACGAATCCATCCGTCATTTCCGGTGTCATGATGAATATCAATTACACAGTACATATTATGCTGTATAATCATATCTACTACTTCAGCAACACGATCAAGCCAATTCGCATCAATATTACCGTCGCTATCAATATGGTTCATATATGTAACAGGCACTCGAATTATTCCAAAGCCCTGCTCTTCCAATACTTTAATAAATTCCTCGGATATAGCCGTTGTCCCCCATGAGGTCTCTGTGCTATTTCCATTAGTATTTGTAAACATCTTAGACCAATCGCAGGCATCAAGAGAATTGCCTATGTTATAGCCATTTCCAAGTCCCTTTATGAATAAATCGCTTTCATCCGAGGTCTTGCTATAGGCATGAATTCTAATTAGTCCGGAAGCAAAGCCTGTTATCAGGCTTATAAGCGCAAGTCCGAATATTATAAATGAAATTTTTATCTTCATTATTCTTTTCATCCACTTATGTCCCACTATTTCTACTTATCACTTCTTGTTTCTCTTTCCAATTACACTTCCTATTTTCATCCATATTTCTTTCATTTCTTTGTTCCCTGCATAACGAATGAAATACAGAAGAATTACTATTGTACTACAAAGTACCCCCTTTAGTCCCCATATCCAAAGTTTATCACACGCAATCCTGCCAACAATAAAGCTTGTTATATAGCAAAATATAAGCATTATGCCTGCATCCGTTGTGAGTTTTAAAAGCGATATAAGATAATATTGCCGCAAATGTGGTATTTCCAAATCTGTTTTAATCAAATAATCAAGAAACGGCAGAAGCAACAATCCTATGAAAGCTATGGTCGCTGCGATTGTGTTATAAATTTTACGATACAAAGTAACTAGTGCAGTTATTTTATCATTATCATTCTCTGCCAACGGCTTGTAAAAGCTGTATGCCATAGCAGTGGTCAGCCCTAAATCCGCTAAGGACATCATGATAAAAATATCGCTGAAAACACCATTTATTCCCAGATAATCAATGGGCAATATCTGAAGAAAAATATATCTCCCTATCAGAGATAGAAACATTGTAACTATTTTATTGATTGCACTATATTTTATATTCTTTATGGAATTATTAGTTCTATTGCCACTCATAATATAATTATTTATTCATCTTTCATCGGTCAAATTGCGCTTTCCATTGATTTATTTCATTCAAATGAATATTTACAGCTGTAATATGTTTCTTATTAACGATTTCTTCCAATTTATCCAATTCACTTCTCGCAATACAATTAATCCCAAATGTTGTAGCCATATCAAGTGCTCGATTATCCACACCAAGAATAAATGCTCTTACTTTATGTTGCATAGCAAATATACCTGCATGTAGTCTGGTACCAATATAATCAACATCTCCATTATTAAGCACATCTTTATAGCTAAAAATATCCGGGGATATAACAATTATGTTATCAGTATTCTTCAAAGAACAAAAATATTCATAATCCCCTGATCCCTGAGGCCAAAAATATACTTTCTCATAATTACTATTAAGACCATCTATTAGTTTCTGGTCATATATTTCATCTTGTAAATAGTCTGTAAGAGTAAATACAGCATTTGGCTTCTTCTCTGTATTGATCTTTTCACAAAAGTCCGGCGTCAAATACCACGTGGTAGGACATCCCGTATTTAATGCCTTATATCCCAGCTTTTCAATGATTTTCTTTGTTTTCTCATCTCTGGTACTATGAATGTATTCCTTGGAAAGAATTTTACTTAATACTTTTTTAGTGTCTTTACTAACTTCTAAATCATCTTTTACCCCTGTGTTTCCTACTCCAAGCAATATACTGTTTGCATATTCATTACAATTCCATGAATATGTATTCCAATTAGGAAAGCGTTCTTTCATCTGATAATTGATCATATTAGTTCCACAAATAAACTTATAATCTGCATTAGAAAAGAGATTAAACCTTTTATTTTCTTCCTTTCCCTGAAAAGGATAAAAGCATGGAGTATGAGTGGGCAATGTTATTACAAAATTATTCTTTAATATAGAAGACATATTATCCCTAACTGCCTTCATAATAATATTATCCCCCTGATTTAGCGAACCAACAGATGTATCAAACAAAACAATTCTCTTCATCTTTTAACCTTCATCTTTTAACCTTCCTCTTCATCAAATATGCATAGTGGAAAAAATCAAATTTTATATTGTCAATTATTGACTCATAGGCCCTGGCATATCGTCTATAATACTTCAAAGTGTATCCAATATATTTAAAATGCCAGGGTTTTACATTTCCAATATAATGCAAAACTACAGTGTCATTATCTATTATTGATTTTTCTTGTTTAGAAAAATCACTTTCTGTGAAGTGTTGATAATTATATTTTTTATATCCATGCACAATCTTCTTATTACAAAATATTGCATTAAGAATATCCTGATCCAGCCATGTTATTTTTTCTGCGTTTTCCTGTGCATACTCAAAATATACTCTGGGATCTATTTCATTTCTGATTTTTGTTAAATTAAAAAGGATAATACCTGCGTTAAAATACACTGTATTTTGAGGCAAACAAAGTTTTCTTATCAAACTATCCGGATCCTTATTGATTGATTTGCATACCGCAATATAATTATCATCAAAATCCTGATAATAAAACTCTTTTAAATCTCCTTTTATAATCATATCTGCATCTAACCAAAGTATTCGTTCCAACTCACTCGGAACCATTGTTTGCATCAAAAATCTATAGTATGTTTCAATGCTAAAGTGATGGCTAACCGGTAAATCATTAAACTTATCATCGTCAACATACACAGGATGAACCATGCAGTTATACTTTTTCATAGTAGTTCTAAGATTCTCGATACTATTTTCGTTCAGATCATGATACAACAAATAAACATTATGTTCTTCAAAAGTATTATTAACGCACAATGACGTAAGCATCACCCTTGCAGGCTTAAAATATCCATCATTAACAGCAATTAATATGTTCATTTATTACCTCCTACTAATCTTCCCTTTTCACAAAATAATAGCCTCTTCCGGCTCGATAATATTTCAATTCCGCGTCAAGTTTGTTAGTTATGTTTTCTTCAGCTTCCTTCTCGACACAAGTAAGCAAAAAATAATCTCCATCCATACTATTCAAAACACTTTCAGCATTACTATCATCTACGAAAGTATAACTCTTTACATGTTTCAATTCTTCAAAAAAAATTATTGGTTTCCATTCTTCATCCAAATAAACGACCGTATCATAATTCTTCATAGAATCCATTACATCCATCTGTTCAGGATAATAATAATCATTTGGAACCCTCCACCCATACAAATTATGGTTATACATGTTAATCATGATAAACACAATAAGCACAACAAACTCCATTACTTTCTTATCCGATATTCGGATTAGCAGTTTTCTTAAAATGATATACGCGGACAAAATAAATATCCACGCAATACTCATCACATATCTAACATCCATAAATGGAGCTATGGTTCCAATAACAAATAGATAAAGAAAAGCTGACAGTAATAAAAAAGTATTATATCCAAAGAATGTTTCTCGCTTCTTTTTCTTGATTACTGCTAAAACAATCCCCAAAATAATAAAGATACCCATACCCCCGGCAAATGCTTCATAATTCAAGTCAGACAGCATTATAAGAGGTCCCATTACAATGTTTTTGGGAACAATCGCATGGTAAATGGCCTGTCTTCCACGGTGTCTAAAAAAAAGATGTATCCAAAACTGATGCCATATAATGCTGTAAATAATACCGGTAAAAAGTGTAACCAAGGCTGCTTTTTTTAATTCACCATTTCTTTTTTGTCTATATAAATGTATCGCGAACAATATACATACAAAAAATGTAAAAATAAGGAAATAGTAATGAGTCAGCATCCCCAATATTAAAATAATAGACAGCAAAGCATGAAATTTCTTGTCTAATCTTTTATTCCAATACAGCTTGATCAAATAAGAGATAGCTATTGTAAAAAAAGTAAGCTGTGTATACATCCTGATAAACACAAGAGTATCCATAAATATTACAGAAAAGGCATAAGCTATTGTTATTCCAGTAGAAGCAATAGTGCTTGCAGTTATTTTATTTGAAAGTTTATATAGCAGTGGAATAATCAATATCATCCAAAATATATTAACCGTTATCCCATACCATTTACTATATGTATCAGGAAACAACGAGCACACAACATTTATCAAAATATAGTAAAATGGGGGATGAACATCATCTGATTGATTTTTCCATACATTAGTAATATTAAACCTTGCACCATCCTTAGCTTTTACAAAGCTGTCGAAAGGCCCGTATCCACTGTATTTTATCCCGGTTTCTACCTTAGGATAAATACCTGACAAATTATTTGCAAGACCATATGTCCACACTTCATCTGAATAATACCCTGTTTTGCAAGAACCATAATATATAACAAGCAACAACGAAAAAATTGTAATTGCAAAGACAACAAATATATGTTTAGTCTTCATACAACCGCCTTCTTGCCCTTATCTTTTGGTAGTATTATCGTATGATCCTTCCATACATATCGCATTAACAACAAAAGAGCAAAACAAAATTGAGTATAAATAATATATGATTCCATCATGGTATATAGCGAATATGCGATAATGATAATTATTTCAGCGGTAGTTGCATATTGTGAATATCGCCAAAATAAAAACGCAATTAAGAAAGTAAAGAATAAGCCATACCAAACTGAAAAAAACATATACATATTATCAGCCGGTAGTCCTTCTATCCAAAAACCTTCCCAATATTCTTTTATTTTTGAACTTATGTTAAGATTTCTTCCAATTATAGTGAATCCTTTCTTAGCATAAACATAAGCACCATATTTCAGTCTTCCGGTAAAGAAAGAGTCTATTTCCTTCCATTTTTCCCTAAGATTACCAGTGAGTTGGGGATAGCTCACCATCATTACATTGAAAAATATAGCAAGAATAATAAATAGATACTTGGATAGAAATAATAATACAACATCAAATTTCTCACCAACCAAATCTCGAATAATTAATAGAGCTGAAACAATCGATAAGATAATCATTCCGGAATTTGAGTTTGTAAAAAGGTAGAAAAAGGCATATACTCCCCAGCAAGCAAAAATGCGCTTTTTGTTCATTTTCTCAAAATTCGCATAAATATATCCAAAGATAGTCCACAGCAACAACATTGAAAAAACGTTAGCATGCGAAAAGAGAAACTGATGTCTTATTCTATTATCTTCATTAAATCCTCTGACAGTAATTCCGACTCTGTCTCCAAAGAAATTGTACATAATCGGATAAATCATTACATGTATAGCCAGAATAAACGCTTGAACCTTCCACATAAACTTCATACTTTTCTTAAAGTCTATGCCTTGCGTTGCCGCAATCATCAAAAACGCAGGTATATATACCAAACGATAAATAGCAAAATCAGTATATATACAAGCCAATCCGGTTATAATAAGTGTAATAATTTGTGCAACAGAATATTTTTGTAAAAAGAAAAGTTTATATGTCATTATTGCAAAAAAAGCAACATTAAATACCGCATTAAAGAATCCTTTGTTCGTGATCAGCTCACTAAATGCGAACATTGCCTTTAACACTCCACACAAAAAAGCCAAATTGTAAATTGATTCAGCATAATCTATATTTTTTTGATTTATCTTTTCCCTTAATGAAGACATATATAATCTTACTTTCCAACTAATACATTAACTATGTCCTGATAAGTCCAGCTAAGCGTTTTTCTGTCTAGTAATGCCATTTCCTCAGTATTTCCATTATCCCACCATATAATTGGTATACCAAACTTATCTGCATGCTCACAATATCTTCTAACATTCTCAACTCTGTCATTAGCGCCTTTCCAAAAAGCCCATTCACCAATAACAAAGTGATAGTCAGAAGCATAATCCTGGATTGTTCCAAATCCTGAATCCATATTATCGCCCGTAAAATAACAGTGTATTCCTACAAGTATCCTGTCATTTGCAGTGTCTACAGGAAGCTTAAACGCGCTAAGACACTCTTCTGTGGCAAGAGCAGCATAAGTATTGACAATTAGGATTCTATTAGAATTCTTACCACCTGTTGCTCTTACAGCATTTACAAAAAGCTGGTTCCAGTCGTTCATTATCTCGAGATCTTCCCTGGGAATACCGCCCCACTTATTATCATCATTTACGGTTTCATTTAACCCTTCAAGAATAAGGTGTTCATCCTTATCCTTAAATCTCTCAGCTATCTGAGTAAAAATTGAAGCAATGATAGAACTAGTCATTTCATAGTTTGACTTAGATGCTTTTATCCATCCATCATTTCCCGTATCATGATGAACATCTATGATACAATACATATCATTTTTCAGCACCCAATCAACGACCTCTTCTACTCTGTCCAAAAATTCCTCATCAATATTTCCATCATGATCTAAGTGATTAAAATATGTAACAGGAACTCTTACAGTCTTAAATCCGGCATCCTTAATTGACTTTATCATTTCTTCTGTAGCCCGAGGGTTCCCCCAATACTGCTCAAGTGCTGCAATTTTCCCAGCCACATCACTATAATAGTTGGATATTTCCAAAGATACGCTAATTGTAGCATTCTTAAGATCTGAGGTTTTAATACCATATTTCATAAGATCCAGTGAAATATATCCGGTAACGCCATCATTAACCACAAGATCAACGCTCATTCCATTCTTAGAAACCAGTTCTACTATTGTTCCATCAGGATATGAAAGAGTAGCTGATTTTACTGTACATGTTACTTCTGTTCCCTGATATGCCTCATTATGATTAACAAGCTGAATACCAAAACTACCAGCAAATGCATCTGCTTTAGAAGTAAGTTTTGACAACTCCCAGTTAATCGTAACTTTACCATTACTGTCAAAATAGGGATAAGAAGACGCATCCCATGATGTCCATGGATAGCTGTTGTAAACTACAGATGCCTGAAATCCGGCATCATTGTTTGATCCAAAATAAGTCCAGTCGCATACATCAAGATCATTACCCAAATTAAAGCCTCTGCCAAGCGCTGCATAAACACTTTCCACTTCTTCAACTTCATCTGAAGGGGTGGTAGTATTTTCTTCCATTATCTCGTCTTGCACAGTCTCAATACTTGATAATTCATTATTATCATGCCCCAAAGACACCATATAATCAGACACAACATATGAAACTATTATTACCATCATCATAATTGCTACAATGTATGTCTTTTTCATAAAAATCCCTTCCCCACAAAACTTTATGCTCTTGCCTTTAAATGATAATATAACGCCGATATTTTCTTCATATTTCTCTTCATAAAGAAATACTCATGTTTTCTGTATAATGGCACTAAGCTTCCATTTAGATTTCCAATTACTTCTTCCTTCATTTTCGAAGAATAAATCTTAGCTATTGCGCTGTAATCAGCACAGTCTTTAGAATATTCTCTGCAAAGATTAGTTAGTATTTTAAAGTTATAAAATATATTCTGAAATTTAAGCTCCTCCGGAATAAAGGCCTTTGAAAAACTATATATATCTTCTGTAAGCCTCATTCTATCTTCAATAGAATATTTTCGCATAGCACTTCCGCCATGCTGTCTGTATGCCACTAATGCTGTATTATCAGCATATACTTTTTGACAGTGTGAATAGTACTGCATAACGAACATAAGATCCTCGCCTATCGGTACCCCCACCGGAAATCTAAGACTATGCTCATCTATTATTGTTTTCCGATATAATTTTCCCCAACATTCATTAAACAGCGAATCAGTATACATTATACTGTCTATAACCGCTTTGTCCTCTGATTGCTCTTGGATTTGCGGGAATGCATTGAGCCAGGTTCTGCCATCCGCTTCAAGTATCATTCTTGAAAAAGCAGCAAAATCATAGTTACCGCCTTCTATAATAGTTGTAAGCTTTTCAAAAGCAGGCTTTAAAAGGTAGTCATCTGCATCCAGAAATAATATAAATTCTCCTGATGCTTTTTCAAGTCCTGTATTCCTTGCCCTTGATACCCCTCCATTATCTATGGTAATAAGAACAATTCGAGAATCCCTTTGCCTGCACCTTTCGGCTATCTCTTCAGTCTTATCTGTACTTCCATCGTTTACAACAAGAATCTCAAGATTATCTGCCATAAAGTCTATCATGGAACTAAGGCATTCCTCTATATAGGTTTCAGCATTATATGCCGGAATAATAATCGATAATTTTTTATTTCTCATTTGGTTCTTCTATTTCCGGAATAATTCCAAGAATAATATCATCATCAGTTAATAAGCACTGATCAATGCTGCGAAGCTTATCTGAAAACAGCTCCTTGGTAAAAATGAACACTGCCATAAAAGCAAAACCAAGTACAAAGAGTACGATTCTCCTTTTCCAAAGACTTGTCACACCATTACCTGACATATATGCATCAGCTGCCACATTGAGAACACGTACTGCATCTGAATTTGTCATCATTCGCATTTCTTCTACAAATGCACTTGCAACAGCATTCACAACTTCTACAGCTTCCTTGGAGTTCGTGGATGTTGCTCTAAGCTCAAGATTAATCCCATTGGCAGATGGAGTGTATGTAATCATACTCTGAACATATCTTGCTGATATATTGGTGTTGCCCATAATTGAAACAGCTCGCTCTGCAACTCTATTGCTTTTTATAAGTGATGCGTAGGCACTGAATATCTGAACATTATTGGAAGCTTCAGTCATGTCTCCACTAATTGTGCAATACAGATTAGTTGTTGCTGTATAGGTATTATCTATTCCCTGATTCAATGTAAGAATAATACCAATTGCAAAAAAAGCTAACGCAGCATAAAAGCACTTGGAAATATTTTTCCATACCATAATTAAGCTGACTTTAATATCCTCGAAACCAACTACTTTCGTGTATTTCATTTTACTTTCACCTTTTTATTTACACTCTTACGCTTGTTACCAGTATTCTTCTTATTGAGATATTTCTTGCCATTTACGCCCAGTACCATAAGGCAACCAATAAGAACTATCACTGTAACAACCCTGTTCATAATGTTACGTCTGGCATTATACGCCATCTCAGCCTGCTGATCTGAATCATCATAATCTTCTACGTTCAGCGTGTAACTCATCACATCCGTTTCATATTCCTGACCGCTCTGATCAGTATATGTGAATTTCAGATTAGCATTCTGCTCTCCAACAGTTGCAAATTCAGCATATACATCTGATGTAAGAGAAGAGCCGCTTCCTATAGTTCCAAGATTAACTGTCTGTTCTTCCATATCTGCCGCTTCAAGATGAAGAGTCAGATCATTTATAACAGACAAGCTATTATTGCTGTATGCTACCTTAATACGATTATTACCTCCTACGTGAGGAGATGTCGGCATCTCAACATTATCTATCTTGAGTTTACCGCTTGATGAAACAGGAAGTACGGCTGTAAACTTCTGTGTATTATCTCTCGCATAATTATCTGAATATTTAAGAGTAAGATTTACCACTATCTCATCTTCAGATATATCTTTAGACGCCATAAGCTTTAATTCGCCTTCAGCATAAGACAGAGTCGTAAGATAGCCTAAATATACTGAATTAGTCCCCTTATATGTGGGATATACCAGATTCTCATCCTGAGTAACTACAACACTGATATTACCAAGCTTTGATACTACTGCAGGGTTATACACCATGAACTTAAGTTTAAACTCTTCGCCAGGGGTTATGTATCCATCCCCCTCAACTTCATACTTATATATAACCGGAACTGAATTATCAAGAGGCTCGTTAACATACATCTGCCCAGAAGTAGTCTGTTGCTGAGGAATACCAAACTCCGGTGTCTCCTCCGTCTGCTCAGTTTCTGCATCTACAGCAGTCTCTTCAGGAGTAGTCTCAGGTCCTGCCTGCTCACTCGTGGCAGTCTCATCCTGAGGTACATTAGCGGCAGGATTAGTGTAAGTATTATTTGAATTCCCTGTATTTACATTCTTTTCCTTGAATATATTGGGAACAGTTACTGATTGCATTGCATTTGCATCTAATGGTGTCATAGCAATAATCGAAGCTAAAAGCATCAGCATTGCAACTTTATTTTTTAACAGCTTATTCATATGCTCATTTACCCTTCTTTCTTTCTATGGCATCATTCTGCTTCTTTAATAAATTCTTCTTGGAGAAATAGTCAAAATCCTTAACAGCACCTTTATACTGCATAATGCCAAGCTTATTTGCCACAATTCCTGCAAACTTCTTCTCATAATCTCCAAGCTGAATCCTGGAATCCACAAGCTGCTTCTTAGTTGTTTCATTCATGCATACAACTATCAGATACTTATCAACCAGAGGAATCAATATCTCAGCATCGTTTGTAATACTTACAGGCGGAGTATCTATAATTACAAAATCATAGCTTTTCTTTAATCTGGAAAGCAGTGTTTCCATCTTGGCATTGCATAGAAGTCGTACTGGATTCTCGTTCTTATCTCCTGAAAAAACATAATCCAGATTATCAACACTGGTGTTATAAATTATATTATTATAATCTGAAACCTCACCCGTCAAAAAACCTGTAAGTGATGTTTTTGCTTCTGTTCCGATTCTCTTATATCTCTGATCTTTTCGAAGATCACAATCAAGGAATACTGTTTTCCAACCTGCCTCTGCAAGTGAAATAGCAATATTAAGTGCGACTGTAGTAGTTCCACCATTTGCACCTGCTCCGGTACAAAGAAATGTCTTAGCTCCATTTTTCTTATTAAGACCATGAAGCTTAACTACAATTCTGTCTATCGCATCATTAAGAATTGAATTATTTACCGGGTACAGGTCTAGCCTTTCTTTCATTATTATCTCCTTACTAAAAAAAATATATATGTATGACTCTCTTAATCATTATCCATGATGTAATAACCACAATAGGATTTATACTAACATACATTACATTACAAAAACAAACCGCATTATTAGTTATAAACTTACACTATGTTTCCAAAGCATCACTCAGCCATTCTTGATCATGCAATACACGCCGGGTGCATAACGAAAGAAATGATAAAATTTATCTATTTTTAAAGGCGCAACTTTTTTATACATCTGACAATACCTATTAAATAGGTCTTTCCTTCGTGCCTTATCACTCTTTTTATTAAACAGCTTCCTATATTCATCAAAAAGCCAATACATGTAAGTCTTTGCAGGGTAACATATCATGTCCGGGTGATGTTCTGCAACATACGCAAGCTCTTCATCAAGCGCAACATATACATCCCGGTAGAACCTGTCAGAGAGGCTAAAGGTTGAACTATTCTCATTTCCTCTGTAATATCCGTAAACCACATGATCTATAAGTGCCACTTTTTCAGCTCTGTCATAAAGCTTGTACAGTACAGCCAGATCCTCACATATTCTGCCCTTAGGGAACTCTATGCCTTCAAACAATTCCGCCTTGAAGATTTTTCCCCACATTACTACATATTTTTCTCCGGGAACAGTATGCATTAGCGGGATAATATCTGATCCCTTATACACCTGAGCATTATTATTTATACATTCTGCATCTTCATAGGTGAACTCATCTGTAAAAACCTGAAAATCACCAATGCAAATCTGTGAACCTTCCTTTTCACAATAATGAAGCAAATTAGCAACCATAAACGAAGGCGCCGCATCATCGGCATCCATGAAAACATAATAGTCGCCGGTTGCTTTCTTAATAGCGTTGTTCCTGGCCTCAGACTGTCCCATATTTTCCTGATGAAGGACACTTATTCTTTTGTCCTTTTTTGCGAATAAATCACATATCTCGCCGCTCCTGTCAGGAGAGCCATCATCGACCAGTAGTATCTCGAGGTTCTCATAGGTCTGCCCTATTATTGATCTGATGCAGCGATCTATAAATTTTTCTGCTTTATAAACCGGTACAATAACCGATACTTTTTTATCCATATTTGTCGTCTGCTGAGTCATTTTCCTAATCTTAGTTTTTAAACAAAAGTTTCTTGGCAGTAAATAGCCCACGATAAGAATGCAGCTTCATGAGGAGCACCATCATCTTCTGTCTGGGCTTTAAAAGGTTATCCGGAAGATTGCTGAGGATATCTTTTGAAAGCTCATCACTTAGCATCTCCTTCATCTCAGCTTTAAATGCCCTGTAGTCGTTCTGCTCATATGCATTTCTTAGTGTCACATATATAGCATAGAATCCTGAAGCCCATAATCTTTGCTGTTTCTGTGATGATCTACTGTCTTTAAAAAACTCCAGCACTCTTAAATGTCTGTTCTTTAACATTTTCCACATGTTTTTTCTGTATGCATGTGTAAGTGATGCGGAATTAACTCTGTAATATACAAGCTTATCCGGAATAAATACCGCTTTCTCAATTTGCTTGCTTAAGTACATCTGAAAAATATCATCTTCCGTGTACACTTCTCTTTCGGAAACAAAGCACTGATCTGACAAACATGATCTTTTATATACTCTTCCCCAGATATAACCCGGAAGATTAGTAAAGCCTTCAGAATATATCTTGCCAATAATAGGCATAACATATTCATCCTCAATTAGCTCTTTTTCTATAGTCTTATTCTCAAAGTTAAAGGTATTGGTGATAATTGTTCCGTCTGCATCCTGATAATGTCCACAGGTACAGACATCTGCATCAGACTCTTTTATGGTCACCATTGTCCTTTTAAGAAAATCAGGATGAAGATAATCATCGCTGTCCAAAAAGCACACATAATCTGAAACACAAACGTCAAAGCCTGCTTTTCTTGCACTTGTAAGGCCACCATTAGGCTTATGAATAACTCTGATTCGCTCATCCTTACCTGCATATTCATCACAGATTTGAGGACTTTTGTCCGTTGCACCATCGTCTACCAGGATGCATTCATAATCGCTATAGGTCTGTTCCAGTATACTATCCAGACATTTATTCAAATATTTCTCCTGATTATACACAGGCACAATTATTGATACGCTTGCCATAATGCTCCTTAGCTTATCTTTTTTAAATACACAATGTAATATTGCTTAAGTATGTCCTTCAGCGGGTAGGTATCTGAGGGTTTAATGCACTTCACATACTTTTTCATACGGCTTCTGTACTCGTTTATAATATTGTCATCCTTGATGTCTTTCTCCTTCATACCATTTATGTTGGTCCAGAAGAAATGCATTATGGAATCAAAGGATATTTCAACAAGTCTCTGCTTCCCCTGATTTTTAAAGTACTCAAGCTGCTCCATCTTGGAGTCAACCATATACCACTGCTCCAGCGAATAAGGCTGATGGGTTATTGAGCCATCATTAAGTCTTCTCGCATATAATATGTCATCAAGAAAAGCCACGCTTCCAGCATTATCAAGAAGCTTATACCAGACATACATATCTTCATATATCTTATCTGCGGGGAAATCCACATTTTCCCAGACATTTCTCTCATATATCTTATCCCATACACAGACATATCGCTCTGTATGCTCAAGGTCTGCGATATATTCGTCTATCGCGTTCCTCTTAACTTCAATAGCACCTGATGAAGGATAATCAGAAAGCTGTGGCTCTCTATCCCCATCCTGGAAATTGATATGTCCACAAACAGCAATCTTGGCATCCGTAGTTGTTATCGCTGTGTAAAGGCGCTCCAGATAGTTCTCAAATATATAATCATCGGAATCAACAAAACAGATATACTCGCCCTTAACCTGACTAACACCAAAGCTTCTTACTCTTGCTATTCCCTGATTCTCACGATGGAAAACTCTTATTCTCTCATCTTTTGCAGCAAACTCATCACAGATTTCGCCGCATCTGTCCGGTGAGCCATCATCTATCAAAAGTAGTTCAAAATCCTTAAAAGTCTGATTAAGAATACTTGTTATGCACTTTTCCAAGTATTGTTCCACCTTATATACAGGAACAATAACACTAATCTTCGGATTCATTTTTAGTACCCCTTAACTCTCATTTTAAGGTTTATATAGTGTTGCTGAATATGCGGTGCAAAACGATATACTATATATTTCACCCTCTGTGATGTGGGCAGTGATTTATTTTTCACCGCCTTCATGTAATTTGCTTTATAGTCTTTAAATATCTTCTTATATAATTCTTTATCACCAAAAGAAGAATCAATCTCACGGCAGCATTTCAAAAGTGTGTTGAGATATGCCACATATGCCATATCCAAAAGCGCCTGTTCATTGCGCTCTCCGTAGAATTTTATCTTATCAAGCTCAGTTTCAATACCATCAAATAGTTTCGTGGTGTTCACTTCACTACGGGTGGCAGAATTCTCGGAATAATAGTAGTTGTAAAGCTTTCGCTGAGATATAGCCACTTTATTTGCCTGGTATATAACCTTGAAGGTGGTTCCGCCATCCTCATAATATGAGTACTTAGTATCAAAGCGAATATCCTTCCAAAGGAATCCCTTAAAAAGTTTTCCCCAAACCATCAGATACATAACTCTGAGATCTTCTCTTAGCAAAAGCTCTTTCCCTGTAAGTGAATATACATTGTCAGCATCAGTAAGCGGATCAAACTCCATCTTTACCTTTTCAAAGGTATTGTGAACCCCACACCATGAAAAATCGGCATTGTTCTCTTTAAGAAGTTCATACAAATATGTAAAATATGTTGGATGAAGGTAATCATCTGCATCTACGAATGCCACGAAACCATCATCAAAATTCACTTTTTCAAGTCCCCGGTTTCTTGCATTTGCAGCACCGCCATTTTTATCGAGGGCTACCAATTCTATTCTGTCGTCTTTAGCAACCCACTTTTCACACACCTTGCGGGAATTGTCTTTGGAACAGTCCTCAACAAGAATTATTCTTAAGTTTTTGTATTCCTGGTTCACTATACTCTCCAGACATCTGTCCAGAAAGCTCTCCGCATTATACACAGGAATGATAATGCTAATCAGTTCGTTCATTTCAAAACCTTTTTCTTAATCAACTACGTCCCAATAATTTTCTGACTTTATTCTTTATCCTCTTTCGGGTAATTTCTTTACCTGTTCTTGTACTACAAAGAGCTTTATAAACTCCTTTATCAAGATTATTTAAAAATATCTCTCTATCCTCATGTACCACCATAGGGTGATTCAATTGCTCATTATATTTTAGTGCCTCATCCAACAAACGTTCTTCTACATAGATATGATTGACTGCCATATCCAATAGTTCCTGTCCCTTTGAAGTGTTCACAAGAATAGTAGATATTCTTCCATCATATGGCTTTTGTAGGGTTTTCTTATCCAATCCCCAAAAATCCCCTATAGTAATATCTGAAATTCTGTCTTTCTTTGCATATCTGCATTCATAACAGTTATCCCTATATATTATTCCTCTCAGGAACGAGAGATAGTAATAGTCAAAATCAGAATACCGCCAATATATTAGATTTTCTTCATTATATAAGCTTAAGCAAAAATCCCGCTTTCCTCTAAATGCCACAGAAGTAATTTTCTCCTTAAAACCTAATGAAGCTATATACTCTTGAAAATATTTATATGGTGGCACTCCGTGGCATATAATATCAACTGTATAAAGGTTGCTATACTTTTTCCCAAGAAAATGTTGCAACCCATCTATTTGACATGGTGTTCCAATATACAAAACCATTCGACCATTATTCAAATCCTCTTTTACCTGTTGATAACTAAAGCCTGTTATACTTTGGACATATTTTGAAGACTTAAATTTTTCCAAATCAGAAGTATCTTCATATCCCCTGATAACAGGTTTCAACTCGCTATCATAATCACATCCGTATATAGTTCCATTCTTTTCAAGCACAACCTTATATAAAGCAGTAGCAATTCCTCCTGATGCACAGGTCTGCTGATCCTTCTCGTTTAATGTCCATGCTGCAAGTGTTTTTATAGGCTCATTAAAATCAGAGCTATTTAATACAGGGCAGGTCTTCTCGCACATGCCGCACTCAACACACTGCGTTTCATCTATAGACCAGACTGTCTTGCCTGTATCTGTTTCAGCCATAGCTATAGCCTTCTTCGGGCAGATATTTACACAGGCACCACATCCTGTACATTTTTCTATATCACATAATTTCATATAGTACTCTCAGTTCAATAGAATAATTATCAGTTACTCTCACATACAAAGTGCTTCAAGTATTCCAGAGATTTTCTTTTCTCGTCAGCTATTTTTTCATTTACCGTCTTATAATCAATGGTCGTTAATAGTTTCTCTTCGAGTTCGTCCAGGTTCTTGAGCTCTCTATCCTTTAATGAAAATGTATCAAGCAGATCAGTAAGTTTCTCGCTATTACCATAGCTTCCTTCTGTACCACCTCTGACAATAGATACAAATGGCTTATTGTACTTAATGGAAAAAACAGTGCCGTGGAATGTATCCGTAACTATATAATCTGCATTTTTGAAATACGCCAACACTTCAAACGGATTAAGAGCGACATAGTTCTCCAAATATGGATGATACCCTTCAACACAGATAACTTTTTTATTATGTTTCTTCGCAAATCTCAGTATTGCAGCAGATTCCTTTTGATCAATTCTGAAGCTATAGGAATAAACCACAATGTAACCGGATTCAGGTACATCTATCTTTGTTTCATCCTCATAATCATAGAGAAAAACAGGATCAACATTTTTTTGTACGTCCTGACACCCCATATTCTCTACTAAGCTTAATGAATTCTTATCCCTTACAGATACTCCATCAAGTTTATGAAGCATATCACTTATTTCATTAAAGATGCCATACTTCTCAAGACCTTCCTTCATGGTATTACCAAAGGAAGCCGCATAGCTTATAATCTTCTTTGCTTTACTGTTATAACCAAACAATTCCTTTGAATAACCAACAGCCGAATTGGGCTGAAGACAATTAAACACTTCGTCACTTCCTATAACAAGAAGATCAAGTTCAGGATTGTAATTCTTCTCTTCTGTCACTCCAAGCAATGGAAGCATTTCTTTTTTATATGTGCTGTGAATATTTTTTTCCAGTTCCTTGTTTTTATCAATTACCTCATTGCTTAATCTATGTGGAAATAGCAATCTGTTTCTTAATGCCTGTTCAATCCTGCTTTTGTTTTTTTTCAGTGCACTCTTTTTTATCGGCTTTGGATGAAAAACAAGCGGTTTTTCCACATGATAATCGACCATTTCAACAGAAGCGCCCATCATTTCCAGGTTTTTCTTCAAACTATATGACTGCAAAAAAGAACCATAATTGATTATTCTTTGCATGGACATAATTCCAACTTTCAATTCCTAACTCCTTATTCCCGACGCAGTTTAACTCTTCTTATATTTCTTAAGTCTCTTAGCAATCATGACCTTGACCATATCGCGCTCATCTGCATTAAGTACTATAACGTAGTTTACCGCATATCCAATTGCTCCACAGCAAACAGCTACTACAGCAAGCATCAGCCATGAGTTTACCGGTACAAAATATGCTACTGCTCCAAATATAGTCAAAACAATGGCTGAAGATATTGCACCACGAATAATCGGTATGTAAAACGTCCACCACTTCTGATTAAGAATATATGCTGCATAAATGGGCGCAAAGAAAAATACTCTGGCAGTAAGTAATATTGAACTTACAATCTGAATAGCATATACCCCTAAATCAGTATGAATACATAACAGGATAGATCCAAATATATTACATACACCTATTCCCAAAGACACAAATACCGGAAGCTTAAGTCTTGTAGTAATCTGATTAACTGTATAAAGCGGATAGATATACACGTCAAATACAGTCTGCGCAAGTATCATTATAGAAAGAACCTGTATAGTATATATTTCTCCAGTATTCAGAGTAGGAAGCCATAATGAGAAAAATTTGGTTCCAAATGCAATAAACCCGAGAATCGGAATTGAACAGATAAAACCGCAAACCTTTATAGCGCTCTTAACATAATTTACAAACTTATCCATATCTCCTTCACCATACAGAAGTGTCATCTGCGGTGCAAAGGATGTACACACTATACCAATTATAGACATCAGATAATTGGGAATAGTCTTTGCAAAGCTCATAAGTGTCATTGACGCAGCATTGATATAAATGTTTGTGATAAGTGTGTCACATCCATTTACAAGTATTGATGATACCTGCTGTACAGTATTCCATATACCTGTCTTAACAAGCTTTTTAATTGATTCTATTTTTACAAGATTCTTTTCAAAATAAAGCTTAGGTGTAAGCTTTTTTGTAAAGTAAATATCTGTAGCAATTACATAGAAACCACATATAAATTTAGTGAATCCCACATACCATATTCTTGACGGCAGGAATATAAACATAGTCACGAGAATTACTGCTCTCATTATTGTTGATTCCATTGCCCTCTTTGAAGACAGATCAAGTCTGTTAGCAGCATATGTTGATACCCCATATCCATTTGTAATGAGTCTCGCAAAGAAATCAAAGAAAATAAATGCCCAAAGGAGCTGTACATCAACAAGATTCTGAGCAGGAACATCAAGCCAATGATTTATGAATAGAATTCCTACTGTTACCGGAACAAAACAAATAGCAGTCAATATAGCATTTGCAACCATGGCCGATGAAAAATATGACCTTGCTGATTCATAATCTTTTTTTCCTATATTAACTGTAATGTAACGACCGAGCATCGCATTCAATGCGGTTGTAAAAATACTGATATATCCTGTCATCTGGAAAGCCAGATTAACGAATCCATATACCTCCTTACCTACACTCTTGGTGATAAATGGTGCCAGAAAGAAGTTAATACCTAAACTCAAGATAAATGAGAGGAACTGTGCCACCATGTTTATTGCAATTTTTTTCTTATTTCCCATTTCTAACCTATCTTTCAATCAAAACTCAACAAATACTTTTTTCAAATTCTCTTTCCCAAATACTTCTTGGGAAACATAGCCATAAATAAATATCCCAACTTATGCTTAAAGGAAATAGGATATTTAAAGACATTTTTAAGTGTCGTATCCTTAAAACGTTTCAGCGAACTGTCCAAAACGGAATAATCAAAGTCATCACTCATGTTGACCTTTCTGGCGTCATGAATGAACATCATTCTGTAAATTGAATGAACCTTCTCGGCCCAATCATAGTTACCCTGCTTCATGTAATAATTTATTCTCTGATCCAGGGCCTCAAAGCGGTCAAGACTTTTCTTGCTAAAGCCCTCACCCATTATGCTGCTGCCTCTTTGCACGTAGTAATAAAGAGGAGCTGTTATATATGCCACCTTATCTGCTTTCTCAAGTAGCTTATATGTTGTAAACTCATCCTCATGGATTTTGCCCTTGGGATATCTTACATTCTCAAAATATTCCCTGGGATAGAGCTTATTCCAGGCCACGGTAAATTTTACATAGGTCTCACATAAAAAGTACTGTCTCTTATCAGCAGTACTCTCTATTATTATTGTTTCCGGCTCACTGATCTCATCCATAACAGGTTCATCATCATCTCTGACATTTGTGTATTCACATACACTCATATCAGCCTGTCCCTCCTCAACCGGTTTCACCAGGCACTCTATCATCTGAGTATGAATATAATCATCTGAATCAATAAAGACAAAGTACTTACCCTTTGCGACTTCAATTCCTGCATTTCTGGCATCTGAGAGGCCTCCGTTTACTTTATGAATTACACGGATTCTCTCATCCTCCTTGGCAAATTCATCACACATTTTGCCACAATCATCCTTGGAGCCATCATCCACAAGTATGATCTCCAGATTGTCGTATGTCTGATTTCTTATGCTTTTTACACATTTACCCAAATAATCCTGCACCATGTAAATAGGTACAATAACACTTATAAGTGCATCTTTTTTCATACAAAAAACCTCATTAAAAATACTACATAGCTGTCTTATAAAACATTCCAAGTAGCGTATACTTTATACCTCTACCAATTCCAATTGCCTTTATAATTGCCCTAATACTCCCAGGATTTATTCTTAACATGCGTTTAAAATGGTTTTTATCCTTGATGCACCTGAGTTGTTCTTTAGATTCTTTTAATCCATAATGCATTAGTTCATGGTATGCAAGGAGAATATTTATATATGCATAATTTTTTTTCAGATAATCAAGTGAATCTCTCTGCTCAATAAACTCATAACCTATCTTACTAATCTCGTTATACCTGTTAAGCTGAATATCCCCTTTATTAAGGTCCATAGTAGATCCTTCGTTATGAACATAGTAATAATATCTGTCGTTAGACACATATATTTTCCCAGTACATAAAAAATATAGGAAATTGAAGCATAAATCTTCTCCTACTACCGGTTTAAATATTGGAAATCTTAGATTATTATTTTTGATAATATTTGCATCATAGATTCTATTCCAAACTTCAAACCCACACCTATATGGTAAGAACACCTTTACGAAAAAATTATATCTGTCATTTCCTGTTGTCAGATCATACAATCCCTCCAAGAAATCACGCTCTTTTACAGGCTTTCCATTATCATATATATGATAGTAATTGAATATAGCACTATCAGCTTTATTACTAATTAATTCCGCTAAAGCCTTTTCGATAAAACAAGAATCAACATAATCATCACTATCCATAAAATACAGATAACGCCCACTGGATTCATCAATTCCTCTATTACGAGTAATCGACTGTCCTTCATTTTTCTTCTCTATATACTTTATTCTTGTATCTTTATCAGCATACTTCTTGCATATGTCTGAGCTACTATCCGTTGATCCATCATTTATAAGGATTATTTCCAAATTCTTATATGTTTGAGAAAGTATACTATCTAAACATTTTTCCAAATTCTTTTCAGAATTATATATTGGAATAACTACACTAACTAAATCATTCATTTTAATCACTTCTTAAATCTTTCCCATACGCACAAATACATGCTTGGACATATGAGGAAAAAATTCACTTCAGCCTTTTGAGAAAACTTGAGCTTTCCAGCTTTAGGATAAAGCCTTAGTTCATCACACAATTTTCTCCATTGTGGCTCCCTGACTATCTCAATATCAGCTTTAGCATCAACAAATCGCTTATTCAGGTAGCACATCATATGCATTGCATGAATAGCTTCAATCGACCATAACTCATATTCATTATGTTCTCTATAAAATTCAAGCTTATCCAGATATGCATCAATCAGTTGAAGGTTAACTCTTGTTACTTTTTTGCCGACTATACTATCCTGTCTCTGAAAATAGTAATAATATGGGTATTCTATATATGCTATTTTTTTAGCTCTATACAACAGTCTATGCGTCCTGGCCTCATCCTCATGTATCCTTCCTTCAGGATAGGTTATACCGTCGAACAATTCTTTTCTATATAATTTATTCCACGCAACTGTAAATGTTACTCTTCTTTCATATGATTCATTTGCCTGATACTGAGCACTTTTACCATCAATAATTGTTACTATAGGATTGTTATTACTACTATTACTCTTACTATCAGCCTCATCCGAATATGCATATTGATAATCACACATTACAATATCTGCGTCATTCTCAATAAACTGTTTCATCATATCCGAAAACATATTACTATTTATATAATCATCAGAATCAACAAGTGCTATTATTTCACCTGTAGCATTTTCAAGACCTGCATTTCTGGCAGATGAAAGGCCTCCATTCTCTTTATGAATAGTCTTAACTCGATTGTCTTGTATCGCATACTCATCACATATAGCAGAACATCCATCGTTTGACCCATCATCAATAAGTATAATTTCCAGATTTCTATACGTTTGATTTATGATCGAGTCCACACATCTTCGTAGATATTTCTCAACCTTATATACCGGGATAATAACCGATATCTTATATTCCATATACTCTTTTTCCATACCAGTAATGATTTGCCTCATTTTCCCTCAAAAATTACCCAATAATATAATTTCTCAAATTAACAATCAAAACTTCCCTAAATTACGCGCATCGTAACATATTTACACATAATCTTTGAAATTTTAACATTTATTTTCATATAAATATATTGGCATTTGTCTTAAAAATAAAAATTTACTAATGATTATTTTGTAGTATTTGTAAAACAAGAAGATGATAGCTACATAAAAAGCCGCAAAGAAGCCTGTTTTAGACCCTTGCGGCAAATAATAATCAATTCATATTGTAACTATATTTTAGTTTTTATTGATACTATTATTGATAGGGCAGACTTTGATGCAGCTGTTACAGCCAACACATAAGTTCTTATCAATGACAGGATACATGAATCCCTCTTGGTCCTCTCGCATCGAAATAATACCTTTAGGACATGTATTAACGCATGCGTAACATCCACAACATTTGTCCTTTTCGGTGTATAATACCGGAGCTTTACCAGTTGTCTTATCCTTAGGCTGGAAAAGAGACGTTTTACTATATAGTTTATAAATCCCTCTATAAATTTTATTTCTTACCTTCTGAAGCTTATTAGGCTTAATAATACCTTCTATAGCCCTGTTGACGCCTCTTCTCATAGTCATAAAGAAAAGGTCATGCATTATATGTTTCTCTGAAGTCTTCACCAAAGAAGGGTTGTGTTTTATTACCTCTTCAACATCTATTTCTTTGCTTACTATAACATCAATAATATCTGTAATTAGTTGCTTGGCCTTCTCATTATGCAGTAAAAGGACCGATACTCCATTTTTGTCATAAAAATCCGGTTCCTCTTCCTCGATTCCCCAAAAATCCCCCATTGTAATATCTGTATTTCTATTTATGCCCTTAAATCCACATTCATAGCATGATGGTCTCAAAAAGAAATTAATAATGAACCCCTTCATGTAGTTATTGTCTCTGAATATAGTCTTAAATACATCCCCATTCTTATACTTTACCTTAAAAGAATAATCTAACCATCCATTTTCCTTGTCTCTGAAATTGATTCTATCAATCTCGCGACCTTCTGAAATCTCTTTAAGATATGTATTAAAAACCTTAAAACTTGGTACTCCATGACAAATAAAATCCATCAGAATAAGCTTATCCGGCTTACCCCTTAAATAATTTATCAGTCCCTGAGCCTGACAGGGTGTTCCACAAAAAAGAACCTGCTTTCCCTCTTTCAGAAAAGACTTAACCGACTTATATACCATCCCAACATCACTTTGAACATATTTACTGCCCATAAGATCATATATTTCTTCTTTTGTTGTTATATACTTATGATATACTTTCCCTTCAGTATCGATGGTAGCACCAACTACTATCCCGGAATTATCTATCACTCTTTTTGCTATTTCAGCAAAAATTCCTCCGGATGATGATTTAATTCTATCTTTGTCGGTACTATACGCAGCCAAACATATTGGATAGTTTTCCATCTAATTCTCCCTAGCGAAAGGCCTTATCTGCAAAATCAGATGCTTCCTTTCGTTTCACTTCTAATATCCTTTGCACCTTTTCGACATCAAAATTCATATCCAGGTTTTCAACTGCACTCAAATTAGCTATTCTATGATTTTCAAGTTCAAAGGTTCTAAGCAAGGTATCTATTCTGGAATTCATATTTCCAGTTCCTTCTGTACCGATTCTATCAAATACAGCAAATGGCTTGTTAAAAAGGATTGAAAATACACTTCCATGAAAAGAGTCAACAAATGCAGCTTCTGCATGTTCATAAAGATATACAAATTCAGAAGGTCCAATTATCCACGTTTCATCCGAATGAAGAACATCAATTATCTGAGCTCCTAATTCTCTGGCTTTCTTTTCTATGAACTCATCATATTCTTTTGATACTTCTCCCAGGAAATACTTAACTACAAATTTCCCCTTAGGTTTAAACTTGCTTTTTTTAGCAAGCAGACTCCATCTTTCCTTGCTCATTAACATTGTCGGGTCTACAAGCACCTGAGCATCTTTTCCTGTAAGCTTCTTTACTATCTCTGCGCCAGCATCTTCACGTACTGATATTTGCCTAAATGATGAAAGAGCTTTTGTATATTCTTCGACATTTTCCTGCGGAATATCTGATACTCCAAAGCTTGCCGAAAACGCCACCTTCTGATCATCATCAGCATATTCAAGAAATGCTCTCGGCACATAATAATAAAAATTCGGATTCCATACCTGATCACTTCCAACAGCAAAACAATCGAATTTTTCTTTTACATTCTCCTCAACATTTTTAGCATCGTATGGAATAATGACATCTGACCAATCAATATTTAAATCAAACAATTCCCATGTATAGTTATAAGACTTTTTCCCTGTTAATTTTAAATAAACTTTCTTGATAATAGATTTTACAATAACTTTTTTTCTATCGAATTTTCTCCAGCCTATGGTTGCTACAGCATATCCTTTATCCTTAAGGAATTCCTGCAGAGCATAATTTTGCA
Source organism: Butyrivibrio sp. XPD2002 (assembly GCF_000423945.1). GTDB lineage: Bacteria > Bacillota > Clostridia > Lachnospirales > Lachnospiraceae > Butyrivibrio. The sequence continues at coordinate 64,288 of NZ_KE384117.1, read as the reverse complement.
ATCGATTTCCAAGATTGTAATCAACAAGTGTAACTATGCCAATCCTTCGTTTCATTTCAAACATACTCTCCATTCAATAAAGTCTCACTGCAGACCATATTATTTCTTAAAGTCTCCTCTATACCAGGAAATATTTTCTTTAACTACTTTTGCAGGTGTACCTACTAAAATAGCATTCATACTTTTTTCTTTTCTTGTAACAACACTTCCCATTCCTACAATGCAGCCATCAGGCACAACTGCCCCTTTTAAAACTCTGCTTTCTGCACCTATCCAGACGTTATCCCCAATCTCAATGGGCTTGTTTTCGTTAATAACGTTATTTTGGGAATCATATATAGGATGTCCATCTGTATCCATAACCAGCACATTCCATCCCCACATATTATCTTTTCCTATACTAATGTTTTTTCTGCACCTTATAGAACAATATCCATTGGTATAAATACCGCTTCCTATAGAGATAATTGCATTATCCGTCACACGTATAGATATCCCCTGCGACAGATCTGCCTTTCCTTTAAAAACAATGCAGCCATTTCCTTCAATAACTACACTTGACGTTTTTCCTCCAAGCAAGCCTGTAGCAATTCTGTCAAAGCCTATCTGTAACATACCAGGATATATCTCATCTGTTTCCAAACGTATACACCCTTTCTTTACTCCAGACCACTTAACATGCCATGAAGAATAAATGGGCATCTTTCTAGCAATATCTTTAGTAAAAATCTTATTATTTATCCGATAAGAAACTATCTTATTTAGGACACGATCTACGATATTCATACTCATCAGCTTTCCGAATAATTACTTTTATTTCACCTCTGCATCCAAAAGGTCTAACAGACCTCCGGACACCTCACTCCTTACTTTTCTGCAAAACAAATCCGGTAATCCTTTAAGCTTCTCATAATCAGCACTTGTAAGAACTGATACTTCTCTTGGAAACTCAAAATACGTAAGGTTTCTCCAGTTGACAAGCCATCTCTGCTCAGGCTCATCATACTTTACGCAATGTGTTTTAAATATGGAATTATGCACCACTGTGTGGAAGTACTCCTCATCAGGGAACTGCATAATCTTCATTTTCCTATTGAACTTAAGGTGCGTTCTCTCGAATTTATCAAGATACATCGCGCAATCTCTTGTTATTGCCCACTGCGCACAACCGTAATGAATCTTATAATCACGGTCTTTTTCTTTTATCGTTCCGTTAAAACCAATCGTTGTAAGGCTGAGTAAAGATGAAACTACTGTAATCAGAAGTTTATTAGGATTCTTGATAGATGCTTTACCATAAGGATTATCCTTCATGTAGTAAAGCTTATATTTTCTGGAAAATTCCCAGTCCTTAGTTCCCCCAATCGGACAACCTCTAAGGAATTCTCTTCCCCTGTTAGCTTCAAAGAACTCCTTAATGTATTTGTTACTTTTGATCGGATAGTCCAGATTCTGCATCATGACAAAATAGTCATAATGTCTGTTACTTGCAAGCGCACATCTAAGCAGCTCAAAGCTTGCATGTATCGCATTATATCCGCCCCAGTACACCTTATGTCTGTTCGGTGTAAAGAAGACCCTGTCTATACCGCTCAAATGCTTTTGAAACGGCTCTATATCCTGTTTTGCATCGACATGTACATACATATCAAAATCCGGATCAGCGCACAATCTCCTTGCACATCTAGCCACCAGTGCAGGATCCGTATGGCACAAATTCAAAAATGCAATTCGCATGTTTTCATACCTTTATTTCACAATTCCATGTTTTAGTTAACATCCAGATATTTTCTGAACTATTTTTCTTCTTATTCTCTGAGGAATTGTAAAATCTCCCAAATGTTCTATATCAATGTTATAAAACCACAAAAGATTCTTATCTACAGTCTTGGCTGTATAGTTTTTTCTGAGCACTCTTTGTATAGGAGCATATCTGGGGCCTGAATAACCTCTCATTTTATCTCTATACATGTGCATTTTCTTAAGAAGCTTTCCAAAATCATCAAATAAAAGCATCAATAAGCGGCTTGTACTTATCAGAAAGATTAAGGCTCTCCTTCTGTCCTTCAATATTGTAAAAGGCATCTATAAGTGAAATTGCCTCATCCACTGATCCAACAAGCTGAATGTGTTTAAGGTTTTTGATCCACTCATAGCATCCGCTTACCTTATGATGATTATTACCAAATACGATACAAGGTGTACCGGTAAGCGAACAGAATACCATAGCATGAAGTCTGTCCGTAATAATAAGCTTATATCCTGAAATTCTCTTTAGCTTTTTACGAATGAGTTCTAACCTGTTCTCAATTGTAATAGATACATCATCAACCATATCGAACAAATCGTATTCATATCCTTTTTTATCAAGGTATTCATACAGAACCTTCATGGAATCATCATCTAATGCTCGCTCAACATCATTCCTCATACAAAGACCAATATTATTTCTATGGTCACTGTCATAATCCTTAAAAAGATTCCCAAAAGAAAGGACAATATCAGGGGTGAGTACTATGTCACATTTATCAAAAGCCTTTTTCATGCTTTCATATGTAATCTGATCTCTTGCAACCATCGTCAGCTTTTTATGCCCATTATATACTCTGCGTGCTCTCTCAAGATTTTCTTCAGATTGGAACATCATAGTCTGTGGAAACATTATTATTCGATTGTTATGGAAACGTTCGATAACTCCCTCTCTAAAGAGTTCTTCATCATACCAGAGATCCCCAAGATTTCCACCACCATGTAGACAGATAATATCCTTCTTCTGAATGAGCTTATCCCACATCTCATAGTCATATCCATAATCATCAATAAAGACATCTGCAATCTTGCAATTTCCCTTAAACGTATCAAAGATAAACTTTTTTTCAGCCTCAGCTATTGCACTATCGCCAATATTCCCATGTCTAGGCTCTCCTATTATGAAAATATGATTTTTATGAAACGAATAATACTTTTTATATAAATATAATTTATGCCTTGTACTGTGCAAAAACACCTTAACAAAACTCAATTTAATAATCTCCTAATAACTTCTTCCATATTAAAAAATCCGCTTAATTCTCAGCAACTTCTCTGTCCTGAAGCAACATGATGCCTATAGCTGTAGGAATCGATATCATAACACAAAGCACATATCTAAACTGGATTGCTATAGGTACAGATACCATAAGACTAAGCCAATTTGCTAAAATCGGTATGCCAATCAAGTATATTCTCCAGCCTTTACGCATAGCCATAGATGCTAAAAGGATCATAAAGAGCCAAAATAACGGTCCCTCTCTCAGCGAGAAAAATATCACAGAAGCCAATTTGTCATTTGAAACATCGTCCTGTATATCAAAACCGTTCTCAACATACCATCCTTCGAATTCTTTAGGCAACGTGTAATATGCTTGATTCCATCCCTGAGTATTATTTATAGACCAAAATCCATATGTAGCCTTTAAATAAGCATTCATATAAATCTTCGGATTATTTCTGCCTATATCTATCCATTTTTTCATTACATACTTTTTGTTATTGTTAAGATAGTCATCATTTAGACCTTCCCCACCATATTTAATCGTATCAAAATTATATGGATCATACTGTTCTTTAATTTTACTTAATGGCATTATGTTATTCAGAAAATCCTTATCATTTTCAGAAAGCACTCCATCATTAGCAACAACAGCTGACATCTGCTGCATAGGAATTCCTATAGTCTCTCTGAATAGATGCTCCACATGAAAGAATCTAAGTACAGTACTATTAATCAAAATAGTCATCAATAAAGCAGCAAAAAGTACTAATATCTGCTTAAACTTTTTTGAACCATACATAATAAAAAGTGCAACTATAATAATTCCGGTAATATATACCCCATTATTTCGTAGCATTGAAAAAAAGATCAAAACTACAGCAATTTCCAAAAAGGTCTTATTACTTAAGACTTCACCTTCCGTATCCCAGCACTCATATAATAATGGTAACCAAGCCAGAATAATTAGTGAAAAAGGGACATCCTTTACAATAGTTATCATATATAGATCACCAATAGGTAAAAGACTATATACTGCACAAATAATATGAACAACAATTCTTGATAAATTACGAATTCTCATCCACATTAGTATAAGCGCATATACTGTTGCACAAAATATAATCTGCAAAAGGGCCAGTGTGAAAATAATATACTTAAATCCTATACTTAACTTTGTAAAAATTACTGTTAGTAATTTAATAGGAAGACAGTATATCCATGGATGCTGGCCAATCATCCCACCTCCCCATCTAATAATATATATTGTGTCTATCATTCCGGTGCCAGGAAAGAAAACCACCAAGTATATAAGTCCTACGAAAAATATAGGAATAAAATAATGTATAAAGAGTAGTTTTTTATTTTTTGTTGCTATATCAGGTACGTTTATATTAAATGCCTTCAATGTCGGTATTTTATACAAGACAAAAGCTGCGACTACATATAGTATTATTGGTACGATAATACCAGAAATATTCCCCCCATCTGAGTGATATAAATCATATATTGGTGTCATTAAAGCGGCTATGCAAAACAATACAAAAGTGCATATATGAGGGATTATCTTTTTTGACATTTCCATAATAATACTCCAACCTTACCTCATTATTAACGAAAATAATCGTTCATCTAAGATATTTATAAGAATTCCAAGCGCAATACCAATAGTTACACAAATCACTCCTGAAAAGCCAAAATAATCTTTAAAACAGGAATAATAAACTGAATATACCAATGGGTGAATCAGAAATATTTCCCATGATGCTTTTCCTAATCTACTTAACATAATTGAACTTAACTTTAAGCTATGCTCCAAAGAAATAATTAAGCATAGAAAAATCTCACTACAAATTATTTGAATCCACCAATCTTGATATCCTTTTGTTGTTGCAAACAATATCCCCCCACAAATTATTGTCAATATTGGAACCAACATATTCTTCATTCTGTTTATAATAGTACTTATTTGTTTTCTATATATACCATAAGCAATACCAGTCGCATAAGCCAAAGCACTATTATACCAATAGTTACCGTTATGTAATACAAATCCATTTACAATAATGTATATGATAGTTCCAATAACAAAGATTCCCAATCCTATTTCACTTTGACTTGTAAATCTGAAGCTAATCCAGAATAGCATTGTAAAAATAAGAATTGCGGCCAAAAACCACACTACCGACCACTCATTGTATTCACCGCGAATCTGTTTAAGTGCAAGCATAGCTTTAAAATAATTAGTAATTGAAGGTCTGTAAAACAAAGCATAAATTGTATTAGTTATCACAAAAGGCAATAGTAAACGGATAAGTCTTTTAAAAAAATACTTATCCCAAAATCTATTAGCTTTTCTTTCTAATTGATACCAAGACGCATATCCTGACAGAAAGAAAAAAATTGATACTGCCAAATACCCTACAAACCAATAATAGAACATCTTTTGAGGGGGTTGAATTCTTAATGCATAGTGATGAATCATTACAATAAGCGCAGCAATCCCTCGATACACTAAAGCGGTATCCTTAGAAAAAATATCTGATTCATCTTTATTCGTTCCAATAAAAACTTTTTTAATTGAAATAACTATCATTAAAGGAACTACTACAAACGAAATAACATAAATCGGCCAAAGACTTGTCAATATATATTCTTTTGGAAAATAAAATATACCATTCATAAACATAATATTCCTTAGTTCTTACCTCTTAAACTCGTATCCCACAACATGCAGCATCTCTGTTGCCAAGAACAGAAGCCCGAACCATCCCATCTTAAGGAATATGAAAGGAATTCTCTTTACTATGGATCCCTTGCCTATCTTAAAGTTCTTGATGAGCTTTCTTACTCTCTTGTCATCCACAAAGCTTCTGAAAGCATTGTAGCGCTCTTTTCTTGAGTGCTTCTCATCCTTTTCAGAGAGTCTGAAAGCAACCTCCACCGCAGACATAACGATCGTACCTGCAAAGGTGCTTGTAACGTCTACTCCTGATCTCTCCTTGATCCTGTTTACAAGTCGCTCTCTGGCATCATTAAGTTTTTTCTTGCCTTCGAGCTTTGAAAGAGGCTCTCTCTCGTATCTATAAATCGCTGAAGTAGAGCGTGTCACAAGGTAGTAATAGCACTTCTGCTGCACATAAACCTTATTGCAGCAGCTGAGATACTCTGAAATAAAGCAGGTATCTTCTCCAACCTTGAGTGTTGTATCAAATAAAAGAGTATTCTTCGTAATCACACTCTTTTTGCATAAAATTCGCCATAAGGCAGGATTCTCAACATAGAGGGCGTCAGGCTTACCTGCCAGCCAGTTGTTGATATCCTTGTTGGAAAGGCCGATAAATGCAGGCATGACTTCCTTAATAATGGACTTGCCTTCATAGACCTTCTTAGCAAATCTGGGATAGTTGGTCTCATATACCTTACCATCCTCAAATCTGTGGTATCCGTATATAACAGCATCAGCAGATTCTCTCTCAGCTATTTCAACAAGCTCTCTACAAGTCTCCTTCTCCTGGAAATCATCTCCATCGAAAAAGAAGATGTATTCACCTGAAGCTGCTGCTATTCCATCATTTCTGGCAGCAGAAACTCCTGCATTTTCCTTGTGAATAGGTCTGATATTATCATGCATTGATGCATACTCATCAATTACATCCCCGGTTTTATCAGTCGATCCATCGTCAACAACAATAATCTCCAACTGATTTTGATCAATATCCTGCGCTAATACGCTATCAAGGCACTTCCCAATGTAGCCTTCAATATTATATGCAGGAATAATCACGCTTACTTTCATACCTTATTCCCCTTTTTCATCCCCTAAACATAATCTTTCAAATTTTATCATTTTTTTAGAAATTATTGTATTGGCAGATGTCTTAAAAAATATTGTAAACTAATGATATTTTTGTAGTAATTGCGGAAACACCCAAATCGATTATGCGACATACAAAATCCATTTGGGTGTTTCTGCTATTTGTTCATTTTTCTCTTAATTTCATCAGTTAATAAATCTGGCCTATCCTTGAAGAAATTGGCATTAAATTTTCTGTTTTTTACCGGAACCTCCACACCATACTCAAACATTTCTATATTATATCCAATAGGGAGCCCATTCTGATACTCCATAAAAAGATCAATTTTATTTTTATATGACTCCATTATGATGTCTGCCTTAGCCCGATTTATTGCGTGCTCAATATAAAAATCCCTAACCTCTTCCGGCTCTGGTAAAAGCTCAATTTTAATCAGGCTTCTGTCATTTACAACCTTTAACCTGTCTGTTTCTCTTTTCATTATTCCAGAATCTTCTACCCTTAGAATTGTAGGTCTGTTCAGGACATTATACGCATCAAAAAACATAGAATTACCATTATCATAAATTGGTGCTAATGAAATAAATTCCAAGGTTTCGCTATCCCTGATAATGCCAAAGTTATTCCAATGTCTATCTGAATTGGATATAGCAAAATCAGTTAATATCATGTAATCGATAAAGTTGCATACATATTCTCTTTTCAACCCAAATTCAGTACAAGTTCTGATAAAATGTTCAAGCTCCAGCTCGCCGTTATATTCATTCTTATTACGGAATCCACCTGACACTTCAAAAGCGGAAACAAACTCATGACCAGCATCAGTAAAATATCTACATCTGCACAGTTTGTTCAGCTCATCGCCCTCATTCAACAATTCATATCTGACAAACTCTTTAAATTCCTGCTTTTCATGGACCAATGACGCAAACAGCTCATTAACATTTAAAAGCCCACCCGGATATTTGGGATCACTATATTTATCCAAATACCATACGCCATCAATTTTTACAGAATGCTTCTCAAGATGTCCTCCCAACGCAGCATCTTTACTGTTTGAATAATGGACTTTACCTTGACCATCATGGAAATCTATTGTTTCATCGCCATTATCAAAAAGATTCACTTCCTCCCATGTAAGGTCTAGTTCTGCGGGTGAAATCCAGTAAGTATCGTTAAGACTAAGTCCCAGGTTTTTCATAAGTAATTCCTGCGGACTCTCGCAGTCATACTCTTTGAGAATATACACAAGACGTTCTCTCCCCTCAGGAATAGCTCTGTCCTTCCACCATGAGTATAGGTGTTTTTTCTCAGTTGAACCCAGATAAGGCATTCTTGCAGGATTGATTATTTCATAATTTTCTATATCACCTTCCAAAGAAAGCTGCAGCACAGCAACATCATGATTTTTTTGTTTCAGTATGAACAGTCTGTTTTCGCTCACGATATCTTGATACCTCTTCTTTAAATTTCAATTCATGTAAAAACTTCTCAACATAAAAGCCCATTCTGGATATTTCCAGTGAGTCTTTCCTCTCTTCATTTATAAAGTATGGCTCATATTCTATAGTGTATTTTCTTTTCTTGTAGTAGAAATTCAACAAATATGTCATATCCTCTTCTTCATACGAATACTTTATTCCTGTTTTCGTCTGAGCCTTAAAAGAATGATATTGTTTATCACTACCCTGCTTCATCTCATCACTGAACATCCGATCGACCGCTTCATCAACAATACATGAAGCAGATTGAATATATTCCGCTATTCTTTGATGGTAGTTCTCATTGACATAGAGCATCGGAATCTCATATTTTTTCTTCTTGCCATAATAAGTGATAATATATTTCCCCTGAGAATCATCATAATTTATTTGGAAAAGAGTCTTATGTCTGGCACTCAAGCCTATGACATCATCAAGAATTTTTCCGTTTTCTGCTCTGTTGCAAGGCTCAACGGGAATATTTTGCAAAAGCTTAAGATCCTCATCAATACCTTTAAGTGCAGTCTCTAACTCAGCTCTTTTATCAAAAGCATATTGGCATAATAAAAGCTTCTCCTTAGACAAATATACAGATGTCATCCTGTAATACCTGTCCTTAAACTGTAGATAATAGGTCTCTTTTCCTCTGATATTCTTTTTATTTATATATCCCGGAAGACTGTATTTTATAACGCTTTCTTCAAGCATTTGCTTATTTGCCAAAAGCTCTTCTTTTCTCTTCGCAAGAGTCATTATAAGGTCGCTCATAAAACAACCTCCTTTAAGATGTTTATATAGATATTGTAGGTTGTTTATTGTAGTAAGTCAATTTCTCTGTCATGAGTAAAAAAATAAGCAGCATACACGAGGTATACTGCTTATTTAATAGCGAGAGGGGGATTCGATCTACGCTCCGCTTCGGTCGGCGCAAAACCGAGGTCCCCCGGACCTCGTGCGCCCTCTCCACCGCTCCCCGCGGTGTCTCGCATTCAAATCCTATTCATGATACAAAAAAAAGAACAACATACATACTGTATGTTGTTCTTTTTGTAATAGCGAGAGGGGGATTCGAACCCTCGACACCGCGGGTATGAACCGCGTGCTCTAGCCAACTGAGCTATCTCGCCATATTCAGTTTTCGTCGGTGTCTCTCGCCGACCGACTAGTGTAGTATATCGCTCCCCAAAGATAATGTCAACAACTTTTTTAAAAAATTTTATATTCTTTATTTTATCGTTTTTTTATACTTTAAATTTTCATTTTATAGTTCATCGATTGACTTTGCTTTTTATCTACAATACCATTAATCTATAGGTTTTTGTCGATTTTAGCGCTCATACTACATGAGGTGAAATATACTGACATGATTAATTTACCTGCAATTTACGCTTCAAATGTAATTGGCTTTTTAATCATGATTGTCCTTCTGCTAAGTCGTGGATGGCGCATTCAGACCAAGAATTCTGAAAGCCAAAGTCTTCTAATGATGATAACCGCTGTAATTGCTGCCTGCATCACAGACCCGATCGTCTTCTATTTTGATGGTAGGCCCGGCGTATTACCGCGTTATATCATCCTGCTCGGCAATACTGTCCTCTTTTCCATGAATGCGATTTTAGGACCTTCCTACATTACCCTTATTGTTAATCACATCAACGAACACCAATCCAAAAAGCAAAAATATTTTCTTTCTGCCCTGATTTTCTTTCAACTCTTCATCTTATTTATAAACCTGTTTACTCCGATTGTTTTTGGTATTGATGAAAGCAACAGATACTACAGACTACCTCTCTACTGGATGTATATTATCGCAGAAGGTATGTTCCTTCTATACGGTCAGTATGTTTATTATGCAGCCAAAGCCAGAGGCAGATTCTTAAGCTTTTTCCCTACCTGGCAATTCCTGATTCCCATCATAGTCGGCATGCTCGGTCAGAGTTTCTTTTATGGTATCTCCCTTATCTGGCCCTGCGTCGGTGTGTCCGTCTGCTGTATTGCCCTCAGCCTTCAGAATGAAAATATCTATCTGGATAAGCTGACCGGAGCTTTCAACAGATTCTACCTAAACGAGATCATGGAATCAGCAAAAAAACATGGTGAACAGCTTTCTGCCATCATGCTTGATATGAACGGTTTCAAGGCCATCAACGATACTTATTCCCACACAGAAGGCGATAACGCTCTGATAGCCATGACAGATATCCTTAATCAGGTAGTTGCTACAAATGGTGTCGTTATCCGCTTTGCAGGTGATGAATTTATCATAATCCTGGATAAAACTGCCCATCACTCCGTCCAGGATTACATAAGCTATATACACGAAGCAATCGATAAATATAACGATAGCTCTGACAAGCCCTATAAGCTCTCCGCTTCAATGGGTGGTAATACATTTAGTTTAAGCAATAATTTAGACTTTGATTTAGTCAATGAAATTGATAAACTAATGTATGCTGATAAAGCATTATATTACCAGAATAATAACAGGAGAAAGTAATAATTATGGGCTACGAACTTAATGAAAAACGTTTCCTCGAAGAACTCGAGAACGAGCTGGCTATCGATTCCGTTACAGGCCAGTATCACGAGCTTCAGGACTATCTTATAAAGGAGATTGAAAGCCTTGGATTCAAGACCACTACCCTTCACAAGGGCGGCATCCTTGCCGAAATCGGCGGCGAAGGCAATCCCCTTCTTATCACCGCGCACGGCGACACAATCGGTCTCATGGTTCGTCACATCAACGATGACGGCACCATAAAAGTCTGCAAGGTTGGCGGTCTTTACGCATATCACACAGAACGCGAGAACGTCCGCATTCACACCCGTTCCGGCAAGGTCATTACAGGCTGTGTTCAGAGAAAAAATGCCTCCGTTCATGTAACAGAGGATGAGCTTAACACTGAGGTTGCTGATTTTAATAAGAACTCATTTGTTGTACTGGATGAGGATGTAAAGAGCGCTGATGATGTAAGAAAGCTTGGCATCGACATCGGTGATTATGTAGCAATTGAGCCCCGCTTCACTTATGCTAACGGCTATATAAAGTCTCACTTCATCGATGACAAAGCACTTGTAGCTGTTCTTATGGAGCTTCTTCATGATGTAAAAGATGGAAAGGTAAAGCTTTCCCGTAAAGTATACATCTACATCTCCTTCTATGAGGAGATAGGCCACGGCGGATCACTTATTCCTGAGGACGTTAAGGATTTCCTCGCAATCGATATCGCCTGCATCGGCCCCGAGCAGACAAGCTCAGAGCGTAAGGTATCTGTCTTCTGTCAGGACAGCCGTTTCCCTTACAATATCGATATGACAAGGGAGCTTGAAGAAGCAGGCAGAATATCCGGAGCTGACTACGTTCCCGATATCTTCACTCCTCACTACGGCACCGATGCAGATCCCGCGCTTGTTGCAGGCTTTGATATCAGACACGGCGCTATCGGCCCCGGCACAAGAGCAAGCCACGGCTATGAGAGAACTCACATCGATGGCATTAAGAATACATATAAGCTCCTTGCTGAGTACGTGACAATGTAATACAAAAAATTGGGAAGCCCACAAAATGGACTTCCCTTTTCATTTTAATCAGTGATTTTCTGTGAATCTCCGTTAATTCCTCTGGACTTAAGGAGCTTTTTATATGATTTAAGCTTATTCTCAGGTACGATTACCTTGGCTTCCTTATGTATCTTCTTGAAAGCCTTCTTACCGACTCTATCCTTTTTCAGATATGTTGTCTCAATCTTTACCTTCTTAAGCTTTTTACACTTGTAGAATGCCTTCTCACCTATCTTCTCAATATTCTCACCGATTGTAACCTTCTTGAGCTTTTTATTGCCTTCGAACGCATTAGCAGCAATCTCTGTAACTCTGTACTCGTTACCATCAACAGTAATTGTTGATGGAATGGTTACACTGCTTACTGTTTCTGATCTTGCCTTCTCAAATCTGACAGTTAAATCTGTGTCATCATCTGAGGTAACAACGTATGTGTCGCCAAGGCCTGTCAGAACCTCGCCCACATTATGTCGTACAGCGCTATTAACCATTACAACCTGGTTCTTTTCGTCTTTCTTATTGTTTGAAGATTTATCATCGGATTTAGTTTTGTCCTTGTACTTATCTTCAAGCTTGTCAATTAAATCCTTATCTTCCTTGTCTTTGTCATCGTCTTTTCGCTTTTCGTCGATCTTATCTTTGACTTTATCCTCTTTATCTGCCTGTTCCTGAGTTACGATGCGGAAGGAATTTGTAACCTTCTCAGTATAATTTGAACTAAGCGGTGAAACTACTGCTGTTGCAATACCGGGTTCAACGTTATTCTTATACTCAACTTCGTATTCATCTTTATTGAGTTCCTTACCCTTTACAGTTACTGTTACTTCGGGAGTCTTGGCAGTTCCATCATAGATGTATCTCTCCTCACTCAGCTTAACCATTGAAGGAAGAAGAACTATCGGTAGAGTCTGAAAATCGTTGGCAATCTCCTCTGTCTGCTCACTACCATCTACATTTTTCACACTGATAACAGCAACTGCAGTGTATTTTCCTACCTCGGTAACTTCTGATTCATCAATTTCATTTCCGTCTCGGTCTCTGTAAATAACATCACTTACAGTAATCTCATCAGGAAGGTCCTTTGAAGTATTTACCTTTACAGAAGGCTTTTCACCATATTCTTTTCCGGTAGCAACAATTGTTACTTTATACTTTTCACCACAATCTTTGCATTTGATAGTAGCATTATCATCGCCTGCAGCGATATACTCTATTTCCCATGTATGATCATGCTTACCACTATTAAGATCAAAGTATTTCGGAGCACTTGCATAGTCAGTTTCTGTAGCTTCTCCAATCTTCTCACTTACAAGATAGGGAAATTGCAAATTCTCATATCTGCTGGGAATTGTGAATGTTCCTTCAACATAATTGTATTTTTTGTTGCCACTTCCCTGCTGTGTAGTGCTGGTGACATCAACAGGTATATAAGCGAAATCAGATGTGTTTCTTACTGTCATTCCCGCTTCATATCTATCCTTAAGAAGAACTACCGAAAAAGATAAATTCTCATTATAGGATGTCTGCGGATACTTAAAACTGATCCTTGCAATATTACCATTAGTCTCACACTTTACATTTTCCATAGTGCCTAAGGCAGGATCAATAAGAGTAAGCTTATATGTATTACTGCTTACAAGTGAAGAAAACAGAATTGATGAGCGTTCTACATTAAAAGCGGGACTCACACCTGAAGCTCTTGTAGTGTACTCAGTTTCAATATCTCCATCGTAATCTATAACATAAAGCTTCTTCTTTACTTTATCCGTTAGCTCTGAATCCTTATCAAGGCGAAGCCACCATTTTTCGAGGTTGTTGCCCTTCAAAGTTCTCTTTTTTCTATTGCTTTCAATAAGTAATTCCGTAGCGCTGTTTCTATATCCATAAGTTGTATTTGTTGCTTCTGCAGGATCAAGCGCAAAAATCTTGCTTCCCCTCAACTGTTCAAAAGCACCCGTATCACCAACTCCATCCGTCTGAGATCTGGCATCCTTCTTACTTAATGCTATAGAAAGTCTTTCTGCATCAGTAAAAACTCCATCATGGTCCAAAAAGCCCTGATCATTCAAGTCTTCAAGGAGTCCTGTCTTACTTCCGGGCTTTAACATATAAAGCACATTATCACAATCAAGGAGCATTGTCTCCTTACTGCCATAATCACTTGAATCCACATCAAGTACTCTGTACTTCACGCTCTCGTCATCATATTTACCATAATACACATAGTTCCACTGACCGCTTCCCTTAACAGGATTAGCAATAGAACCTGTTCCAAGACCTGTTATTGTCTTTGAACTGCATGCAGCACTGACAGTCATAGAACCACCAAAAGCAGGTAACAGTGAAACAGACATGGCAAGAGCCATTGTTAACGACAACACCCTCTTAGGCATCGCAATCTTCATACATTATTCCTCCCAAATTTATTACTCTATAATAATACTGACTAACAGTCATAATTAAACATGCCGTATTAGTATATAACAAAACAAAGCCGCCAAGAATACAAAATATGAAATACCCCATTCATATTTCGTACTTGACGACTTTGAATTTCCATGAACCCTAGATTTCAGTAGGGCTTAATTTTTATAAATAATCCCAGAGTTTCCAGATTACATTCTGTCAGGTGCTGAGAATCCAAGTAAATCAATTCCTGTTTCCAACACTTTAAGTGTCACATTGAGGAGTGCGATATATCCGCTCTTCTTCTCCTCGTCAGCCTCTGTAAGGATCTTTGTTGAGTGATAGAAGCTGTTGAGTGCGTTTGAAAGCTCGTAGATATATGCACAGATTCTGTTGGGCATAAGGTCTCTTGCTGCACTCTCAACTGCATCTGCAAAGCGTGTGATAAGAAGCATAAGGTTCTTTTCATCTGCAGACTCAGCGTTTCTAAGAAGTGCTTCCTTTACATTTCCACCCTCTTTTTCATATTTGGAGAGGATAGACTTAATACGAACCATTGTGTAAAGGATGTACGGACCTGTGTCTCCCTCGAAGGATGTGAATTTATCTATATCGAAAATGTAATCCTTTGAAGGCTGGTTTGAAAGGTCTCCGTACTTGATAGCTGCAAGAGCAACCTTGTGGGCTGTATCCTTTGCCTCAGTATCATCGATATCCTGGTTGCCTTCCTTGATACGGCTGTACATCTGCTCATCGATCTCAGCGATAAGCTTCTCAAGACGCATAACACCGCCCTCTCTTGTCTTGAAGGGCTTGCCGTCCTTGCCGTTCATGGTACCAAAGCCTACGAAATGAAGCTCTGTCTCAGGAAGAACAAGCTTTGTCTTTCTAGCGCAGCGGAATACCTGTGTGAAATAAAGCTCCTGGCGCTTATCAACTACGTAGATAAGTCCCTCAGGCTTGAACTCTTCCATTCTCTGCTGGATTGTAGCAAGGTCAGTTGTATTGTAAAGAGAAGCTCCGTCTGACTTAAGAATCATGCAGGGCGGAATTTCCTTTGTATCAGTTTCCTCAGCAACGTCAACAACAAGGGCACCCTGGCTCTCGTGTGCGTAGCCGTGCTGCTTCATGTAATCAACCATTCCGGGGATTACTTCGTGCACGTCAGACTCACCTCTCCAAAGGTCGAAGTCAACGTTCAGGTTCTTATAGTTTTTCTTAAGGTCATTTACAGACACGTTAAGGATGTGGTGCCAAAGTGCACGATATCCCTTATCGCCATCCTGAAGAAGTTTTGTTGCTTCCATAGCCTCAGCCTTGAAAGCCTCGTCCTCTTTTGACTTTGCACTTGCTGCAGGATAAATTTCCTCGAGCTCACTGATTGTGAAAGGAGCTTCCTTGGGATACTGTCCCTTGTGGTCTTTATCAAAATAAGGAAGATCAGGCTGGCGCTTTTTAAGCTCAGTGATGATGAGTCCCATCTGAAGTCCCCAGTCACCGAGATGAATGTCGCCTGTTACCTTGTAGCCTGCATACTTAAGGATTCTCTTTAAGCTCTCTCCGATAACTGCTGAACGAAGGTGTCCAACGTGAAGGGGCTTAGCAACGTTCGGTCCGCCGTAATCGATCATGAAATTAGGCGCATGAAGAGGTGTCTTCACGCCGAAGTGATGCTCGTGAAGCATTTTTACGATGTAGCTTCTTACGAAATCTTCACTCACCTTAAGGTTAAGGAATCCGGGCTTAACGGATTCTACTGATGAAAAGATCTCACTTCCCTGAAGCTTTTCAGCAACAGCATCAGCAATCATGAAAGGTGCCTTGCCATACTTCTTGGCTCCTGCCATTGCTCCGTTGCACTGATATTCACAGAGGTCAGGGCGGTTAGAAAGAGTAACCTTTCCAAGCTCTGCATCAAAACCGGCTGCCTCAAAAGCAGCAGATACTTCTTTTGAAATTAACTCTAAGATTTTTTCCAAAGTAATCTTCCTTCCTATATATATGTAAATTATTTCTATATTTTACTTATGCATTCTATCACAAATATTTAAAAATGGGGAAATTTGTTTAAAATGTCCGCAAATCGTTCCCATTTAGGGCTTTTTCATCCTCACTCATCATCCATCCCAGGGTGCCATAAGAACCTGTCAACGTCCACATGTGTCTCATCAACAAATTCTATTCCATCTGCCTCCAGCATTTTTATCTGAATATTCTCGCCGCCAAAGGCAAAGGCTGAGGACACCCTGCCCTCACGATTAACAACTCTGTAGCATGGAATGTGCTCAGGATCAGGATTTACATGAAGAGCATAGCCTACAACTCTGCTCCACCTTCTGTTTCCGGCAAGCATAGCTATCTGTCCGTAGGTTGCAACCTTCCCCTTTGGAATCTTCTTTACAATCTCGTAGATCTTATCAAAGGTATTATTCATGACTCATTCCTTTAAGAACTTTATATCTCTTAAGTGGCTCATCTGCTGAATCTATTCCTTCAGAGCCACCCACCTTCTCAACAGCACATGATGCAACAGCACAGGCAAAGCATCCGCAGTCATCCAAAGAATAGCCTTCTGATAAGCCATATAAAAAGCCCGCCGCGAAGCTGTCCCCTGCTCCGGTAGAATCTATCATCTTACAATCGGGATACGCAGGAATCTCATAGCATTTATCTGCTGTTTTAATAAGACATCCCTTACTTCCCCGCTTAATTACGGCGCATCCAGCACCTGCAGCAACTACCTTCCCTGCGTTTTCCTTAGCATCCCTGCAGTCAGTAAGCATCGCGATTTCATCCTCATTTGCAAGATAATAATCTATATAAGGAAGAAAGCACGCAATGTCACTTAGCTTCTCACCCTTCTTAGGCTTTGTCATGTCGGTAAGTAGTGTCCTTTTGGAATCACTGCCATTCTTAATCGCCTTAAATACCCTCTCCATCGCAGGAATACCAAGAACCGGTGATACAAATATGCTTGCAAAGCTCACAATCCCGCCAAGGCTATCGGCATGCGCCAATATATCTTCTTCCGAGAGCTTCCTTAGGCAGCTCTTAGGGTCAGTTAAGAAAAAACGCTCACCCTTTTCATCAACAAGAACTATATTCACAGATGACGGGAATTCATCTGAAATTGCCGAGCGCTCCGTTGACACTCCATTATCATTAAGAAATACCTTGGTTCTGTCTCCTGCTTCATCCGTGCCAAGTCTTGTAATCAGCTCAGTTTTCTTACCAAGTCTCGATAACACAACGGCTTCATTCAGAGCATCTCCCCCAAATGATGTCCTTATAAACTCCATCGGCATTGATCCGATATCAAAGACTCCAGGATTTACAGGTCCTGCAAGGACGTCCATGACCGCTGCACCTATGACTGATATATCTACATCAGATTTCTGAATGTTCTGAGTCTGGCTTAGTCTCTCCTGCCTTGAAAACTCGCATCCGCAGAAATCCTGCCTGTAAAGATCAAACATGTGAGACAGCTCTATAGACCTCTTATAACCTTCCTTTTTCTTAAAGTCCGAAGGAAGAAAACTGACCCCATATTTATCTCCCATCTCGCTTCCGATTCTGTTAAGTCTCTCTGCATCCTTAAGAGGTGAAATTGTAAGAGTCGTTGTAAAAAACTCAAAGCCATGCTCTTTTGCAATCTTCGCAGATTCTTCAAGTCGAAGCTCAAAGCACTTCGTACATCTGTCTCCGCCCTCAGGGCATTTCTCCAAACCTTTAACAGCCTTCAGGAAGTCTGCCACATTGTGGTCACCCTCGATAATTTCAATTTTCCTGGCGGACGCATCGGAATGCATTCCCTCGAAATTACCTTCTTCAACCTGTCTGTTGTACTCAGCAATAAGGCGCTTTTCCTCCTCTACACGCTTTACATATTCAGGATCATTCATGATATTCGGGTTGTAAAAAAACACCGTGATGTCAAAGTACTGCCTAAGGTACTCGAGGCAGTAGGATGAACAGGGCGCGCAGCAGGCATGCAGAAGGAGTTTTGGGTATCTGCCTTCCTTCTGGAACTGTTGTATTTTCTTTTCAAGCTCTTTTGCGTAGTTTACTTTATTCATATTGGAATTCTTTCTATATCTATTCCTAAGTTTTTCTTTTTTGTATTAGAAATCCAGGGTTTATTCATTTATAATGTTCGTATTACATAATATTATCACAAATCGGAGGTCACATTCCCATGAATATCAGACGCGCTAATGAAAAAGACATTCCTCAGATGCTTGAGCTCTTAAGACAGGTAAATCTGGTTCACCATATAGGTCGTCCGGATCTTTTCAAAAAAGCCACAAAATACACCGGCGATGAATTAAAGGAAATCTTAAAGGATGAGACCCGTCCCATCTTCGCTGCAGTTGATGATTCCGATACCATGCAGGGCTACGCCTTCTGCGTTCATCAGCAGCACATCGGCAGTAATCTCCTCACTGATATCAAGACCCTGTACATCGATGATATCTGTGTTAATGAAAACTGCAGAGGCCAGCATGTTGGCAAAACGATCTACGACTATGTTATAAAGTGGGCAAAGGAAAATAACTACTACAACGTCACCTTAAATGTCTGGAACTGTAACGAAGGCGCAATGAAATTCTATGAATCCCTAGGCATGACACCCTACAAAATAGGAATGGAGCAGATTTTATAATCTGCCCCATTTTTTAATAAAGTTATTATCGTCTTACAGCACTATACTTGTGTAAACAAGATCATCAAGTGCTTCACTATTTCCAAGATAAATCTTGTATTTCATTCTCTCAAGCTGCCACTCTCTGTAAACAGGATTGTACCACTTAAGCTTCTCAAGAGGAGTCTTAACGGTTACAACCTTTGACTCGCCTGCCTTAAGAGATATCTTCTCAAATCCGCGAAGCTGTCTTATGGGACGATCAACTGCGGAATTCTCAAATCCCACATAGAGCTGAACAACCTCTTTACCTTCACGGTCGCCTGTGTTTGTAACCTTGACAGATGCCACAAGCTCATCTCCCTGAATCTCAGCCTCGGGATCCTCGAACCTGAAGTTGGTATAGCTAAGGCCAAATCCATAAGGTATAAGCGGCTTTACGCCATTTTTATCAAGTCTTGTGTAGCCATGATAATATTCGTAATACTGGTCTGTTGCCTCCCAGTCCACATGAGGAAGATCTTCCTCAGAAACCGGTACAACAAACGGAAGCTTTCCGGAAGGATTTACATCTCCAAAGAGAATTTCCGCAAGGGCTGTGCCGCCCTCCATTCCGGGATAATAAGCCATAAGAACCGAATTCACCTTATCAATCCAGTCTGTCATCATGATCATGTTTCCGCCGATCAGAACAACAACAGACTTTTCATTAACATCTCCTGTCTCCTGAAGGAGCTTCACATCCTCATCATGAAGTCCAAGTCCTCTCTTTCTGTCACCACCGATAGCTCCTGTGTAGTTATCAGAGGTGTCTGTTGAAATGAACTCACCTTCGTCATCATGATTATATCCAACAACATAGATAACAGCATCTGCTTCAGAAGCAGCCTTCTTTACCTCTGCTAGGTCGGAGCCATCCGCATACAAAATCTCAGCCGATGGAACTGCTTCCTTAATACCCTGAAGAGGTGTCTTTACATAAGGAGGTCTGACCCAGCTGGAGCCTTGATCACCGATAACCTCAGCATCAGCCAGTTTTCCAACTACAGCTATCTTCTTAATGTTCTTGGCAAGAGGAAGAACATTTTTATTCTTCACAAGAGTGATTGCTTCTTCAGCTGCTCTCTTTGCAAGCTCGATATGCTCCTTACTTCCCACAACTGACATATCGTACTCTTTATGATCCTTATCAAAGGCGAGAATCGTGCGGACAATTCTGATAGCTGCATCATCAATTCTGCTCTCCGGAACAAATCCATCCTTAACAGCCTGAACAAGCCTCTTACCAAAGAACTGTGTCCACAGCATCTCCATATCCTGACCGCCGTTGGCAGCTTCAACAGTATCAAGAACACCCCAGCAGAAATCGGACATTACAAAGCCGTCAAAGCCCCACTCCTTCTTAAGCACCTGACTTAAGAGATATTTGTGGTGACCACACTGTACACCGTTGTAGCGGTTGTAGGAGCTCATTATGCTTGCACAGCCTGCGTCCACGCAGTCCTTAAAGTGCGGCAGATAAACCTCCTGCTCCGTTCTCTGATCGCAGGTTACACTAACCTTGAATCTGGCATTTTCCATGTCATTAAAAGCAAAGTGCTTCACACACGCCATAACATCTTCGCTCTGGACACCCTTAACAAGTGAAGCACCCATTCTTCCTATCTGGTAGGTCTCCTCACCATAGGTCTCCTGGCTTCGGCCCCATCCGGGATTATACGGAAGATTGATACATACACCTGCAAAAAGGTTTCCGCCAAAGGCTCTTACCTCCTGCCCGATGGCATGTCCAATCTCCTCCTCAAGCGCAGGATTAAAGGTCGCACCTCTCGCCATGGAAACAGGAAAACAGGTCGACTGATTGTTACCACAAACAACGCCTCTTGGCCCGTCAACAAATTTCATAGGCGGAACGCCCTGCTCCGGAAGGCCGCCTGCTTCGTAGGGCTTTACGTTATAATGAGCACCCTCCTCTGTTCCGAGGACAAGCTCCATGATTTCGCTCTCTTTCATGGAAGTGGCATCAATATTTCCTGCCATGAGACTTACCTTCTGCTCCAAGGTCAACTTCCCAACAATTTTCTTAGCTTTTTCGTCAAATGTCATTCTTAATTTCTTGTCTTTTTTCATCCCTTAACCGCTCCTGCCATCATACCTTTAACAAGTTTATCCTGGAACACAATGAACAGTGTAATCATCGGAAGTACCGATAAAGTCAGAACCGACAAAATAATCGGTATATCCATTGAATGCTCGCCCTTAAACTGTCCAAGTGCAAGAGGAAGTGTCTTATTCTGAGGACTGATTATCAGAGTATTTGCAAAAGCAAACTCATTCCACATTGAAACACCGTTATATATTGCCAGTGTTGACAGTCCTGATTTTGATAAAGGAAGAATCATCTTAAAGAAATTCTGATAGCGGTTACAGCCATCAATTTCCGCAGATTCTTCAATCTCTCTCGGTATTGTTTTCATAAATGCCGTAAGAATGAAAACTGACATCGGAAGAGCAAATGCTACATAAGGTCCGATAAGTGCCTTAAGTGAATCATAGAATCCAATAGATGTTGTAAGCTTGAAAATCGGAATCAAAGTTACATGCATAGGCACTGCCATCATAGCTACGATCATTGCGTAAATCAGAGCATTCAGCTTAAAACTCATTCTTGCAAGCGGATATGCTGCGAAGGCTGAAATAATAAGCATCAGCACAAGTGATATCGCAACAACTATTACACTTCGGAAAAAATATCCGAAAAATCCGTGTGTAACAACTTCAACATAGTTATTGAAATACCAGGGATCCGGAAGATGGAATACACCCTGCTGCAACATGTCGAACTGCTTACGGAACGAATTCATTATCATAAAGAAAAATGGTGTAAGCGTCAGCACCAGCTGTATAATTGCAAAAATAAATGCTATTGTCCACGCAATCCTTGATTTAATCTTGGATATGCGATAATCAGCATCATTTGATTTTCCGAGACTGTTTATATCGACTGCCATGGTAGAGTCGTTTATATTGTGATTACCCTTCATAATTAATAATCCTCCTTAACCTTAAATACTTTGTTAAAGAGCAATGCTATAGCCGTTATCAGAATGAACATTCCGGCTGCTACGCAGGAACCGTAGCCCATGTTAAACTGCTGGAATGACAGCTTATACATATAGGTAGCCATAAGCTCTGTAGAACCTGAAGGTCCGCCCTGGGTCATGTTCCAGATCATATCGAAATATTTCAGTGATCCGATAAGGGACATTGTGCATGCTGTCTTGAAAATAGGGCCAAGGAGAGGTATCGCAATAAGGCGAATGTACTGCCCTCTTGTTGCACCATCTATTACAGCCGCTTCATAAATAGTAGTATCGATGTTTCCGTATCCGGCGATGAAGTAAACCATATAAAAAGGAGTAAACTGCCATGCCATAACACCGATAACTGTGTAAAGTGCATTGGGAGCTGTTCCCAAAAGGTCAATTGTAGTTCTCTTTCCATTAAAAATTGTTGCCAGAGAGGAAATAATTCCTCCGTTTGTTGCGAGCGCATAGATAAAAAGGAATGCGATAGCAACTGAACTCATAAGATAAGGTAAGAACCATATGATTTTAAAAATATTAAATTTCTTTCCACCTGCATCCAGAAATGTTGCAAGCAACATTCCGATGGGAATCTGAAGAAGAATCGAGAATACCATTACGATCAGATTGTGCTTAAAGGATTTCCAAAACATTGCATCCTTCAACAGCGCTTTCCAGTTATCGAGGCCGACAAATATTCTATCTGCCGATATTCCGTTCCATTTGTATCCGCTTATAACAAAGGTATCAACAACGGGATACACAATAAAAATTGTGATTAGCAAGAGCGCCGGTAGCAGGAACACTGTTGCTGCCTTGGCCGTACTCCTTGCTTTCGCCTGAGCAAGCCCCATATTATTACTTTTATCCATATCTCTCCTTCCTGTTTCCTTAAGCAGATATTCTGCTTTGCCTCACTAAGTGATTACCAAAAGGATTACTAAAAACTGCCCGCAGAATAGATTATCCTGCGGGCAGCGGTTTTTTAAAATCCAGCCGCAGCTTAGACTTATATTTACTTCTTACTGTTCAGCAATAGCCTTCTGCATTGCTTCATCCTGTTCCTGTCCGATCTCCTCAGGAGTCTTCTCAAGACCAAAGAGCTCTGTCATGCAGTTCTTATGAACTTCTGTAACAGATGCAGGAAGGTACTGGTCATACCAAAGCTGTACGTTTGATGCGTTGAAGAATACGTCAACTACAACCTTATTGTTAGGATCATCAACCTGTGTATCAAATCCCTTAATGGAAGGAATATTTCCGCTATCCATCTGCATCTTGTTGTATGTATCATCGTTGAAGTACTGAGTAGCCAAAACATAGCAAGCATCAAGCATATCCTGGTCTACAGAACCATCTTCCTTGAAGCAGTTGAAGGAGAATCCGTTACCGATTGCTGTTCCGATTTCTACGTTCTGAGGAACGCCTGCAGCCTTAGCTTCTGAATCCTCAGGGAAACGGAATACGCCGATGTTCTCGTTGTACCACTCTTCGTTATCAGATCTGATACCTGCTACCTGCCATGAGCCGTGAAGCATCATTGCCGCAGAGCCATCATAAAGGAGTGCTCTATCCTGGTTATCATCAGCTGTAAGAGAGTTAACACCATCCGGGAAATATCCCTTCTTTACCCAATCCTGAATCTTCTCAGCTGCATAGATGAATGCGGGACTTGTGAATGAGCCGCCGTTCTCCTGCGTATAAGCTGCATCAAATTCATCGTTACCTGAGTGACGCGCTACAAGATACATGTAGTACATGGAGCCTGTCCACTTGGATGCATTTGCAAGTGCGAAAGGTGTATAGCCTGCTTCCTTAAGCTTAGCGCATGCTGCTTCAAGATCATCGATTGTCTCAGGAACTTCAATACCCTGCTCAGCAAAAATTGTCTTGTTATAGAAGATATCGCATCCGGAAAGTCCTCCGAAAGGAATAGCGAGCATCTTACCGTCATAGGTTGACTGTGCTACTGCTGCATCGATGAAATCAGGATGATCGTATTTTGCATACATATCAGTGATATCATTAGCAAAACCTGACTTGTAGTACTCAGCCATAGGGCCGCCACCCCAGTGGATGTACATGTTGGGAGCCTGTCCTGAACTCATTGCAACTACCAGCTGCTGCTTGTAGTTATCGTTCTGCTGATGAACCTGATTAACCGTGATGTTAGGATAATCAGCCATGAATCTCTGAACAGCACCTTCCTGATTACTCTTAGCAGGATCCTCTGTAGCGATGTCCCAAAGAGTAATTGTCAAAGGCTCGGTTGTCAGTTCCGGAAGATTCTTACCATCGGTCTGTTTTCCGGTTGCTGAATCCGTAGTAGCATCTGCGGAATCAGTACTTTCAGCAGTATCAGCCTTCTCTTCGGTAGCCTCTGTAGATGTTTCTGTGGTTGTGTCAGCCGCTTCGGTCTTCGCTGTGTCGTCGCCACCAGCTGCCGGAGCCGGAGTTGATGTGGATCCCCCACATCCTACAATTGATGTAACAGTCAGAGCTGTTGCAAGAAATGTAGCAAATACCTTTTTCTTCATACAAAACCTCCTTCGTAGAAGCTTGCCGGTAAATCCACCTCCTAATTCTGAAAATACCAGCTTGCTAAAATAATTATCTGTTTCTTTATATATAATGTTAAATTAGTCCGATAATTATTGCATACAAAAAATTGCTATCCATTTTACTAAAATTGCTCTTTTATATGTGCATATTATCACTTTGATTAATACTAACCAAATATGTGATGTGCATTTTGACAGATTTTACATCATTATTCCCACTTTGATATGGTATAATGTCCATAATTTATAAAATAAGTATTAACACAGCAACCTATTGCTCTATATTAAATGGCAATTTTGGAACGCTCCAATATTGCTTGTGTTAAAAAAGAGTTTTGTTGGGGGATTTCTATATGAAAAGGCAGATGGCAAGTGCCCGGGAGAGCGTTCAACACAAGAAAAATACCAGTCTCCGTATGTACATCAATAAGGAGCACACCAACTATCCTCCCCATTGGCATACGGATGTCGAGATCATATGTGCAAAAGAGGGTGATTACAAGGTTATCTGTGCCAATCAGACCTACAACCTTGAAGAGGGTGATATTCTTCTTATCTGCCCTGCCGTTATCCATGAGATATTCTCCACCTGTATCGGAGAAAGAGTTTACATTCAGGCAGATTTTTCAAGGCTCACACTTTTAAAGGAGCTAGAGAAGGCTTTCCGCCTCATGTCTCCCGCTCTTCATATTCAGGCCAGAACCTGCCCGCCCAATATTTACAAAAAATTCTGTAACTGGATTGACGAGATAAAAGAAATCTACTTTGGCTCTGCGCCACCTGTAGAGATGTGCGAAGGCACCACAGGTCACAGTCTCATGTCCTTTACAGAACTTGAGCCCTTCGGAGAGCTTGAGATTTATTCAATCCTCATGCAGTTTACAGCCCTCGCCGGCAAGAACTTAAGTCTCTTCCAGGGCGGTGATCACAGCTCAGAGGATGCGGTATTAAAAAACAGCATATCACTTAGCAGTGTATGTGCTTATCTGTCTGAGCACTTCACTGAGGATATTTCGTTAGAAAGCATCGCGGACTATGCAGGCTTTAGTAAATATCACTTCGCCCGCATCTTTCACGATTACGCAGGAACTACCTTC
The DNA here is from genome assembly GCF_000423945.1 of Butyrivibrio sp. XPD2002. Lineage (GTDB taxonomy): Bacteria > Bacillota > Clostridia > Lachnospirales > Lachnospiraceae > Butyrivibrio. The sequence continues at coordinate 38,605 of NZ_KE384117.1, read as the reverse complement.
TATCAGTTCCTACAGCAAAAGCGCATAGGCTATGCTCAGATGCTCCTGTCAAACCCGGAGGTATCCATAACAGACATCGCCTACCAGTCAGGCTTTGCCAGCAGTCCTGCATTCGCAAGAGCCTTCAGGAAAAGCACAGGCTATACGCCTTCCGAATTCCGAATGCTCAATGAGCTCCGCCATCCACTTCCGGAAAACGAGCATTTTGCAGACCTTGCCTCCGGCACTCCTTCATAAATTATCTAAGCAGGAATTCTCCTGCATAAAAAACGCGTCTGATACTGTTCTGTATCAGGCGCGTTACTTATTTGTTATTCTATTACTTTTCCATCCAGCACAGCTTCTGTCAGCTTATCACCCTCATAGGTCAGCTTCAGCGAGAAAAACGGCTGCTCGGGGTTCTTTATAAGGTCAAGGAAAATCAGATCTCCCTTCCAGAGATTAAGCTCAGGGATCCTTTCCCTGGAAACCCACTCGAGTGTCCCCTCATTGCAGGATATAAGTGTTCCTTCAAAATCGTCAGATGTAAAAAGGCACATATAATCAGTTACATCATTGCTAAAAGGGCTCTTCTCTTCTTTTGTGTAAAGCTCATCTCTGTCACCGGCTGCTGCCTTGGAGTAAAAGGTAACAATCCCTCTAAACCTCACTGACTTAAGTGTAAGACCTGTCTCCTCCAAAACCTCACGCCTTACACAATCGTCAGGGCTCTCACCGTTTTCGCAGTGACCGCCGGGTGCAATCCATTTTCCCTCGTTTATATCATTCTTTTTCTTCGTACGATGAAGCATCAGGTATTTACCATCATCTTCTATGTAGCAAAGTGTTGTTATTTCCATAGGTCACCCCAGATATCGTTGCAGAGCGCCTCGCAGTATACCTTTGAGAAGTCAGGATCCTGCCTAACAATCTCATTCTTATCAGCCATAGAGTCTGTATACTCATTCAAAGGATAAACAGTTACGTTCTCAGCTCCGCTCTCTACATGGCATACAATAGCTCTTATACTGTAGTCATCTATGCAGACCTCGCCGTTTTCATCACGGCCAAGCTTAACATTAGCAAGTCCGCCCACCATGCGATCTGCGACCTGATCTCCTGTACCGGATGTCCAATTTACAAAATTGCCGATTGAGTAGTAAACCAGCATATCGCCGTCGCCGTGGTTATTGGTGATCTTGCCGTCGCTGTCCTTAAGCATCTCAATAGGCTGAATTACATGAGGATGCGTTCCGATTACAAGGTCAGCTCCATTTTCTCTGAAAATCTCAGTCCACTTAGTCTGAACACTGTCTATATTGTGATCGTACTCAGTTCCCCAGTGAGGACATACGATTGTAAAGTCTGCATTTTCTTCTGCGTACTTAAGATCCGCAATAACCTTATCCTCTTCAAGAAGGTCCACTGCGTATGGCATATCTGAAGGAAGTGATATTCCGTTTGTACCGTAGGTATAGTTAAGAACCGCAACCTTTATGCCATTTCTCTCAACAATCCTTACCTTATCATATTCTTCCTCGGTCTCGTTTATACCTGCAACCGTTATTTCAGGATAGTTCTTCTTCCAGAATTCGCAGGCATTTATGATTCCCTTCTTACCCTTATCAAGAGCATGGTTTGTGGCATGACAGATAACGTCAAAGCCTGCCTTTACAAGAGAATCTCCAAGCTCGTAGGGAGCGTTAAATGACGGATAGCCTGTAACTCCGAGGTCCTCTCCTCCAAGGATAACCTCCTGATTTACAATGGCGATATCTGCTGCAGATATCTCATCCCTGGTCTTATCGAATATGAAGTCAAAATTGTAATCGCCTGATGTATCCTCTCCGGCCTCCGCCACCGGTGTATGTAAGAGTACATCGCCTGCCATAGTAACAGTCAGCTCGTCAGAGCTCTCAGCAGCAGCCATCTCGGTTGCCTCAGCAGCCTCTGCTTCGACATCATCCGATTTAGCACCTTCTATCTTCGATTTATCAATATTCGTTATCGAATTCTTAGATGCCCCCAAGTTATCGGATTCTTCTGCCGCATCCTCTTTTCCTGCATAAATAGGAACCTCTGCATCGAATAAGCTGTCAGAAGATTCATCTGCATCCTCATAGGCAAATGACTCCTCTGTCTCCTCCGTAGCCTCTGAATCGTATGCGTAATCTGCTGAATCCGTAGTTTCTGTATCCTCCATGGCCATCTCAACGCTGGCTGCAGGTGCTGCTGTTTCCATGGACTTATGACCATCAACGCCCACAAGTCTTATTACTCCGTAAGCCCCAAGCATAACGAGAGCAAAAACAGCTACCCTGGATCCATATCTTGCTACAAATTTGATAATTTTTCCGGATGAACTCTCAGCCTTCTTCTTTTCAAAGTCATTGATGTTTACCTTCTGAAAGCTCAGCGGCTCGCTACCGGCACCTTCGCCTTCCTTGTTGTCATTACCCGCGTTATCTCCTGCAACCTCCTTCTGAATATTCTCGAGGAGTCTTGCACGCATCTCGTCAGTAATGACTATGTTTTCCATAACTTCATTATACTTACTCAAAGTCATACGCCTCCTTTAGAATATTTTTCAGCTGCTGCCTTCCGCGGTTTAAGTCGGAGCGAACAGTGGATTCATTCCTCTTTAATATCTCAGCTATATCCTTGGTGGAATAACCCTCCTGATAAAAAAGATGAATTACCTCCCTGTACTTTTCCGGAAGCTGCTTGACAGCATCCCACACGAACGCAAGGTCCTCCTTATTATCCGCAACAAGCTCCTCAGAAAGCTCATCCGCTTTTCTGACATTGTTATAATCGATCTTGTTTTTACTAAGATTAGCTGCCACTGTTAAAAGCCAGGCCTTTTCATGATTTGCATTTTCAAAGGCCGGCGCCTTTCTTATGTATTGAATAAGTGTATCCTGAACGATATCCTCTGCGTCGCTCATATTGTGAAGATATGAGTAGGCTGTCCTCAGGATTGCGTTACCGTATCTGTCGAGGAGCTCCCCAGCTCTCTCTGCGGGATTCCCAATTGCTGCAGTAGCATCACCGCTTATAACAGACTTAACGGTCTTTGCGGAAGCCTGTACCATTGCAAACAGGTGACCTGCTGCTTTGGTACAGGAGTTCCATATATCATTGAATATATCTAATAAACTATTATATTTTCCCTCTATAATTTCTTCATTTTGCAGTGTAAGTGTATACATAACTCCCTCTTCCCCTAAAAGTCGCCATGTATTAGTATATCACCTATTAACTGCGCTTTGCTACCATTCTTACAAGCTGATTGAATTCATCTTTATATTCATCTGTGTTCTCAACCTGCTTGTAGCCATCCATAATGTCCTGAAGAGTAGCTGTTCCCTTGTGTTCGCTGTCTGAAAGGATCATTGCGAACTCTGCCACAAGGCCTGCAAATCTGATGTTCTCGCTGCCCTCTTCGCTGAAGTCCTTATCGCCAACAACTATTGAAAAAAGCTCTGACTTGTCTGCCTCAGGCTCCTTATAACGAACACTTACTGTTGCATACTCTGAATAGAACTCTGAATTCTCATCTGCCTTCTCCTCACTCTTGTCATCTGAAGACTTGTCCTGATACTTAAGATTTATAGCACCCTGACTTCCCTCGGGAACTATCTCATAAAGAGCAACAACGCTGTGTCCTGCGCCGATCTCACCTCCGTCCTTGGTGTCATCATTGAAATCAGCATCGTTCATGAGTCTGTTTTCATAGCCGATCAGTCTGTAGGAATTAACTCTTGCAGGATTGAACTCAACCTGGAGCTTAACATCCTTTGCAACTGTAACAAGTGTTGACCCCATCTCATCTACAAGAACCTTCTTACCCTCAAAAAGTGAATCGATGTATGAGTAGTTACCATTGCCGCGATCTGCAAGTCTCTCAAGGTTATCGTCCTTAAGATTGCCGGTTCCAAAACCAAGTACTGATAAGAAGATTCCGTTGTTCTTCTTTTCCTCAATAAGCTTCTCAAGGTCATCGGGATTATCAACACCTACATTAAGATCACCATCTGTGCACATCACTATTCTGTTGATGCCGCCATCGATGTAGTTATCCTCTGCAATCTGATATGCCTTCTGGATTCCTGCCTCACCGTTTGTGCATCCTGAAGCTGACATACTGTCTATTGCATTTATGACCTCTCTCTTATTCTTCATGCTCTCACCTGCGAGAAGAACCTCTTCATGTCCTGAATAAGTTACGATTGAGATAACGCCCTTTCCGGGAAGTGAATTAACCAGCTCTGTGAGTGACTTCTGTAAAAGAGGAAGCTTGTCAGGCTCATCCATTGATCCGGATACATCTACCAGGAATACCAGGTTGCTTGCAGGTGCCTCTGAGAGATCTATATCCCTTGTCTTCATTCCCACGAACATAAGCTCATGATCCTCATTCCAGGGGCAGGTGGTAATTTCTGTTGTAATACCGAACTTATTATTTCCCTCAGGATTATTAAGGTCGTATGAAAAATAGTTGATGAACTCTTCAGGTCTTACTGCATCTGTATTGATTTCTGAAAGAGTGTATCCATCCTCTATCATTCTTCTTACGTTTGAGTAGGAGGCTGTGTCCACGTCAGCTGCGAAGGTTGAAAGCGGCTTTGTACTAACAAGGTTATAACCGTTCTCCTCAGGCTTCTCGTAGGACTCTGTGTTATACTGAGGCTCTTCGGGATAATACATATCCGTGCATTCCTCGTATGCCTCAGTGGCATAGCATGCAGAATCTTCTGTTGCAGTCTCATATTCGTATGAGCTGTCGCTTTTTGTTTCTGTAGCAGTTGTGGCAGCTGTTTCTGTCATCTTACTGCTACCGCAGCCGCAGATAGAGCTGGCTGCGATGATTGTGCTTAGCACAACCGGTGTAACTTTCATTTGTCTTCTCATAACTTTTTCCCTCCGATAGCAATTGCTTTTGTTACCTTTCCCCTTTTGAAAAGTAACTGTTTTTTGCTGTTCTACTCTATATACAGATGGCGTTATGAAAATGTTGCAGGGTTTAAAAATATTTTTTTGCAAAAAAACGTGCCGGATTTTTCCGACACGTTTCGTTATTTATTATGCTGTTTTTCTTTATAAAAAGGTTCTCATATCTTAGCTATATCAACAAGCTCAAGTGTATCCTCTTTATATGCATCCTCAAGACTTGTTACCAGAGCTCTTGCAGTATCAAGCGCAGTGATTACGTTTACGCCTGTCTCGATAGCTGTACGGCGGATAAGGAATCCGTCACGACTCTTGTCACGTCCCTGTGTGGGAGTATCGATAACAAGGTCGATTCTGTGACCAAGGATAAGGTCGATGACAGTAGGTGACTCCTGGCTGATACGGTTTACCTTACGAGCCTTAACACCATTTTCATTCAAGGTATCAGCTGTAGATCTGGTTGCATAGATGATATAACCGAGCTTTTCAAAGCGTCTTGCTATCTCTATAACCTCACCCTTATCTGAATCCTTAACGGTGATGATCATCTGCTTATGCTTGGGAAGCTTGATACCAGCGCCAAGGAAGGCCTTGTAAAGAGCCTCACTGTAGGACTTGCTGATTCCAAGACACTCACCTGTACTCTTCATCTCAGGTCCAAGACTGATCTCAGCTCCTCTGATCTTCTCGAAGGAGAATACGGGCATCTTAATAGCGATGTGCTCAGCTTCAGGCTGAAGTCCGGGAGTGTATCCAAGGTCAACAAGCTTTTTGCCCATCATTACCTGTGCTGCAAGATCAACGATCGGAATACCTGTAACCTTACTGATATAAGGAACTGTACGTGATGATCTGGGGTTAGCCTCAATGATGTAAACCTCATCACCTACAGCGATAAACTGTACATTTATAAGTCCGACTACGTGGAGTGCCTTTGCAAGTCTTGCTGTGTAGTCAGCGATTGTCTGCTTAACCTTATCGGAAAGTGACTGTGCAGGATAAACTGAGATTGAATCTCCGGAGTGGATACCTGATCTCTCGATATGCTCCATGATACCGGGGATTACAATGTTCTCGCCGTCACAAACCGCATCTACCTCAGTCTCAACACCCTGCAGATACTTATCTACGAGGATCGGGTGATCCTGAGCAATTCTGTTGATGATGTTAATAAACTCCTCAATTTCCTGATCTGAAAGAGCTATCTGCATGCCCTGTCCGCCAAGTACGTAGGAAGGACGAACAAGTACGGGATATCCGAGTCTGTTGGCAACCTCTTTTGCTTCCTCAGCTGTGAATACTGTTGCACCCTCAGCACGCTTTATTCCTGTCTCCTCAAGGATTCTGTCGAAGATCTCTCTGTCCTCTGCAGCATCTACGTCCTCTGCCTTTGTACCGTAGATCTTAACACCCATCTTCATAAGATCCTGAGTGAGCTTGATTGCTGTCTGACCACCGAACTGAACAACTGCTCCGTCGGGCTTTTCAAGTCTTACGATGTTCTCAACATCCTCGGGTGTGAGAGGCTCAAAGTAGAGCTTATCTGCGATATCAAAGTCAGTTGAAACCGTCTCAGGGTTGTTGTTGATGATGATGGTCTCGTATCCTGCCTTCTCAAATGCCCATGTTGCATGAACTGAGCAGTAATCGAACTCGATACCCTGACCGATTCTGATAGGACCAGAACCAAGAACCAGGATTTTCTTTTTACCTGAGCCTTCGCCCTCTGCCTCGTTCTCCTCATCACTGTCTCCGTAAACTGAGTAGTAGTAAGGAGTCTCAGCTGCAAACTCAGCCGCACAGGTATCAACCAGCTTGTAGGCTGCCTTTATTCCGTAGAAATCCCTTAAGGTCTTGATAGTGTCTACTGAAAATCTTGTAAGTCTGCTTATAACCTTATCGGGATACTCAAGTCTCTTTGCCTTAAGAAGTGTATCAAAGCTGATAAGCTTTTTAGCCTCTTCAAATTCGGGGACGTTCTCCTCAGAAACCTTATGACGGGCGATTGTGCTCTTTTCACCGATTCTAAGGAGCTTTAATTCCATCTTGATAAGTGTGTGGATCTTATCGATGAACCAGAGGTCGATCATGGTAATATCATGGATCTCATCGTGGCTCATTCCTCTTCTGAGAGCCTCTGCGATAACCCAGATTCTCTGATCATCTACTACAGTCAGACGGTCCTTGAGCTCATCATCATCAAGCTCTGAAAAATCGTAGCTTGTAAGGCAGTCAACGTGCTGCTCCAGTGAACGGATAGCCTTCATCATAGCGCCTTCGAAGCTATGGCAGATACTCATAACCTCACCGGTAGCCTTCATCTGAGTTGTAAGCGTACGCTTTGCCGTAATAAATTTATCGAAAGGCAGTCTGGGGAATTTTACTACGCAGTAGTCAAGTGTAGGCTCGAAGCTTGCGTAGGTCTTTCCTGTGATTGCATTCTTGATCTCATCAAGTGTATATCCAAGAGCGATCTTAGCTGCAACCTTGGCGATCGGATATCCTGTTGCCTTGGAAGCAAGCGCTGAAGAACGGCTTACTCGAGGGTTAACCTCGATTACGCAATACTCAAAGCTTGTGGGGTGAAGCGCAAACTGTACGTTACATCCACCTGTGATCTGCAGCTCATCAATGATGTTGAGTGCAGCGCTTCTGAGCATCTGGTACTCTTTATCTGTAAGTGTCTGTGAAGGTGCAACTACTATACTGTCACCTGTGTGAACACCGACGGGATCGATGTTTTCCATGTTACAAACAGTGATGCAGTTACCTGCACTGTCTCGCATTACCTCGTACTCGATTTCCTTCCAGCCGGCGATGCAGCGCTCTACAAGAACCTCGTTAGCTCTTGAAAGACGAAGTCCGTTTTCAAGTATCTCCTCACACTCTGCTCTGTTATGTGCGATTCCGCCGCCACTTCCACCAAGGGTGAACGCAGGACGAAGAACTACGGGATAGCCAATCTTCTCAGCAAAAGCCACACCGTCATCAACGTTATGTACAACCAGAGATGCTGCGCAGGGCTCGCCGATCTTCTCCATTGTATCCTTGAATTCCTGGCGGTCCTCAGCCTTCTTGATTGTCTCAGCAGTTGTTCCAAGAAGCTTTACATTATGAGCTGCAAGGAAGCCTGACTCAGCAAGCTCCATTCCAAGGTTAAGTCCTGCCTGTCCTCCCAGTGTAGGAAGTACGCTGTCAGGCTTCTCCTTTTCAATGATCTGCTCAAGAACCTTGACTGTAAGGGGCTCAATGTAAACTTCATCTGCAATATCTTTATCTGTCATGATGGTCGCAGGATTGGAGTTAACAAGAATTACTTCTATTCCCTCCTCCTTCAGTGAGCGGCAAGCCTGAGTTCCCGCATAGTCGAACTCTGCTGCCTGTCCGATTACAATCGGGCCTGAACCTATGACCAAAACCTTTTTCACATCTTTATTCTTTGGCATTATGCATCCTTCCTCATCATCTTAATAAAACGATCAAATAAGTATCCGCTGTCCTGAGGGCCGCAGCAGGCCTCGGGGTGAAACTGAACTGTAAATATGTTTTTGCCCACATACTTAAGTCCCTCGTTTGTTCCATCATTTACATTCACAAAAGCAGGCACGGCAACCTTCGGGTCAAGCTTATCAGTGTCAACTACATAGCCGTGGTTCTGTGATGAAATGTAAACCCTGCCGGTCTCCAAGTCCTTAACCGGGTGGTTACCACCGCGGTGACCGTATTTCATCTTATAGGTATCAGCGCCGGTTGCAAGAGCCATAAGCTGATGTCCAAGGCAGATGGCAAAGATCGGAACATCTGATGCATAAAGCTTTTTGATCTCCTCAATAACTCCCGTGCACTCCTTCGGATCGCCGGGGCCGTTACTGAGCATGATTCCATCAGGCTTATCCTTGAGCATCTCCTCTGCTGTGGTATCAGAAGGATAAACTGTAACGTCACATCCTCTTGCTGCAAGTGAAGCTGCTATATTGTCCTTTGCACCTACATCAAGAAGTGCAACCTTAAGTCCCTTACCGTTTAACTCTTTTACTATGCTGGGGCGTTTTTCGCGCTTACTAAGGTCTCCCTTAAGCGCTGCCTCATAATCCTCTTTCTTAAATACAGCACTTCCGGAAAGAGGTCCGTTTTCAGCCAGGTCCCTGCTGCCTTCTATCTTCTTTATCTCCTTGCAGGAAACCTTCTCAACAACCTTTCCTGTGTTATAGGCCTTGAGCCTCGGAATGATCGAGTCAATGTTGTAATTCTCGTCAGTTGTGATCATTCCGTTCATGGTTCCCTTTTCACGAAGGATGCGAACCAGCTTACGTGTGTCTATTCTCTCTATGCCGGGAATATCATATTCTTCCAGAAATTCCTGGACTGTCATGTCGCAGCGGAAGTTAGATACCACATCTGAGAGCTCTCTTACGATAACTCCATCAAGCCATATGCGCTCAGATTCCATGTCATCTCTGCAAACACCGTAATTACCAATAAGTGGATAAGTCATGCAAACTGCCTGTCCTGCATAGGACGGATCAGTGAACACCTCTGTGTAGCCCGCCATGGAAGTATTAAAAACTATCTCGCTTATAACTTCCCTTTTGGCGCCAATGGCTTTTCCCTTAAAAACGGTGCCATCTTCCAAAATCAAAAATGCTTTCATTCGCTCCTCCTGAATATTTTAATACGTGATTTGCATGCAAGCATGCACTCAAACTTGCGCTTGCAAATAGCTTATCACTCAAAGTATCTAACTCCGCTCTCGAATATCTTCATATCCTGCTCACCGAAGATGTTCACTGCAACGCCGTCGCCGCGTCTCTCTGAGTGGCACATCTTACCAAGGCAGCGTCCGTCAGGTGATGTGATACCCTCAACTGCCATGTAGGAACCATTGATGTTCCAGAGGTTATCAAGATGTACCTGACCCTCAGGATCACAGTACTGTGTTACGATCTGTCCGTTCTCGAAGAGGTTCTTAAGAACATCTGTAGGTGCTACGAAACGTCCCTCTCCGTGAGATGCGGGGTTAACATATACGCCGCCAAGCTCAGCGCCCTGCATCCAGGGTGACTTGTTGCTTACAACTCTAAGATAAGCCATTGTTGAGATGTGGCGTCCGATTGTGTTGAAGGTCAGTGTCGGGCTCTCAGGGTTCTGACCTGTGATCTGTCCGTTAGGTACAAGGCCAAGCTTGATCATAGCCTGGAATCCGTTACAGATACCAAGTGCAAGACCATCTCTGTTCTGAAGAAGGTCATTTACAGCCTCCTTGATGCTCTCGTTCTGGAAAGCTGTTGCGAAGAACTTAGCACTTCCGTCAGGCTCATCACCAGCTGAGAATCCGCCGGGGAACATGATGATCTGTGCCTGCTCTATAGCCTTCTTGAACTCAGCAACTGACTCTACGATATCCTCAGCATTTCTGTTTCTGAAGATCTTAACGATTGTGTCAGCGCCTGCTCTCTCAAATGCCTGAGCTGAGTCGTACTCACAGTTACTTCCGGGGAATACAGGAATGAAAACTGTGGGCTTTGCTGTCTTATTTTTGCATACATATATATCTGAAGCTTTATATTCTTTTGTTAAAGCGCCATCCTCGAAGATGCTCTTCTTATCTGCGCTCTCTGTATCCTCCTCAGAAACAGGTGCTACTGAAGGGAATACCTTTTCAAGCTTGTTCTTCCAGTTCTCAAGAGCTTCCTCTTCGGAAATCTCTACATTACCGATTGTGAACTTGCCGTCATCAGTTACATAACCGATCTCTCTTGCCTCTCTGAGAGCCAGAACATCACCGGCCTTATCAGCAGGAACCTCAAGAAGGATGTTACCGATTCTGTTTGTGAAGAGATCTTCATGCTTAACACATTCTGCAATCTTCACACCGAAGCCGTTACCGAATGCCATTTTGCTGATTGCAGCTGCAACACCGTAGCAGTCGATTGCATAAGCAGCCTTTACATAGCCCTTCTGCATAAGGTCATGGATCTCATCATAGCGAGCCATAACCTTTTCATAATCAGGAAGGTCATACTCATCTCTGTCGATAGGAAGCTCGATAAGCCAGTCGCCTGCTGCCTTGAGTTCGGGAGTAATAACATCCTTGCCCTCTGCTACATCTACAGCAAAGGATACAAGTGTAGGCGGAACGTTGATCTCGCCTGATGCTCTCTTCTCGTCACCCTCGTAGAAGAAGGAACCTGACATTGAATCCTTACCACCGATTGAAGCAATACCGAATCTAAGCTGTGCCTCGAAGGATCCAAGAAGTGCTGTAAGAGGCTGGCTCCATCTTGTCTTGTCAGCAGTCATTCTCTGGAAGTACTCCTGGAATGTAAGGTGAAGCTTCTTATAATCACCACCTGTTGCAACAATTCTTGCAACAGACTCTGTTACTGCATAAGCAGCTCCGTGATAAGGGCTCCATGATGAAAGGTACGGATCAAAGCCGTAAGCCATCATTGTTACTGTATCTGTCTTACCACCAAGAACAGGAAGCTTTGCGATCATAGCCTGTGTCTCAGTGAGCTGATATTTTCCACCAAAAGGCATTGTTACTGTGCCTGCACCGATTGAAGAGTCGAACATCTCAACGAGACCCTTCTGTGAGCAGACATTGAGGTCTTCCATCTCTGCAAGCCATGCCTTCTTAACATCGTTTTCTGCAAGTGCTTTGCCTGCTGCCTCGCATGCGTATTTTCCTAAATAGTTCTCGTCCTGTTTAGGAATAAGAACCTCAACCTCAGTCTCCTGGTGAGCACCGTTTGTATCAAGGAATGAACGCTTGATATCAACGATCTTCTTACCTCTCCACTTAAGGACAAGTCTGGGCTCCTCGGTTACAACCGCAACCTTAACAGCCTCAAGGTTCTCCTCTGCAGCATACTCAAGGAACTTATCTACCTGAGAAGGATCAACAACAACTGCCATTCTCTCCTGTGACTCAGAGATTGCAAGCTCTGTTCCGTCAAGACCTGCATACTTCTTCGGAACCTTATCAAGATCTACATCAAGACCGTCTGCAAGCTCACCAATAGCAACGGATACACCGCCTGCACCGAAGTCGTTACATTTTTTAATAAGCTCTGAAACCTCAGGTCTTCTGAAAAGTCTCTGAAGCTTACGCTCTGTAGGTGCGTTACCCTTCTGAACCTCAGCTCCGCAGGTAAGGATTGAATCTGCTGTGTGAGCCTTGGATGAACCTGTTGCACCGCCGCAGCCATCGCGTCCTGTTCTTCCGCCAAGGAGTACGATGATATCTCCGGGATCAGATGACTCTCTGATAACGTGCTCCTGAGGAGCAGCACCCATAACCGCACCGATCTCCATACGCTTTGCAGCGTAGTCGGGGTGATAAACTTCCTTTACATAGCCTGTAGCAAGACCAATCTGGTTACCATAGCTTGAATAACCTGAAGCAGCCCCGCGAACAAGCTTCTTCTGTGAAAGCTTTCCTTTAAGTGTATCTGCAACCGGTACTGTAGGATCAGCTGCACCGGTAACACGCATAGCCTGATATACATAGCCTCTTCCTGAAAGCGGATCTCTTATAGCACCGCCAAGACATGTAGCAGCGCCACCGAAGGGTTCGATCTCTGTAGGATGGTTGTGAGTCTCGTTCTTGAAGAATACAAGCCAGTTTTCCTTTACAGGGCCATTGCCGTAATCAACATCGATCGGTACAACTACTGTACATGCATTGTTCTCCTCAGACTCTTCCATATCTGTGAGCTTTCCGTCTTTCTTAAGCTTCTTCATACCCATAAGAGCGATGTCCATAAGGGAGATGAACTTCTCCTCACGCTTCTCCGGATCAGCGTAAACATCCTCTCTTGCGCTTAAGTACTTATCATAGGAAGCCTTGATAGGTGCTGCGTAGAAGCCATCACCAAAGCTTACATTCTTAAGCTCTGTTCCGAAGGTGGTATGACGGCAGTGGTCAGACCAGTATGTATCAAGAACGCGAATCTCTGTCATTGAAGGATCGCGCTTTTCATCATCGTGGAAATACTGCTGAATCCACTTGAAATCGTTAAATGTCATGGCAAGTCCGAAGGACTCATAGAGCTTTTTGAGCTCATCCTCTGCCATATCCTTGAAGCCATCGAGAATCTTAACGTCTGCGGGCTCCTCAAAATTATCAACAAGAGTCTCCGGCTTTTCTTCGTCAGCGATTCTTGAATCAACAGGGTTCATGACGTACTCTTCTATTTTTGTGAGCTCGTCCTTAGAGATGTCACCCATGAGCATGTATGTAACAGCTGTACGGATAACCGGCTCCTCGTCTCCCTTTATAAAACGTACACACTGAACAGCAGAGTCAGCTCTCTGATCAAACTGTCCGGGAAGTGCCTCAACGCTGAAAACCAAAGCTCCTTCGGGAATCTCAATCTCTTCGCGATAAAGGATATCAACAGGTGGCTCTGAAAAAACTGTTGTACAGGCCTTTTCAAAAACCTCATCGGAAATATTCTCCACATCATAGCGGATGAATTCTCTCACCTTTGTCACACTCTTAATACCAAGATAGCTCTTGATCTCCTTGCGGAGCTCCTTAGCCTTTCCGGCGTAGGGTGCCTTCTTTTCAACATAGACTCGTCTGACGTTGCTCATAAATCTCCTCCTGGGTAAATTATTATTATTCCAAATATAGAAAACGCTCCAAGAAAATCTTGAAGCATTAATTATCTGCGGGCACTAACCCCTCTAATATATATAACAATTCGCGGTCAACCGCGGCCTCACTAACACCAATAGTTTTAGCGGATACTTTAAGACCCTCAACCACGTACATGAGGTTGCGGGCACAGCCGTACGGATCAGCACAATAGAATTCACCTGAACGTACACCATTTTCAATTAAAGTCTGAACTATCTGAACTCCTGCGTCGAATTGCTTACGCAGAGGATTATCCTGAACGGGCATATCCTTATTAGAGAAATACTCATAGGAAGCAATAACAAGACTATTCTTCTTGCGAAGAATCTCTTTCTTCTGTTCCTTCAAGAAAAGAGCCAGCATATCGCCGGCAGTAGCGTCATTATTAAGAGCCTTGACAACAGCCTCATCGTCGTCATCATCGGTCTCATCGGATAATACGGCAAGGAAGATTTCTTCAATAGATGAGAAATAGAGATAAAGCCCCCCACGACTGATGTCACAAGCTTCTACGACATCCTTCATGGTGACGTTCTTGAATCCCTTTTCTGCAAAAACCTCGCGGGCTTTTTCCAGAATGTATTTTCTTTTCTGAGCAGACTTCTCACTCATTCAAAAAACTCCTGAAAAAATAATTATTACCGTTTGTGTTGCATTTAATAAGACATGGTTCCCCAAAAATGAATAAGGTCATCCATTTTGAAAATAAGCTCATAGAGGACTCCGGTGTAAACACCCTCTGCCCATACAGTGCCTTTTGTCTGCCCTTCAAGAATATATCTTGAAAGAATTCCCGCAAGGTCATCCATATCCATTATCTCAGCATTCTTTATAAAAATAAGCTCATCCTTATAGGTTGCAATATGATTCCTACTATATACATAGGAATAATTGCGATCGATCATATTGGTCTGCTGTGCCTGTTTTACAAAACTAAGCAGTTCTGAATCATAAACAGGAAACGGAATTGATTTAGCCAACTCATTGTTAGAATAGGTCTCGGCTACCTGTTGCTTAGTGTGTTCCTTAAGCCATGATATATATGGAGCCAGAGTTGCCACATCATCTTTATAGCGGGAAATAATATCCTCTACACTGTTTTCGCCGTCTTTTCCTTCAAACATATGACTGCCCCCTCGCATTCATTAGAATTTTACTTCTTAATAAAAGGTAAAATCTTGCGGAACGTTTTATCTCAATGAATTATAACATAAGAAGCAAAAATGTATAGATGCAATTTGTTCAAATAAAATTTTTGAGTTATACTTGGTGCTAACTAAAATGCACATGTGGAGTTTATTATGAAATATTTTCTTCTATATATAAAGCAAACACTTAGATTTGTATTAAAGCCAATGTCCTTTTTACCGGCCATTGTCATGATGTGCCTGATCTTTAATTTTTCAGGTCAAAGCGGTGACGAAAGCTCTGCCCTAAGCTACAAGGTTGGTGTCGAGGTCCTTACAGTGACCAATGATGTTCTTGATAAGGGCTGGACTCCTGATCACATCTCAGAGCTAAGTGAATTCTATCAATTTTATATAAGGAAGCTTGCGCACTTTACTGAATATCTTCTGCTTGCAATAAGCGTCGCATTCCCGCTGTATGTTTACGGACTTCGCGGATTCCCACTTGTTCTGGTCGCAGGCATAATCTGCGTGGGATACGCCTGCCTGGATGAGTACCATCAGTCCTTTATTTCAGGCAGATCACCTCAGAAAAGAGATGTCATCATTGACAGCTGCGGCGTCCTGACAGGTATCATCATCACAAGGATCCTGGGCTGGACAGGAATGAACACAATTTTCAGGCCGCTAATAAACAAGCCCAAAAAGAAAAAGCGTAAGTAATCAGTGTGAGAGTCAGTCAAGAAGATGTGCGATATCGCCGTCTGCGACGACTCTCACATTTTTTGTTGTCACATTTATTTTCTTCATCTCTTCTTCGATCTTCTTATCGCTCCATCCAAAGGTATTGAGGAACACTCCCGGAAGTCCGCAGGCAGCTGCGATTCCCATGTCACATTTCATCTCGTTACCTACCATAACTGCGGATTCTCTGTCTATATCAAATTCCTTTATGAGCTTCTCCATAAACTCAGGCTGCGGCTTCTTGATCTGCTTATCAGATGAAATATATACTCCGTCAAGATATGGCAAGACTCCTGCCATCTCCAGCTCAGTCCTTGTAAAAATTCCCTGAGCATTGGATAAAAGGTATAGCTTGCAGCCATTTTCCTTAAGAGTCTTAAGCGTACTTATTGTGTTGGGATAGCATCTGTACCATTCTCTTGATATTATCCTGAAGGTATTGCTAACCATATATGCCCACTCACTGTCTGCAATATCATCAGCAGATAAAAGTCTTACCGGTTTTCCTTCGATAGTAGCAGCGGTCTCATGGTGATTTTCTGCTTCCGTAAGAAGTCTTGCAAATACTCTCTCCAGCAAAATCTCCGGGTACTCAAGCTCCATGTTGGGCTCCCATACCTTCAGAATCTTTCGAAGATGTGCTTCCTCTGCCTCGCATAGCTCAGAGTACTTTTTCTGCAACTCCTCAGGTGTATAATCTGCGCCATATGCTGAATATATTCCGGCCAGATGCTTCCAGAGCTCAGGCTTACTCTCGTCTGTCTTAATATCAACAAGTGTTCCGTAATAATCAAAAATATATGTCTTGTACAGCTTTTTAGAATTTTCAGTTGTGTTCTTTCCCATATTATTTTCCAGTCATTTTCCTCTATCAGCTTTCATCAGTAAGAATCGCTATTCCAAATGAAGGAACCGTAAGTATGTCCCCTTCAAGAGTTATATCCTCTTCACCAGTAACCAGTGTTGTGGCAAGATTTCTGTAGCCATCAGCACCCTGATCCTTACTAAGATCGATTTCTGCAGGCTCATCACCGTTGTTGAATGCGATAAGAACCTTTGCCCCCTTAGTACCCTCTGGCACTTTATCTGTTCCATCCTTTATCCAGACTACGTTTCTGTCTCCGGAAAGTCCTTCAAGAATAGTACATTTACCGCGGGCAATGGCAGGGAATCCGTTTCTTATGTGAATTGCCTTCTTATAATAATTGTAAATTGAATCAGGATCATCCTTCTGCTCTTCAAGACTGCCATAGGACATCTTAAGGCTGTCCATTCCAGAAGGTCCCTTGGTCATTCCTTCTGTGCCTTCAGCAGCCCACTGCATGGGAGCTCGCTTATTCTCATCCTTACCGGAACCCTTCATACCAAGCTCCTCGCCATAATATATGAAGGCATTGCCGCTCATCAGAAGATTAAGGGCGCCTGAAACCTTAACGCCGTCCTTAGCCTTTTTACCGGTGTAATAGCCTGCGCTTCTTGCCATGTCATGGTTTGTATAAAAAGGAGCGTTGATATAGTTTTCATTATATGAAGCGTATAATTCGTCCTCATCAATCTGTGCCTGCACATATCTCACGGGATCAGCTTTTCCCTTGGCACATTTTGATATGATTCCCTCACTTCCTGAAAAATCAAAATCAAAGAGAGAATCTATTCCGCTGGCATAATATTTTGCATAGCCGCCTGAAGCAGTCCAGGCTTCACCAACGATATAGGCATCAGGATTTATCGCCTTTACCGCATCCACAAACTTGGAGAGCTGCTCAGTACTCATAGTTATGTCATCAGTAGTAAACTGTGTTACCGCATCCATTCTGAAGCCGTCGCAGCCAAGATCTATCCAGAATTTTGCTATATCAGCAAACTCCTTCTGAACAGCCTCGCTATCAAGATTTAAGTCAGGCATTTCTGACCAGAACTGGCACTCATAATACCAGTCAGCACCCAGAACCTGCTCATAGCCAGTCTGTGGCTCTTTTGAAAAGTGGTAGTAATCAATGTATGGACATTCCTCAGCGTTTGGCTCTGCGCCCTCGGGAAGACTCTTAAGATATTCGGTAGCTTCCTTAAACCAGGTATGCTGGGACGAAGAATGATTCATTACCGTATCGTTTATCACACGGATCCCGCGCTTGTGAGCCTCCTCCACAAGCTTCTTGTAGTCATCCAGGGTTCCGTACTCCGGGTCCACGTTACAGTAATCTGTTACATCATATTTATGATAGGTTGTAGATGGGCATATCGGCATGAGCCAGATCTGGTTACACCCAAGATCATCATTTGTATTTGGGTCGCCATCATTTATATAGTCCAGCTTATCTATAACTCCCTGGAGGTCTCCGATTCCGTCACCGTCACTGTCATAAAAGGAATAGACGAATATTTCATAGGTTGTTCTATATACATCATCTATTGGATCCCCATATATTTTGCTTTCTTCTGTTTTGGCTTCTTCTGTCTTTTTCTCTTCTTTTTCTTCTACAGCTTCTTCTGCCTTATTATCTACAGGCTCTGTAGCCTTCTTACCACATCCTGCGATGGTGCAGCAGATAGCCATTCCTGCCAGAATTCCCGCTAAAAATCTCCTTTTCATAACGCCTCCTGTTTGCTAACATATACTTTGCATTTTACTATTTGTTTTTATTTAAAAAAACTGTTTACATTATTTTTTCTCTATGCTATAATTTCATTCGTTGGCGACAGAAAGCGTCAAGGATAGGGGAATCATACAATGGCTAGTATTGCGGTCTCCAAAACCGTTCATGCGGGTTCGAATCCTGCTTCCCCTGCTAGTTAAAAAGACCGTTCACTTATGTGAGCGGTCTTTTCGTATTCTTACATTTTTTCTTATATTATCTGAGCTTGAAGTTCTTAACTATTCCATCAAGAGTAACAGCGATATCCTCCTGCTTCGTAGACATGTCACTGACATTTTCTACTACATCAGCAACAGTATTGATGGAATCTGTAATATCCGAACTGTGTGATGCAGTCTCCTGTGTGGACTCTGCGATGTTCTGGATAGCGTTGTTTACTTCGTTCATTGCATTTCTGATATTCTCAACCATCTGAGAGATCCTATCAGACTGAGAGCCAAACGACTGAGCATCATCGCCATACTGACGAGCTACGTGAACGAAATTCTCATAATCAGGTGCTGCTGTATCATTGACAAATCCAAGGAGTTCCTGTGAACTGTCTGTCAATGTCTTGAAAGCATCCTGTACGCCATCAATTGTTGTCTGGATCTGCTGAACTGCCTCTGCAGTATCGCTTGCAAGCTTGTTGATCTCAGATGCAACAACCGCGAAGCCTTTACCATGCTCTCCTGCTCTTGCAGCCTCGATGGATGCATTCAGTGACAGAAGGTTGATCTGGTCTGCGATCTCAGCAATGGACTGAGCCATGTTGCTGATTTCCTCAACAACCTTTGCCTTTTCTGAAGCCTCAGCAAGCTCTCTGCTTCTCTCCTGAGCGATGTTGATTGCATTGTCATAAGCCTTCTGGCTGCTCTGCTCAATCTCCTGAGCTCTTACCATAATTTCCTTGGTTGCTGCAAGGCTCTCTTCACTGACCTCTGCAAGACTCTGAACTGAAGTATTTACTTCCTCAACAGAAGCACTTACTTCCTCTGTTGCTGCGCCTGAAGACATCATCGCATCGTTAACACCTGACATGTTGCTCTGAATCTTTTCAAACTGGCTTGAAAGCTCATTAGCCATGGATGATAGTGATGAGCTTGCGGTACTGATATTTTCAGACTCATCAGAAATCTGACTTATTACGGTACGGTTAGACTCGTACATATTATTAAGTGAATCGCTCATCTGACCAAGCTCATCACCTGATTTATTAAACAGCTTTGATACTGTAAAGTCACCGCTGGCAAGAGCGCCTGCAAACTTCTTAACATTTGCAAGGTTCTTTGAAATAGCACGTACAAGAAGAATTACTACAATTGAGCTTATAAGCAGTGCTGCGATAAGAATTGAAATCATTACAAGTCGAAGAGAATTAACCTTCTTCTCCAGCTCATCCTGATTCATTCTGATCATAAGCTTCCAGTTTACATCCGGAATAGTTCCGAATGTAATAATGATGAATTTTCCTGCTTCCTCAAATCTTGCCTGGCCGGATTCTTTTCCCAGAACCTCTGAAGCGGCTGATGCAAGAGATGCATTCTCATCTGCTGTAATGTTTGCTCCATCAGAAACCTTCTTGCTATCTGAAGTATAGAGATATGTACCATCAGAAGTTGTAAGGATCGCTGAACCGGTCTCCCCAACCTTGATAGCCTCTGCGATTCCTGAAATAGAATCGAGCACCAGATCTACAGTCACGCATCCGATGAACTGTCCTGAAGGATTGTAAATAGGAGCTGAACATGTGGACATGATTGTTCCTGAAGTAGGATCATAATATGGATCTGTTATCTTTGCAGTTCCCTTCTGAAGAGCCTTTGCATTGGTATAGTATTCCTGGTTGATATAATCATACTCAGCGTTACTGTAATCCCATGTCTCCACGATTGAACTACCATCCTTATACCAATAAGGTCCCTGATACTCTTCCTCTGCAGAATATGCATAGGGCTCAAACCATATTCCGGCACCGGATATCATGTCATTATCATTCTGAACGTTTGAAAAAACGTCCTTATAATTTTCCATGGTAGCCGTCTGATAGGTGCCGCCAACGGTCTCAGCAAGCCCTATTGCCGTAGCCTTTATCTCATCCAGATAGCCTTTAACCGTAGCAATATTGCCATTTACTATGGCATTATTTCTCTCCTCAGTCTGCTCCTGGATAAGCGCACTACTCTGAGTAACACTGACATAAGTCATCAGAATCATTGCGATAGCTACAATAGGGATAATTCCTACCAGCATCTTAGCCATTATTGACATTTTCTTCCACATAATCAGACCCCCTCGTAAATGAATCTAGGAAATCGCATTCTCCAAAAAACAATTTTCATTATCTCTGTAAAAATGCAGATTTTTTCTTCATGTGTCTATATAAATCTTATCATATTCGAAGTCTTCAATTATCAAAAATTCGATTATTTTTTATTAAACTTTTAAAAAATAAATCAAGATTTAAGAGCGAAATAATTTATACTTTTTTAATAAAATGAATTTTTATGCGTTTACTTTCAGACTTTAACGTGGTATAGTGGAAAACGAAATGTTTTTTCTGTATCATTACTTATTATAAATAGAACTTTCGGAGGTATTATCACTATGTCTTTTCAGTATATACAGCAGCTTCCCTCTCCCGAGGAAATAAGAGATGAATTCCCTCTTAAGAAGGAGCTCGCTGAGCTTAAGAAAAATCGCGATGCACAGATTGCTGATGTTCTCACAGGTGCAAGCGATAAGTTCATGGTAATTGTTGGTCCCTGCTCAGCAGATAATGAAGATGCTGTTTGCGACTATGTTTCAAGGCTTGCTAAGGTAAACGAGAAGGTAAAGGACAAGCTGATCATCGTTCCCAGAGTTTATACCAATAAACCCAGAACAACCGGTGAAGGCTACAAGGGTATCACATCCCAGCCCGATCCTGAGGGAAAGACCGATTTCCGTGCAGGTCTCATCGCTATGCGTCACATGCAGATCCGTGCCATTGAGGAGTCCGGCCTTACTGCTGCCGATGAGATGCTCTACCCTGAGAACTGGGGCTATGTTGAAGATATTCTTTCATATGTAGCAATAGGTGCTCGTTCAGTTGAGGATCAGGAGCACCGTATGGTTGCCAGCGGATTTGGCGTTCCTGCAGGAATGAAGAATCCTACCAGCGGAACCTTAAGCGTAATGCTCAATTCCGTATATGCAGCTCAGCTTCCTCATTCCTTCGTATACAGAGGCTATGAGGTTAAGACCAACGGTAATCCCCTTTCACACTGCGTACTTCGTGGTTCACAGAATAAGCACGGTCAGTCACAGCCCAATTACCACTACGAGGATTTAAGTCTTCTCGCTTATCTGTATTCAGAGAGAGACATCAAGAATCCTGCTGCGATCATTGATGCAAACCACAATAACTCAGGTAAAAAGTACAAGGAGCAGATTCGTATCGTCAAGGAAGTACTCCACTCCAGAAGCCAGAACAACAACATCCGCGACCTTGTTAAGGGTGTTATGATCGAAAGCTATATCGAGGAAGGCTGCCAGAAGATCGGCGAAGGTATTTATGGAAAATCCATCACAGATCCCTGCCTTGGTTGGGAAGATACAGAGAGACTTCTTCTTGATATTGCAGATCTTGTATAAAAAAGGAAGCTCAATTCCTATGAGATAAATATACAGACAAAAATTTACCCCAGCATATAAATGCTGGGGATTTTTGTTCTCCTAAGTACGTTACTTATAACGACGGCATCAATGCGTCCTGTCGTAAACGTCTCTTAAATAATCACGATTTTCTCTTGCGTATCTTACAGTAGATACAGGGCTGACATGTCCCATCATGATCTGAACAGCCTCTATATCAGCACCACGC
Source organism: Butyrivibrio sp. XPD2002 (assembly GCF_000423945.1). Lineage (GTDB taxonomy): Bacteria > Bacillota > Clostridia > Lachnospirales > Lachnospiraceae > Butyrivibrio. The sequence continues at coordinate 16,654 of NZ_KE384117.1, read as the reverse complement.
TCAACAAGATGAGCTGCAAAGCTGTGTCTTAATGCTTCAGGTGTTATCGGCACCTTTATCTGTGCCTGACTGGCATATCCCTTAACAAGCTTCCACACACCCTGTCTGCTCATGGCATCGCCCTGATAATTTATGAAAAGAAGCTCTTCATCTGTACTCTTGATAAGATGTCTTCTTCCATCCTGAAGATATCTCTGTAAAACCTCTTTAGTTCTCTTATCAAAAGGAATAGTCCTATCCTTTTTATCACTCCTGCACTCGATATTACCAAGCTGCATATCGATGTCTGAGACCTTAACAGCTATAAGCTCTGATACCTTGATTCCTGTAGCATACATCAGCTCGAGCATGGCTGAATCACGCTGTCCCTTTGCGGTTCTTGTGTCAGGCATATTCATCAGGTCTTCTATCTGTTTTCTTGTAAGTACGTTAGCCTTAGGCAGCTCTACCTTCGGTGCTACCAGATTCTCTGAAGCATCTATAGCTACCATCTCACCCTTTACGAGGTGCTTAAACAGGGCCTTTATTGATACGATATTCCTTGCCATCGTGGCAGGTGAATATCCTTTTTGTGAGAGTATTTCCAGATGATCCTTCAATACTCTCTCAGTTATTCCCGATACCTCGGTAATGTTATGCTCGTTTAAATAATCCTGTAATTTGTTGAGGTCACACTGATAGGATTTTGCCGTATTCTGGCTCATGTGACCGGAAAGCTTGCACTCAGTAATAAAATCCTGAATAACGTCCATTTCTAGTTTACTCAAATTCCTTCATAATTTTGTCAAGCTCGGAAAACATAGGCAACTGATCCAGAGTCGCAAAGTAATCTCTGGGAGTCTGTGCTCTTCTGATCTGCTCTACGCTACCGTCCTCTTTTAATAAGAGTTCAGCGCACCACAACTTGCCGTTGTAATTATACCCCATTGCGAAGCCATGTGCACCTGCATCATGAATAAAAAGATAATCTCCCATATCAATCTTGGGAAGCTTTCTGTCTATCGCGAATTTATCGTTGTTCTCGCAAAGTGATCCTGTAACGTCGTATACATGATCAAGAGGAGCCTCCTCTTTTCCAAGAACAGTGATGTGATGATATGAGCCGTACATAGCAGGTCTCATAAGGTTAACTGCGCAGGCATCAACACCGATGTACTCCTTATAGATGTGCTTTTCATGGATAGCCTTGGTAACAAGTGCACCATAAGGACCGAGCATGAAGCGTCCCATCTCTGTGTAAATAGCAACATCACCCATTCCTGCAGGAACAAGGATTCTCTCGTACTCCTTACGAACACCCTCCCCGATAACTGCGATATCATTACCTGTCTTATCAGGCTCATAAGGGATTCCTACACCTCCTGAAAGATTGATAAAGCATACATCAGCTCCTGTCTCCTTCTCAAGCTCGACAGCAAGCTCAAAAAGTTGAGCTGCAAGTGTGGGATAATACTCATTTGTTACTGTATTACTTGCAAGGAAAGCGTGAATACCAAAGCGCTTAACACCTTTACTCTTAAGGATTCTGAAGCTCTCAAAAAGCTGTTCCTTAGTCATTCCATATTTTGAATCACCGGGGTTATCCATGATTCCGTTACTCATGGTGAAAACTCCGCCCGGATTGTATCTGCAGCTTATTGTCTCCGGAAGCTTTCCTCCCAGTGCCTCTTCTGCAAACTCGATATGTGTAATATCATCAAAATTGATGATGCCACCAATCTTGTCACAATAGACGAACTCCTCTGCAGGAGTATCATTTGATGAAAACATGATGCTCTCGCCGGTAGCACCAATAGACTTACTGAGCATAAGCTCTGTTATTGAAGAACAGTCAAAACCGCACCCCTCAGCCTGCAATAACTTCATGATCATCGGGTTAGGTGTAGCCTTTACAGCAAAATACTCCCTGAATCCAGTGTTCCAGGAAAACGCCTTCTTTACGGCTCTCGCATTTTCCACAATTCCCTTTTCGTCATATAAATAGAACGGTGTTGGGTAAGTCTTTGCAATATTTTCAACCTGCTGCTTAGTTACGAATGCTTTTTTCATAATATCCTCATGCTCTCCTGTTCTCTATATTGTAATTATCCAGAGCTAATACTCGGAAACTTTTTTCACTTTACTACGTTATCACGAAAAAGTATTTGTGTCCAATATTATTTTGAAAAAATCATCATTAAATGTTCTCAATCTGCCAATCTATCGGCTCCAGATTGTTAGCCTTGAGAAACTCATTGCACTGTGAAAAGTGTTTGCAGCCAAAGAATCCACGATACGCTGAAAGCGGACTTGGATGAGGCGCAGTAAGAATCAGGTGCTTGGGATTGTCAAGCATAGCCATCTTAGACTGTGCAGGCTTTCCCCAAAGCATGTACACGATAGGTCTGTCCTGCTCGTTAAGAGCTTTGATGATTGCATCGGTAAAGTGCTCCCAGCCCCTTCCCTTATGAGAATTAGCAGCATGTGCTCTAACCGTGAGAACTGTGTTAAGAAGGAGTACTCCCTGATCTGCCCATTTTTTCAGATATCCATTATTTGGGACATAGCAGCCAAGATCATCCTTCAGTTCAGCATAAATATTCACAAGAGACGGCGGGGCGTCCTGTCCGGGAAGCACCGAAAATGACAAGCCGTGTGCCTGTCCCGGCTCATGGTAGGGGTCCTGCCCCAGTATCAGCACCTTTACATCCTTTAAAGGTGTAAGATGCAGTGCATTAAAAATATCATCCGCAGGTGGATAAACCACCTTGGAATGATATTCATCAAGTACAAATTTATATAAATTTTTATAATAATCCTTGCCAAATTCTTCCTTCAACGCAGGAAGCCAGTCATTGGAGATCATCGGCATAAAAAATCACACCCTTCTTTCATATTATCGAATGCCTGAAGCTGTTTTCACATCAGCGTGTCTGTCTTCCGGTTAAACAATCAAAGTCTTACAGGCACGTTCTTATCTCGCAGGTACTCCTTAACCTCGCTTATCTCAAGCTCCTTGTAGTGGAAAAGAGAAGCTGCAAGCGCTGCATCAGCGCCGCCCTGTGTGAGCGCCTCATAGAAATGCTCGCAGTTACCTGCTCCGCCTGAAGCAATAACCGGAATAGAAACAACATCTGCTACTGCTCTTGTAAGTTCAAGATCGTAGCCGTCTTTCGTGCCATCTCCATCCATACTTGTAAGAAGGATCTCACCGGCACCACGTCTTTCTGCCTCCTTGGCCCATTCAATGGCATCAAGACCTGTGTCTATTCTTCCGCCGTTTTTATATACACTAAAGCCACCCTTATCATTTCTCTTGGCGTCAATCGCAACAACCACGCACTGTGATCCGAACTTCTCAGCTGACTCTGTAATAAGGTCAGGTCTGTTTATCGCAGCTGAATTTATCGCAACCTTATCAGCACCTTCTCTGAGTACGGCTCTAATATCCTCTACGCTTCTGATACCGCCACCCACAGTGAAGGGGATGAAAATCTGCTCAGCCACTTTTCGTACAAGATCAACTACTGTATTCCTGGCATCTGATGTAGCCGTGATGTCAAGAAAGACAAGCTCATCCGCTCCGGCCTTGGAATATGCCTTACCTACTTCCACAGGATCTCCTGCGTCGCGAAGCTGGACGAAATTTATACCTTTTACAACTCTGCCATCGTTAACATCGAGGCATGGGATTATTCTCTTAGTAAGCATGTTTTTTCCTTTTCTATTTAAATACTGAGGAAATTCTTCAGAATCTCCATTCCGACCTCTGCGCTCTTCTCCGGATGGAACTGGCATGCAAAGACGTTTCCCTTTTCAACAGAAGCATCTATTGTAGTTCCATACTCGGTTGTCGCTGTTACTATGCTCTTATCATCAGCATCAAGATAATAGGAATGGACAAAATACACGTAAGAATCCTCATCTATTCCCTTAAAAAGTCTACCCTTGTTAGGATATGTCAGGCTGTTCCATCCGATCTGAGGAACCTTCAACACGCCATTATCCGGAATTCTTTTTATTTTACCACGCAAAATGCCTAGACCCGAAACTCCTTCTGACTCATCACTTGAATCAAACAGGAGCTGCAAGCCCAGGCAAATTCCCATAAACGGTGTTCCGCTTCCAGCTACGTCGCGGATGACCTCCGTAAGTTTATATTCTTCCAGTTTTCTCATCGCATCGCCAAAGGCACCAACTCCTGGCAGGATCACGCGATCTGCCTTCATGATCTCCTTGGGGTCTCTGGTTACGAGAGCATCTGTTCCCAAAAACTTAAAAGCGTTAACAACACTTTTTATATTACCGGCATCGTAGTCAATTATTGCAAGCATCAGTAGGCATCTCCTTTTTTGATGTCGACCTCTGCATCTATCACTCCGGCATTATAAGTTCTATTGTTCCAGTAGTTTCCATTATACGTCTCGTGTATTCAGGCTTAGTCTTAATCTCATTTATCTCTGCGATATCCTGAGAAGACAGTCCATATTCAGAAGAGAGCGTCGACTCGATATTAGAATACACGCTTTGAACCTCATTGACAACCTGAAACTCTTCAGCTTCTCCCATTATCGAATCCTTTGTCTTCATTGCTATCAGCAAAATATCCAATGCTTCATCTTCCATTTTCATGGCTTTATAGCTCTTGTAAGCATTGAAATAATACTGCGCACTGGTCATTACTCTGGCCTGATGATACATAAGACTCTGCTCTTCGTTAAGCTGTTTTCCATATAAAAGCTTATATGCTGTCGCGTAATCCTGCTTCTCAAATGCACTGTTTGCGCGGCCCATGATAATTCTTCCCGGAAGAAGAAGTGCAGGAAGTGAAAACAGAACGCCAATACTAAATGCAAAGAGCATAGCAATTGCAACCTTCTTAGGTGCAAGTGCCTTCTCCGGAACGCCGTCATCCGGTTTCGGCTTCTTCTCCTTCTTCGGCTTTTCCTTCTTCGGCGGCTTCGGCTTCTTTTCCTTCGGCGGCTTCTTTTCCTTCGGCTTCTTTTCTTTCTTCTTTTTCTCTTTCTTAGCCTTCTTGCCATCCTCTGCTGCCAGCTCATCAAGAACCTGCTGGTTCTCATCTGTCAGACTTGCAAGCTCGTCCTCCGCAGACTTCGGATTCAGGTCTTCATCTGTCTGTGTGAGTACTTTGAAAAGTGCAGCGAAAATAAGGAAGATAATATTAGGTCTGCGCTTCTTTTTCTTGCCGCCTTCCTCGCCCTCTTCAGGTTCTTCTCCTGAAAGTCTCAGAGCAATATCATCATAATCTCCGCCATTGTCATTGACTTCATCAGGATCAGGAATATCATCTGAAAGTCCGATATCATCAAGACCTTCTTCTCCCATCGCTCCAAGAATATCTTCGGGATTTACATCCTCTCCCTCTGCGCCGCCTTCATCCAATCCGCCTGCATCAAGGCCCATATCGTCGAGGCTTATCTCTTCAGCACCTGCTCCCTCTTTTTCATCAATATGAGCGGTGCTTTCAACGTCCTCGGCATCATCACTTGCAAGGCTGTTCATGATCGCATCAAGATCAGGCATCTCAACATCAGCGGGTTCACTTCCTCCTGCCTCCGCTTCCGAAGAATCTCCGCCAAGATCTTCAAGCATGCTGTCGAGATCCATATCGGCGCCTATGTCTTCGCCGTCCTCAGCTACGTCATCAAGATTTTCTCCTGAATCCTTTAACAGGTCATCTAGCTCTGCGCTGACTGATTCAAAATCAATATCTGATTCCTCAGCTGCAACCTCGCCCTCTGTTCCGCCTTCATTCATAGCGTCAGCGAACTCTGCAAAGGCATCTGCCAGCTCTGCCTCATCAGCAGTCGGCATGGGCTCTTCACCAGCGGGCTCTCCAAGGTCTTCCGGAGAAAGATCATCAACAGCTATCTCATCAAGAGGAGCTTCCTCCGCAGCAGGCTCTTCTGCAGGAATATCCTCCAGACTAATCTCCGGCATTTCCTCTGCCGCGGCTGCTTCTCCTTCAGCAGAAGCTTCACCTGCTGCCGCTTCTTCGGTATCAACGCCCATTTCAGCCATCATTTTCTCGATGTCTTCAGGAGACATCTCTTCTGATGCCGCATCATCTGCGGCGGGTTCATCTAATGATAATTCAGGATTATCTAAGGATGCTTCTTCTGCCATCGGAGCCTCCTCTGCTGCCGGTGCTTCTTCTGTTGCTGGAATATCCTCCAGACTAATCTCCGGCATTGCTTCTTCTGATACCTCTTCCAGAGGTATCTCTGGTGCTACTTCATCTAACTGAGATTCCTCTATAGGCATCTCAAGTGCTACTTCTCCTGCCAGATCACCCAAGTCAATGTCAGGTGCAACTTCTGCTGTCTCGGGTGTTGGTGCTTCTGCAGCAGGCTGTTCTGCCTCTGTTGCTACGCCCATCTCTGCCATCATCTTCTCGATGTCTTCTGGTAACATCTCTTCCGATCCTGCTTCTGCTGCAGGTGCTTCTACTTCTGGTATATCTTCTAATGCTATCTCCGGTGTTGCTTCTGCAACTGGTTCTTCTGCTGCAGGCATCTCTTCAACAGTAGGTGTTTCCTCTGCTGCAGGCACCTCTACCTCAGGTATATCTTCTAATGCGATTTCTGGTGTTGCTTCTGCAACTGGTTCTTCAACCGCAGGTGTCTCTTCAACAGTGGGCATATCAACTGCAGGAGCTTCTTCTGCAACAGGCTGATCTGCCTCTGCTGCAACGCCCATCTCTGCCATCATCTTCTCGATATC
>NZ_KE384117.1:0-7966 GCF_000423945.1 Butyrivibrio sp. XPD2002 | reverse complement strand
CTACAGGTATTTCAACTGCAGGGGTCTCCTCTGCAACAGGCTGCTCTGCCTCTGCTGCCATGCCCATCTCCGCCATCATCTTCTCGATATCGGCAGGAGACATTTCTTCTGATCCTGTTTCTGTTGCATGCATTTCAGCCACAGGAGTCTCTTCTACCCCGGGCTGCACTTCATCTGTCATAGCCCCAAGTTCAGCCATCATTTTATCGATATCTTCAATTGACATCGCTTCTTCAGGTGCTGGTTCCTCTGCTTCCGGAACAACCGCATCCGGAATCTGTAAATCATCAACCACGATATTCTCAGGAGCCGTGCGTGCACCTTCTCCGATTGCTGCTTTTAATTCTGCTGAATCATCATCCAGAATTTTCTCAGGATTATCCATGCTGTCAAGCATGCCATCAATATCAAGCATTTCTTCGGAAATAGGTTCAGTAGACTCGATACCCGGAAGATCAAGATTATCCAGAGCAATTTCTGCAGATGAATTGTCTGTACCCATCTCCTCCTCTGGAGTTACAGGTACCATATCATCCAAGATTGCCTTTGTTGGATCTGCTTCAGCAGACTCACCAGATGCATTTGCATCATCCTCGATAAGAATTTCAGGCGCAACTTCCATAAGAGATTCTTCCGCTGCGCTCTTTTTTGACGCTTCAAGCTCCATAGCCTCTGCCCTGGCTATGGCTTCATCTAGCGCAAGCTCATCAGCATCTTTTTCATACCCCTCCGGAACATCATCCCCAATCTTGTATTTAGGCAAAGACTTATCATCAGGCGCACTAATAGCTTTCAGGACTCGGTTCATTCCTGTATCCATCAGTTCTCCGCTATCAAGTTTGCCAAGCATTTCTCCAATTTCTTTGAGATCACTGTTATTAGAAGAAACCTCTATAGCATCATCAAGATCAACGGTCTCCGCAAAATCTGTACCTGAGCTTGTCTTTGCTATCCCCGAATTGGAATCCTTTTTTAATGCTTGCAATAGTCCATCTAAATACTCTTCGTTCCTAGACTTCATGTTGCTATCTCCCCCAAAAAATCTAAAACTCCCTTCATTGTAGCAGTCATTGAAAATTGATTTTCATAACTGAAGCAATAAAGGGAGTTATAATTTACATCATATATCTTTATTTGGCATCGCCATCAGCATGAACAAGTTCATCAATTACAGCAACCAAATTACCAATTTCCGGCTTTGACAGCTGCCTGTCGGCTCCTAAGGACTCTCCTTTTCTTCTCATTTCCTCGTTTACCAGTGATGAGAAAATAATAAGCGGAATCTGCTTCGTTTCATCATCACTCTTAACAAGCTTTGTCAGGCGGTGTCCGTCCATGATAGGCATCTCGATATCAGTGATAATGCATTTAACCTTATCAAGCTGTCCTCTGTCTTTGCAGCCCTTGATATAATCGTATGCCAGCTTACCATTTTCAAAGTGTCTGACATTGTCATATCCGGCTTTCTTAAGGGAATCTACAATCAGCTTATTAAGCAGCTGTGAATCCTCTGCCAAAACAATCGGGATTTCGTTCCTCTGTCTTGTGCCGATATCTGTGAGCTGAGCCACATTAAGACCGGTATTAGGATTGATATCAGATACAATTTTCTCAAAGTCAAGGATGATGATCAGTCTCTCTTCAAGCTTGATGATACCTGTTGAAATACTCTCTTCAGCCTTGGAAATAGTAGCGTTAGGTTTGATGATATCTGCCCATGAAACTCGGTGAATACCTACAACAGCATCCACATGGAAGGCAATATCCAACTTATTAAAGTTGGTAATAATGAAAAGTCCACCCGGTTTCGATGCACCTCTCTGTAAGCAATTACGCAAATCGATTGCAGTAATCATAGTATCGCGGGGCATGAATATTCCTTCAATACTTGGATGAGCGTTCGGAACTGGCGTCACTTCCTGATAAACGATAATTTCTTTAATCTTCGCAACGTTGATTCCATAGCAATGATCGTCAATTTTAAACTCTAAAACTTCAAGTTCATTAGTTCCATTTTCAAGCAAGATTTTCGATTCCATATTTTCACCTCACGCTTTGAAAAATTGATACTTGCAATCAATTAAAAAACAAACTAAAAACCGATTGAATATATGTTTAATATCCTAATTAAGTATAGCATATACTATTTGAAAATAAATAGAAAAGTTTCAAAAAACCCGTGAATTGACTGTCTTTTAAGAATTCGTTTATAAGTTTTTTATACATTTCAAGATTGGTTTCGATTATCATTTTATCAGCTTTATAGTTTTTATCTTTCCGGCATTTTAAGCTCCTTATGCATATGTCTTTTATTATTATACATTCGCTCGTCTGCAAGAAGATAAACCTCATGACCATTACCTTCAACTTCACTTCTAAAAGCGTATCCGGTAGCTGCGCTCCTAATCATGCTGTGATCAGTAGCATTCATTCTTTCCAATTTTTCGTTCATTTCGCGTATAAATTGTTCTGCAGAAAATAGCTCATCACCTGTGAGAACAACCACAAACTCATCTCCACCAATCCTTGCCGCAAAACATTTTCCCTCCATGCACTCTGTCAGTACCTGCCCAAATTCTCTTATATACTTATCTCCCATAAGATGACCAGCATTATCATTTATGACTTTTAGTCCATTCAAGTCTATGCTTATCAGGCAAAAATCATCTCCCTTTTTATAAAGGCCATCGATATATTTTTCGTATCTGGATCGGTTAGCCAGATCTGTCAATCCATCAGCGTAAGCCAGATGGGTAAGTGAACTGTACTCTTTTTTCCGTGCAAAGGACTGTGCTATGTAAATGTAATAGTTTACAAGGTTTGCAAATACCATCGCCAAAACCCCAAGGGGTACCGCCTTTTTGGACAGTATAATCTGCTCAGAAATCCCTGCAACCTCCAGTAAATAGAAAAGCACATTAAACAGAAAAGCAATAGCCAACATAGTTATGCCTACAAGCTGTATAGTCTGATATCTTGTGATGCGTTTTCTTTTTATATCCCTAAAGAGCATTATCAACATAAATATGAAGAATACCATGGCATCAAGCTGATAGAGACCAAGAAAACGATTTATATGAAGCCATCCTGAAAAGTGGCTCATTATAGGAATCATTATCACAATAGATCCTGTTAATGCGAATCCCCAAAACAATTTGCTATGCAAATAATTCTGCATGGAGCCCATAACCATATACATAAAAGGGACTGTAATGTAAAGAGAAATATATTCTATCTCAGTCTGATGGTCCCCTGTGTCTATGAAAAAATCCAGAAGCTTAAACTGTGAAAGGAACCATATTCCTAAAGTGATAAATAGAAGCGATGAATAACTCTGCATATCTATTTCTGGCACAGTACTTCTAAAGGCAACTGCTATAGCAAAAAACAAAAGTCCGAAAATGATGAGAAAAACAGAGGTTATAACAACAAACAAATTTGAAAAAATAGTATAATGTAGCACATCCATATAGCTTCCAAAAATTGGAGCTTCAAAGTAGTTATATGCATCATCTTCTGCCACATGCAGCTCAATCCTGATAATAGAAGACTCAACTCCCGTGGGCATTTGAATAAAATTATTGTCACACCCTACAAATTTATTGTCCTTCAAAAGGTCTTCAAATTTTTCTTCAATTATCCTGTCACCAACTAACACTCTGTATGCACTGAATCTGCTCTCAAAAAGAAGGGTCGGTGTCTGATAATTATTTATTCCCTTCATATCCCTGGACAGAATGATAGTATCTCCCTTATTAGTAGAATTACCAATAAGTTTTCTCAGTTCAGAAAGCCTTATGTCATGGAAATATGTATCATTGTAGTTTACATCCCACCCTTCATCCAGGATGGTAACTTTCTCCATACTATCCGGGAGAAATACATAATGAACTATCATGATCTGAATAATAAAAGTGATAAATGCAATTGTAAGAAAAAGGATTCGTCTACGCATGATGCGTCTCCTTCATTTCGTACATCCTTGAATCTGCAATATAAAAAATGTCATCGAATGACGCATTATCTGCCTCGCCACTATAGGCATAACCATAGGAAGCAGATAACTTATACATTCTTTCTCCCTCATTAAATTCCTTCATCATTTTTTCAAGTTCATTGACAGCTTTGTCGCAGCTATCTTTATCCGGACTCTGGAAAACAACTATGAACTCATCTCCACCGGTTCTTCCTATCATGTCTGCCTTCACGAATGCTTTTTTCAGGATATCAGCAAAGCTTTTTATCATTTCATCCCCTGTAGTATGCCCATAGTTGTCATTTACATACTTAAGGCGGTCCAGATCTATGCTGACTATTGCATAATCATCTTTAACAGTTGAGGTATACTGCATACATTTTGCTCTGTTTACAAGCCCTGTTAACGAATCTGTATATGCCAGTCCTTCCAGCTGCTCCTTCACGTACTCTGCATTTGAATTTTCAATACCATGAAAGAAGTAATACATAAACAGACAGAAAGTAAAATACAGTGCTCCAAGCGAAAGGAAATTTATATCCTTTAAAAATCCCTGCACTTTTCCCGTTCCCTGTAAATAATAGAACTTGAATATTTCCAGCAGCGCAAAAATAAGGATTAAAAAGCCCCCAAACAATAAATAATCATCTGAATTAATGCCTGTATAGGTTGGAGATTCCCTCTTGTTTTTTTGTCTTTTTATCACTCCACGAAAAGTAGATAAAAAGAGAACTACTATTTCTACTACTTCAATAGTTTGAACTACCAGAACATATTTCTGTATATGCGCAATATTTAATACGTGAAGACTAATAAGAACAAAAGGCATAATAATGTTAATTGCAAGAATTATCCTCTGCCAATAAACAGCGATATCCGGAATAGTTAAATAAAAAAGAAGGCTTATTGAAACCGGCACGAAATACAGAGCAACATACTCCGCTACTGAAAAGAAATAATCATGATCACTTATAAGCCAGAAAATGTCATTATACGCATAAGTGTAGAAACCAAATAGAAATGCTGTAGCAGCACTGTAAATAATTGAAAATCTTTTTCCATGATAAAGAAAAAGATATGCTCCAAGTGAAAAAAGCAGGCAGGCATACATTCCCAGAAAACCGCCTATGAATATAGCCAGTCTCTTATGCTGAATAAAATTTTTTATCAAATCATTTCTTGATCCAAAATAGCCTGCATAAATTCCCTTTACAGCACCATCTTCAGCCATTTTTAAATCAATTACTATATCATAGGAGTCTCTGCCTTCCTCCAATGCTACAAGATGATATCTCTTTGGAACATATTTACCTTTATCATAATATTCATGCCCATAAGAATAAATATTTACCCCATCACAATATACGTCTGCAACGGCATAACCGGTTTTAAACATCAGGGTAGGTGCCACAATCTTTGCGCAATGTATTGTAGTGGACAATGATATTGTTTCTCCCCTTCTGGTATAGCCAAGATTAATATCTGAGAGTCTGCCAGAAGGCAATAGGACACCATCACGGCTGACTGTCCAGCCGCTATCAAGCTTTTCAAACTGAAATCGTTTTGGGGTTATAAGGATACTGCTTCCAAACACAATAAGGACTAACGATAACAGAGCCATCATAACCGGAAGCATCACCATTTTATTATTCACAATTTTACGTAGCACTGTTGCCCCCTTTAAACAACAAAAGCTCCTATACAATCATTATAAATTGCATAGGAGCACCATATTATTAAATAACTATAATTTTTTTATTTTATAAAACAGTCCTTAAGAATGCATCAGCAAGCTCAGGCCACATCACTATTTCGGGATATGTGACATCAGGCCAGTATTTTACTTCTGCAAAATCCCTAAGAAGTTCTTCTCTTTTTTCATCAGATACTTCAACCTCATTATTTTTGACAGCTTCTACAGTTTTAAATGTCTGTTCGTATGTATAAGGTTCGCCAAATCTATGATTTGCCCAGTCTTCATCACCAAGTCCAAGACCATGATGCCCGAAGGAGAAAACATGAAGTGCATGTCTGACTCCCGCTTTAGTAAGGGCTTCATCATATAGCAAGCTATTCTGCACCGGTACAAGATCATCAGTCGCTGTATGCCAGAGAAATGTAGGCGGAGTATTTTTTGTCACCTGCTTTTCCAATGAAAAATACTCAAGCTTATCTGCCCCAGCTTCTTCACCAATAAGTGCATTGAAGGAGTCTCTATGTGCAAACTCACCTGATGTGATAACAGGATAACAAAGAATAGCCGCATCCGGTCTGTTGCTTACAGTATTTAACTCATCATTATCATCCTTAACATCATCAAAGTGAACACTTACAGATCCGCTCAGATGCGCACCTGCTGAAAAGCCACAAATTGCAACCTTATCAGTATATATGCCGTATTTATCAGCATCCTTTCGTATAAGTCTGATTGCCCTGGATACGTCCTTCATAGGCTGATCCATTAGTGGTTCCTTGAACAGAATATTTGTTGTGTAGGTAACAACAAAAGCATTGTATCCCATCTTGTAGAATTTCTTGGCAACAATTTCTCCCTCGGTAGGTGAAACTACGCAGTAGCCTCCTCCGGGAATAACTACCATACACGGATGCTTTTGACCATCATTATGCAAATAGGTGACCATATTAGGCTTAAATCCAAAGGCCAGCGGATATGAATATTCATCATCCTCCCACAGATCAATTCGCTCAGATTTTAAGCCGTGATTACCTATAAGCTTCTCCATCCATATCATGTTGTACCATCTTCCAAATTTGTATCCGCACTTATAAAAGGTACCAATCTTGGAAAATCCCAGATGTGCATGAAACTGCTCACTGTTTCTATTAAGATACTCATCCTCAACAACAGGATAACCTATGCATGCATATAGGTTCACTATTCCCATTTCCAATAATCTCTTCTCAAGAGATTCATACAAGGCTCTTCCATAGCCTTTCTTTTTACTATCCTTGTCCAGGTAAATTGTAAGCTCACAGGATTTGTCATAGGCTGCCCTTGCCTTAAAAGTTCCCGCATATGCATATCCATAAATCACGCCATCATCCTCAAGTACAATATATGGATACTTTGCTGAGATATTCTTTATTCTATCTTCAAATTCTTCCACTGATGGCACATCATACTCAAAGGTAATAGCTGTATCCTCAACGTAATAGCTATATATCTCCAAAAGTCTTGTAGCATCTTCAATTCTTGCATCTCTAATCTGAAACATCTGCTCCTCCTAAATCTCTCATATATTTTCTATAAGTACACCATTTCTGTGAATTTCAACAGCTTTGTCATTTTCATCAAGATTATATTTCATGAATTCCTTAGGAATTACACATAATGGTAAAATAGATGGCTTAACACCATTTTCCAGTTCCATAATATGCGTTATATCCCCTGATAGTTCAAGTGTAGTCTGTATTGCAGACACACATTCCCATTTCCAGATATCAGAAATAACCATCTTTAAATCCTGTATAATATCCGGGTCATAAGTCACCCTTCCATTATCCCATTTAAGAAGTTCATCCTCAGGAATAATAATTGAAAATACAAATTCATCATATTCTTTTAAATACATAATGAATGATCTTACTTCGGAGAATCCGTGAAAATCAAGAAAAACTTGCCTGTAATCATTCGAATAATGTTCATCATAACCAAGCTCAAATTTATCTATGAGCTTTTTTTCATTCCAGGCAATAATAGAATCTAGCGGTTCATCCATAAATTCCCAAGTACCGCTCACAAATTTCATACCTGCATTTTGAAGAATATCAATAAAATCGGCATACATGCCATCATACCTATCAGCTCCCTTGATGCTGATAGCAATTGAAAAATAGGCCGGCATCTTCTTTTCCCCATTCAAAATATTATTGGATATACAAAAAAAGATAGTCATAAAGACTATCTCCTTATCATAACCAATGTTTGTACATTCAAAACCGAACACTGAATTTCATCTTGATCCGTTA
>NZ_AUIY01000013.1 GCF_000423945.1 Butyrivibrio sp. XPD2002 | reverse complement strand
CAAAATAAGCCTTCGTTAAAAGGCTTGTCCATCGATATGAGATCCACTTATTCAACAAAGCATATATCTGCCATCTATACGAAAAGTGATGAGAGGCTCACCACATTTGGAACATTTGCAAATGTCATGGTTGTAAAGAATCTTGATCTTTTCAGCAGTTGTTTTTCCTCTGAGCTTAGATAAATACTGTTCACATCCGAGAAGATTTCTGCAGAGAGTCATTTTCTGAGATTTGCACCTACAGGCAAGGAGACCATAGTAGCGTATCCTTACAAATCCCTTAGGAAGTATGTGGAGTAGAAATCGCGATATGAACTTTTCTCCTGAGATTGTCATTGGCCTGTATTTACCATCTGTGCGATAGTCCTTTGCGCTGAAGGTTACATTATCAGAATCCATGCTCAGAATACGCCTGTTACTAATGGCAATCCTGTGAGTATATTTTCCAAGGTACTTAAAGACTTCCTGGGCTCCTTTAAATGTCCGCTTGGAATAGACAACCCAATCCATAGCGTAAAGCTTATTAAGAAGACTCTTGAATTCGTACTGATTCCTCAGTGCTTCTGCATTTCCTGTGTAGGATAGTTTATCGGATTCATGAAGGGATTTCAGCTCTTCCAGATAGTACTTTTTAAAAACAGCAGACATGACTTTTACCGGTAGAAAGAATTTATTTCCTTTGTCCTTCCAATGGTTCTTATCATCAAGCCCTCCTCCCAAAACTATCGTATGAATATGTGGATGGTAATTAAGCTTGGAACCCCATGTATGAAGGATGCAGATATATCCTATCTTTGCTCCAAAGTGTTTGGTATCCTTGGAAAGTTCTGACAGCGTTTTATTAGTTGCATGGTAAAGGGCATCATAAAGAAGCTTCTGATTAGCATAGATTAATGGATACAAAAGTCCAGGTACAGTAAATACAGTATGGAAATATGGCGCATCAAGCACATCTTCACGTCTTAAGTCTATCCACTCATCGACTTCCATTGCCTGGCACATAGGACAATGCCTGTTCTTGCATGAATTATAGTGAATAAATTTAGAATGACAGGATTCGCATTCACTCACATGGGCACCCATTGCTGCTGTACGACAGGACCTTATGCACTGAATTGCCCTGAACTGCTCATCAGAAAATGATCTGTCAGCAATCGTAGGAAGAAACTGTTCAAAAACATCCTGAATAGTTATTTTATCCATGTCAGTCTTCCTTTTTCTTTCTCTTGCGCTTCTTTTTCTTGGGAGTATCTAAAGGACTTTTAACACCCATGATGGCTTTGTTTGAAACATGGATATAAACCTGAGTAGAATTCGGAGATCTATGCCCGAGCATAGCCTGAACATACTCTCTGTCAGTATGATTCTCAATCAGATGAGTGGCGAAGGAATGGCGTAGCATGTGGGGATGCAGCTTGATACCAGCTTCTTTACCTATTCTTTTCATCATGATCTCTACACCGCCGACATGAAGCGGATTATGAGGATTCTTCAGTGTAACAAAAAGATAATCCCTCGGTACAGGATAGGAGCGCCAATACTGTTTTAAGAGATCTAAGGTTCTTTCTGAAAGAATAGTCCAATGATCTCCTCGATTTTTGCTGTTGCGTACGTGAACCTGCATAGTGCTCATGTAAATATCGCCAGGTGCAAGCCTGACAACTTCACCTGCACGTAGTCCTGAAGAATAGACAAGAGCTATTATGGCTTTGTTCCTGATGTTTTCAGCAGTGTCTATTAGTTTTTCAATTTCTTCCAAAGAAAGAGTTTGTGGTAATGTCCAATCAATCTTCATTCTGGGAACGATATCAAGATCCCACGGGATATGCAGCAGATGTTTATAAAAGAATGAGAGCGCAGAAGACATAGAATTGCAGTAACCGGGTGTTGCACCGTCATCCTTGCGTTCCAGAATGTAATTCCGGACATCATAAAGAGAGAGCTCTGAAATAGGCTTATCTCCAACCCAATCCAGGAACTTGGTAGTATGAAACTTATAGATAAAACACGTTCTTGGCGAAAGGTTTCTTATTTCGCATTCCTTTTCAATTTTTGTTAGAATTTCTTCGTACATAAAAACCTCCATAGTTAGTAGTAATCTGAAAGTTACCCTAACCATGGAGGCGGACGTTCCCAATGAAAGTGCTTGTATGAAGTAATGATAAATGATACGCTTTTCATGGCAGTAGTAGTGGTCTTGGTAATGTTCGGTTTTTGTGTGGTAACTTAAACATACATCATCATAGTTTCACTATCTACTGCTTTTTGAGTAAAAGAAACGCTGCGCCACAGCCTTGGCAGGCCGTCGCGCAGCGACTTAGTTCAATTTGAATATAAACGGTTAAGCAAATCGTTGTTTGTTGAGTAGAAACACTTTTGAAAAAAGAGATAAGCTGGTAGAAATGGATGAAAACAAATGGATATAAGAGCAAGGATAGAGGATACACGAAAAGGCTTTGAAGAAAGCTTTGCATCCGAAGATTTTTATAACAGGCAGACACAGGATGCGGAGCATCTGGAG
The DNA here is from genome assembly GCF_000423945.1 of Butyrivibrio sp. XPD2002. Lineage (GTDB taxonomy): Bacteria > Bacillota > Clostridia > Lachnospirales > Lachnospiraceae > Butyrivibrio. Next base: position 165,587 of record NZ_AUIY01000013.1, on the reverse strand, counting down.
AAAATCCTTGCGTTCATTAATGTAAGAGATGGAATGAGGATCCTTGATCTTGGATATATAATGTAGACATTCTTTTCCTTAGCCTTCTTGATAAGCGCCTGTGTGGAATCTCCATCAGGTACCACTTCAGCATTATCATGCTGGTAGGTATAATCACTAAGCGGCATAGCTCCGAGATCTGTCAGATATGCCTGTAGACTCTGTTCCGGGAAAACTACGAGATTAGCGCCATTTGAGGCAGCTTCATCGATATACTCCATATACTTCTTGAGATTAGTGGCTTTATCATACTCACAATGAATACAGCAGGTTGCAATCTTAGTCATAACAACTCCTCCTTTTGTCTGTCTACATTTGTTTATCTGAGCGGCCACTCAAGATTTGAATAATGAAAAAAGCGCCTATATTCCTGCTTTGGAATATCGACGCCCTTGTTGATAGTTGAAGTATATCACCATGAAATCCGCTGTCAACGGGGCTTTTTCAGGATGTTAAAAAACATCAAGCCCACGATTCCCATGTCTAGCACATTTTCCAAAGATATGGAAAATGCGCATTTTGACGAATTTAGGAAAGTAGAAATGAAGATGTTCACATTAGAACAAGTAAAGGACAATTTGCAGTTAGTAGCTGATGGATTCAGATTTAAGTATGAAGATCCTTCTAGCAGCAACGCAATTGAGCTTAACATAGGTGTTATGGAGAAAACACTTGATGAGCTGAAATGGCTTTTTTCCAAGATTGAGGAAACTAGCCCTGAGAACTGGGGACTTGATGCCGATCAAGAAGAAAATGCATTATAACCATTATCAGCGCACTAAAAGAGCCGGTTCTTCAACGGCTTCTTTTAGTGTCGCATCCCTTGGCTCAGGTGAAAAATAATCGCCGCCGCTGTAGATGACTCTATATTGATATCTTTGGGTGAAGCGAAAGCCGCCCTTGATATCTTTTACCCTCATAGTAGAACCGCAGAATCCGTTCTTCCGCTCCGGTAAAGCATCGCTACCGTGTCTGCTCTTTTCTTATGTTCTGATCGGATAATACTCCCGGAACTATCACAAAATTATCACAACATGTAAACGCAGGAATAATCAGTGCTTTCAGGGATTTATAGACATCTATTTCGCCTATCTGACAATGTATTTGCACTATCTCATTAAGTAAAATGAGCATATACAAAAGATTACTTCTATTACTGAGATTTTTACCATATAATTGAAGCTTGGGGGAATTTTATCATTTGGAGGGAAACAAGTATGACAAAAAGAAATGTTGGATGGGTTCTTGTTATCATCGGCTTATTCATGCTGTTCAAGATGGTACGCGTATCATCATTCGGATTCTACAGGATCGGCAGGGTAAGCACTTCTGCAATAGTTCTGGTTCTTCTTATAATTTCAGCAATAGCAGTAGTAGTTAATAAAAACAAATTTACATGGGGATGTTTTGTGATGTCGCTGTGCCTATTGGTTGTAGCGCTCGTTCTTGGAACAGAGCTATATTTTGCATATTCATCGCTTACAGACATCCTGCTTGTATTCGTTCCGGTAGTAGTTGGCACTGGACTCATCATCAAGAGCACTTTTGAGATGCATCATAAAAAAGCTAATAAGTATGAGTACTGATATGAAAAAATATCTTGAATTATATAGTAAAAGAATGTGCATGATAGCCCTATTCTATCTTATAAATTTTGGGCTATGGGAACTTATCGCACCAATTATTTCTGGTGAATGGGCATCATTCATGGTATACGTGTTACTCTTTGTGATTGTATTATTGATGTTTCACAAGGAGCTTAAAGATGAATTGCTTGAGATTGCTACTAGAAAATTGAAGGACGGGAGATTTTATCTGAGATGGCTGATTGTTTTGGTAATTGATTTAGCTCTGACTATGTTTGTTCTCTGGATAGCTAATACCTATTGTAATGCTATTCTGCCGGTTAATAATGAGAACGTAAAGAATCAGCTGAATGCAGTTCCTTTGGCATTTGGCGTGATACAGGGATGTGTATTTGCTCCCATAATTGAAGAAATGGTGTTTCGCTACAGCGTTATTGGCAGACCGGAAAGAAAATGCATGTGGCTTGTTCTTACAATGGTTTCCATTGTTTTATTTGACTGCATACATATCGTAGCTCCATTGGAATTCTTCTATTATCTGGCTCCGGCAGTTATCTTAACGCTGTTCTATGACTGGAATAAAAACATTTTTGCTTCCATATTGCTGCATTCATCGATTAATGTTGTTGGGTATTTGGCACTGCTGGCAGGGGTACTGTGATTAAGTGACATTGATTTAAACACTTTATCATACACATGAAATGACTATTACAAGAGGATATGAGGTTCGACACATGATTATATATGCAACCAGAGAGAGCATATGCAATGGAGACGATGATCAGAAAGCCATGGTCTTAGAGTATCAGGAGGGCGAAATGCTTTCTTCATTTCTCCGGCACAAAGTCGCAGCTTATCTTCCATATACAAGAAGCTTAACCGTATGGACTGTTTACATGGGGGCAAATGAAGACCAGGACTTAGCTGAACGAGAAAGCACCGAAAAGAAAGCGGCTTTTATTCATAAGGTTGAGAATCGTTGCACAAAGGTTGAAATACGCGGCGGAGACAGACCAGTAAGCAGTTTTGGAGTGGAAGAACTTTATTGCGCGGTATATAGGTAATGGTAGCAGCAATACACGCAATCCTTCTTTGTACCGGTAAACATTTTTCGAGAGATACAAAAAAGAAGATTGCAAGCCGTATATGCATTGGTGTTGGGATAGTATTACTTATTCTTGCTGGCGGATCAGCAGGAATAATTATCAATTATGCGGTAAAAATCTTTGGATGATGTACTGGACAAATGTAAAGGAGATCACTATAAATGGATGACAAAAATTCGAAAAATTTCATTCAGCCTGCAGTTTTAGGAATCCCTGTCGGATTGCTTGTTGCGGCTGTATCTATGAAGTATATGAGCCCAGTGTCCAGGTTTGTCTTTTTGATAGCCATTCTGGGACTGGCAGCTGATGCGCTATATTTTCTAAGTAAAAAAGGGAGTGATGAATGACGACCTGTCCATATTGCGGAAAAGAAATAAAGAAGGGAATACTCGCGGGATATATCAAATCTTTAGCCTGTAAAGAAGTATTGATACGGATATAAAATTATTGTCTGGAGGATGAGAATGACTAAAAAAATCTACATAAATTATAATCAAAATAGCTTCAATATTTCTGGCTTATTCCCTTATCATGGTGATCCTATACCTGAAGAGGCGTTAGATTATTATGGGCGCGGCCCTCTTAACAAATTCGCTGTTTTTGGAATCCTCTTAGAGGATGGAAAAGCTTATATGCTCATAAGAATGAGCAGAGACAGAGAGGACAGGATCATACCGGGATATTATTATTTCCTGGGATCTACCGTAGAATATAACTCTTATTCAAAAGATACTCTGGCAGAGATGGCTTACAACGCAGATATGACTATAGTACACAGCTAGACATAAGCAATGGGAAAGAAATAAAGGGATATGGCTCTATTATTGGAATGATAAAAGAAGCTATCAGCGTTTCATTAAAGGAACAAAAATCTTGAAACAAGGAAAAGGTTTGAAATGACTAATGTTATCATTCACGTTTGGGGATACGGTTATTTTATCCTGCCTATTATCTGCATTTTCACATTGATTCTTATTCGAAAAAGATGGATATACTCCATTTTTACAGTAACAATGTCGGCCGTATTTGCATGGATGGCATTACAAAATATCTATTACAGAGCTCAGTTTAGTGACGATGTGGGTGGCATTGCCTTAGCAATGATACTATTTCCAGGGCTCTACATTTTAATCGGGATAGTATTGCTGATTGTTGGCATGATTGTCCTTACATTAAAGAAGAAAAGGAGAATCGGAGAAGATACTAATGTTGATTAACAATGATGAACAGTATTGCGCTATATGGGACAGGGTCTATAACGAGCTTGGCTTTAAGCCTTCCTGCGATTACAGGGGGCATTCGCTTCGAGTGCCATTACCTTTTAAGCTGGAAGAACCATACGTTGTATACGGTTTTGATGATATGACAGACGATCAGATAGATCTTGTTACTGAGACGATGAAAAAGAGGCTTACTTTTTGATAGCGTAAATTATATCTGTTAAAAAGATCTGGTCGATTCTCTTAGGTGTATAGTATGCTCAACAGGTATAAAACGTCTGTTTTCGGTTCCGGAGAGCAGTCTGCACATTGCTTCACCAGCCTCAATTCCCATCTTTCTTGCGTCTACATGAGCTGCTGAAATTGTTGGAGAATGGTGGGAGAGCGCTTTACTGTCATAGCATGAAGCAAGAAGAATATCTTTAGGAACCGAGATTCCATTCTGGGTTAATATATCATATGTCCAAATCGTGGTTACTTCATCTCCGCAGATTATTCCATCTGCGCGTCTTTGTATCGCTGTTTCTACAGCAATTTTACAGGAACTAAAGCTTTCGATATCTTTGAATATAATATTGGGATTAGGTTCCAAACGATAATCGGTCATTCCCATGAGTACACCATCTAATCGATTTTTATTCACGGTATAATTTATATTCCCGCAAATAAAGGAAATGTTTTTACAACCGCAATTAACAAGATTTGAACAGAGCTCTCTACATGCCAGCAAATTGTTTGAATCAACCATCAACGCATTTTTTACACCAGATCCTACTACAACGACAGGGATATTTTTCTTCTTCAAATACGGGTGACTTTTTTCTCCGGAAATTGCGCGCAAAAAAATCACACCATCCAAATCTCCACGCTCAGCAGCAGGTCTTAATGGTTCATATTCATCAGTGTTACATAAAATCAGAAGTGTTTCATAGTTATGGTCAGCTAAAGCAGAAGCTGCTCCTAACAGACATTGATGAAAGAAATCTGATTCATAAAGCAAATCCCTTGCCATGACAACGCCAATATTATGACTATGATTAGTTGGCTGTATAAAGGTGTCAAGTCGCCTTTGTGATGGCGTCGAATACCCAAGTTCTTCAGCAATTTCAATAACTTTTTTTCTGGTTTCTTTTGAAACTCTCCCTGTGCCTGAAAGGGCTCGAGAAACAGTCGTGGTCGATATATTTAAAATTCTTGCTATTTCATTAAGGTTTGTCTTGTCATTCATAATGGTTTGATTATACGGAGTTGAAATATACTATTCAAGGGTTTTGCGCAAAAAAGCAACATAAAGCGCAATTTAAGCGCAAAATTGCGCAGGCCATAAATTTTTTTTGTATAAAATGCGGCATAGACATTTAAAAGATTGAAGGTTATTAAGCTAGAGAATAATGGTGATTTTTCCTAAACTTAATGTTAAGTAATACAGATGTTTGTGCACAACGTATATAAACGAAAGGAAATGTGATGTATTGAGTTCTGAATACATCTCACGGGGAATGTATGAAAAATAAGAAAAAGGGTTTTTTTTATAAGCTCTATAAGTACAGGGTGTATTTACTTATGTTATTGCCATCTGTGGCATACACTTTGCTTTTTGCATATTACCCAATGACTGGAATTGTAATGGCATTTAAGAAATATAACTATGGAGGTGGAATTTGGGGTAGTCCTTTTAATGGGTTAAAGAATTTTGAATTTTTCTTTAAATCCGGACAGGCTGGATTGGTGACGCGAAATACTGTTCTTTATAATATTGCATTTATAATACTTGGAACAATACTGCAGATTGCGGTTGCAATTTTTCTTACTGAAATCAGAAGCAAAAAGTTTCGAAAGATTTCTCAGTCTATGATGTTTTTGCCCTACTTTATTTCATGGGTAATCGTAGGTGTTATGGCGTTCAATCTATTTAGCTCAGATTTTGGATTTGTGAACCGAATTATAGCGTTATTTGGAGGAGAGAAAATTCCATTTTATACGTTGCCCCAGGTATGGCCACCTATCATAGTATTTTTTGCGCTCTGGAAAGGTGTAGGCTATGGGTCTGTCATGTATTTGGCAGCGATTATGGGAATAGATACTTCTATATATGAAGCAGCATCAATTGATGGCGCTAATGTATTTCAGAGAATCTTCAAAGTTACGATTCCTATGATAATGCCAACGACAGTAATACTGTTTCTGATGTCAGTAGGAGGTATTTTTAAGGGAAACTTTGATATGTTTTATAACCTTGTGGGAAGCAATGGATTATTGTTCAACTACACAGATGTTATAGATACATTGACGAACAGGGCACTTCTAACAAGCCAGGACTTTGGAATGGGTGCAGCTATTGGTTTATTTCAGTCAATTCTCTGCTTTGTAACTATTCTATTGGCTAATCATCTTGTGGGTCTATATGAAAAAGACTACACCTTGTTTTAAGGAGGCCTAAATGTCAGATCAGGTACATATTTCAAAAAGAGTTAAAACTGGAAAAGAAGTGATCATTCTAAACATTCTTGCATACAGTTTTTGCAGCATTATCTCAATCTTATGCCTTATTCCATTCATCATGGTTTTAACAGGCTCTTTATCTTCTGAGGAAGCGATAGTAAATAATGGTTTCAGCCTATTGATACAGGATTTTAGTCTGGATGCTTATAAGACAGTATTTAAAGATCCATTGGTTGTTGGAAAGGCGTATTTGGTCACAATTTTACTTACACTTGGCGGAACGGCAATAGGCTTGTTACTGCAGACAATGACAGCATATGTTCTTTCAAGGAAAGACTTCGAATGGAGAAATGGTTTTTCATTTTTCTTTTATTTTACAACTCTCTTTAGTGGAGGACTGGTGCCATATTACATGCTTATGACCATAACGCTAAAGCTCCAGGATAGTTATTTGGCATTGCTGCTTCCTATGATTTTTAGTGTTTACAACCTTCTCATAATGAAGAGCTATATTTCATCTGTTCCGGAATCACTAATGGATGCAGCGAAGATTGATGGATGTGGCGAGTTTGCGATTTTGTTTAAGGTTGTAATGCCCTTAATCAAACCGGCCTTGGCGACAGTAGGTCTTTTCATAGCTCTTGCATATTGGAATGATTGGTACAATGCAATGCTTTATATAAAGAGTGAAAGCAAATATCCTCTTCAATATTTCCTGTACAGGCAGGTAAACAACATTGAAGGATACAAAAAAATGCTCACAAATTCAGGTGTTAGCAGTTCTGTTATTAATTCAGTAAACTTACCGACACAGACGCTTAAGATGGCTTTAACAATAGTGGTAACAGGTCCTATTGTGCTGGCATTTCCGTTGGTTCAGAAATATTTTGTTCAGGGAATCACAATTGGTGCAGTAAAGGGCTAAATGATAAAGATTAAGTATTTCATAGTTTAAGGAGGATGTAATGAAAAAACGGGTATTATCAGTTTTATTGGCATTGGGGATGACATGTGGAATCGTTTCAGGATGCGGTAGTCAGGCGAAAAATGAAGTCTCAGAAGCGCCTGCAGATCAGTTAGGCGAGTCTGCAGATTCAGGCGAAGCATCAGAATCAGACGAGGCAACTGGTCAGGTTCCAGATACATCTGAACACGTTGACTTAAAAATGTATCTTATAGGTGATAGAACAGCTGACTTTGATGAAGTATATGGCAAAATCAATGAGATACTGGAGAAAAAGCTCAACTGTTCTCTTTCAGTGGACTTTTTGTCCTGGGGCGATCATGATACAAAATATTCACTTTTATTCTCTTCACAGGAAGACTTTGATCTGATATTTACAGCATCAAGCTGGTGCCATTATGAGCAGACAGCGGCACTCGGAGGATTTTATCCTTTATCAGAGGATTTCATAAAGACCTATGCACCTGATATTTGGAATGTAGTACCGGAAATGGCTTGGGAACAGGCAAAAATCAATGGCAATATTTACATGGTACCAAATTACCAGAATGAATTTGGTCAGGATGTAATGACTATCCGTGGCGATTTGATGGAAAAATATGGCATTGAAAAAATAACAAACTGGGATGAACTTGTAGAGTTTTATAAGGCTTGTGCTAATGATGGATTTTATGCGAGCCAGGGTGGCCCCAATTATCAATATTTCCAAAACAAAGGATATACAATAACAGGTGGTGCACCTCATGGTGGTGAAATGATTCTATACAATACACAGGATCCAAGTGATTTATCATTTACATATCTTCTTGACTGGGATGGATTTGCAGATTACTGCAAGCAGGTAAAAGAACTTGCTGATATGGGAGCATGGTCATCTGATGTTTTGAATTCAACTGAAGAGCGTCAGGTTGGTCTTTTGAATGGGAAAACTGCAACACTTGCCTGGAATCTTGGAAGCTGCAGAAATTATGGAAGACAGGCAGAGACTGAGCATCCTGAATGGAACGTAACGATCGTTGATCCGGTATCATCACAGCCCAAGAAGGTTAACTCATATATCAATAATGGTGTGGCTATCAATAATAACAGTAAGAACAAAGAAAGAGCTATGATGGTGCTTAATGAGTTCTACACAAACCCTGAGGTGTACGATCTTGCTATGCTTGGAATAGAAGGGAAGCACTGGGAAGCTGTAGGAGATGACCAGTATAAGATAATTGATGAAACAAACTATGGAGTAAGCTCAAACTGTAATTGGGGCTGGAATAATATGACTATTACACGTACGGAGTATATCGAGAACAAAACAGAAGTAGATAAAGTATATGATCAGCTTGATGAAGCATTTAACGCAAATATAAAACCTGATCATATCTATGATGGCTTTAATTTTGATTCGACAAATGTATCAACGCAGTTTGCTGCTGTTGAGGCTGCTGTAGATATTTATTATGGACCACTTGTAAACGGTCTTGTAGACGATGTAGATGCGTCAATTGCTGAATTTAGTGCGGCTTTGGAAAATGCAGGAATCAGAGATATTATTGCAGAACTTGAATCCCAGGCAGAGGCATATGTTGCTGAGAAACAGGGAAATTAATTATGTAATATTGGTACAAAATGACTGTGAGATCAAAAAGGTAGAAATTATTCCGAAGTATTTAACTTATGACAACCTGGAGGGAGCAGTAGTTTTACTGCTCCCTTTTTAAGAGAATTTTAGGGAGAAACGATGAATTTAAAAGATGCCAAGATAATAAATGAAGAATGGAAATTTATATGTGAAGATTGTAGCAACGGTGAGTTTGCCCAAATTGATTATCGCGATGAAGGCTGGGATCATATAGAGCTTCCACACGATTGGGATACATATTTTGCACCAAAGAAAGAGAACAGGAGCGGGGCAGGTGGCGGCTATGCTCATGCCGGAATTGGCTGGTATAGAAAAAAAATAAAGATTTCCAAGGATGATTTACTAAAGCATGTTGAGCTCATTTTTGAAGGAATATACATGGAAAGTGAGATATACATAAATGGCTTAAAGGCAGGAAGTCAGTCATATGGATATTCTACATTTGTGGTAGATATAACAGATAAACTGGTTGAGGGAGATAATCTCATTTCAGTAAGAGTAAATAATAGCAAGCAGCCTAATAGCAGATGGTATACAGGCTCGGGTATATATAGAGACGTGTATATAAGAAAAACATCAAGGCAATGCCTGGATTACTTTGGTATAAAAGTCGAAACAGCCGAAGTGACTGATGATGAAAAAATGGCTATTCTTGATGTAAAGAGCAGCGCTATTAACTATGAGAAAGAAAAAAAGGATGTTGTAATAAAGTGGCAGCTCTTGGATAAAAAGGGACAGCTTTCATGCAAGGCTGGTGCAACACTTTGCCTTGATTCAAATGAAACATCACAGGCTGCAACAAGAATGTTTGTTCAGAGACCAATTTTATGGGAAATAGACAAACCATATCTTTACACATTTGTAACTCAGGTATTCTGTGATGGAGAGCTTCTGGATGAACGCAGAGAAAGTGTTGGTATACGAACAATAGCTTTTTCCTGTGATGAAGGGTTTAAGCTGAATGGAGAAAAAATAAAGATTAAAGGCGTTTGTCTTCATCATGACAGTGGCTTGTTTGGATCTGCATTCTATAAGGATATCTGGGAAAAACGTCTGAATACGTTAAAGGACATGGGAGTAAACGGTATCAGGTGTTCACATAACCCACCGGCACCGGGATTTCTTGACTTGTGCGACAGCATGGGATTTGTGGTAATGGACGAGATTTGTGACGAATGGATGCTTGGAAAGAATAAAAATGAAAACTATTTTTCAGAAGAGCCTTCGTACGGTTTTAGTCAATTTTTCTGTAAAGATGTAAAAACGGAATTACAGAGAATGATAAGACGTGATTATAATCATCCATCAGTAATTCTGTGGAGTATAGGAAATGAGATCCCTGAACAGGCTTTCACAGATGGTCCTAAGATAGCTAAGTTTCTATCTGATATAGTTCATGAAGAAGACAGCAGCAGGTTAACAACAAGTGCTTGTGATAACATCGCATCTCTTCCGGGGATTGAAACCAAACAGGAATTTATGAATGAGATAGATGTAGTTGGCTATAACTATGTAGGAAGATGGAGAGAGAGAGCGGAAAGATTCTATGAAGATGATAAGCTTGTATATCCTGACAGGATAATGATAGGCTCTGAGAATCCTTCTGTGTGTGGAGATAGAGGCGACTATAGCCAGACAAGAGACTTTAATGACAACTATATTACTGCATCGCTTACACATGAAGCACTCTGGAGATTTACAGCAAGCAGGGATTATGTTGCCGGTGACTTTATCTGGACTGGGATAGATTATCTTGGTGAGTCGCATTGGCCAAGAAGAGGAGCTAATTTTGGAGCAATTGATACAGCCGGTTTCAAAAAGGATGCTTATTACTATTTCAGGTCTATCTGGAATGAAAAAGATATAACTCTTCATTTGCTTCCTCACTGGAATTTTGAGGGCGAAGAGGGCACTTTTAAAACAGTAATATGTTATACCAACTGTGAGAGAGTAAAGCTATATATTAACGATAAGCTTATTTCAGAAAAAGCGAGCGCCCCATGCCCAAGATATGGAGCCATGAATAGCTGGGATGATGAACTCAGACGTTTTCGCCCAACTACAGGTGATCTTCATCTTACATGGGATGTACCTTATGAACCCGGTGTATTAAGAGCAGAAGGTTATATGGGGGATAAAGTTGTTAAGACTTGCGAAGTTGTTACAACAAAAAAGCCATCATCCTTAGAAGCATCGGTGGAAAAGGCAGGTGAATTCTATCTTGTGGAGATAACAGCGAGAGATGAAGATGGCAGAGCTGTCCCTGATGTAGACAGCCTGATAAGTGTAGTTTGCTCTGATAACGTTGAGTTTATTGGAATGGACGCCGGAAATATGCAGGACCTTTCAGGATATAAATCCGATAAAAGAAATATGCTTGCAGGGAAATTACTTGCCGCTTTTAAAAAGAAAAACAAAGAGGAAACGGGGAGTGTTTTATTATCATCTGAAGGCTTAAACAGTGTAAATATTGAATTCTAACTATTTATAAAGGATGAAGGAGCTGTGTGATATTTAACAAATTAGTTATGCAGGTATAGCAAAAGGGAGGATTACAATGAAAAGCGGCAGATTTAATGGAAATGTTGTTACGTACATAAGTGCAGCGATGGCAGTTATGATGATTACCGGACAGACCGGGATTACAACTTATGCGACCGGAGAAGCAGAAGGCACAGAGGATTCCTTTTCATTAGATGCAAATGTTTCTGATGGTAATGCGGAAGAAGAAAAGGAAATTAAGTGGAAGGATACCGGACTCGTAAAAAACGGTGATTTTGAAAACGGAGATACAACCGGATGGGATGTTTCTTTTGAAGGCGCTGATGGTGATGTGTCAGGTTACAAAATTAAGATGGATGAATGGGCAAAAAATAATACTACATCATTTTTTAATTATTGGAATAATAATTCAGAAGCGGAGGAGATGAGTTTATCGCAGACTATTTCAGGGGTTTCGGCAGGAACCTATAAACTCTGTTTTGATGCAGATGGAGCAGAGGCAGATTCTGGTTTGGCAGCAACTGTATCTGGTGTATCCTGGAATATTACAACCTGTGGCTGGGATAACTGGAGCACCTATGAAACAGAGGCATTTACATTAACAGATGAAATGACAGATCTTACTATTGCCTTTTCGGGGCATATAAATAGTTCGTACTGGGGCGATATTGATAATGTCAGACTTTATACTGTCAATAATAGTAGTAACGAAGGTTCGGATGATGGTTCTGACCAGAACGATACGCCCGATGAAACAGAAAACAATCAAAATGATGAAGAGGATACTCAGATGGATAACCAGGATCCTGTACAGGATGAACCCGCAGTGGAGGCGGAGATTTTTGTAAATAAGGTCGAAGGATGCGATGAGAACTTCATTACCGGTGTTGATGTCAGCTCCTATGTTGCTCTGAAGAATGGAGGAGTGAAATACTATGATTACGATGGCAATGAGCTGGATGATCAGGGATATTTCAATTTCCTTCATGACTGCGGCGTTAATTATGTGAGAATCCGTGTATGGAATGATCCTTACGATGAAAATGGTAATGGATATGGTGGTGGTACCTGCGATCTGGCTAAGGCTATACAGATAGGCCAGTGGGCAACCGGCGCAGGGATGAAGGTTCTTATAGATTTTCACTATTCTGATTTCTGGGCAGACCCCGGGAAGCAGACAGCACCTAAAGCTTGGAAGAATATGGATGTCGATGCTAAAGCAACTACACTAAAACAGTTTACAATTGACAGCCTTAAAGATCTTATTAACAGTGGTGTTAATGTTGGAATGGTTCAGGTAGGCAATGAGACTAATAACGGTATTGCCGGTGAAAAAAGCTGGGATGGAATGCTCAAAATGTTTGCAGCTGGTGCAGAAGCCGTAAGAGAAGTGTCTAAGGACATTTTGGTTGCAGTACATTTTACCAATCCTGAAGGTGGCAGATATGATTATTATGCATCTCAGCTTAAGAATGTTGATTATGATGTTTTTGCATCATCTTATTATCCTTATTGGCATGGAACGCTCGATAACCTGAAAAATGAACTGTCCGCCATTGCCAATAACTATGGTAAAAAGGTAATGGTTACCGAGACTTCATATGTATACACACTCGATGACGCTGATGGTTGCGCAAATACTGAAACACAAGAGGACTATGATGCAGGAAAAGAGCCTTTTAACTTCGATGTATCTCCTCAGGGACAGGCAGATTCCGTAAGAGGGGTAGTTGATGCAGTTGCGTCGATAGAAAATGGCATTGGAGTTTTTTACTGGGAACCTGCATGGCTACCTGTAAATATGCATGGTGAATCAGGAGATGAAGTAGCAATATCTATAGAAGCCAATAAAGATAACTGGGAAAATTATGGTACAGGTTGGGCCAGCTCCTATGCCAGGGATTATGACATAGGGGTACAGGAATATGGCGGAGGCGGCGCCGTTGTGGAAAACGAAGCATGGTTTGACTTCTATGGACATCCGTTAGCATCTGCAAAAATGTACAGCTACATGAGAACAGGTGCAAAGGCTAAGTTAAGGTTAAATGGTGTTGATGTTAATGCTGTAGAAGCCGTAATTGATGAAGAAATAAAGCTGCCTGAAACAGGTACTGCTAAATACAATGATGGCACAACCAAAGAAGTAAATATTGTTTGGTCCGAAGAGGATATAAAAACGGCAATGGAAAGCGGAGCCGGAGTCTATATGATATCAGGAACTGCAGATGTTGACGGAGGCGTTGCAGTATCCTGCAAGCTGACAATAAAGCCTATGAATTTCCTTGCTAACCCCGGATTTGAAGAAGGAGATAAGGGCTGGACAATTACATCTGATGTATCCACAAGCGAAATTGCAATCAAGCAGGATTCATCCAATGTTCATACCGGTGAGTGGTGCATGAAATTCTGGTATGGAACAGCATTTAAGTTTAACGTTGAGCAGGAGGTTACTCTAAATAAAGGCATATACAGTCTTAGCGCTTTTGTTGAAGGTGGCGATGCCGGCGAAAATGATGAGTTCAAATTATATGCCATACTTAATGGTGAAGAGAAATCAGCCCAGGCAGGCGTGACAAAATGGCAGGAATTCCAGAATCCTACGATAGATAATATAGAAATAACCGAGGATGGAACCAGGCTTACAATTGGAGCAAGTACAAATGCTTCAGCCGGTTGCTGGGGAGCATGGGATGATTTTGCTCTTTGGAAGACCGGAGAAATAGCTTCAGCACCTGAAAAAGTAGATACAGATGATAAACAGGATAATAGCGCAGATATAAATGATGCGCAGCCCTCACAGCGAACTGTAGTAAATGATGAAAAGGCAACTACAGTCAAGGCTCAGAGTGAGAGTGAAGTTGTAAAGGTTACAAAGGTTAAGCTAAACAAAAAAAAGAAGACCCTTAAGATAGGGAAAAAATATAAGCTTAAGGCAACAGTTAAACCCTATAATGCCACAAATCAAAAGGTGTCCTGGAAGAGCAGTAATAAAAAGGTTGCACGTGTCAGTCGCAGCGGAAAAGTTACAGCTGTTTCAAAGGGCAAGGCAACAATTACCGTCACTACAAAGGATGGTAAGTTCAAGGCAAAGTGTAAAATAATAGTAAAATGACAATATAGCGCAATATAAAAAACGTATAATAGGATCCTATCGCACCAATGGAAAAAGAGGCTTACTTTTTGATAGCGTAAATTATATCTGTAAACATCAAAAGCCGCTATAAGGCTGTTACAGTCTAGCTTATCCAATCAAGTGGAAAGCCGATATTACTTGGCGGCTGTTGCTGAATCGTAATAACAGTTGTCAGCCTTTTGATGCAGCATGTAATGGGAATATGGTAAAAAAAGATACCAATACATACAAAGGCGCATGAAATTTTCAAAATAGATAATTTTTTTGTCAAATCTAACTATTACGTGAGCCTAAAAAAATCAGTATTATAATCAAGTAATTGAATGTTGCCCGATGGGCTGACGATTTATTAATACTAGGTTGTAACCGAACACGTGTAAGTGAAGACCTCGCTTACCGTGTTCTTTTTTATGGTTTTTAAGGAGGTAAAAATGATTCAGAACGCAAACAACTACCTGGCAGAAGAGAGGATAGGGAAGCTTCTTCTAAAGTTTTCAATTCCCTGCATTATGTCGCTTCTTGTATCGTCACTTTATAACATAGTGGATCAGATTTTCATTGGAAGAGGCATAGGATATCTTGGAAATGGTGCAACAAACGTTGTTTTTCCTATCACAGTTATATCACTTGCGATTGCTCTGATGCTTGGTGATGGCGCCGCTGCATATCTTAGCCTTTGTCAGGGTAAAAAAGATGTTAAGTCCGGAAATAAGAGCATGGGCAATGTTGTAATGCTTCTTGTGGTATCCGGAGTTATAATGGCCGTTCTTTTTGCTGCATTTAAGTCACAGATTCTTACAGCATTTGGAGCTACCAAGAACAACCTTCCATATGCCAATGAGTACTTTGATTATATCATTTTAGGAATTCCTTTCTTTGTTGTGGGGAATGGCCTAAATTCCATAATCAGAGCTGATGGAAGCCCCAAATTTGCCATGATTACAACCCTTGTGGGATGCATAATTAATGTGATTTTAGATCCTATAGCTATTTTTGCTCTTCATATGGGAATGATGGGCGCTGCTATTGCGACCATAGCCGGTCAGATTGTTACAGCAATCTGCGGAATAGTATATATTCTTTTCAGAGCCAAGACCTTTAAGCTCGCATGGAATAACATGATTCCTAATATGGCCGTAATAGATAATTTTGTTCCTCTTGGAATAAGCAGTTTCTTAACTCAGATCTCTATCGTAGTAATCATGGGTGTAATGAACAATGTTCTTGTTAAATATGGAGCAATGTGCAGTTCTTTCATTCAGGCTTTTCCTTTCGATGATCATTTTGACATGCATCCAGAAGTCTACCAGTGTTTTCCTTCAGTCTCTTGGAAAACCTGCAATGGCTATGGGGCTGTCATTACTCAGGGACTTTGTATTAAGCGTTCCGCTTGCTATCGTTCTTCCTATGTTATTTGGAGTTGAGGGAGTTCTTTTCTCAGCTCCTGTAGCGGACATTGTAACATCAGTAGCTGTTGTTCTGACGGCAAGAAGTGTAATTAAGGAGCTTGACGCAAAGAGCACTATTGTAGAAACAGCTGCCGAAAAAGCACAAGCGGCTTGATTTGCAAAGCCACTTGCTTGGAATAGTAACTTTTATTTACTATATATGCTTAATTCTTTTGCAGATCCTGATTAAAATTGACTAAAGGAGTGAATAGCTGTGAAACGAAAAACAACAGACGAGACCCTTGCGGAGTCTTTCTTTGAAAGAGTGTCAGTAAATGTGCTATTTTTAAGTAAGGAGGAATCGCGATCATCACATTGATTGCATGTTTTTTATAGAATATGTATAGAGTCAAGAGAATAATACCATACGCTTGTACAGTTCTGTTAGTAGCGCTGATGACACTATTTGCAGAAACTTTAAATGAGAAGGAGATTATATTTCCTGAGATAACAGCATTAGCAGTTGGATATATGGTGGCAAAAAATAGAAGCTGGAAGGTTAATGGAAAGCGTATGCTTTCACTGATAACAGGCTGTGCGATAATAGGAGTGTGCATTGTAAGATTTGTTCCGTTTGATACGTATATCGAAGTGATTTTGGCATTCACAATCGCTCAGGTAATCTTTATGTTTTCAGGAACCACGTTTGCACCATTTGTCTCAGCAATAGTGCTCCCGGTGATGATGCATACTACAAGTATAGTGTATCCTATAGCTGCATTTGTACTGACATTACTTGTAATATTGTTTCATAAACTTTTTCTATTTCAGGGAATCCGAGCAGATGAGGAATATGTTCCTGTGATGCTGAATTCCAGGGACGATATGGTAGATACTTCCATTAGAATCCTTTGTGTGACAGTAATAGCCGGTGTTGCATTCAGAACGGGTTATAGATTTGTTGTGGCACCTCCGTTACTTGTGGCATTTACTGAGTTTTCCAGGCCAAGGAACAAAACAAGAAATATGCCAGTCAAAACGGTGGCAGTGATAACTGTGTGTGCCATAATTGGTGTGATTTCAAGATATTTCTTTGCTATTTGGATAGGGCTTCCTATTACGATTTCAGCAATTGTTGCTACAAGTGGTATGCTTATCGTTATTCATTTTACTAAGATGTATATGCCACCGGTTGGCGCTATTACCATGCTGAGCATGATAATATCTGAAAGCGTACTAATCACATATCCGATTCAGATTTTTGTAGGAAGTAGCTTGATTCTTTTTCTGTCCCGGATGATTTTCATGAGACGGCAGGATAACAAGCTTTATGAAAAAGAACATGAACTTCATGCAGAATGAGTTATAGGTTGTATTTCCTCACATATTGCACGGATCTCTTCACTGAAAACAGTATCTTTGGGCCAGATGAAGGTAAAATCATGTTTTACCCTAAAGTCGTCAAGGGGGATTGTTTTCAGATATCCGGACTGCAGTCCTGATGCAACCGCTGCTTTATATAAAAAGGTGATGCCACAATCTTTTTCAATAAGGCTTATTATGGCATGCATGTTCTCCACCTGGGTAAAATTCCTAAAATCACTTGTGGAGTAATTGTTCAGGGCAAGAGCTCTTTCCAATATATTGCGCGTTCCTGAACCGGGTTCTCTTATAAGAATTCGCTCGGGAAAGAGATCTTTTATCACGCGTGGCTTCTGATTGAAAGAGTGCTTTGCCGAACAGACAGGAACGAACTCTTCTTTGCTAAAAAGCAGCGTTTCATAATCATTTTCAGGGAAATATCCTTCTACAAGTGCAAAATCTATAACCCCGTCGGAGAGTTTTTTAAGAAGCTCCGATGTGTTGCCAAATGTAATCTTAAGATTAGTATCCGGGTGATTTTTTATGTAATCACTGATCGGATCAGCAATTATGTATTCTCCTATGGTCATGGTGACACCAAAAGAGATGTCTTTTAAGCCATGGTTATTCTTTGAAAGTATTTCTTTGAGACTTTCATCATCATTTTTTATCTGATTCATTTTTTTATACAGGAGTTTTCCGTTGTCAGTTAGAAAAAGTTTTTTTCCATCCTGAGTAAACAGCTTTGTCCCGTATTCATTTTCAAGATGATGTATGTGCTGAGAAACAGCGGGCTGAGTAATATTCAGCTCCTTAGACGCCTTGGTGAAATTGAGGTGTCTGCAAACGCATAGGAAGGTATCTATTCTGAAATCCAGCATAATTAGTTCTCCCTAACGATAAGAAATGTTTATGGTTATATAATAATATATAATTTTATCTTTTTCAAAAGACAGAATAGAATAAGACCTGCGAAATAACAGATTAGAAAGTGAGAGAGGTCTTGAGATGGATTTTTTGAAAAAGAATTATTTGGGAGTAATCGTATGCTTCACTATTGCAGTTCCTTCATGGCTCCTGGGAAAGCGCTTCCCTGTCGTTGGCGGAGCGGTGATTGCAATCATTCTGGGCATGATAATAGCCCTGTTCTGGAATGACAAGGGGAAGGCGGCTGATGGAATAAAGTTTACATCAAAGATAATTCTGCAGGCGGCTGTTGTCCTCCTTGGATTTGGTATGAATCTTTCGGTCGTTCTTCAGACCGGGAAACAGTCACTTCCTATAATTATCTGCACGATTTCAACATCGCTTATCCTATCATGGATTCTTCATAAGGTTATGAATATCAAAGGAAACACAGCTACTCTTATCGGAGTTGGCTCATCAATATGCGGCGGCTCAGCAATTGCAGCTACGGCTCCTGTCATTGATGCGGATGATGATGAAGTGGCACAGGCAATTTCTGTGATATTTTTCTTTAACGTGCTGGCAGCACTTCTTTTTCCTTCGCTGGGAAAGCTTATAGGTTTTGATATCACAACAGGAGAGGCTTTCGGTATTTTTGCGGGAACTGCAGTTAATGATACTTCTTCCGTCACCGCAGCTGCATCAACCTGGGATAGTATGTGGAACCTGGGGAGTCAGACTCTTGATAAGGCAGTTACGGTCAAGCTTACAAGAACACTGGCTATCATACCTATTACACTGGTACTTGCGTATCTGAGGGCAAGGGAAGCAAAAAAGGATGGAAGTTCGACAAATGGCTTTAGCTTTAGAAGAGCATTTCCGATGTTCATAGTCTTCTTTGTGATTGCTTCAATTATCACAACTATTTGCTTGAGAGCAGGTGTCCCTTCTTATGTTTTTAAGCCACTTAAGGAACTTAGCAAGTTCTTTATAATAATGGCTATGGCTGCTATTGGCTTGAACAGTAACATAATCAAACTAATTAAATCAGGTGGGAAGCCGATTTTGCTTGGCGGCTGTTGCTGGATCGGAATAACAGTTGTCAGCCTTTTGATGCAGCATGTAATGGGAATATGGTAAAAGAAAAATAGACGTTGACAAATACTCCCCCCTAGTATATATTGCAAATGGTAGGGGGGACTATTTTGTCGTCCCGTATTTATTGTCAAATTATGAACCAAAAAGACTATGAAATTTTTGGATGGACCTAAGGAATCCACCGCAAGCGGTACCACCCTTAGGTCGAAGAATGGAGGATACTCGAATGAAACTTGAAGAAATATTAAAGATGGTTGATCACACACTGCTTGCTCAGGGAAGCACATGGGATGAGATAAAAGAGATATGCGACGATGGTATGAAGTACCATACGGCTTCCGTATGCATTCCTCCATATTATGTGCAGAAAGCCCGTGAGTATATGGGCCCTGATATGCCTATAACAACAGTAATCGGATTCCCGAATGGAAATACAACAACTGCATCCAAGGTTTTTGAGACAAAGGATGCGCTTGCAAACGGAGCAACAGAGATCGACATTGTTATAAACATAGGGGAGCTGAAAGCTAAGAATTATAAGTTTGTTCTTGATGAGATCAATGAACTCAAAGAAGCCTGTGGCGACCATACCATGAAGGTTATCATTGAGTGCTGCCTTCTTACAGAAGAGGAGAAGATCAAGATGTGTGAGATTGTTACGCAGTCAAAGGCAGACTATATCAAGACTTCAACAGGTTTCTCAACAGGCGGTGCAACCTTTGAAGATATAGAACTCTTTGCAAAACACTGTGGTCCAAATATCAAGATCAAGGCATCAGGCGGTATTGCATCAATTGAAGATGCTGAGAAATTTATTGAACTTGGAGCACACAGACTTGGCACAAGCAGGCTGGTAAAGATTGCTAAAAGTATGTGATTTAGAAAAACTATAAAACACTGGAAATGGAATAATCAGTACATATGGACAGAAATAATATTTTGACTGAGTTTAAAAAATATACGGATCAATATAATCCGGAAGATGTGAAAGTAAAGCTGAAGATAGATCATACGTATCGCGTAGCTGATTTATGCGAAATAATCGCCAGAAGCCTTCTGCTTCCGGAGGAGGACTGCGAATTCGCGTGGCTGTCAGGAATACTTCATGATATAGGCCGTTTTGAGCAGCTTAGAAGGTATCATACATTTCAGGATCGAATATCAGTTAATCACGCGGAACTGTCTGCAGACCTGCTATTTAAGGACGAACAGCTGATAGACAGGTTTGATCCGGATAGAAAGATGGACAGAGAAATGATGGAAAAAGTCATCCGTTACCACAATGTATATATTCTTCCTGATGGTCAGACGGACAGGGAGCGGATGTTCTGTGAAATTTTGCGTGATGCAGATAAGATTGACATTATACGTGTTAATTGCGAGACACCGCGAACAGAGATTTACGATCTGCCGGAAAAAGCCTTTACGGATTCGTACATAACTGATGAAGTTTATGAAGACATTATGGGATCCGGAAATATAGACAGAACATACTCGAAAACCGGAATCGATTATATCCTTGGGCATATTTCTTTTGTATATGGACTTGTATTCCCTGAGAGTATCAGGCAGGTCAAAAGTCAGGGATATATATACAGACTGCTCGGATTTAAGAGCAATAATCCGGATACAGTTAAAAAGATGCAGTTTATAAGGGAAAAGATAATTAACTACTTGGAATGCGCTTAAACAATAGTTGTAAAGAGAAATAGAGAGGTGAAGAAATGGCTTCTAATATCATTATCATTGCTATACTTGTTGTTATCCTGCTTGTTGCGCTAAGAGGTTCTATAAAACACTTTAAAGGCGAAGGTGGATGCTGTGGCGGAGGCAGTTCCAGTGTAAAAGAACCGGATAAAAAGCTTTCAGGAACTGTAATCAAAACTAAGGTGTTCATGATTGACGGGATGCACTGTGAAAACTGCACCAATCGTGTTAAGCGTGCTATCAACAGAATTGATGGCGTATCTGCAAAACTGAACCTCAAAAAGAAGCAAGCTGTTGTGAAGTACGTAAAAGAGGTAGAGGATGACACCTTGATAAAGGAGATAGAAGATCTTGGCTATAAGGTTGTTTCTGTACAATAAATAGCCGGGATATGATACTATTAGTCAACATATGAATAATAGGGAGATTACTTATGGCACATAAAAAGACAGTCAGAACAGCAGCACAGAAAAAGGCTCTGACCAACCGGTTGAAACGTCTGGAAGGGCAGATACGTGGCCTGGAAAAAATGATCGAGGATGACGTATATTGCAACGACATCCTTCAACAGTCCATGTCTGCAGCCTCAGCAATAGACGGCTTTAATCAGGAACTTCTTGGATATCACCTGAAAGGATGCGTTACGGACGGCATAAAAAATGACGATGAAGAAATCGTGGACGAATTATTGAAGACGATCCGTAAACTCATAAAATAAAAGAATTACATTCATGAGTAACTATTCCGCGATAATAAAATATGTAGGAGAAATATGCAGACATCTGAGAGTTTTCGATTAAGTGCATTATTATCCTTTTCAGGAGGATTACAGGATGCGTATACATATAATATGAGGGATAAAGTCTTTGCCAATGCACAGACCGGCAATGTTGTTTTAATGAGTCAGAACCTGATGCAGGGTAATTTTATGCAGGGGTTACACTATATGTGTCCGCTTTTTTCGTTTGCTGCTGGGATTTTTATAGCAGAGAGAATTGAAAACGAGTATAAATGTGCTGAAAAAATCCACTGGAGACAGATTATCATAATAATTGAAATGATTGCGCTTAGCATTGTCGGACTTCTCCCCATGGATATGAATATGATAGCAAATATGATTGTGTCATTTTCATGTGCCATGCAGGTGCAAACATTTAGAAAAGTACATGGATATGGATATGCAAGTACCATGTGCATTGGAAATCTGAGAAGTGGAACAGAGAGCCTTTCTAAATACCTTAGAGACAAAAACAAACAATCTTTGTACAAATCATTTCACTTCTTTGGAATCATTCTGATATTTGCTATAGGAGCAGGATTTGGCGGAGTAATATCCGGAATCATTGGGATAAAAACCATATGGATTTCGGTAGTCATACTGCTTATAGTTATCAATATGATGGTAAAAGAAGTAAGGTAAAATTGGCATACAATACGCGGTTTGCGGGAGGCGATGGTTCAGCAGGTGCTATTCTCCAACTCCGCTAAAAATGATGGTCTAAAGGAATTTAAGATGAAAAATGTACTCTTGAGTGCTGATGGTGATATAAAAGTTTATTCTGTTGTCGGATTAAGCTAAACCTGTAAAATATTTAAAGATAGAAGTGTAAAAAGTCAAACGTTCGGCTTTTTACACTTTTTTATTAAAAAAAATAAAGCAAGAAATTGTAAAAAGGCGATCCTTTTAAGATAATGAGAATACCCCTTATTCCTATGATGAGGATAACCCGCTTCTTACAAAAGAGGAACTTGCAAAGTTCAGTAGAGTTTCAGAGCGCATCCAGAAGGAGCGTGAAATCAGGCGCAAAGAGAACGTGACATTAAGACTTTCACCCAATACAGTTAGAAAAGCAAAATCACTTGGTAAAGGTTATACCAAGATTCTTGCTCAGATCATAGAAGATGCTTTGAACGATCCTGATCTGATAAAGGATTAATACAATATTTAATACTTCCCACAGCCTGACGACTGTGGGATTTTTATACTCTTTCACATAGCCCCATTCTATAAATGCCAGTCTGCAAAAATTTTATTCACTATATGATAAAAAAATATTGACTATAAAGTAGGTTTATACCCCTATAATAGCGATAAAGAAACAGAAAGGAGCGCTAAATCATGACAATTAAAGACGTTGAGGAACAGCTTGGAATTGATCGCGCTAACATCAGATTTTATGAATCTAAGGGACTGATTAAACCTGCAAGAGAAAGTAATGGATATAGAGATTACTCTAATGAAGATATCGAGACACTAAAAAAAGTGATCATTTTACGGAAAATGGGATTTTCTATTGGTGATATATCCGAATTGCAGAATGGCAAGTCGGATCTTCAGGGACTTGTAGAAAACAACCTGAACTTGATTAACGAAAAAATGCAGGAATTAAATGGTTCGTTATTACTATGCAAAGATATGCAGACAAGAAATGAAAACTATTCTAATCTGAGCATTGATTATTATTGGGACGAAATTAACAATAAGGAGCAATCCGGAATCAAATTCGAAGATATTATACGAGACAGCCTTGAGTATGAAAAGAATTTTTTCCTATCATCATATGGATGGAGTGAAAAAGGCCTATTAAGAACACTCTTTGATGATGAACCCCAGCCAAAGAAGAAAGGCATGTTAACCATGATTGTAGCAATAGTGGTTTTTATATGGTTTGCCATTATTTTGGGAATGATATCAAAAAATAACACAGGATTTTTTATGCCGGGATTCCTGGTTTTCGTAATTATTTTTTTACTTGAATCAGTTATTATGCACATATTCCGAAAACTGATGATAAAAAAGCCAGAGCAGAAGAAGTCTTTACTTATCAAACGAGGCATATGTGTCTTACTTGTAACTCCTCTGGTATTAGGTCTTTATTTTTCACTATATTTTCTTCCGGTAGCGAGTAAATATGAGGTTGAAAAGGAGAAAGAACTGGAAGAAAGCCTGAAGGAGCTTATGGGTAAGTCTTATGTAGAGATAAAGTCCAGTTCAGTAGATAAGGATGAGGATGGCATAGATGATTTGACGGATATTGCTGACAATGCAGAGATAATGCTTATGGAAGACTGGTCCTACGGTTTGCATCAATATGATGGAGGATTTCCGACTGAATGGATAGGGACAAGTGCAGATGTTGTAACCATGTCGCTGCGCGATGCCGGATATGATATACGTAAACAGGTAAATGAGGACATAATCGCTCATCCGGAGGCTTATACTGTAGATACGCCAAACATAGACATGGATTTTCGTGATATCGATGTCCTAAATGTATTTTTTTCGAGAAACGCTATCAAAAAGACAACAGATCTTTCAGAATACGAAGATTGGCAGCCCGGAGATATAGTATTCTTTTCTGATGAAATTGGTATCCTCTCATATAACCGCGATGAAAATGGTATTTTAAGTGTAATTTATCTGCCAAAGGAAGCTGATACAGTATGTGAATGGGATACTTTGGCTGAAAACGTTGATATTATTGCCCATTATAGGATTAGTGAATAAATATCATGAGTTATTCAAATAATGATCCTGCCGCTTCTGCAGCTTCATCAATCCTTACTTCCTTATCTGATATGTAGTGCTTGGAAGTATCGATAGTACTGTGATGAAGAGCATCCTTTATTGCATAGATGTCCTTGGTTTTTGAGTATACTTTTGTGGCGAAGGTTGCACGCATCTTATGAGGTGATATATTATCAGGAAGTCCTGCTTTTTCGCAGTATTTTTCAAGCATTTTCTGTATGGCATTTACGGACATACGGGTTCCTCTGGTTGAGATGAAAAGAGCATTTTCCCTTGAAGAGCCCACCAACTGAGGTCTTGATTTTATCAAATAGTCGGTTATTGCATCATAAACTGGAGTAATAACGCGTACTTTGTCTTCATCGCCACCTTTTCTTACAATACGCAGATATATTTTTGTTTTATCAGTTTTGTCGATATCGGAAATGTTAAGCCCGACAAGTTCGGAAATACGCATACCGGTTCCAAGCAAAGTCATCATTATCGCAAGATCTCTTGAAACCATGCGCTCATTGTATTTAACTGCATGCTCAGACATTTTATCCTGACTTTTGATAGCGTTTAAAAGCACCGATACCTGAGAATCTGAAAGCTTTATTACATCATGTGCTTTAATTTTTGGGCCTTCTGTCAGAGCTGTCGGATTTTTAGTGATCATTTCATTGCCAATATAATATGTATACAACGTCCGGAGTACTGAGAGCTTCCTGCATTTCGCATTATTTGAAAGTTCCTTGCCGTTTTCAGACTTTGCCATGTAGGATTCGATATTGTTCTGGCGCAGTTTTTCAAGATCAGTCACTTCAAGGTGTTTTACCGAATCTTTTTTGGCAATTACCTGCACAAATCTAAGAAAAACATTTATTTCATACATATATCCAAGGATTGTGTTTGTTGAACGCCCCTTGGCTACCATGTGGTCATAGAAATACTCGACAAATTCCGGCATTTCATTTAAAAGCTCATTTATTTTCTCATTGTTCTTTATATCAAGTTGATCTCTGTATTCGTGGCTCATAATCATCCACCTCTGTAAACCATAGTGTATATATGATTAAATGCTGTCGGATGTCCGTTTTTGTAATGGCGTGCAAAATACGCACGCCAACAAAAAAGGCTCCCATCAAATTATAGCATATCTTTTGACAAAACTCGCATTTAATAGAAAGATATATTGCCTGAATAATAACATTTCTTTTTCAATTTTTTACACGAAGTTTGCCAATAGGTGTCGGTTTTACATAATTTTTGCCAATAGATGTCAGTAACTTTCTTCATATATGTTCCGCTACGATATTAAGAAAAAATTGTCGTTTTTATAACCTTATGGACAGGAATACTGCAACCATATAAATATCGCTTGATATGAGAAAAATTAAGAGGACTGCAAATGACAGTCCTCTTAATGCTAAACTTTTCAAATTATGTAGTGGGAGTTCTTCTGGATTTATTATTTTTTCATTACTAGTACAATTGTATCCGAGTAGTATGGAACGGTACAAATTGTTCCTTCAGGCATATCTACTGTGCTATACTCTGAAAAATTAAATAATTCTCTGACATTATGAAAAGCTTCTACTTCCTCATCACTCATTTTGGATTCTACTTCAGGTATCTTTGATGATCTTTCGTCATCCGATACTTCTTTAGATTTGGAAGCCATTTCATTTGTTCTTGTCCAAAATACAGCATCTACAGTTCCGCTTGAAAGGGCTGTAGCACGTCCGATACTATCAACAACAACGAGTTCTATATTTTTACCGATGCGCTGACTGATTTCTGCAAGTACTGCGGTATTGAATCCTGCGGGGGTTCCGTCGGCTGCCACATAATCCATAGGCGGAAGTGCTCCTGTAACAGCAACCTTAATGGTATCTGCGCTATCAATTGTAGGCATTGTAACGGGCTTTACCTCACTTCTGTTTATAAGCGTATCTATCTGTTCACTTATAAGCTTGTCCAAGGTGCCATCATCTTTCATATCATTGATAGCGTTACTGAATTCATCTCTAAGTGTTTCATTTCCTTCCATCATGAGAAAAGCAAAGTCATTGCTCATAAGTCCGGATAATACTAAATTGGCAAAAGTATTGCGCTCTTTTTCAAGATCAATTGTATACGCAAGTTGTAGATTATCATTAGTAGCGCAAAGATATTGTCCGGTCTTATTGTAAATCATCATTTCATCAATATCTCCGGCATTTAATGCCATTAACATGGAATCTAATGTATCATAGTAAATGATTTCTCTTTTTCCCGTAAATGGTTCAACATTTCTTTTCGTATAACCTTCTCTTCCCAATTGATGCTCAACATATTTCCAAGTTTGCCTATATTTATCCATTTCGTCTTCAGTCATGTTAAGCATGGTCAGAACGCCATCTTTGTAGATTTTGCCTTCTTCAGAAGAAGCTTCCGTTTGCTCTGAATCTGCATTAGCCTCATCTTTACTTATAGCCTCATCAGTTGCCTCGTTACTAACAGTCTCATTACTTGCTGCTTCATCATTTGCTTCACTACTGACAGCTTCACTGCTTGCCGTCTCACTGCTTACAGCTTCGCTATTTACAGATCCGCTACCGCCTTCGTCCTTCTTGGCACCACAGGCGCACATTGTCAGAATCATCGTAAGTACAAGCGTAATAGAACTAAGTTTTTTCATTATAGTTGTTCACCTATGAATCACCTAATAGCAGTTAGAAAATTCAGTCTTTTCTCGCAACCGCAACTATGATATCTGAGTAGTACGGAACGGTACAAATTGTTCCTTCCGGCATATCTACTTTATTATAATTTTCAAAATCAAGTGCTTCTTTGACCTTATTAAAAGCTTCTACTTCCTCGTCACTCATTTTTGCTTCAAGTTCTTCCAGTCTTGAAGCGCGTTCTTCATCTGAAAACTCTTGATATTTTGAAGACATTTGATTTGTTCTGGTCCAGAAAACTGCATCTACTGTGCCGCTTGAAAGAGCTGTAGCACGTCCGATACTGTCTACTACGACAAGTTCAATGTTTTTACCAATACGCTGACTGATCTCTGCAAGGACTGCAGTATTGAATCCTGCAGGAGAACCATCTTCAGCCACATAGTCCATTGGAGGAAGTGCTCCTGTAACGGCAACTTTAACAGTCTCAGCACCATCGATTGTAGGCATAGTTACAGGCTTTACATCGCCGCCATTAATAAGTGCATCTATCTGCTCACTTATAAGATTGTCCAGGGTGCCATCACCTTTCATATCGTTGATAGCATTACTGAATTCATCTCTAAGCGCTTCATTTTCTTCCATCATAAGAAAGGCAAAGTCATTGCGCATATGTCCGTTAAATAATAAATGGGCAAATGAATTGAGTTCTTTATCTAGGTTGACTGAATAAGCAAGCTGTAGATTATCATTAGTAGCGCAAAGGTACTGTCCAGTCTTATTGTAAATCATCAATTCATCAATATCTCCGGCATTTAATGCCATCAGCATTGAATCTAAGGTATCATAGAACACAACTTCTTTTTCGCCTCTTAAAGCCTTACTATTTGACTCAATATAGCCTTCATCGAGCAGTATCCTACTAACATATTTTCCGAGCATTCTAAATTGAGTCATTTCTTCTTCTGTCATGTTAAGCATGGTCAGAACACCAACCTTTGAGGATTCTGCGTTTTCTGCAGATGCTTCACTGCTTGCATCTTCAGCGCTCACAGCTTCACTACTGGCAGTTTCATTGCTTGAAGTCTCACTGCTTGCCGTCTCACTGCTTACAGCTTCGCTATTTGCAGTTCCGCTACCGCCTTCGTCCTTCTTGGCACCACAGGCGCACATTGTCAGAATCATCGTAAGTACAAGTGTAATAGAAATAAGTTTTTTCATTATAGTTGTCCTCCTATGAATCACTTATTAACAGTTCACCAATAGTTACATTTACATTTTTAAAGCTCAATCCAGATACGGTTTTTATCACCTTCCCAGTTGCAGCTTATACTTTTAGCCATCTTTTTTAGTATCGTAACTCCCAGGCCGTCATCATCCTGCTCGAAGAGATTGAATTCTTTTCCTCCGGAAGTTATGGCAAGCTCAGTCGTGCTCTTTGCTTCCGAATATGAAATATCCAAATTCAAATCCACATCTTCATTCTTGGTATAGCACCCATCAAGCATTTCATAGATGAGTTCTTCCGAGCATATCTGCAGTCTGTAAATTTGCTTTTGATCAAGACCGTATTTTTCTCCAAAATCCTGGATCCCTCCCTGAAGCGACATAAGGTCGAAGTCCTGCTCTGATATCTCATGGCTGAAATACTTTATCTTCTGGATGAATGCTATGGTTTTTTCACGCTTCGGATTATCAAATATTTCAGAAGGTGTCCCTTCCTCATAAATGCCGCCATCAGCAAGGAATAGCACTCTGTTCGCGACTTCCCTGGCGAAGTTCATTTCGTGGGTTACGATCAGCATGCTCATGTCACGCTTTGCAAGCATTCTTATCACAGCAAGCACCTCGCCAACCATTGGCGGATCCAGGGCACTTGTAGGCTCATCGAATAACAGGACCTTGGGCTCCATCATCAGACATCTGCAGATTGCAATTCTCTGTTGCTGCCCGCCGGAGAGTGCCTCGGGCCATCTGTGGGCTCTTGAAGACAAGCCAACTTTTGAAAGCAGATCCATAGCCTTTTCCTCGGCATCTTTTCGTGACATGCCCTTTAGCTTCACGGGAGCCAGACACAGGTTATCCATCACATCCATTTCTGAAAAAAGGTGGAATTTCTGGAATACCATTCCCATGCTCTGACGAATCTCATCCACGTTTGCACCTTTTTCAGTGATCTCGCGGCCATCTACGAAAATCTGTCCGGCGCTAGGTTTTTCAAGTAAGGTCAGTGACCTTAGGAGTACACTTTTCCCACAGCCGGAGCCTCCGATTATGGCGATTCTGTCTCCCTGTTCAACTGTAAGATCTATCCCTTTTAATACTTCATTGGGGCCAAAGGATTTTCTTAATCCCTTAACTTCTATAAGATTCATACGGCAGGCTCCCTTTTCTTTTCGCTTATCTTATCTGTCAGTGTGAAAATGCCAAACACGACGTAAGAAAAGGCAAGATATATCAGCATACCGATGGAAATAGTAAGAAGCGGCTGCATGGTTCTGTCCGCAGTATTATTGATTACTCTTGTGAGATCAGTGATCGTAACGTATCCTACAACACTTGTCCACTGAATGAGATTAACTATCGTAGACTGATAGACCGGCTTTGCTATACGCAGTACCTGGGGAAGTGTTACAAGCCGGAAGGTATCCCAGGCTGAAAATCCCAGTGTTCTCGCTGCTTCCGCCTGCCCTTTATCTGAAGCCAGAAGCGCTGAACGCAGAAGCTCTGCCACATGCGCGGACACATTAAGCGCAAAGGTAATGATGGCTACTGTGAGAGGTGTAAGACCTGCTTTGGCAAATACTCCGTAATATAGCAGCAGCAGGAGCATAAGCACAGGAGTTCCTCTAAGAATTGCAATATATCCGGTGGCAATACCTTTGATTATCCGATTTTTGCGCGTTCTAAGAAGACATACCAAGGCACCCAGCACAGTTCCCAGAATCAGTGCTGCAAACGATATCTGCACAGTAACCAGCAAGCCGCCCAGTATTGTCTTCCATGAGCCTCCGGCAATTACAATTTTGTATAATTTATCACTAAGAGTCATCACTACTCCTATTGTAAAAATTAGGCAATTACTTATTTAAGTATACTATCTGACATACCGGGCTATTATTAGACATGTATAATGTTTTTATAAAGTTTTTCTAATGAGATACTTTGCATAATCTGATCAGCATTAGGAGCGGGTGTCCTGAATCGCCTTGCGCGTGATGAAAGAACACTGAGTTTTCTAATAAAATATGGACCCTTATGGATGTTCTTCTCATTTCTGAATTCAAACTCAAGCCCATTTTGAATACACCATTTTGCCTGCATTGCAATCTTTTTGTGTGAATTTGAAGAATCCCTATATGAGACTCCCTGGAATAACTCATTGCCATCAACTTTCTTAACCCATACATCAAAGAGGATCTTTTCTTCTTTGCCACCTACAAACACTGTGGTCTCAAGAGGATACTCGCAATACCACTCAACATCAGGATCCATTTCAAGGGTGAGGATGTTTTCATATTCAAGATTTGAGAATACAGCTACCCTTCTTCTGACCTTGAGACTGTAAAAAATCCAGTAATTACTGCCAAACTTAGAACTACGTGGCCGTTCAATAGGTTTTTCATAACGATACATACCATTAACCTCCTATAGTTAAAATAATGTTGTTATATCGATAAGTTTATCGTCAGATTACTTCATTTTCATTAAGGAGGCTCGGCTTTTTACAGTTTTATCTTTAAAGGTTCGGCTTTTTTCAAAAATAGCTTAAAAGATTCGGCTTTTTACAATTTGTAACTTTAAGAATTAAAGATAAACAGACATTTTTGTAAAAAGCACAAAAAAAGAAAGCCCATAATTTTGAGCTTTCTCTTAAATTTCTATTTTACATTTTTATGTTAATCTAACAGCTTTCATGTATATAGAATAGCAAATAAAAATCCTCGATATTATTACTTTCTTACCGCTAATATCCGCGTATTTGTGGTATTATTTATTGGTATGAAAAATTTTTATTGGAGGGAAAACACATGGGGAAAAATTTCAAACAAGTACTTCAGAAAAATCTAAAAAGACTGATTGCGTGTACTATTGCAGCAGCCATCTCACTATCATTACCAACAGGTAAAATAGATGGCACCGGAAAGGTATCCGCCAAGGACGGAGTTTATTCAACACTTCCGACTGACGGAAAATGGGTAAACGGCCACGTTCCGGAAAGCACAAAGGATTACTACAAGGTTGTTTTAAATTCAGCCGGATTTTTAACAGTCACATATCAGTCTCTTACAATCAGGCAGTCTTCCTACTATATCACCAGCTATGATAATACAAAAATGTACAGCGATATCGGAGTGACAGGCGCATCAAAGAACAATCCTAAAACTCATACCACCACGCTTGCACTGGAGAAGGGTACCTACTGGGTTAAGGTTGCAGGATGGTTCGACAATAATCCCGGAGATTATCGCCTTAAGGTCAACTTTGTTCCTGCTGAAAATAACGAAGCTGAACCGAATAATAAATTCGAAGCAGCCATGAATCTCCAGGAAAAAGCGCTTGTTACAGGCTTCTTTTCAGTTGATGACGCATTAGATTTTTATAAGTTTAATGCCTCTAAGGATATGACGATCAGAGTTACCTTCACAACAAAAATTGCAAACTCAGAATTTTCAGTATGGGATTCAACCCCCAACTGCATTCGCGAAGTAAGCATGCTCTCCGCATCTGAAGCTGCGCCAAGAACCACAACAGCTGATGTCGCTGTAAAGGCCGGCGTGAATTATATCAAGATAATGCCCTGCTGCTGGACAGATCAGGAGGGAAAAGGTCATCATCATACCGGAAGATATCAGGTAAAATGGGAAGAGGTACCTTCATCAAACGGAACCTCAGCAAAGACTGTTGATAGTGCCGCTCCGTCTTCTGCAAATGTTAAAAAGATTGGAAAGCTCAAGGCGAACTCTTTAGGAAACAAAAAGGTTGCTATCAGCTGGAAAAAACAGACTGAAGCTTCAGGCTATGAAATTCAGATTTCCACAAATAAGAAGTTTTCAAAGAATCTGGTTACCAAAACCGTGAAAGCCGGAAAGCATAATTACAAACTTAAATTCAACAAAACCGGCAAGGCTTATATCAGAGTACGAGCTCTTGATAGCAACGGCCTCTCCGGTGATTGGAGTAAAGTAAAGATAGTCATTGTGAAATGATGATATGGAAATCTTATTAAAATTCAGGGAGGAACTCATATAATGAAAAAGTTTTGGGGAGAAAAAGTACGCCGTGTAACAGGCCTTATTACATGTACTGCCTTAATTCTCTCAATCATGCTCGGGATAAATCCCATTACCGCAAGGGCAGCTGCAAAAAAATGGAATATTGACTTAAGTAATGGAAAAACAGCCCATGTTACAAATGGCGGGATAAATGAACTTGCATCAAGACCCAAATCTGATATTGAAGCTGTAATGCTGCTCTATATCATGATGCTCAATGATAAAGATCATTCAAATAGCGATTTTGGAAATGCAGAAAGCATAACTACTGTTCTTTCGACTGATCCCTATCAGGGTCTTACTATTACACGCAGTAATAAAGACTTTACCTTCCGTGCTGCTGAGAATTCTATAGGAACCGGAGAGTACTCTATTACAAGGCAAGCAATTATTGATTATTTCCGTAATAGACCGAATCATAATGATGAATCGGCAACTGAATTTGGTGATAAGATCATGTATGCCTTTGGACTGGTAGTCGATGGAAAAGGAATTACAGATGATACCGAATTGATAGTCTCAGTTAAATATTCTGATGCTCCGGTAAAAACAGAGTGCACTGTTGGTTCAGACCCTGTAGCCAGCTTTGAAGTAGGAACTGAGATTGAAAATAACGGAATCAAATATCGTATCATAGATAAAGCAGGCAATCTTAGTGCCATCGCCCTTACAGCTCAGTCGAAGATCGTTGAAATACCTGATTCGGTAGTAATTGATAAGTATACTCTGAACGTAACCGACATCGCCCAGGGCTTTATGAAGGGAAATAAGAAGACCAAGAGCGTTACTATCGGAAGCAATGTCAATTCAATCGGAAAACAGGCCTTCTACAAATGCAAAAAGCTCAAGAAGGTAAAAATCAAATCTACAAACATCACATCTATCGGCAAGAAAGCCTTTGGCAAAAATGCAAAGGGCTTTACCCTGAAGATGCCTAAGAACTACAAAAAGGCTTACAAAAAACTACTTAAAAAAGCAGGTATTAAGACTGTAAATACAAAATAATAATTACTGTCATGATGCTATTACACCTATAATCTAATTTGTTCGCGGCTTGACGCAACCCATACCTAAACAGTCTTCCCGCACACCAATCTATTTTGGTAAAACAAACCCCACCGGATGAACTTAGTTCTCGAATCCTCTTCTACTGTTCATCCGGTTTAGTTGTTTTATTCCTCTGCTTTGAACACTCTTCAATCATAAAAAATCCTTTCCGGCATGGATTTTGAGCGATACTGCATATCACTAACCTTATAAACTGTTATAAAGGCCTGGGGATCAACTCTATCTATAAAAGCCATGAGCTTTTGGAATTCGCTTTTATCAACTATAGTAATGATTTCGTTGTGTTCCTGCATGCGATAAGCGCCAATGACTTTATATATACTTGCCCCACTGTGAAGCTCATTAAGTATATAGTCACGGATATCCTTTTCAAACGGGGAAACAATGCAGACTCTTCGTTTAAGCTTCTGATCAAAAATGAAATGATCCAGAATCATACCATTAAAATATGTTCCCAGAATGCTCAGTATCAATGTCTTAGTATCGTATACAAGGATAGACGATACAGCAACGCATAACCCGGCAGCTGACATGGCTTTTCCAAGTTCAATTCTCAGATACTTGTTAATGATTTTAGCTACAATGTCCAATCCCCCTGATGAAGCATTTCTGTTAAAGAGAATGGCAATACCAATACTTACAAAGAATATGTAACAGAGTACATCAAGAGTGGCATCCCCTGTAAAAGATACAAAATCTGGAAAGCATTTTTCAAAAGTTCCAATCACCACTGGCAGTAAAATCGATGTATAAACCGTCTTATATCCAAACTCTGCTCCACAGGTGATGAATCCGATTATCAAAAGAAATACATTCAATATCATTGTTATCATCGATACTGGCAATGGTATAAAGTTCTTCAATACAATTGCCAGTCCGGAAATACTGCTGACCGATGCATGACTTGGCATGAGAAAAAAGAAGACCGCCGCTCCTATTATTATTGTGGCTAGTGTCAGAATCAATATTTCCTTTATCAGTGCTATTTTTTTCATAATAATCAATTTTCCTTTTGTTATCATATTCCGATTACTCTTCCGGATGCATTTAATATTAAACTGCACATTTTCTGACAGCTAAGGCTGCATCCGTCAGATATCCAGTCACTTATCATTTTGACACTTCCGTGTAAAACAAAGGAGGACAGATATTTTTTTTCATATTCTGTGATAGATGAATTACGCATGGATGCCAGCACAAATTTATTAAAATCCGGTAGTAATGAGCTTATATCTGATATAGGATTTAAGTTATCTTTTCCCAGAAATAAGATAAAAAAATCCGCATTGTCTTTTATGAACTGAAGTGCATTTACCAAATCATCAGCTATTTTCCGATCCTCGGCTAAATTCTCCATAACCAGAGCGGTTGTTTTAGATATATATATTGAAGCAATTTCGTTTAACACGTCATATTGACTGCCATAATATTTATAAAAAGTTGTCCTGTTTATGCCGGCTGTCATACATAATTCCTTTATAGTTATCTTTTCTATAGTGATATTTCCAAGCATTTGTATAAGGGAATTTCTTATACGCTCTTTTGTATGTAAAATCTTGGTCTCTCCGGAGGCTGTCATTGATACTCCTTTTCTGAAATCAACAGAAGTTAAATATTTGTCGGTTGAAATCAACACATGATGATTATATTATAAGCAAAAATAAACCGAAAGGAAATATAAGTATCTAAAATGAGAAAGTTAAAGGAAAAAAAGCCGCTGATATTCACCGTCTTAATTGCCGTGTTGTGCATGATTATTGCCTTTTTGATAAGAAATATATATCTAAATGCCACAGCAGGACCTTATGAAGTTACAAGAAAAGAAATAGCTGATTATTTCAGTGCACAGCTTAATACTCAGGAGAATACTGTAAAAAAAGGCGTGCAGCAGATTATGCTCGGTACAGTATCAGATAATTACGACACTACGCTTGACGCTTTGAAACATGTTAAAGCTGCCGGATATGATTATATAGAGATAAATGATTTCATGATAGAAAAATCTCCTTTTATAGTAAAGCTTTTGACAAAATTTGGTGGAATGGACATAGGAAACAGCGGTAATCAGGATTGGCATACGCTTATTTATGAGAGCGGGCTCAAGGTAAGCAGTATGCATTCAAATCTCGGTGCAATAGAAGCAGATCCTGAGAATGTTGCGAATCTTGCAAAAAGCTACGGCACAGACGTAGTTGTTATAACAGGAATGTACAGATTTGATTATAGCGATTTAAACGAGGTTGAGAGTCTGGCAGAGCGGTTAAATACTGCAGGAAAAGCTCTGAAAGAACACGGCGTAAAGCTTTTATATCATAATCACAACTGTGAATTGCAGAAGGTTTCAACGGATAAGACAGCTTATGATGTGATTATAGAAAACACTGACGATGAATATGTGAATTTTGAGCTGGACACATATTGGATGACTGACGGAGGCGCTGACGTCTATCCAATAATAGAAAAGCTCGGCTCACGTCTTAAGTACTGGCACATTAATGACAGAGGAAACACTCAAAAAGGACCATATATGACACCCATCCTTAAAGAAAAGGCCACAGAGCTTGGAAAAGGCAATATGAATCTTAAGGGCCTTTCTGAAGTCATAAAGGAAAAGGGTGTTATGGCAGTTATTTTGGAAACTCACATGAACTGGATTGACAATGATCCGGTAAAGAGTATCGAAGTGAGTTCCGAATTCATGAATAAATATTTTTAAACGTGGTTGAGATGAGGAAGATAATGCTTTGCGCAATGTCTCCTTTGGGCATACTTTGATCGACAATCCGGAATTACTGAGGCATTCATAGCTTCTATTATCATTTCCGCAAAAGAATCATATTTCTTTTGTATGTCATTCCCTGTAAAATTTCCTCATTTGAACTGCATTCCATGACATTCAGTCCTGAATGAAATGTGGAAAAAGACGCGAAGTGCTGATGTGTATCACAGAATGCCGGTATAAGAGAACGCTCCCCTAACTCTATCTTAGTAGAAGCGCTGTATTTTTCAGGAAGACTGTTTCCGACATAAACAATCCTTCCTTCATCCTCGACAAGATATCTAGCTGTTACATCATCCTGATTCACAGTCAGGATGTTCCCCTCATAAACCTTCATAGCCTTCCATCCTCCAGATACTCTATGTTTTTCTCAACTATATCCCTCGGAAAAACTGCACCGTAAAAGGCCTTGTATATCCCCAAAAGCTTTTCCTTGATAAAATCGTGGGCCAGCCGTTCCTGATATATGGTTGTAATTTCAGCGCTTCGACGCTTCCTTAGTTTCATTTGATCATATCCTCTGAATAAGCAAGGTGCTTTATCTTCTCATAATCTGCAGGGCAGATGTCTCTTACCTCATTTTCACCAACAAGCCTAAATCCATCGTAAGTAAACTTAGGCGTTGTGGCACAGGACATGAAACAATAACTGCTTTTATCAAGGTTTTCTGCAGCAAAAATGGCTCCTTTAGGTATTACAGCCATGGCCTTCTGATCTTCCCCAGGTCCAATTACAACTTCAGATACATTTCCATCTATAATCATGGTAATCTTAAGCCCGCAGCCCTCATGGTGGTACCAGATCTCATCACAGTCAATCTGATGAAAATGCGAAATATCCTCTCCTTCAAGCAGAAAATAGATACTTCCCATAAATGACCGGTTTTCATGAGAAAAAGGTGCTGTGTAAACCTCTGCAAAACATCCGCCTTCAGGATGCTTTTCCAAATGGTATTTTTGTTTTAAATACTCTGCTCTTTCCATGACACCTCTTACTTACAGACTAATCTCTGCTGATTTATTCATTGGTCTAACACATCTGCAACTGCTCTTCCAAGCTCACTTTTTATTCGTTCAAGCTCACTGTTTATCTCATTCATTCTGTCTGCATCCTTGTTAAATACATACGAACTAAGAAGTCCCCGATAAACACATTTTATCATAGCTAGGAAAAGTCTTAAACTTTCTTGATTTTTCAAAATGGTATTCTGTGTGGGCTTCCTATTTAATGCTTACGGATGATTTTTGAAAAAAGATAAAAAATAATGCAAAGTTAGCTTGACATAATATGCAAAGTAAACTATACTAAATTTGCAAAGCGAACTTAGCAAGAGTATGGAGGCTGTCATGAAAAACAAAATAAAGGAGTTAAGGAAAGTGAATAAACTTTCGCAATCTGAACTTGCTGATATTGTTGGAACTACGCGTCAGACAATTACCTCTATAGAGGTAGGAAAATATACAGCGTCTCTGATATTAGCGTATAAGATTGCACATCACTTCAATATGAACATTGAGGAAGTATTTGATTTTGAGAGCTTGGAGGAAGAAGACTAATGAATAACAAAAAAATGAATCAGATGAGAGAATCAATTAAAAAACAGAATTTTGCATATGTTGGAATTATACTACTTAGTGCTGCATTGTATTTTGTGTCACAGAGACCAACTATAACTGCAAGGTATGCAACATCTAATTATGCTGATTTCATGCAGGGATTTGTAATAGGAATGGTAATCGTATTGGACATCATAAGTATTTATCATCTTGTAAAGTATTCAAATGCTCTTAAGGATGATAAGAAACTTACACAAATCTATAACGAAATGCATGATGAGCGTATGTGTCATATCGAATCACTATCTGGGAAGTTTACAGTAAAGTTTGCAGCTATTTTCCTATTATTATTTGCAATAGTAGTAAGCTTTTTCAGTTTTGAAGCAGCAATTGCTATTATGGCAGCATTGTTTATACTGGGGATTGCCAAGAAAGTAAGCATGGTACACTATACTAGAACATATACGGGCGAGGAATAAAAAGAAAAGGCTCAAGTTTCTACGAAGCTTGAGTCTTTTCTTTTTGTACTTCATTTGTAAGCAATTATCCTTCGGCTTTTATCTGTTACATCATAAATTGCATAATTCATTCAGCTTATAGACTGTGCTAAAGCATCATAATTACTTTTTGATAGCTCTTAACAGTTTCCTCTTTTTGCTGTCCTTTACGCCTTTAAGCTTGATGACAGCGTTCTTGTTTATTTTCTTGAAAGCACCCTTACCGATTATCAGGGATTTATTAGCCTTAATTGTCACTTTCTTTAGCTTTTTACATTTATAGAAGGCTTTCTTTCCAATAGTAGCAACGTTTGAGCCTATTGTGACTGTCTTTATCTTCTTATTGTTCTTGCAGGCATTATCAGCAATTGCAATAACGGGATAAGTTTTTCCGTAAGCTGTAACGGTGTTTAGAGATGCCTTCTTTTTTGACGCTATCTTAATTGCGATTGCATTGCCGTTTCTATCAATTATGTAGGTGATACCATTAACGGTCACAGTTGACGCTATATTTGCTGTGTCCACAGGTGATTCGTTTACAGAAAAAGTACCGTTCGAATCAGAAGCGTCCTGAGATTTTGGTTTGGAAAAAACAAATTTCAGGGTTCCATAATAAAATCTATAATCTTCTGACAGTTCATTCATCGCATCTTTTTTGGCATCATTAGGCATTACAAACGTCACCTGATCCCTAATTGAGTTGGTAGGCAATACGGATATAGTATTTTTATAGGTACTCGAATCTATTTTATATACAATGTCATAGCTTCCGTTTTTATCCAGGTCCATTTCCATAGAGAGTTCATTAACTATCTTATAGTCGAATTCTGATATCATAGCCAGGTGCGCCACTGTGCTTGACAATGCCAGGTCTTCAACTTCATAAGTACCATTTGTAAGGTCAATCTCAAATGAGCCTTTATTATATATTTTTTCAAGATCAACCGCAGGAAGAGTGACTGTCACAGGCTCTGAATCCGCAAACTTATTGAGATCATCGGATTTCGCTAAAATCTCCAGTGGCTGTTCGTAATCTTTCATATCGACATAAAAATAGGAAAGACTCGTATAGGCGCAAGATTTTGAGTGTTTTTTTGGATTACCAATCCGTATTTCCTTAAAGGTGCTCGCAGATTCCCAGGTTACTTTGTACCTAATGGCAGGAGTTCTACTGTTATCTACTTCTACCTTGATGCCTTCAACTTTGGGCGTTCTTTGGGATAGTGTCTTTGATACTTTTGTAATTTTGCACTCTTTATCAGATTGATATTTTTTCAGCGTGTTATAGTTTTTGGGGCTTGGAGAACATACCACATATAAGGTGATTTTCCCCAAATTATCCAGACTTTCATAGAAAAAAGGAACTGCACTCGGCTTAGCGTTAGCAGGGTATTTCTTTTCTGAACTTTTATAAATTTTCGTATCCCCATTTGTGATAAAAACAGTATAATATCCTTCTGATACTGCCTTGAATGTATAGAATCGGCTATCAAAGCCTACTTCTGTTGGTGCCTTAACACTTGTTGCAGCTTTCGAGTTTATGGACCCGAATCCAAATAAAGCTATCACACACATAAATGATGTGATAAAGAGTAGCAGATTTCCCCAAACTTTTTTCATTTCATAATTCCCCAATCTTTTTTCATTATGTATTATTTCGTTTTTTATTTACGCCATATAGCGCTTTGAAAGCTCCTCAATTACGTGAGCCGTGCTCTTTTCAACTGTTCCGACTTCAAAAGGACTAAGAAGATTACCAATCTTGAGAAGCTCTAAGTATCCTTTTGTTCCACCTGCGCGGCAAAGGCGTAGATAGTCCTCCCAGGCTGCCTTTCTATCCTCTTTCATGCGACCATAGTACTGGAACGCACAAATCTGTGACATAGCATATTCGATGTAGTAGAAAGGATAAAGGAAAATGTGCTGCTTCTGCATCCAGAAACCGCCTGCCTCCAGGAATTCATTTCCATCATAATCGCGCCATGGCATGTACTTCTGCTCTATCTCGTGCCATGTTCTTTTCCAGTCAGCTGCTGTGTACTCAGGATGTGCATAAACCTCATGCTGGAATTTATCAACACTTACCAGATAAGGAATTGTACTGAGCGCATCAAAAAGATGTGAAGTAACATATTTCTCAGTATTATCGCCAAAGAACAGTTCCATCCAGGGATAAGCAAAGTGCTCCATGGACATGGAATGAATCTCATTTATCTCAGCTGTTGAGCCGCGAAGTGCATTCACCTGAATTGATCTCATAGCAAGATATCCCTGGAATGCGTGACCGGCCTCGTGGGTAAGGACATCTACATCTGCCGAAGTTCCGTTGAAATTACTGAAGATGAAGGGAGCCTTGAAAAGGGGCATGGATGTCATGTAGCCTCCCATGCGTTTCCCCGGTCTGGTCTCCAGATCAAAGAGTTCATATTCTTTCATGAAATCAAAGAACTCTCCGGTCTCAGCACTCATCTCTCTGTACATCCTCTGTGCCTTGTCCACAAGCTCCTTTGCGCTTCCGATAGGTGCAGCATTTCCATCAGGGAATTTCAACTCCTCGTCATAGAAATAAAGTTTATCTATGCCAAGTTTTTCCTGCTGCGCCTTGCGTAACTTTGCAACAGCGGGTGTGATTATCTCTCTGACCTGTTCGCGGAATTTTGCTGCATCTTCCTGCTTATAATCAAAGCGGTTCCTATCGATATATGCCATATCAGTATAGCTTTTAAAGCCCATCTTAAGAGCCATTTCGTTGCGGAGTTTTACCATCTCTCCATACTGCGCCTCAAGCTCGGGACTGATTTTTTCATAAAGCGCAGCCCATGCTTCAAAAGCTTCCTTGCGCTCTGCGCGGTCTGTACTCTGCATGTGCTTGAGAAGTCCATAAAAATTGCACTCTTCTCCCCTGAAATCTGTCACCGCACTTGCGGTTGTCTTGGAGTATTCCTGACCAAGCTGCTCAGTGCGTATTGTCTCAGGGATAATCTTTTCATCACTCGTCATCAGTGAAGCATCCATCGTTCTAAGGAGCTGGGCACCAAATTCAGCCTCGAATTCCGGTCTGAATTTAGACTGTGTAAGAGCCTTCTCATAAGCATTGTACTGAGGGATGGTATTGGCAAATTCTTCCTGAAGCCATTTGATCTCTTTGTCGTAAAACTCATCCTTCATATTGATAGTATTGCGGACGTAAGCCAGAGTAGACATTGTCTCATCCGCCTGCTCACGCTCCTGCAGAGCATAGTACGCGTCCCTGACTTCCTCATAGCTCTTGGCATTAAGAACCTTTGCAGTAGCTTCTTCCAGAGCTTTTTTAAGCGCCTCCATATCCGGGCGCTTATATTCGATCTCACTAAATTTAACCGTTTTCACACCTTCTCCTTATATCTTGTTACCTATTAAACTGTTATGTTTACAGGTTGTATTTAACTTATTCATAAATCCTATAAAATAATACTATAAGAAGAGAAAACTTCCCACATTTTTTTGTAAGAGACAGTGCACGGTCTCCAATGCTAAAAGGTGTGGTAAGTCCAACCTGCTCCAGGCTCTATCATGTGTGATTTCCACCATAGTAAAGCCTGTACATGAGTTAGAAAAGAACCGTCAACCGCTCATCCTTCAGCAGAGGGTTGATGCCATCCCATTCTTATTTGACGATGTGTCAGCTGATGAACCGACAGAGTTCAAGCTATTTTTCTTAACAGGAAGCAACCTATACTGCTACTATATTGCCCTAAAGGATGATGAAGTAGTTTCTGAGTCACTGACTCGTAAAGCTGTCACTGCCAAGAAAACTGCCGAGCTTTTTGACCGCGAAATGAATGATATTACCCTCGGATACAGTATCAACAAAAAAAGCATCAACAAAAATGTAAATCCGAAGATGCCCTATCTTTCATTCCTTGCCATCAACTACGATATCCCTGAAATCAGCGAAGTAATGACCTGGTTTGAAAGTTGCATCATCAGAAGCTACGCAAATCCGATGATTGAGCACCAAATCATGCTGGAAAAGTATACAGAAAATAAGAGCCAGTTCATCAGTGCTCTGAATGATATGGATATCGACATTACGGACTATCGCTATGATGAAGACAGTAAACAGCTTTACATGAAGCGCAAGCTTGGAAAAAAGGAATATGAGCTGTCATTCACAGAAGAATCAGATGGAACAAAGAAGCTTATCTCCGCTCTGCCAGTTATCCTACTAGCTCTACGTGAAGGAAGACTTGTCATCATTGACGAGCTTGATGCCAAACTCCACCCGAAGCTTCTGCGTTATGTGATCCTTCTTTTTAAAAATAAAGAGATAAACCGTCACGGTGCTCAGTTGCTTTTCACTTCCCATGATATGTCGACTATGAAAAACTCCATCTTCCGCCGTGATGAAATCTGGTTTGCAGCAGAAAATGAAGCACACGAAAGTGATGTATATTCTTTACATGAAATGAGAAGCGAGGACGGAACACTAATCAAGAATACAGCCTCCTATGACAAGCAATACCTTGAAGGCCGCTACGGCGCAGATCCCTATCTTCAGAACATGCTGGGAGGTGCGTTCAAATGAGTCTGAAACCAGCAAAGAAGAGCGATCAGAGCAAAAGCTGGATGCAGCCAAGACGTGACCGCCATAAGATGATTCAGCCGGAATATCATCTGATTGTTACAGAAGGAACAGAAACAGAGCCACCATATTTTAATGCTATGGGTGCTATAATTAACCGCAACTATCCTGACAGAATCAACATAAAAGTGGAAGGTAAAGGTGATAATACCCTGAGCCTATATAACAAGGCGAAGAATCTTGCAGAGAGATCTGCAAATGTATACCGTCATGTATGGGTAGTATATGATACAGATGATTTTAGATGGACAGTCACTACACAAGCAATACGTTGAAAAAATGATTTCAACTTTCTCATTAAGCTGTACTATCAAATCCAATATTAAAGTAATTCCATGTTGATCGATTTCTCAGTAAACCCACATTCCTTATACATTTCATATGCAGCGTGGTTCATTGCATTTACCTGAAGTTCTATTCCATCAGATCCAGAGCTATCTTTCAACTCTCTTACTTTTTCAAAAAACTGATGTCCAATTCCTCTTCCTCTATATTCCTTGTCAACAGCCATAGTATCAATAAATACCACTTCTCTTGTAACATGGGCAGGGCCTTCAATATGCTTGTATGTTATTTCAAGAACTCCGGCAACTACTCCATCCACATCAGCAACAAAAGCATTTCCACTATTTATCATAAGGTCAAAAACGTCTTCTGATATGAGGTTTTCATTAGATTTATAGATATCAGGTCTCCATGCTACATGCATTTCTTGAACCTGATTCATTATTCTCCTGACAGATTGATAATCCGCTTTTTCTACATTTCTTACCAATATATTCATTATTTTGTTTCCTATTAAGATTTATAATTGCTAAACTTGGAAAATCTCTTAAATGCTTCTTGATGACTAGCAGATTCTTGATAAAACTCTTTCATATCATCGCATGGGAATACATCACATGATGCACAAGAGTCTATTCTTTTTTCTCTGCAGCATTTGACGGGCATGCATTCATCTCCAGCTTTCCATTCTGTGAGCCGGCAAGAAGGGCACTTTCCTTCTGAGAAATCCGGACATTTCGAACAATTTACACCACAATATGCCAATTGCTCACGTAGCTGCTTTACAATTTCAGCCTGTTCCGCCGCAGACAACTCTGAAAGGTATATGCAGTACTCATTTGGATATCCCCCGACAAACTTCATATGCTCCATGCTTATCTGTTTAGGATCTGTAATCCATAGTACCTGTTCTCCCCAGAAATCTTCTATATATTTCAGTCGCTCTCCATTATAGATAATGTCCATGATACTCCTCTATTCTATCTATATCCGCCGGCATAGTAGCTTTTGTTTTTTACTATTCATGAAATTGCCTTAGGTTTTCACGCTGCTTTTTCCTTGAGGCTCCACTTAGATGGTTTTGAAATAAAGAACAGATATGCTCCAGCCATGAACAACAAACCAGAGCAGCAAATGGATTGCTGTTGCCAGAAGCACTCCAAGCCATATTTGTCTCCAATGCCATCCCGGTATAAACGGACCGGCAATAGCGAACATCAGAACAAACAGCACCATTATACTTACCATTGTAACATAGAAAAAGTAGTATTTATCCCACAAATACAGCGAATTGGAGAAGGTTGAAAGATATTAGCGTTTAGGTATTCTGCTAATGACTGGATAGTTTAAGTTGTGTTTGAGGCTGATCAGCCTTCAATATTTAGAGTTTGCTTTTAATTAGAGCCCCTTTTTCTATTGAAGTTAGTGTGCCTGTCAG
This sequence comes from Butyrivibrio sp. XPD2002, assembly GCF_000423945.1. Lineage (GTDB taxonomy): Bacteria > Bacillota > Clostridia > Lachnospirales > Lachnospiraceae > Butyrivibrio. The sequence continues at coordinate 120,804 of NZ_AUIY01000013.1, read as the reverse complement.
TGAACTTATTATTCGAAAAAGTGTCCCCAAAAAGAAATAAAAAAACATATGAATTTGCCCTAAAGTAATTATGTGTTGGCATCGATATATTTTCTGTGAGCAACAAGAACATTCAAATGGCCAGAATGAATGAAAGAACATATTTATGATTTTTGGAGGTTTTCACTTATGTATACTTACGAACTCTTTCTTTCAACAAATGTAAATGGCAAGAAAATCCACTTTATCAATACAAATCACAAGGTTGACAAGCTGAATAAATGGCTCAAAAAGCTTGTTAAGGAAAATACGATTACTGAAGACGTTGCAAATGCAGTTGCTTTTGTGTGGTAAATAGAAATTTTATCTTATGTTGATGTAAGGGTCCGGAAGGATCCTTTTTTCATGGCTATTTTAAAGTCATAAAATAGATAAGTGAAAATGGCAAAAAAACAGCCAGAGTGTCTCTGGCTGCTTAAAAAAGGAGAAGAAAAAGGAAATTGTTAAAGACATTTTCATGCCGGGGCTACATTGGTGCGATAGAATTCACTTTTATTCATATATTTTTATTGCATTCCTTAATAGTTTCAATTTCTTCCTGGTCATACGGTCTAAAATCGTCATAAAATATATCATGCATCCACAGTCTTGTATCAATATCCGGAAGTTTCTTAATGAATTCCCATACATAATTAAATTGGGATTTTCCATTTACAAAACCAAAGAAATAACTTCCGATATTGTTTTTCTTCCACAATGGCATATGTGTCTGAATAATGCTTCTATATGGTCTGTGCATCCACTCAGTATTGATCAAGGGCCTCTCATATTTTTCCAATTTCTCTATATATTGCCTTGCATGCTCATAATCCCCATAGAAATGAAACGTTATAATATCAGATAATTCTATGGCTTTTTCCTCGCATTCATGGTAAATACCGGGATTATTCAACCATCCGTAAGGATGATCAGCCCCCGCTCCCCATACATCGGCAGTCAGAGGCTGTGACACATCTTCTTCTCTAAACCATGAAAAGACCTTTTCCATCATTGGAACCGACAATGATAATCTACCTGAATTGCCGATTTCGTTCCAGACATTCCAAATAAGTATCCTCTTGTCATCGCGATACCTTCTGGCAAGTTCACGAACATAGCCTTCCGCCACCACTTCCATCTCGGGTTCATCAATTATATTATATCCTCTAACACCTCCTCCCTGCGTATCATCATCAAACGGCGTAACGCTGCTTCCTCCGAAATATCCGGGCTCCGGTTCCGGTTGTGGCCCCAGTTCAGGTTCTTTATACTGATTTTTAGGGACACAGCAGTCATTAAAAATAACCGGCATCATAGTCATATTATATGAATCCAACAAATCCAATAATTCATCTAAGTTCTTCAAAAAACTCTCATGCTGAACCCGCCAAAGATAAAATGGCAAAAATACTCTCACACTGTTAAAGTTTAGAGATGCTGCAAGTGCAATTTCCTTGGCGGCATCTCTGAATGCATTTTCATGATCATATTCCTGCAACATATAGACTATGCCTTCAATGGCACCACTTGGAATAAAGTTAAATCCACTTATCCAGGGTCTGGCGTTATACCATTCCCATATCTCTGCCTTTGACCATTTACTTTTCATACCTGTTTATCCCCTCTTAATTTCTCATTCAAGAAACTGATTATCTGATCGTAATATTTTTGGCCTACAAAAAAGCCATGTCCCTGCCCTTCTACGGTAACGAAAGCAGCATCATTTCCGGCAGCTTTTAGCGCGTCATAATACCTGCAGGACTCCTCATACGGAACAAGGTCATCGACATCCCCATGAAACAGCAAAAATGGTGGATTTTGCCCCGAAGCATAAGTTATAGGACTCGCTTCCTCCCATTTTTTGCGTCCTTCCTTCAAAGAAACTCCTAAAAAGTCCTCTTCAATTCCGCCCTGTCCGTCCGTGTCTTTTCTCTGAAAAATCAGATCACTTGGACAATAAAATGAAACAACCGCCTGAATGTCTGCTCCTTGTGTATTATTGAAGTTACTTCCGGCCATACATGCGATATAGGCTCCGGCAGATTCTCCCCATAAAGCAATCTTGCTGGAATCAATATTTAGCTCTTTTGCATGTTCCTTGATATAAAGAATAGCCTTCTGACAATCCTCAATGCATGCAGGATATGGCGCATGCTGTAACAACCTATACTCTATGCAGGCGATAAAATATCCCTGCTTGGCAAGTCTGGCGATAGTCTCTTCATGTCTATATGACGAGGTAAGGTTTTCATCACTGAATCCACCTCCATGAATCCAAATAACTACCGGCATATTTCCGTTTCCACTTCTATATATGCATTCCATATACTGCCTTGGATGCTCCCTGCAGTATTGGATTCTTGAAATATAAGACAAGCCTTCTCTACAAAAATCAACTCGCTTAAGGTCATATAAAAAATCATACTCTCCCATTTTTATCCCCTTTTTATGACTTAACTGCTCCGGCAGTCATACCTTCAACGATATACTTCTGAGCAAGAAAATATACAATAACTGTTGGAATCATTGCTATCAAAGCTGCCGCAAATGCCATATTTATCTCATTTGAATACTCTCCAAAGAAATAGAACTGCATCAAAGGTAGTGTTCTTGCTGTTTCCTTTTGGCACATAATCATTGGAAGGAAGAAGTCATTCCATGATGCCAGAAAACATAAAACAATAACAGTCATTGTTATAGGTTTAAGCAGCGGAAATACAATCTTATAAAAAATCTGGAATCTGTTACATCCATCAATACTTGCAGCCTCTTCAAGAGCTATCGGAACACCTTTTATGAATCCTGTATAAAGGAAAACATAATATCCCATATATACTCCAATTTCTGTAAATATCTGCCCCCATATTGTATTTAGTGCATGCATAGATGATATTTCCTTGTAAAGAGGAAACATTATTGTCTGAAAAGGAATAAGTATGACCATCTGAAATACATAAAAGATAAAATTATATACTCTATTATTTTTTCTTATTATGATATATGCACTCATGGAGCAGATAAATACAATGAAGAACACTACAAAAGCAGCTACGATCACGCTATTTTTTACTGAATTAAAATAATTCTTAAGCGCAAAGGCCGATCTGAAGTTTTCCAGATATACAGATGTCGGAAAAGCCAACCTGGTCTTAGCAAATTCTGACTTGGATTTAAATGCATAACAAATTGCGACATAAAACGGTGCAAGGCATATCAGTGAAAATATGCAAAGAACCATAACTCTTGCTGCGGTAGAGACTCTTCTTTTCATTTTCTTATTCATTACATCTCTACCTCCCTCTTTCTAAGTAATCTGGTAATTATATTGGATACGACAATGCAAAATATCAGATATATTACAGCCATAGTCTGACCATATCCAACCTTGTTAAAGGGAAATAGATACTGATATATGTAGAATGCCATGGATTCACTTGCATGCGCAGGTCCCCCACTTGTGGCAATATATGAATAGTCATACATCCTGAATCCACCTGCAATCCATAAAGGAATACAGTATGTGAATGCCGGTGCGATCATTGGAATTGTTATATTCCAGAATTTCTGAAAAAAGTTAGCTCCATCAATTGTTGCAGCCTCATAAAAATCCGATGATACCCCTTTAAGAGCTGCCAGATATATCATCATTGCAAGGCCTATTTCTTTCCAGATAGCCATTGCACAAAGTCCCATCAATACAGTCTTGGCAGAGATTAGCGGGCTGCTCCATCCAAACAGACTAAAGAAATCATTATAGACGTACATCCACATATAGGACACCAGGACAAGACTTACTACAAGGGGTATAAAAATAATACTTTTTATGATATTTACCCCCTTAAATTCGTGCTCAACAAGTAATGCAAGTCCAAGTCCAAGCACATTTATGGCCACCATAGTAACTATTGTAAATATCATTGTGTTTCTGATTGGCAAAATAAGATTTTTATCCGAAAACAGCTTTATATAATTTTTTAATCCAACCGGATTCATAACCTTGCTCATACCATTCCAATCGGTAAATGTATATTTAAATCCGCTAATCAGAGGAATGATTATGATAATAGTAAAAATTATTATTGCCGGAAAAATAAATATAAAATCCAATAATTCCGCTTTAATCTTTCTTATTTGTTTACTCCCCATTTAAAAATCCACCCTTTTTCTCTTTTCGTCCGATATAAAAGGGGAATCAATCCTGATTCCCCTTATACTGATTATTTATCTTGCTGCTGCAAATTCATTATCAAACTGTTCTATGTACTCTTCCGGTGTTCTGTTATCATCCATAGCAAAATCCCTGTTACAGTTTGCATATGCAGTATCAAACTGACCAACGAACGTTGCTATTGATGCCCATGCAGAGCCGGGCTTATTAGCTATCTCATTTGCTATATCTATAGCAGCAGGAGGAAGTGTATCACACTCTACATCTTTAAGAGCACTAAGCTGTGAACAATCACCACACCAGGTTGCATTTGCTTCTTTTGTTGTTGCATACTCGAGGAATAACAGTGCATTTTCCTCATTTGCAGAATCCTTAGCAACCATCCAGCAATCATCTATAGCCACCGGTACAGAAACATCAGCGGCATTTGATTCAGAAGGATAAGCAAATCCACCAAAATTGCCATCAGGATTGTAATCCATAATTGCTCCAAGTCCCCATGTTCCGATGATGATCATTGCAGTCTCGCCATTTGCAAACATCTGCTCTGCAGTGGCTGTATCTACCTGTTTTCTGTCATCATTCTGATAATTGTTCATTATTGTTCGCCACTGTTCCAAAGCCTGTGCATATTCGGGAAAATCAGCAAGAGATGCTCCTTCCATAAGGTCTTTACTACTTGTAGGATGGTTTAAATACTTTGTTCCATAGAAGATTGTGTACCAGTTAGCTCCAAAAGAAATGTTATCCTGATATCCGGCTGCGCAAGGAGTTATGCCGGCAGCCTTGAGTTTTTCACATGTATCTATGAACTCTTCATATGTTGTGGGAACAGAAAGTCCCTGTGCTTCGAAAATGTCCTTATTATAGAAAACAACATTTGCCATCTGATCAAGTGGAATTCCATAAATACCGTTATCGATCGTTACACTCTGCTTTGATGAATCAAGTAGAGCATCTACAAATGGCTGATCACTAAGATCTCTGATAAGTCCTGAGCCAACAAGATCTGAAAAAGTCTTGGGCTGTCCGAAAATAATATCGGGCTGTTCTCCTGTAGAAAATCTTAACTTTACAACATCGGAATAATTATCCATCGGCATAGATTCTGCATTAACTTTTATGTCAGGGTGAGCAGCTTCAAATCCTGCCACAAGATCATCAAAAGCTTTTAATTTTGCAGTTTCTGTCAGATAATGAACAATCGTGATCTCTTTTGTAGCTTCTGTTGTCTCCGCTTTTGCGGTCTCTTCATCGGATACAGCTTCCTCTGACCCTTCAGATACCTCTTCAGTGGCTTTGTCGGAACTGTTATCCGGCTGTGCCTCGGCACTCTCCCCACCTGTCTGGCCGCATCCCGCTAACAGGCTTACAGTCATAGCCGAGCAGCACAAAATACTAATTAGTTTCTTTTTCATATCATCCCTCCTGTTTATGAAATATATCAATTACATATATGATGTTAATCTGCTTTTAAATGATAATAAATTCCATAATCTAATCAGTTTATATAAAATAAAGATGCTAAGATTTTAACAAAACATATCAAAATCTTAGCATCTGTTTTATATACTGTCTTTTGAAAAATAATCCGTTGGAGATATCCCGGTCTCTTTCTTAAACAGCTGATAGAAATATGCATAATTGCTAAACCCGGTCAATTCAGCGATTTCATAAACTTTTAGCTTACCTTCTTTTAATAAAATAATTGCCTGCTTTATCCGAATCTTGTTCAGTATATTTGTAAATGTTTCACTCATTTCTTTTTTCAAAATTCTGCATATGTGTATCGATGAAATATCAACAGCATCAGCCACATCCTGCAAAGTGATTTTCTCCATGTAGTGACTGTTTAGATAATCCAATACATGAATTACATTAGGTGAATACATTGTCTTCTCTTTAGCCTTAATAAAACTAATATATGACCTTACATATTCAACACAATATTCATATACTTCCTTAATACTTCTGGCTTCTGTGATATCCCTGCTTATCTCATTTATTGATTTCATAAAAGAATAATCATAATCAAAATGGTTTGCGGAGCATACACTGTTAACCATGATGCAGGCATGTATGAACAATGTTTTTACGTATTCAGTATCATAATAATCCGATGTAATAATCTGTTCATATACCCTATCAAGAGAATCATACGCTGCCTCCGGTTCGTTCTTCAGGCAACCGTAAAAATGGTCTATTTCAGATATCAGATTATGATCATTAGAAAAACTTTTACTCTCAAAAAAATCATGATGAATTATGTTTTTGTTTTCTACGAAAAACCTTGTATTAAAAGTCAGCTCAGCCTCTTCGTATGCTTTGCATATATCAGAAATCTGTTTGTGAAAGCTACTGATACAAATAATTATATCGTCACTTTCCCTGATTACCATGTCGCGAATGCAGTTGGCCAAATAAATAGAATGCGTATCATATTCTTTATTTAAAAGTACCCCTTTATGAAGTACCAGGACAATTATTGTCTTGTCCATAATTGCATAGACCAACCTTGTCTGCTGGTCTATTATTCGTTTCAATGCCTTTTTTGAAACCTCAACAAACATGTTCAGGTCAGAATTGTCATCCATCCTGCTTATCTGAAAAATGAAAAAGCCCGAGTAGCTACCGTAATTTTCATGAATCAGTTCATCTAATTCAACTGCAGACTTGTTATATCCGCTCACTGAGTCCAAAAGAAGGTTCTTCATATATTTTAAAGAAGCTTCCTGTTTCTCTTTTAGCAGCTCCTCTTTCTTTTCCTGCAGTGTAGATATTGCCTCTTTTCTTTCATGTATGAAAACAAGTTCCCTTTGTATCTTCCTGATTACATCTACTACTTCCTGTGATTCAACAGGTTTAAGCAGATAATCACTCACACCCAAATGAATGCATTCCTTAACATAATCAAATTCATCATACCCGGTAATTATGACTGTTCTGCATAATATCCCTTTTTCCTTTATCTTTTTAGTTATCTCAATTCCGGAAAATCCGGGCATGCGAATATCCAAAAATGCCATGTCAGGCTGTAATAACAATATGTCCTTTAAAGCTTTATCGCCGTCTCCCGCTTCACCAACTATTTCGCAATCATATTCCTCCCAAGGAAAACTTTTTACTAATGATTGCTTAAACAGTTCATTATCATCTGCTATATATACCCTATATTTCATACTTTTTCCCACCAAAAGACACTAAATATGATATGGCATTCTCAGAACAACATTTGTACCTTCCTCCAAAGTGCTTTCGATATCTATGCCATATTCATCTCCATATAAAATCTGTAACCTTCTCTTTACGCTATTTAACCCTATGTGATACTTCTCATAATCTCTTGAATTGTTTAGAATCTCCGACAAAGTTTCTTCGGACATACCATTTCCATTATCTGAGATTTTTATAATAAGATTATTACCCTCCCGACTCCCTATTATGCAAAGAAATCCGTCCCTGAGTTTTTCTTCCAAACCGTATTTTATGGAATTCTCCACTATAGGCTGCAAAATAAGCTTCGGAACAAGCGCATCTTTTACTGTATCATCTACTTCAATTACCCAGTCAATTCTGTCGCCCATTATCATATTTTGCAATGACAGATACTGTTCAATATAAGTCGTCTCATCCAAAAGTGTTATTTCCTGATTTTCTCCATATATGGATGTTCTTAAAATCCTTGCAAGCTTTGTGATACATTTAGATATCTCATCCTCACCATGCAATTTTGCTATTGAATTTATACTTTCCAGCGTATTATATAAAAAATGCGGATTCATCTGTGCTACAAGAGCATTTAGTTCAGACCGTTCAGTAAGGACTGTGCTCTCAGCAAGCTTATTTATATAATTATTAAGCTCTCTGTTCATCTCATTAAATTTCTCACAGAGAATTGTTGTTTCATCATTAGCACGCGGGATTATATCTTCTGCTTTCTCCCCAATCTTTATGCGCTCAAAATTTTTTATTATTGACGTAATATTGCCAGTCATAGTAGCAGATAAACCATATGTTATCATGCCCATTATTATTATTATGGCGACTTCAACCAACATAAATGTTCTCATGAATTCATGAATAGCACTGTCCAGAACATCACCGGCAATAAATGTCGCAAGCGTCCATGATTTTGATTTAATCTTCGCCTCAGTAACATAATAATCTTTTACTGTAGTTCCTGAATTAGGAACGTATGCCTTTGCTACGTTTATAAAACCCTTTCCACATGTAAGAAGATTATTTTCCTTATCATAAATAACAATATTATTATTTAGATCCTTTTCGATACTTGCACACTGGTCAATTAAGTATTCTTTTCCAACCTCTACGCACAATATTCCCTTATATTTACAATCCTCGGGGTCTAATACTGTTTTGACCATATATAATGTATCTGCTTCCTCATCCAAGGCCAGCCATATTGTTTTCCCTTTATGTGAGATCAGTTCATCCTTGTTTTCTTTAATGTATCTGTATATATCGAAGGATTTGAAATCTTCTAAGCTTAATCCATTTTTGTCATAGTAAAATGAACATCCAAAAGGATCATATAAATATAACGAATGCGTCGGTAAATGGACTGAATCGAGCATAACGCCAAGCCCTTTTAACCTATGGCTTACGTCATGTTTTGATGCCAGGTCTATATTGTCCTGATAGGAAAAAATATTGCTATCTTTTAAGACATAAACTACTCTCTCTTCAAGCGTTTGCAGATTTTTTGACATATTTTCCGCCATCTGCTCTGTCATCTGCTTACTGTATGAGATAACCTGTTTTGTCATTCTTTTCCCTACAAAATAGTATACCGTAGCAGATACTACACAAATTAGCAAAAGCTGTACAATAACATATGAAATAAACACTTTAGCTCTAATCGATAAATACTTCGCTTGTCCCATTCAGGGTCTGCCTCCGTAATTTTTTCCATAACCTTTCGCGATAATTCCGGAATAGAACCATTCGCTCAAATTGCGATTGGGGATGGATAATTCCCAAGAGTTTTATAGCTCAATGGTATAAAAATTATGTGGTTCTTCATATCACATTTAACAAAATTAACAGCCAAGATAATGCGTTTTTCATATTTATAATCCTTTCAAACTCCGCTTTGTATAATACAATTACAGGGGTATTTTACCTCAAACTGATAGAAATTCAAAATCAAACCTCTATCTCTGCGATGATTTAGCAATGAATCATATGTAGATAATCTGGATAACTGATCTTTAGCGCAAACTAAAACCGCAAACCATCAAATAATCGATGATTTGCGGTTTTTTTGTTTTGTCTTATGCCGGTGGAAGCTGTTTTCCAAACTCGTCGTTAAGAGTTTTTGCAATCTCCTGACATGCGCCTGAACCAAGTCCTGCCTTGGCAAGTTCCATTCTAGCATTCATCTCAAATGTTATCTGATTAGAATTCTTACACACTTCAAGTACTGTCTTAGCATAGCCGCTGTTTGCAGCTCCCAGCACCTTTTTTATCTGTGCAAGAGTTGGAATCTTTACAGCTTCCTTCTTCTTTGCCGGAGCCTTAGCTGTTTTTTTCTCCTTCTTTTCAGGCACGCTTTCCTGCTTTGGCGCAAAGTCTGCCATCTTGTTTGTGATCATGGGTCTTTTCTTTGTTGGTGCTGACTTTGTTTCTTTCTCACCTGTTTCAGCCTTTGCTTCCTTATCCGAGGCTTTTACTGTCTGTTTCTCAGAAGCTGCTTTTTTCTTTTCTATCTGCTTCTTTGGAGCCTTCTCCCCAGCAGGTTCAGACTTCTTCTCTTTTACTTCAACTTCTATGCTCACTTTTTTGCGTGGCTGCTTTTTAGAAGAAGCTTTTGCTCCTGAAGAAGGAGCGAGTCCTTTCTTTAGAACATCATCATCTGTATAAAGTTCATATTCCTTCTCGGCTGCTGTGAGCTGACCTATGAGCATAGCCTGGGCAATGCGCAGAATATTCTTTCCTTCTGCAGAAGTATCCTTTATCTCAGGAAGGAGTTTTACCTCCATATTCCTTAACATCGCATTCTGATATGCAGACACTGGTATGGAATCGTTTGCTGAAGCTATTACAATTACCCTGTCCTTTGCAGTATCCTTTGTGCTTAATTTTTCAGGGAAATACCCCTTGCTGAGAACTATGATATGTAACATTTGTGCCTCCTGATATTGTTATATGTTGTGCTATTCAAAATAGAACAATTGATAAAATATGAAATAGATATTCTTAAGTAAATTGAATGTGTATGTAAATACAATAGCATATTTTCGTTATAAGCCAAATCATAGCATGTGATATTTCATGGTAATTCTACACCATAAACAATCAACAATATTTCTGAATATACTCACCGAAAAATGGCAATGTGATCTCCGCTACACCATAAGACTCTGAGCTATCAAGGAGTAACCCCTTTTTTTTCAGCGCAGTACTGTTTACCTGATAGCTCCCCTTACCATCCAATTCCTCTAGAACTTCTTTTCTCTTTTTGGGACCTGAAGAAACTATTCTGAGGATTTCCCGTTCTCCTTCAGGGAGTTCTCTCCATATCTTCTCATAGCATTGAGCGAACAGCTCACTCTTTGCCTGCTTTAGCACATATTCTTCGCCCTTGTCTTTGTGTTCGAAGTATGCACTTCCAAACACCTGATAAGCATAGGCAAAGCCTTTAGTCATCTTGGCAAAAGAAATAGCTTTGTCTTCATCCATCTGTGCCATATCTTCATACTTGATTGCCATTGCAGGCATAGGAAATGGCTCTGTTCTCAGTTCGGCCGCCCTCTTAAAGAAAGTAAGATTTGGAACTTCGCCCAACTCATAGAAATTCTGATAAACCCCAGAGCAAATAAGATAAACAGGCCATGGCGCTGCTATTTCATCCTCCAAAGTATTTCTTATCAGCTTCGCATATACTGAGCAGAATTCAGTCATTGCGTCGGTCTTTGCTATATCATCGATACCAATCATAATCTTCTTTTTCGCCTTGACTAAAATACCAATAAGTTGCTCAAGACGCACTTCATCATCATAATCCGTTTTTGTATCAACACCAGCATTTATTCCAATAAAAGGTATTGAAATGCTCAAATTAGTTTTTTCTGCCAGCAGCGCTTTTTTAACTTCCGGCTCAAGCAATAGATAAGATATCAATGTGCTTATCTGATTTCTTGCAGATGAGACATCGTAAACCAGCCATCCTTCAGCTTTCATGTCCACAGTTTTATAATGTCTAAGGATATTTCCAAAGATAACGGTTTTCCCTGATCCTCGTATTCCAGTTATCTTGTATACACTCTCAGATGGCTGTGGATACAAGAAATTTTCGTAGACTTTTTCTTCCAAAGTGGTGGTAATATTCGCATCACCAACTCTTCCAGGTGTATGTGTAAATGGATTTTTCATAATGCCCTCCAATACAACTATTTACATGATTAATACAATAATACACCTATTTACACTTCTATACAAGTATTTACAACGCAGATATAGAATTACAACTATTTACAGATTTTATATGAGTAGCTACAGCTGTACCGCCCATTTTAGCTGGTATGTATGTATACTTAACAAAAAGATGAATCTGTTACATATCATGTAGAGCAAAAAGTAATCTTATATTTTTCCTTCTGGAAGAAATATGGTTTTTAATATCCCATCAGCATCAGATCATTAGCAACACCAATGTAAAACTCCGTTATATCAGACACTCCTTCACCCTGCTTTCTTGTAAGCCTTATACGGCGCATGTCTACTTCGTCGCAGTGAGAAATTCCGCGCCTTGAATTACTTCGGACAATTCCCTTAAAGTTAGTCCACTTCACAGACTCAGGTGTAAGGAGTCCATCGTTTACTCCTTCAACGAGCCATACGACCAGACTTGGGAACCATAGGAAAATATCACTGAATGGACTTTTCATGGCAAATGCGTAGCTCTGGTAATAGGTTTCTGGAGCATCGGGATACTCAGCATTAAACTTTGCTGCCCCATCTGTAGTGAACGATTTGAATACGCTGTAGGAATCAGGCTGTTTGTCACCAAGAACTCTGAAAACAATATCCGTGCACTTTCCGGCTATACGGACAAGAAAATCCGGGAGCTTTAAAAGCTTATCAACCGTGACGGATCCGTTGTGTGGAGTACTCATGGTGGTTACTGATGCAACCTTATCTCCCAGTCCATACTTTGCTATTGCGCATCTGATATCAAGGCCTCCTTTAGAATGGGCTATGACGTTAACTTTATCAGCCCCGGTCTTTTCAAGAATTTCAAATATTTTGTCACGAAGTACCAGCGCATTTGTCTCAATAGAAGCGTTGCTGTCCTGATTTCCATAGAATATCTGACAGCCTGCTGATTCAAGAGCAGCTGGTATTCTGCCCCAGTAGTTTAGATATTTACGATCCCTAAATCCCATCCCGTGAACCATGAGAATAGGATATTTTAATTGTTTCTCCATAATAATTCCCCCAAATGCTTTTGTTTCTACCACAATACACCTATCTCCATCCCATGACCATTCCCATTTATTGCAAATAGAAAAGAGTTTTTTACAAAAAAAGAACAATAAACAATAAAAAACGGCGGCATTTCTGCCGCCGGGTCTATTTAGGAGTTTCCACCTACAGTATTAAAACTTATAACCTCTGCACCTTCAAGCTCTGTAAAGAGCTCCTCGTAGCGGCTTTTTGCAGTCGGTGCGTCATAATCTTCGAACTGGCTGTTGCAGGTCTTGTAATAGTATATTTCATTACCATTATCATCATATTCTTCATATGCTTCCTCAGTCTCGATAAGACAACCGCTATCTATCAGATATTTGAATATGAAATGGTGTCCGGCAACATAAAGATTTCCATCCTTTATTTTCAGTGGATCTGCTGTGCCGCTCGACGAAACTGTAGCGAGATATGTAGGAACTCCGTCTTTATAGTAGAAAATTTCAGAATCTATTGCTGCATAAACTCCGGATTCCCATTCGTATGTTCCGCTTGATACCAGAAGTACATCGGAATCTCCGATGGTGGCATTTGCATAGCCCATGCCATCTTCAAGCTTATCAACAATCTGTGTGAATGTATCACATCCGGAAATATCTATGGAAGACTTCTCAGCTGTTGCCACATATATATCTGCAGGGTTAAAGTCCGCAGGAGCATATGAACCCTCTGCGCCGTCCTCTGAATCAGATTCACCATCTACTCCGGGCTCGTTCTCTTGGCTATACATCTGCTCAGCAACTGCCTGGATGTCAAATCCGTCAAGGTCAGAAGCTTCGACAGACAGGGAATACGCTATTCCAATTTCAATATCGTACCAGGTACAAAGGTCGACCATGCCGTCATCTCCTACATAGCGGCTGACCTTGCCCTCCATATGCCCTTCACCCCAGTTAGCTAGGGTTACATCATCTGTAGTAGTCCATTCATAGTACATGCCGGAAATATCTGCATATTCATCGGCTCCATACTGGGCTCTTGCAGTAAAATCCATATCATCCATACTAAAATCCAGCTGTATCAGTGGACCCTGGGCTCCGGGATCATCGCTCTTTTCCCCCATCATGCTCCAGCCTGTTACCTTACTGCCCTCGGGCGCTTTAAACAGGCGTGGACAGGATGATTTTGCTTCATCCTCTGTGCAGTCTCTCCAGGGATTTGCCATGCCTGTATTTTCTTCATTAGTTGCTGATTCTTCACTGCTTTCAGAAGTTTTCTCGCTGCTCTCCTCCTCTTTTTGCGCAGATTCAGTCTTGGAGAGGTCGCTTCCAGCATTAGTACTTACCTCTCCTTTGGTATTTGTACCGCACGCAACAAGCTGTGCTGCCATAAAGGATGCAATTATTAGGCTTACCAATCTCTTTTTCATCACATGTCTCCTCATGCTGTAAACTGACTATTATTACTATGAAATTCTACCATATTACGGCAACAAATATGGATAAAATTGCACAAATACAGTTGTTAATGTCTACTGCCCGTACTTTAAATTGCTTAGTGCGACAGCCCCTTATTAAAATTAGCACTAAATGCGTAGATAACAGCCATATAAACTGATAAAATATTGAACTGTATTATAAAAAATTGTTACGGGGATGGGGGTAGTGCATGAAAAATGAGAATTTAAGCAAGAAAAAGGTAGCTGTTATTTTCGTTATAGTTACACTTTTATTAACGTGGCTCTTTCAATTTACGCCAATAGTATTACAAATGAATGTAGAAGAGACTTCGGTATCTTCATTTGACTTTGCATCTATCTTTTTTGTTATCGGGGGTATGCTTCCATCACTTTTAGGAGGCATTTTTGTCGCTGTTTTATACAAAAAAGAGAATATTAAAGATTTCTTCAAAAGATGTCTTGTACCGGATAAAAGAAGTATTTTAGCTATATTTATCAGCTTGCTTCTCATATGTATTGAGTGCTTTGTCACACAGACAATATCCAAGATGAATGGAGGAGAAAATCTCGGATTTGAGGGGCTAAAACTTATTGCGGGAAATCCATTAATGTTTTTCTATTTCCTGTTTTGGGGGCTGATATCAGGACCATTCTCTGAAGAGTTTGGCTGGAGAGGCTTTCTCTCAGATATGGTAATCAATAAAAAGAATGTTGTAAAAGGTTCGATAATTATTGGATTAATCTGGGGAATATGGCATTTACCACTGTTCTTTTATCCTGCTCAGATTCAGTATGAATGGGCTCATTCGAACATGCTTTTAGCGGTATGCTTTGTACTTATGTGTGTAACAAATTCCCTTGTATATAGTTCGATATATGTTATTTCACACAGAAAAGTCTTTCCAATATTCTTTTTACATATGTTTGAAAATATCGTTCTTACAGGAGCAATGATCTATCCATTCAGTGATGTTTACAAAACACTGGTTAATCCGGTTTCAATTGTACTTGATATAGTATTTTTTGTAATCATTACCAGAACAAGATTATATAAAGATAGTCTTGAAGCCATGAATTAAATTTCAATAAATGCGCCCTCGCAGTAATGCGGGGGCGTACCTGTCAACATTTATTTATATTTGATTTATCTCGAAAGTTATCATAGCTATAGATTTCATCATCATTAGTACCTAAAATATTCTCGCTGCAGCTAATGCTTACCTCATACTTCCTACATTCTGGAAATAATATCTCCGCTGCTTTTTTTACTTCTTCATCGCTATATTTCATGTATGAATCCTCATAAATTTAATGTTCGTTAGATTTACTACTTGAAATATATATCGTTTTGCTCCCCGTATGTAATATATTTGGTACATAATTGCCATACATTAAATTTAATACAGAATTATGACAATAATCAGTATTGACAATATGCAAATAGCCGGATTGTAGTATGGCAGTATATATCTTCTTTCGAGAGAAGTAGCCTATCAAGAAAAAACAGTCGGAAGAAACTGCCCTATAATGTTATAATTGTGCCATGACAAACACATCTTGTATCAGAGTAAAAGC
Source organism: Butyrivibrio sp. XPD2002 (assembly GCF_000423945.1). GTDB lineage: Bacteria > Bacillota > Clostridia > Lachnospirales > Lachnospiraceae > Butyrivibrio. The sequence goes on along the minus strand of NZ_AUIY01000013.1, from coordinate 105,154 downwards.
AATATTTTGTATCTATGTTTTATTCAGATACAAAATGTGATACAAATACGATAGTCACAAATGTGACCCTCGTTCAACTCAACTGACACCAGGTTGTACAAAAATGATAAACTTAATACCCTGATCCAAGCCTCATTCTTGCGACCAGTCTTCCACCTTCAAGCCTTCTACTCTTTCAAATTCTCTGGTGTTGTTTGTTACAATCGTCATTCCTAAGGATTTACCATGAGCAGCAATCAGTATATCCATAGGACCGATTATGTTACGATATTTTTCAAGGGCTACTCTTATCTTTCCATACTCTTCAGCAGCTTTCTGGTCAAAATCAAGGACTGATATATTTGATAAGAACAGCATAAGACCAAGCCGTTTTTTGCTGGGATTTACATTCTTTTCTACCCCATGCATCAGCTCAGCATAAGTTATAGAGGATATGCAGATATCCTCAGCCTTATGAGCTTTGATATTCTTTATGACATTCTCAGCCTGATTGTCCTTGTTACGAAGTACATAAATACATATGTTAGTATCAAGCATGTACTTCATAATTCTTCGCGCTCCTGGACAATATCATCTGCTCTTCCATCTTCCATGAAATCTTCTCCCATCATAGCGATGGCAGCATCCAACCCAGCCCACTCATCTTCAGGAGAAATTAGGAATACGATATTACCAATCTTATGTACATTGACCTCAGATCCCTCAAAGCGACATTCTTTTGGAAGTCTTACGGCTTGGCTTCTTCCGTTCTCAAATAGCTTTGCAGTTGTCATAACAATACCTCCATGAATAATCGGAACTTGTTTGCTAAAATTAGTATATACTACGGTATATACCATGTCAATGCTATTCTGTAACGAAGGCAATCCATTTTGGGTCATTTTCATGCCTTTGTGTTAATTAAAAGGTGTGTTGAATATATGAACAAAGCAGCTCTATCAAACCGCATGAATACGGCCCCGGATTTCTCTCAAAAAATGTCCACGAAATCAGATGTTTTTATGAACAGATTCTAAATATGTATTTTCTCATTCAAAATACGCATTAAATAAATTTGAAATTTTTAAAAAAAGTGCTTGCATTCGACCATGGTCGAAGCCATATACTAAAACTGTTTGGGAGATAATTATATTATGGAAAATATACCCAGCATTTGGATGATTTTGGCCTATAAGGTATTCATGGAATTCTTTGTAACAGGAGGATCATAGCGATGAGATGTATGCAATCGACATATATAATGACAGAGATCACTTCGATATAGGCGATGAATGCGGATATATAAATTATTATTTCGGAGGCGAAGGAAAGTATTCCGCACTACTTTTCATGGTTGATGTGAATACCTATCTGATCTTCGATCCCGACTCTATGGAAGGCTACAGAGATTTTGAGCTAACCTTCCTGCAGGTAAAAAAAGTGGATTCAAACATCATCGTTGATGTCTATAAAAACGGAGTTTATGATTATTCCTACGAAATGATCGAACATGTAGTTTTGTAATTTGATATAAATGGTCCTAGGGGACTGGGTTAGTGGTCCATAATGAAAATGAACCACTAACCCAGTCCCCTAGGACCAACCATCAATATCTGAATCTTCTCTTCTCAAGTACCCAGACCTTCAGGCACACCACTACCACAGCATACGCTGCCATGTGCAGAAAAATCAGCACCATTCCTCGCAGTTCGAAGATATCTGAGCTTCCAACTAACTTAAACCCGTCAAGAAAAGGTGGAAGCACAAAATTCAAGACCGCCAAAGGCATTAAGAGCTCAATCAGCCCTTCTTTACATATCGCGAGCACTGAAATCATGAGTGCGCCGAGTATTCCGTCTTTTCTCCTCTGTAAAAATCGCGGATGAAAAAAATCTCCGGTGGCCATACCGCAAAGTCCGCTAAAAAATATATACAGGCCACCCAAAATAACATCTATTATTCCCATGGGTCTAATGAACATGGAACTTCTAAGCAAAAATAGCATCGCCGGAAACACAGTCAAAATAAGCGCATAACCAAAACACTGCGTGATTAGCAGCATCTCCCTTGAAACGTAGTAATTAAGAGGCTTTTCGCAGTGCATCATCAGCGTTTCTTCGAACACATCATTCTCTTTCCCGTTCAAAGTCATGGAGATGAAGACGCATACAAAATACAGGAAAGCCGCTGACAGCAGGAAACTGCTGGTAACACCGATAGGAGCCATGGAATACATGATTCCTATAAAAAGTGCAGTGGCAACTACCGGTACGATCAGTACCTGCCCTTTTTTTATGAGTTTTCGCCGTAGTTTGTATAATTCAAGCGTGTTTTTCAATCCCTACTATCTCCCATCCTTCTTCATATAGTCCAAGCACAGTCGACTTAAGCGCCTCCTCCTCTGCCGTCAACTCGTAGTTGCAACCGTTATTTCTCATATCAGGCCGCATTATCAAAGCGGGATTTTTCTTCACATATACTGAGTAGACTGCTTCTCCCGGGGCGCCTATCTCCAAAAGCTTACCCTGCTCAATTGTGTAAACTCTGTCGGAAAGTTCATCTATCAGCTTCTTCTCATGGCAGGACATGAAAATTGTGATTCCGCGATCTCGCAACTCGTTCATCTTATCTAGGAAAACTTTTTGGGATTCAGCATCCTGGCCAGAAAGTGGCTCGTCGAGCAGAATGACCTGGTGCGGCGCCATGAGCGCCTGAATTACGCCAACTTTTTGAAGGCTCCCTTTGGAAAGCTTGTCCATTCTCGTGTGAATCATGGACTCCAGGAAAAAATCCTCTATCAGCCTGTCCGTTACAGCAGAGTCCACGCCCTCCATCCGCTCCACACCGCGAAGGTAATCAATCATCTCAATCTCCATGCCCACGAATTTCTCAGGAACATAGGAAAAACGCAGCTTTTCATGGTACTGTAGATTACCGCCGCTAATCGGAATAATACCTGAGATGAGCTTAAGCATCGTGCTCTTTCCGCATCCATTATGCCCGTAAAACGCGATGGATTCCCCCTTGTAAAAGGTGTGAGAAACACTGTCAATGATGGTTTTGACTCCGTAATTTTTTGTGACATTGTTTAATGTAATCAATTTTTCGTTTGTTTTCATTTTGTTTTTAATTATAATTCTTTTTCATAGCACAAAAAGTCCTGGTCATACAAATAACATTCACCAACATCATTGAATCCCAATTATGACATCTTTTTCAAATATTTAGCAGGTACAGCCTGCGTTAGCCAGACGCCATTAACAGAACGATAAAATGCAATGCCATCTCTGTTCATTTCTCCACTTTTTACGATGTATATAACAGATTTACCATGTCGCTGCCCTACTTTGACTGCAGTTTCTTTATCTCCGGAAAGATGCACATATAGCCTAGATTTAGGAATAAGCCCTTGCTGGTCTATAGATGCAACATATTTTTCGCCTGTTCCATGATAGAGAATCTCCGGTGGTATGACTTCTTCAAGTTCTACATCAACCGGTATGGAATGCCCCTGATTAGCTCTGATGAGTGTATGATCTTCATTAAATGAATACCGCTGCTTGTTATCAGTAGCAACGATATCTTCAAGCATATCCATGTTGAACTCATGAGATTTAGAGATCCCTTTTATGAGTTCTGACACATTTGCCCAGCCATGCTCATCCAGCGTAATCCCTATTTCTTCTGGTTTATGTCTTAGAATAAGTGATATATATTTGCTTATGTTTATCTTATTGTTTCCCATTATTATCTCCGTCCATATCTGATGCTGGGGCATCTATGAATCCAGCACCTTCAAGTGCATGAAGTGCTTCTTCTGCACAATCTTCAGGAATTATTATTTCTATACACTGCGTGGTGTTTGTTCCAAACAGAATGGAAAGATACTGCCCTGCACCATGTTCGCGTTTAAATGAGGGGATGCCTTCCGCTTCAAGAAGCGCAGCGACTCTTTCTGCTTCAAACGAGTCATACGTTTTGAAAATAGATAGCTCTTGGTTGCTCATAGGTTTTCATTCCCTCTCCCACTGCATGTTATTTTCTAATACCATTTTCATCAAAAACTCTTCTTAATGCCAATTCCACCGGAACAATTGTGAGGAGCACAATCGCTACCTGTACCATCTCAATGATAAAAGTAGCCGTTCCTATCGCATCTACAGATGAATGGATAAATGGAATCTGTACCAAAATGGTTGGAATTATCATCAGAAATCCAATCTTCAGCCATAACCTTCCACAATACTTCTGGGCGAATATCCATGTCTCCATACTTTTCCTGGACATCTTGGTTCTATAGCCAATTATTCCATTGATCTGCTTCGGTGGGTACTTATACATAAAGTAGCCAAAGCCTATCAAAATTATTGGAACAAGCAAATTACAAATAAACATTGTCACAAAGAAAAACATAATAACCATCCTTTTAAAATAATCTGGAAATGCCTAATGCAGAAACGAGCTGAATGGGGATCAGCTCGTTCTGATAGATGTAACGTGTAGTTATGTTTGTTATTACGCTTATTAATTACATTTTATTCCGTTAACAACTTTTGTGTCAATCAGATTTCTTCTTTTTCCTTGCAATGAAGTCTGTAAGCCTCAAAGAAATGAGCTGCTGTGCAAAGAAACCATACACCAGACATAAGAGCATTTCCTCCAACGAGGCACATAAGTCCGCTCACTGCAAAAACTATTCCCAATACTACTCTTGATCTTGATGTCATTTTAATCATGTTTAATCTCCTTTTTCTTCAAGTATTAAATGTGTCAGTAGAAAGAGATTATCCTGCTTTTTTAGAACAGCCCTGCATATCCAACCGGATATCCGGATACTCCTCTTTTATCGTGCTATATCAATAACCCGTTCATGACGGATACTGATCTATGATATTTCCTTATTCATCCGTATTCCCCCATTTCTTTATCAGATGCTAAAACCTCTTATCTCAGAATCATCTGTAAAAGGCTTAAAACCAACAGGTTCACTGGATTCATAATAATCATTTGCCGAGTAACTGTATGCTGTTTTATTGTTCCTGGTGGTCTTTTCGCTTTCAGGTGCTTCATCCATTACAATAGCAAGGATGATATACGGAAGGATTCCGATACCGGTTGTAAATAAGAGGATCATATAGATGACTCTTATGATCGTAGGGTCAATCCCAAAATACTCACCGAGTCCTCCGCATACACCACAAACCTTCTGATCTGCACTTTTTCGTAGTCTCATTTCTCTCATAACCTTTCCCTACTCTGTATGACATTCCACTAGGCTCGAAAAAACCTCGCCAAGTGGTCTGCACATCGCTTCCTTTGAAGCAACTCATTGTTTATGAGATTATTCTATGATTCCAGGTTCTTACAATAAATGTTCATTTAGGCAAAAACGGCGTGTCTATTTTTCTATTAGGGAATATTTTCCCTTCATATCCTCCCATATTAAAAGCAGGTCCTCTCAAATAGATACCGACCTGCTTTGCCCAAATGATATTTATACCTCTTTACTTAACCTCGTCCTTAGTTCCATCCTTTTTTACTACAACTAGTCTGCATCCAAGACCGAATGCTGCAACAGCTCCTGCGATAAGTGCCCAGGGAGTGGCGGCAATTCCAAGGATACCGCCAACGATACCTACATTAACAGGTACGCTGAACACGATCTCATCATCCTTAAGGATCTGGACTCTGTCTGCATTTCCTTCAGCAACAACAGCCTTAACCTTATCAAGGAGCTTCTGCACATCCTCTTCAAGCTCGCAAACCTTCGGCTGAAGATCCTTGATAGCCTTCTCTGCATCGCCGCTTGCCTTTAAAAGCGCTTCCTTTGCGGCCTTATAATCTACTCCTGCCTGATTCATTACCTTTTCGATTTCTTCAAGTGTGATTTTCATAATATTCTCCCTCCTATCAATAAACCATATGACAAAGTGCTGCACCGGCTACGTATCCGATTCTGTATATAAAGATCATTACAAGACCAGTAGCCGCTATTTTCTTTAAAAGGATCTCTTCTTTTGATCCTTTACCAAGAAACTCTATAATTTCTGCTTTTGCTGTATCAATCATCATGTCTAATTCCTTAAGCCTCCTTAAACAAAAGACCAGCAATCATTGCAACTATAAGTACAGGAAGTGCTATATAAAGCAGTCCTCCGACTACCAATGCTATTAAAGTAAAGGGCAGGAACACAAGGAAAAATACAACCTTGATCATGCTCCATGAGAACTTAAAAGCAAATCCTATGAGCTTTCCTATAAAACCAAACATACAAACCATAAAAAGCATTGTCAGTAACATTATCATCACCATCCTTCTATATGTACCAACAACTTATGTTTCATCTCTATGGTCATATTGTATGCAAAAAGATGAATCTGTTACATATCAAGTAGAGCAAAAAGTAATCTTATATTTTTCCTTCTGGGAGAAATATGGTTCTAATATCCCATCCCATGACCATTCCCATTTATTGCAAGTAGAAAAGAGTATTTTACAAAAAAAGAACCATAGATAATTCTGCCGCCGGTACTAATCATGAGTTTTTCCTGCATTAGGAGTTTCCACCTACATTATCAAAACTTATAACCTCTGCACCTTCAAGCTCTTTAAAGAGCTCCTCGTAGCGGCTTTTCGCAGTCTGTGCGTCATAATCTTCGAACTGGCTGTTGCAGGTCTTGTAATAGTATATTTCATTACCATTCTCATCATATTCTTCATATGCTTCTTCGGTTTCGATAAGGGAACCACTATCTATCAGATATTTAAATATGAAGTGATGTCCTGCAACATAGAGATTTCCATCCTTTATTTTCAGTGGATCTGCTGTGCCGCTTGACGAAACTGTAGCGAGATATGTAGGAACTCCGTCTTTATAGTAGAAAATCTCAGAATCAGTTGCTGCATAGACTCCGGCTTCCCATTCGTATGTTCCGCTTGATGCCAGAAGTACATCGGAATCTCCGATGGTGGCATTTGCATAGCCCATGCCGTCTTCAAGCTTATCAACAATCTGTGTGAATGTATCACATCCGGAAATATCTATGGTTGATCCCTGGTCAGTTGCTACATATACATCTTCCGGGTTAAAGTCTGCAGGAGCATAAGAACCTTGCGCTCCATTTTCTGTATCAGAGTCATCGCCTCTTGATGGCTCATTCTCAGAGCAATACATCTGCTCTGCAACAGCTTGTATATCAAATCCGTCAAGATCAGAAGCTTCAACAGATAATGAATACGCTATTCCAATTTCAATATCGTACCAAGTACAAAGATCGACCATGCCATCATCACCGACATAGCGGCTGACCTTGCCCTCCATATGCCCTTCACCCCAGTTAGCTAGGGTTACATCATCTGTAGTAGTCCATTCATAGTACATGCCGGAAATATCTGCATATTCATCGGCTCCATACTGGGCTCTTGCAGTAAAATCCATATCATCCATACTAAAATCCAGCTGTATCAGTGGACCCTGGGCTCCGGGATCATCGCTCTTTTCCCCCATCATGCTCCAGCCTGTTACCTTACTGCCCTCGGGCGCTTTAAACAGGCGTGGACAGGATGATTTTGCTTCATCCTCTGTGCAGTCTCTCCAAGGATTTGCCATGCCTGTATTTTCTTCATTAGTTGCTGATTCTTCACTGCTTTCAGAAGCTGTTTCGCTGCTCTCATCCTCTTTTTGCTCAGATTCAGTCTTGGAGAGGTCGCTTCCAGTATTAGTACTTACCTCTCCTTTGGTATTTGAACCGCACGCAACAAGCTGTGCTGCCATAAAGGATGCAATTATTAGGCTTACCAATCTCTTTTTCATCACATGTCTCCTCATGCTGTAAACTGACTATTATTACTATAAAATTCTACCATATTACGTCAACAAATATGGATAAAATTGCACAAATACAGTTGTTAATGTCTACTGCCCGTGGTACTTTAAAAGTGGTTGGTGAAAGCTGTATCAGCGCATTCATAACAAGGGGGATGATATGAAAAAAAGTGTGAGGGTTTGTTTCTTGAGCATTCTTTTAGCTATGGTCATGGTATTTTCCTTTAGCTGTGCTTCTATTGAGGCAAATGCATATACTTCCAAATACATGAGTAAGACCGCGAAAAAGAACATCAATAAGTATGTAAAGTCCATGAAGATCGTTGCCCAGAAGAATAAGAGCGGCAAGAACAAGACGTACAAAATAAAGAAGATCAAGACAAAATATGTTGTTTTGCTCTTTGGAAGGACCGGCTGCAGCCTTACTATGAATACCCTTAAAACAGCTGAAAAGCTAAGGAAAAAGGGCAAGTCAATAAAGGTTGTATTTCTGGATGTGGACAGATATGACAGCGGACTGTATTATCTTCGGAAGAAGTATCCAAAGGTCATAACATCCTTAAACTACCCGTATAACAACCGGCATATGTGGACACTGCTTCGCTATGCAGGCTATTACAGGAGAAATGTTACTCTTCCAGCGACTTTTGTTTTAAACAAAAAGCATAAGATCAAATATTGGAGCTACTCCCAGGACACATATGGTCTTAAGGCAGCATTAAAGTAAGAAAAGGAGCCATCGTCCAGATGTATCTTTCTTTAGACATTCTTATCTCCCTTCTGCGTAGTCATTTATGGCACTACATATGATACTGGCATAATCACTGCGAAGCCCAGCCTGTGACAGGTAATATGTGTTTCTTTCAACTTCATCAGGGGATAACGCCTCGCAGCTGATAATGTGCCCAGGCAGCGCTATGAAATAGCCATTGATGTGCCGACCATAAATAACGAGTATCTTGTTATCTTCTATCTGGAGTTTTAGTTCTATGAACGTATCCTTAATGGTATAATGCTGATTGATATATTAATCGTGCTATTCACGGTGAACTAAAAATAAGGGGAATTTGGGGAAATAACAATGGAAAATACTAATCAGAATGACCAGATAGGCGGGGAATTAACAGAAAACGGTGATCAGAAGAACGGGAACTATGATCCTGTTACCGGTAAGCCTTATAATGGGCCAAAAACATATGGAACCCAGAACAATGTAGGGAACATTCAAAATGAGAATAATGGTGATGGTGGCCAGAAAATGTGCATAGTATCCCTATGCTGCTTAATTATCGGAACTTTGCTTTTATTTACACCTGTTGCCATAGTTGCCGGCGTTGTGCTTGTTGCAGGCTATGTTATCGCAATGTTAACTTCAGCAAAATATCCTAAAAATGAGTTTGCAACAATTCTTATATGTCTGTATGGCCTTGATATATTATTAGGGATCATATTTTATATCGTTGTGGTCGATACATGTATGTCCTGTCTTAATGGTGAATGGGCAATAATGGGTTAAAACCGGGAACAAATCTAAAGCGGGGAGTCAGGGGAAATGGAACAAAACAATCAGAATAATGAACAGGCACAAAGCAGCGTAGGTGCAGGAGGCTCTAATCCAAGTAACTGGAACTTTGACCCTGTTACGGGTCAGCCTTTAAATAGGCAGAATCCTTACCAGAATCAGTACAACGCGCCTATGCCTGAGCATGTCTACAATGAAATGATAAAGCAGCAGAAAAAGATACAGGATAATAACAGCAGTGAATGCAGATATCTGTGTATCGCTTCACTTGCTTGCTGGCTTTTCTCAAATTTCCTATTTTATTTTGAAAACATGCTGCATGATTTGTTAGGTGTGGTATATGACAAAATCCTGCAGCCTTCTACAGGGTTATTTCTTATAGCTGGATATGTATTTGTAGTGATTGCCCTTGTAAAGTATCCGAAGAACACCTTTGCCAAGGTACTTCTTGTCATTTATGTCATCGAGATAGTATTTATGGTTATTGTAGCAGTCATTGCGATAATAGCATGTGCTACTATCCTGTCATCATGTTTTGGCGGATATAAAGGCTGTTTTAATATAGGGTGATAACTATGTACAGGATAATGATTCTTACATCCTTTATTATTGGAATAACAATGTCAGCATATCTTCTCAGAAGGAAAAAGATTCCTTCCAGGATAATCGTGATGTCGCTTGCTTTGGAGCTTTTGCTCTGCGTTTATCTCTCTATTATTGCGACTTATCTTCTCTCCGGTATGGGCGGATATGGACTAAATAGTACGGGAGGAGCTGTGGGAATGCTCCTGGGGGCATTCATATTTTCGTTTATAACGCCGCAGAATAAGGAAGCTTTTTGGGATGCCTATACGCTGGTACTTCCCCTTATGTACGGACTTGGAAAAGTTGGCTGCGCATTTGCCGGATGCTGCGGGGGAATTTCATATAACGGAATATGCCATATACACACGCAGGAAGGCGACGTTTTTCCTGTCCAGATCTTAGAAGCATCCGTATTTCTTCTGATATTTGCCATGTCAGCTTTTGTGTATTTTAGGAACCGTTTTGACCCGTTAAAGGCTGCCATCATATACAGCCTGGTTAAGATAATGCTTGATTTTTTGAGAGCTTCACATGCAGATAAGATTGTAAGTGAAAACCAGATCATGTGCGCGGTAGTTATAGTGCTGCTTCTGGTGGTAAGGTTTAGGGGAAACTATGGGATTAATAAAGAAACTGTTTAAAACAACCATAACCTTTACTTTCTCAAGGGCTTCTTTTGCAGCATTTTTAAAGACAAGATTGCTTCTATACGGGGGTGTGACATGACTTATGATTCTCCACCCACAGTCTGAAAACTAATCACATCTGCGCTTTCAAGTTCTGTAAAGAGCTCTTCGTAGCGGCTTTGTGCGGTCGCCTCATCATAAAAGATTTCATAGTATGGTCCTAAAAGAAAACTTCTAATCTATTTACCGGAAGGTCTTCTTAACGATCTTGCTTTTTCTTTCACAGATACTGTCCTTTACACGCCCTTCGGATTAGGCCCCCATTGGTTCTCGCCCGGCTGTGAATCCTTGAGGAACCACCAGAATTCACTTCTTCTTGCTCTTCCCTTGAAGTCTTTGAAATTTGTAAGAACTGATTTGATTGATTCGGTAAAAGACATATTGTTCCTCCTTGTCGCATATGATAATCGGTTTATGCCAATTATCGTATATAAACACTCAAAATTGTGGTTTTTCGACTATTGGGTATTTTTGAGCAAAATGCAGTCAGTGGGACTGTTTATACCTACCGGATACAGATAACGACTTCACTGTGAATCTGCTGATTAAGCCTTATTGGTTGGCTGGCAAGAGCGCTCCCTCAGTTCTGCCAGCCTGCCAGATTTGAAGGCCAGGGCAAAAGATACCAAGGCCAGTAATAATCCTATTATCAGCAATGATACTGCTCCTTCAATTCCAAAGGTAGTATCGTAAAAGAGCTTGCCAGAAGTATTTACAGCATCCAGCCCGAATACTGACACCACGGAAACAACACCGCTGTTTGGCAGGCCAAAGAAGAAGTTCTGCATAAAATTCCAACCGGTGTGAATACCAAATACCAGCCAGATGCTTCTGCTCTGCCATTTTGCCATGGCAAATGCCAATCCGATGACCATGATGTTGATAACTGCCAAAATGGAGACTCCATTATTAAACATATGTCCAAAACCAAAAATCAGACCGCTCATAATGATAGCAAGCCAGAGCGGATAGTTTGCATGGATGCGTTCATAAAGAAATCCGCGATACCACATTTCCTCTGATGCACTCTGAATAAACACACATACCAGCGCAAAAAGAATAATTGGAAGCTGTGATAAGGTAAATCCAAAGGACAGTTTTATATCACCATGAATTACCGCTGCAAGAACACATACTCCATTCATAAAAAATCCGATCAGCAATCCTAAAAACAGCGCCTTAAAACCATTATTTTCATAATTCATCGCAAATGAGTTGTAAATAAACCTGTTGCCTTTTACAAGTCCGGTAAAGAGGATTATCCCAATAAAAGGTATTATACGAACCAGATAGTTTTCTATTATAAAAATCAAAGCTTCACTGACGCCACCGCTAACAAGAAGGGGATCAATAAGCATAACCACAAGTTTTACCAGACTAGAACACACTCCAACATACAGGAGCAAATTCTATACAAATTTTATCATGATTCTTGACGAAATCAATGGGATTAGGTATAGTCAAAACGAGCTGGACAACGGTAATCTTACCGCCATACAGCTCGTCAATTATCTTAGGATATCTTATTTACAGAAAAACTTTCACACACTCGCTTACTATGGTGCAAATGCCCTTCTGCTAACGTAGCTTAATCATTAATCGAGCATATCCAGAATTTCTTCTTTTTGATATTCACCATATATCTCTATATAAGAATATGAATTCAGCTCATCGATTCTATCTTTAAGCTCTTCGTCGGATAAAGCTTCATCAGTATGATTGATATATTTTGTCTCCGTAGATTCGTAGAAGCCTATCTCGTCATATAAAGTAGTAAGCATATTGTCTTTTATCGAATATATTGTATTGCCATACTCTTCCATATCGTGTCCGAAAGAGCGAAGTGTGCTCTTATATGGCGCATATTCATAATATACGCATCCTCCTACTCCATAAGCACAATCGATAAGCGGATGAGTTACTTTTCCATCAGAGAAACTGTAAATATTTAAATATCCGGCATCTTCAACCAGTTCCGGAATATCGTCATCGTCCAGATAGATCAGATTATATGTGTAATCCGTTTTACCAAGCTCATGTAGACGGATCAAAGCCTTATAAGCCTCAGCATAAGAACTGATCTTTCCTGTTTCAAGCCCACCGGTAAGGAAGTTTTCAATCTTGTCTGCACTATACTCATCGCCTATTTCGTCCCGGACAGAGTCCCTGGTCTCATTATCAGCACTAAACCAAAAGCTACCCCTATCAGATTCAGGAGATCTTCCTTTGTAAAGCCAAAAGGTCTCATTATTTCTACGGCCCTTCCCGACTATGATCAGGTCAATAATTCCGTCAAATGTATAATCACAAGCCGTAACTTCCTTAATTGTGAGTGGCAAGGTATCATTGATAGTGCAAATGAGTTCTCCGTCCTTTCGGTATTCCATTTTGGCATCTTCTGAAATCTTAGGTACATACAGTTCATGCTTCCCATCTTCATAAGGGTAATCCAATTTTATTAAAACATCAGATTTTTCATAGGTGCTCCAAATGTATTCAGCCGGTAAAAATTTCTCTTTTTGAGGTTCTTCTTCAGCTATTTCATCTGTCTTTTCAGCTGGTGTTTCTACCGGGGCTTCTTCTTGTTTACTGCATCCTGCAATTATAAAAGTCATGAATAAAGTCAAGGTTATAATTCTTCTTTTCAATTCTCTAAATCTCTTTTTACTGGTTATCATGCTTTTTTCTTTATGTGGTCATAATAGTAATACACCTTTTTAGCACCGCGGCGCTTCATCTTGATAGCAAGATCCTTGGAAGCATCACTTAATGTGGATTGGATAGTCACCTTTTTGACATTTTTAAATGCATTTGCCTGAACATCAACGGGAGGTAATGTGTTTGAAATGTTATTCCAAACAATGGTGTGTAATTTCTTACAGTTTTTAAAGCAATTTTTTCCTATAAAAACAGGCGTTGTATTCAGATCGATCTGAATCAGTTTCTTACATCCCTTAAAAGCATTTTTCCCTATACGAGTTTCAGATGAGGATGTCAGGTTTGTTCCCAATGTAACTTTAGTTAACCCCGTACATCCTGCAAAGCAGTTATCCGGGATATCTAACAGATATTTATCCTTTGAACCATAGCTAATGCGATCCGTTGAAAATGCAGGCACATCAACTGAAACAATTTTTTTGCAATTTTTAAATGCACCGGAAGTGAATCCTGTAATATGGAACTGCTCTCTTGTTCTATCGCAAGTTACATCTAAGGTGATACCTGCTTTATCCGTGCCAACAAGGAACGAGGATGATGACATCGCTATTTTCTTTGCCTTTTTATAAAATGTCGGATTAAAACCTGCGATCAAAACCTGTCCAAAATCACCGCTAGCAGTTTCGGGCTCTATGGTACATGCCTTCGTCACTACATACTTATACTTTTCAGAATAAAATGTAGCACCCTCCGGAAGATGCTCTGATGCACATACACTTATTTTTGCAACTGAAATTACGCACAAAGCGATTGCCAGCGCGTAGAGAGACTTAAAAACTTTTTTCATAATGATTCCCTTCTCCTTTTGATTTTTGTTGATTGAAAACAATTAGCTCCCCCATTAGTATTCTAATATTTCAATCTGCATAATTCCATTATATTTTCTATATTTATTTTTTTAATAGACTGTCCCACCTGGCAGCCAACACCTGTGTCAATCAAAAAACAAATACCAGCTAATGAATGCCAACCCATACGTGTGATAATTGTGTGATATTCCCTCTTATATGATTCATACATAAGTTTTGATGAAAAAAAGCTTTTCGAAGTAAATGAGACACGAGACGGTGCATACTTTGTATATACTGGTGACTGTGCAGGAACCTGCTATGTAGGCTTTAACGTAATCGATGGAAAATCTCCCACTGAAGTTCTTGGCAAAAAGACAGAGAACTGGAACCCTGATGATACGATAAGAAGTGAAGGGTTTTTCTATGGAGATAACTGGTCATATATCAGACGTCTTAATCCCACAGAAGGAAAAGTACCTGTATATGAGATGTATGAAGCAGCAGAATATAATGGAAAGGTTTTCCTTGTTGAGATTTATCAGACCATGGGAAATAATGACCGTATGAATTCCCAAATCAGTTACAACTTATCAATGGTGTACGATACTCTGGACTTTGATCACTTCGCTCCCCAGACAGAGTTTTCCAACTATCTCGGAACCTACCAACACGTGTATGACGAAGCAGTAGATGGGCAGGTTCAGTTAGTTACTGATACAATCACACTTAATCCTGATCACACAGGAAAAATGGAAATGCAGGATGAAGTTGATTTCTATTGGGGCAGTTCCCAGTTTTTCATGGATTCCACCTGGAACAACCGCAGGGAATTCACAATTGAAGGTGACTCCATTTATGTAAATATGGACGATAACAATTGGGTAGAATTCATCAGAGTTGAAGAGGAAGACTTAGAGTAAGAGGCTTTGAAACATTATATCCCGAAATTATTTCCATCTATAACTCTTTTGGGAAACATTCCCGGAAGGTCGATATTACTTGAAAAATTCTTACTTTCGACTATTTTCGCGTAGGATTTAGCAGCAATATTGTCTTTTCTACTTGTCCCAGCCTGGGTTTTAGTATTTATCAAGTAGTTTCTGCCTTAGTATTAACTCTTTCCTACGAGTCTTATCTATTCCTAAGCAATTTTCACGTAGTCGATTGCTTTTAGGTGGCCATTTCCTACGCGAGAAATCCCTGCTTAACCATTTTTCACGTAGTTATTGCCCGAATGGCAATTTAGGCTACTTGACCTTATTTGCTTTGTGGCGTTCGACGTGTAGTTACACTTTTCATCCCCACTAATTCATTAAACAGCAAGATAATGTCAGTTTGTATTATTAAGTATAACCCCCCTTAGTGGGGCTAAGCTGCAGATCGGTGGTGCTAAATAAAAAACAATAGTGCTGAACAAAGATCAGCAACGAACACAAAGTTCTGAAGACCACCAACATTAAGCTAAATATTGTAACAGATCATAGCAGATAATTATTTTTGGTGTAAGTGTTTTTTATTCTAAAACTTCAAGATCAGTCTCACTGTAGTAATACGGTGTGGGATTTTCGTGGTCTCCATCTATATCAACACCAATATTATGGTCCTCTCTATTGCGCAGAATACTTTCCACTACTCCTGTATAACCCGCATTAACCTCACAAGTCTCCTTAATCCTTACTTTCATTCCAAGTTCGATTTTCATATCAAAGCCTCCTTCTTTCTGCTATATTACTGCCATAATTATACTACTTCTCCACAACTAAACTACTGAATGCCGCAAACAACTCTGGTTGTTCCTGCTTCATTCTTATAGGTCGTCCTTCATGATTTAGAAATGCATGAGAAGATGTACCCTTGCATACCGTATTTTAATCCTCTTCTTTATATTTTTTAAGCGCATCTGTCATTTCATCTGCTTCTCCCTTTGACAGCATATACGAAATCACAGCTGAAATGATATAAACACCGGCCACGCTTAAGGTTACGGCAAGGCCGCCCTGCAATGTGAGCTCAAACCAGTTAAATCGTGTGCCAAGAGTCATTATGATCACGCATAGGATCAGGTAATGTGCGATGGTAAGTAATATTCTGACAGGCACGCTGATAGGCTTTCTGGGATTGTATGAAAAATAAGCAGCCGTTACCAGTGATGTCAAAAAGCTTGCCCCGAAAATCTGCGGAATGATAGCTGTCCAGATAGTATCGTATTTAAAAATATTGATCCAGACGATGACCATTATGCCTGTATTTATGATCAAAAACCATTTTAAAAATTCAGATAAAAATGCTCTCATAATATATTAGTAGTCCTCCGTTTTATTTCCCGATACCGAGCTTTTTCTTAAGCTCGGGGACATAGCCCCTTGAAATGATAATATCTTCGCCGTTTTTTAAGCTGGCGATGAATCTTCCGTTAAATTCAGGGCTTAGATGATCGATGGATTTTATGTTAACGATGGCATTTTTGGATATTCTCAAAAATGAAGAATTGGCAAGAAGCTCTTCTATTTCAAAGAGCTTCTTCCTGGTTTCAAAGCAGTTATCCCTGGTGTAAGCAAATACGCGGTTATCTGTTGCATCGAAATACAGGATATCCCTGATGGGAACCATAAGAATGCTCTCGTTTGCATAAACAGCCATAGTGTCCTTGCTTACGCCGTCCTTGAGACGACGGATTACTTTAAGAACCTCGTCGTCCAATTCTGCCATCTTTATGATGATTTCATCTTCTTCACCGGGTAACGGTGACTCAATAGTAATTTTCATTATCTGTCTTTCTTCTTGCTTATTGTTAGGAAAATAGTGGAAATGATGATAAAGACTACCCCTACAGCAATAAGTATACCCACTTTTCCCGGCTCAGACAATTGATTGTTGTTAATGAAAATGTCCATGCCCATAGTGCGGTCAACCTCCGTTCGTACTACTTCGGGCATTCCGTCGAAGAAGGTGTTTTCGAGAGGAGCCATCATTACCTTTCTGAAAAGAGAGGTTCCGTAAATGAAGGGAAAAAGCTTAACAACATGCTGCATTGTGCTGCTCATGGACCCAATGGGGAAATAAATTCCGCCAAGGAAGCCTGAAAGTGTACCAAGAATAATTCCGATTCCGCTCCATGCACTCTGGCTCTTGATGATTGATGCAAGAAGGAACATTACAGCTGAATATACAAAGTTATTAAGCATTATCAAAAGAAGAAGCTTAACGTGTACCTCAAAAGGAAGAACTTCCATCCCCTTTACTACGCCTATAGCCTCTGTAAAAGCAAAGGTTATTATGCTCATGATGACACCGCTGATCCAGGCACCTGAAATATATCCAAGTACGAATACAGGTCTTTTAACAGGCATTACAAGCAGTGAATTCAAGCGGTTTCCTGTTCTGTCCTTAATCATATTTGAGAAAAATGCATGAGTGACTGTTGATGCATTTATTGTCAGTATTCCTGCGCAGGTCCAGAGAAAACTGAACTGCTCTATTGTTTTGACATCACTGTCTGTGCCTCTTCCCGGAACCAGCTTTATTGCATCAAGAAGCTCGCCGTTGTTGATATCTCCAAGGAAAAACACCATCAGAACAATGATGATTATCATTGAAAGAAGTGAAAAAAATACAGCTGAGTAATCTCTAAAATATAAACCTATGTTTCTCTTATTTATCGCAAAAAAGCTTCTCATTATACTGCCCTCCCATATTCATTAGTGACATTCAAAAATACGTCGTCCATCTTGCCCTGTATTATTTCAAATCCATCAACGATTCCCTTTAATTTGCCCGCTGTTTCTGCTGCAGCAAAGGGATTTTTCGATTCAACACATCCGCCATAGGATGTTGTGATAAGCCTGTCTTTTCCTATAATATCCAGGACCTTGTCTCTGTTATTCTCGCTGAAATACAGCTTTAAACTGTCTTTGGCAAATCTCTCCTTTAATTCAAAGGGAGTTCCTTCCGCCAGCTTTTTTCCCTTACTAATGATTATGATCTTGTCTGCTGACTGCGCTTCTTCCATGTAGTGAGTCGTCAGGAAAACTGTCATATCAGTATTGGCCCTAAGCTTCTCAACTGCGTCCCAGACATCAACGCGGGTCGCAGGATCAAGGCCGGTTGTGGGTTCATCCAGGAAAAGAATTTTAGGCGAATGCATGAGAGCAAAAGCAATTTCACATCGCCTCTTTTGTCCTCCCGAGAGAACTCTGTATCGCTTATTCATAATATCTGAGAGTTTCAGAATATCTGAAAGATCTGAAAGACGCTTGTTTATTGTACTGTCGTCCAACCCAAGCATTTTTGAGCGTGTGACAATGTTTTCTTTAACAGTAAACAAGTCATCTAAGACATTTGATTGATAGACAACTCCGATTGACTGGCGGATTTCCATATCTTCCTTGCCAAGCTTATAGCCACAAAGATATGCATCTCCGCCATCCGGAGTAAGTATGGTTGAAAGCATGTTAACCGTCGTGGATTTTCCTGCTCCGTTTACGCCCAGAAATCCAACGAAATCGCCCTGCTTTATTTCAAAACTGAGATTATCAACCGCAAAGAATTTTCCGTATCTTTTTGTAAGATTTTTTATCTCTATTGAATTCATTTGTGCCTCCCCGATTTATCTGTGGTTATCTGTTAATCGGATAATACGGCACAAACTGAAATTGGAAAACGGATTATGAAGTAAGTTGTATTTTTAAAGGGGTAAGTTGCAAATTTGATAGTATCATCTCAATCACAGATCAGCATTTATAAGGTCCCTATAATACTCATTATCCTTACTTTTCCTGATTCTGTAGAATTTCCCCTCTGGACAGTCCTCTATAATATCAGCTCCGTCCTGATCAATTTCGATATTACATTTTTCACATGTTATCCCATGAATTTCAGCATCTATAAAATTAGCACAAACAAACACTGTAAAAGCATCCCAGGATGGCGTTCCATTTTCAGCGCCTCTGTTCTTCAATGCCCATGCAAGATAGTCGGTTTCAGCCATGTCCTGAAGATTGCCGCCGCACATAAGCGGGCCGCCAAGGTCGTATGTATATATGAAAAGCGGCACAGCGCTGCCCCATTTTTCAAATACATATCCGGCACTAACAGGTGCAAATGGCACATAGGCATAATTAAAATCCACGCCCGCGGGGTAAACACCGCCGGTCACGTGTAATTCCTTTACCTTTTCTCTTATAAGCTCCATCCCGCTAAGAGGGCTGTACTCATCTCCTTGTGAGATCATAAGCTCATAAATATTTGTAAGATAGCCTGTGGTGACAATAGATACCGGTGCATCTGCTTCGGCAAGTGTCCTTCTTAGTAACTTAACAGCATCTATCTTCTCATTACTTGATGCGGTTTCAGAAAGCTTATCCCAATATGCCGGGTGACTGGTATCGTTCGGGTACGGACTAACTCCTACAGGAACATCTCCAAAGCCTTCTTTTGTAAGCATCCCAGCTATTGCATCTTCATTACCCATTACATTACTTGTAACGGCTAGAAGCTTCACTTTATTCTGGGCATCATATACTTCAGCAAGGCGGATAGCCATAATATCATCCGCATCCTCGCACATATCCACATCAAGTATCATAAGTGTGGCATTATCGTCAGCTTTTACATCAATACTAAAAAAACTGAGTCCTATCACGAATGACAGCAATAACGCCAGTCTGGTAACAACATACTTCAAACTCTATTCCTCCGGAATACTTCCGTAAGCAGCAACAGCCTCATCCACTGTCATCTCGCCATTTCCAACAGCATAAATAGCAGCTCTGAATTGTCTGACCGCAGGATCCAAAAGACCGGTTTCCTTGTCGCTAAAGCTCCTGTCAGCAGGTATATCAGCCAGGGCAGAATAGATTTCATCAGACGAAAAATCGTCAACAGGTGGAATCAGTCTCTTTAAGCCTGCCATGTTGCCAAGCTCCTTCTTGCTGATAAGAAAGCGCATAAATTCATTGGCCATGTCTATATTTCTGCTGTTTTTATTAACGGAAAAGCAAATACTAATTGAATTGATGAAATAACCGCCGTCGTCACCTGCAGGTGCGGTAAAGAATTTATATTTAAAGGGATTCGCGGTAAAGGCATCGGACTTGCTCTCTCTCTTGGCTGTGCCTGAAACCACATCACCTGTAGCGAACATCATCGGCACATCACCCTCGAAAAATCTCATGATTACCGAGTCGTATTCGTCCACGATCTCCTCCTGGCATTTTGCTACATCGATGCAATCAGAGTTCACAAATTCGTTAAGTCTCTCCAAAGCAGGACGCATCAGCTCTCCCGATGACGGCTCGAAGTTATTGAGGGCGTCGATTTTATCGCTGTTCTTTGTGACATTATATGCAAACATCGGATAAACGAAGCAGTTAAACAAACCGGATCCGCTGAACCTGTCCGCACCCATCATAGGAGATTCATAGCCTGCATTTTTTAGCTTTGTGCAGACCTCCATAAGCTCTTTGAAATTTGTCGGAACCTTTAAGCCTTCTTTTTCAAAGATATCCATGTTCACAAGCATTCCATATGAGGTTGTAAAAATCGGAAGCATTACAACATCTCCAGAATCCGTAGTCCTTATCAGTGACTCCCTGATGCAGGAATAATCGATACCGGAAGAAGAATCGGACAAAACCTCGCAGGCATCAAACATAGCATCATACATTTCATTGCCGACCATCCAGCTGCTAGTCGTAAAGATATCCGGCGGCTCGTTATTTACAAGGGCGCTTGAGATGACGTTATTGTAATCATCCATGGTTACATACTCTAAATTGGCATTGGGATAATACTCATAAAAGCGCTCAAACTCTGCTTCAAGCGATTCAAAGTTACCGTAACTGCCCGCAACAGTCAAAGAAAACTCCGTATCCTTGTCATACTTTGGAACAAAGGCAGCTTCCTCTTTTTTTCCATTGCCACAGCCCGGCAAAAGAAGCATAGTAGCCATACCTAAAGACAATAGCGTTTTAAAGGATTTCCTCATAAGAATTACCTCCAGTCATTATCTGCTAAGACTATCCTATTTATCCGATTCCTCCAGGTCCTTTAGTGGTTCAAGATCCTTCGCAAGCTGTCTGTACCTGGAAATTAGTTCGCCAAGTTCTTTTTCCAGTATTTCCTGATCACCGCTGTTTCCGGCCTTCTCAAGCCTTGCGGCGAATTCTCCCAGCTCCAGTGCGCCTATCGATCGTGAAGTGCTCTTAAGCGCATGTACCTTTATTGTTGTATTTTTTATATCTCTTTCGGCCCAGTATTTCTCGATTTCTTCCGCCTTCTTCTCCGCACTGCCAAGGTATGTCTCAAGAGCCATCAAATAATCCTCGCAGTCGCCGCAATAATCCAGCCCTGAGTCTATATCAAGCTCCTTAATATCACGCAGAAAATCCGGAAGCACATACTCGTCAGTGTCATTGTTATCGGATGTGGTGTCCTCCTTATCGGATACAATAGTCACCTTATCCTCAGGAAGATACTGTAATAACATCATCTCAAGACGTTCTGCATCGATCGGCTTGGTGAGATAGTCATCAAATCCGGCTTTCGTATACATCTCACGCATACCCGATATCGCATTGGCGGTAAGACAGATTACCGGTGTCTCTTTATTCGGAGTATCCGTTATGTCCTTCATCTCATTAAGGGTCTCTATACCATCTTTATCCGGCATCATGTGATCCAGGAAAATGGCATCATAACTTTTCTTGGCAAAAAGCGATATGCATTCATCACCACTTTCCGCCGTATCGATCTGTAGTCCTGTTCTCTTAAGCAGATTTACAAACACCGTGAGATTAACAGGAGTATCATCAACCACAAGCACCCTTGCCT
Organism: Butyrivibrio sp. XPD2002; assembly: GCF_000423945.1. GTDB lineage: Bacteria > Bacillota > Clostridia > Lachnospirales > Lachnospiraceae > Butyrivibrio. The sequence continues at coordinate 83,217 of NZ_AUIY01000013.1, read as the reverse complement.
CAGGAGCTGTGAACTTCTCATGGTAGTTTGCCCTCTCACTTGTTGAACGTCTGAAGGCCTCCTCGAAATCTCCAATGGGATCCCATTTAACGACCTTCTGCTCAAGTTCAAAGGAAAATACCGAGCCCTTGCCATATTCGCTCTGGACCTCAAGATGACTGCCCATCATGTCAAGAAATCTCTGGACAATAGTCATACCAAGACCTGTGCCCTCGATGTTCCTGTTTCTTTTTTCCTCAATTCGCTCAAAGGCAACGAACAGCTTATCAAGATCCTCAGGTTTTATTCCTATACCGGTGTCTGCAACACTTACTTTAAGCCTGACCCTATCCGGCTTATCCTGCATCTTATCTGCATGTATGGAAAAGGTTATGCCCCCCTGTTTGGTATATTTAACGGCGTTCGAGAGGATATTAATGATTACCTGCTTAATCCTGATCTCATCTCCGTTAAGGACCATGGGGATATTTTTGTCTATATTCAGGTTAAAAGAAAGCCCCTTGTCTTCCGCTTTCTTTTGCACCATATTTACAAGATCATTGAGGAGGGAAGCAAAACTGTAATCAACGTTTATTATTTCCATTTTTCCGGCTTCTATCTTGGAGAAATCCAGAATATCGTTGATGATGCCAAGGAGCGTGCTTCCCGCCGTTTTTATGCTCTCCGAGTGCATTCTGATATTATCGTCCCTGGTCTCACGAAGTATCATCTCGTTCAAGCCCAGTATCGCGTTCATAGGCGTGCGGATATCATGGGACATGGTGGACAGAAAGCTGGATTTGGCCTCATTGGCCTGATTTGCCTGCTTCGCAGCCTCTGACAGCTCGCGATTGTAATTCATCATTACAATCGAATTAAATATCAGAAGAATCAAAAAGCCAACTGTAGCTATTCCAAGAAGCTGCCAGTCTATGGACCTGCTTGCCACCAGATCATTCACAGGTATATAGGCAAGCAGAAACCATGTCGTCATAGTCTCAAGAGGCGTGTAGGATAAAATACAGTCCTCTTTCTTGAAGTTTTTGATCGTCATGGTACCGGTCCCACCGGCTATCTCCTTGATCACGCGCTCATATTCCTCAGACGTAGCCGCATTATAGGACTTGTAGTACTCAAAAAAATTACTGTTCTTAAAGGACTTACCGTGGACAACGTAATTACCTTCCTTGTCCACGAGACTTATCTCGACATTCTCGTATTCACCTTTGAGGAAAACCAACTTTTGCTCAAGACGGCTCAAAGGAACAACACGCATCAGAAGGCCCTTCTTTTGCTCACCACTTTCTTTGTCAAGCACAGTCACATTGTTTAAGAACGCAATGGACTGCACACCATTCATAGGATTTGTGTAGGCTCTGGTGAGATTAACGACATCGGACGTATCGCTTACACTAATATTGTCAAAAATTTTTAGATTCTTGTAAGAAACCGTATAAACACTGGGGTCAGACACCCTGGCTGTCGTGGAAATGCCTTCCCTGTCAGGACTGTCAAGAAAGATCAGATGTCCCTCAATCTCTGATGAAATCTTGGCCTTTCTGATAAAGGATACAGCGTCCTCTGCCGTCATCGGGGCGCCATCCTCCGCTGAACGATTGATATAGTTCGCCCAAATATCACAGAGATGCTGCTCATCCTCAAGGTAATTGGCGATGATCTGATTTGTGGTCATGGTCATCTTTTCAAAGGCGATGATCTCATTTTTATTGCTCTCTTCCGCCTTAGTATTCGCATACCTGATGATAAAGAACAGGATAACTCCCATTATTAAGAGATTTATTGTTATTATCAGCCCTCTTTTCACCCTCTGGCCTCCGGCTTCCGGTCAATGTTTCTTTAAATCGATAAAAGCGCATAGATGTTTCCCGCTCTTTTTGATTATTTTCTCCTTATGTAGTTATTGCATTCAGTGATGAATGCCTGCATATCCTTATACATCTGATCTATGGTTTCCGGATCTCCACTACCCAGATATGAATCATCTTCAATAAGACTATTGTAAAATTCTACATTTCTGCCATTGAAGTAATAATCCTTGAGAGTGAAATAAGCCATATAGATGTAAGGGAAATTATTATTTAAATTGTTCCCTATGTCTGTTCCGAAATAAAACTCATATTTCCGGCCAATTGATTCTCCCTGCTCTTTTAAGCTATCCGGCATATGATTTTTAATAGAGTCCTTCACCCAGTTTCCAAGCCTGCGTGCTTCCTCCTGGACACCATTACCCTCTCTGTAGGGGTTGGATGCGCGGAACCTTTTGAGAATATCACCTCTCACAAGGCCTTTGAGAGGATCATTGTTCGGAATTTTATCGTCGTCAGAGTCTTTAGCCTGATCACTGTCCTGGTTATTAATATCAGGATTTTCACAGTGACTGATAGTTACCTTATTACCTGTTTTTTCATCAAGACGGATAAACGACGTTTCCACTCTTTTATACGCATATCGTAGACCGTCATCATCCTTCTGAGCCCTGCGCTCTTTGTTTTGGATAACGTAGATATAACCATCAACGGCTTCAACAGTCTCAACCGACAATCTGGTATCCTTCTCACCGGTTAACTCTGTTTCATATCCGGAAGCTACCTTTACAAATTCGGCATCATCATTATAAAAGCCAATGTTCCCATGAGGATCAAGTGATGCAGTATTGGGCCTTCCTTCAACATAAAGAAGCTTGCCATCCTTTACCATGACAGTACGGGAATATCGCTCTTCTCCATCTTTTTTCTTCGTTTCTTCAGGAATGATTTCTTCAAGGCTGCCTGCTTTACCCACTTTTACTTTTACACAATTTGAACCTTTATAGATATAGCTTGAGCCCTCGTAAAAGACAAGCTGTAAATAAACATATCCGTCTTCTTCCATACATCTGCTTACACTGCCGGGCGTTTTTTTAGTTCCCTGCAGCTCCGGAAGTTCTCCGTAAACTGTTTCTTCACCTGTTTCTAAGTCAAATCCTGAAAGACTACCGTAGCCTTCTTTTTCCTTTGTAATACAAAAAAGCTGTGTCTTACCTATTCCTGCATAATCATATAACTTACTTGATGTAACAGGTTCCTTGTAGCCACCATCCTCATCACAGATATATAAATGCAATTTATGGTCTTTTGAATTAAAGCCACCTGTAACAAAGTATTTTCCTGAAGGCTGTGTGCCATAAATATTTGTTCCCGGAAGCTCCTTTGTATCAGATCCATCCAATGAAACTGAGCGAACGTTGTTCTGTCCGGCAGGACTGTTAGAGCTTAGTATTAAGCGACCACCGGATATAACAATACGCCCCTGCGACATATCCTCGAAAAGCGGCTCTGTTTCTAAGGTTTTGCAATCCATAGCAACAATCGTGCCTTTACTGTTTGGAATATCCGCATAATTACCCCAGATTGCAGATTTTTTCATGTCATCTTCACTTGGAATTCTGAAATAAACGTGTCCGTTATATTGGACAAAGTGTCTCCCATTACCCGGGATTGCATCTGCTTCACTTGTTGCTTTAGCTGAAACTGTCTTACCGGCAGATACTTTTTCCGAGAAGCCTGTAAGAATTGCTGCCGTGAGCATAAATACCCCGATGCTTCTGATAAATTTCTGATTCCTTTTATACATAGTACTCCCTCAACTTTTTTATTATATTATCTTTTTTATTATACTATATGTTAATATGTGCTTCCGTACGACTCTGCTCACCCTTAAAATTGGTGACATTTCATTTCTTGCTTTACAGCTCTATCCTGATCCGGTTCCTGTCGCCCTCTCTTTGACACCTTATGCTCTTAGCCATCTTTTTAAGAATTGTTACTCCAAGTCCATCATCCTCCTGCCCGAAGGGATCAAACTCTTTTCCTCCGGAGGTAATGGCCAGCTCCGTTGTACAATTTGCTTCCGAATACGAAATATCTATATTTATATCCACTTCATCGCTTTTCTCATAGCAGCCACCCAGCATTTCGTATATGAGCTCCTCTGAGCAAATCTGAAGTCTGTAAATCTGCTTCTGACTAAGACCGTATTTTTCTCCAAACGATTGTATTCCGCCCTGAAGTGCCATCAGATCAAACCCACGCTCTTTTATCTCATAGTTGAAATACTTGATCTTCTGGATGAATGCTATGGTCTTTTCACGCTTCGGGCTATCAAATATCTCTGTGGGCGTCCCCTGCTCATAAATACCACCATCCGCAAGGAACAGCACCCTGTTCGCAACCTCTCTGGCAAAATTCATTTCGTGGGTTACAATAAGCATGCTCATATCGCGCTTTGCAAGCATTCGTATAACCGCAAGAACCTCGCCCACCATCGGCGGATCAAGGGCACTTGTCGGTTCGTCGAATAACAGAACCTTGGGCTCCATCATCAGGCAACGGCATATCGCTATTCTCTGCTGCTGACCACCTGACAGCGCCTCAGGCCATCTGTGTGCTCGAGAAGCTAAGCCCACCTGAGAAAGCAGCTCCATTGCCTTTTCTTCAGCATCCTTTCTGGACATGCCCTTTAGCTTCACAGGAGCAAGACAGAGGTTATCCATCACATCCATCTCTGAAAAAAGGTGGAATTTCTGGAATACCATTCCCATGCTCTGCCTGATTTCATCCACATTTGCCCCTTGTTCAGTGATCTCGCGGCCATCTATGAAAATCTGCCCGGCGCTTGGCTTTTCCAGCAGTGTCAGTGACCTTAGGAGCACGCTTTTTCCACATCCGGAGCCACCGATTATGGCGATTCTGTCACCACGTTCAACTGTCAGATCTATTCCCTTTAAAACCTCATTGGGGCCAAAGGATTTTCTTAATCCCTTAACTTCTATAAGGCTCATACGGCAGGCCCCCTTTTCTTTTCACTTATCTTATCTGTCAGTGTGAAAAAGCCAAACACGACGTAAGAAAAGGCAAGGTATATCAGCATACCAATGGAAATCGTAAGAAGCGGCTGCATCGTTCTGGCCGCAGTATTGTTAATAACCCTTGTAAGATCAGTGATCGTAACGTATCCAACAACGCTGGTCCACTGAATGAGGTTAACTATCGTGGACTGATAGACGGGCTTTGCAATACGGAGAACCTGTGGAAGTGTCACAAGGCGGAAGGTCGCCCACGCTGAAAATCCCAGTGTTCTCGCTGCCTCTGCCTGTCCCTTGTCAGCTGCAAGAAGCGCTGAGCGCAGGAGCTCTGCCACATGTGCCGACACATTAAGTGCAAAGGTGATGATAGCTACTGTGAGAGGCTTTAGCCCTGCTTTTGCAAAAACTCCATAATACAAAAGCAGCAGAAGCATCAGCACCGGCGTTCCTCTCAGGATTGCAATATATCCGGAGGCAATCCCTCTGATTATGGGATTTTTACGCGTTCTAAAAAGACATACCACAGCTCCCAGCACGGTTCCCAAAACCAGCGCAGCAAACGATATCTGCACAGTTACCAAAAGTCCGGCCAGTATGGTCTTCCACGAATCTCCCGCAATTAAAATTTTGTCTAATTTTTCATAAAGAGTCATTGTACAAGACCTCCACCTGTTTGGTGATGATCTCGCCATATATTTCCAGCATACTGTCCACAAAATGTCTGTCGCTAAAGCGTGCTGACATTTCCCTGGCATTTTCTCCCATTTCCAGGCGCATATCCTCATTTTCAAGAAGCTGCATTACATGTCTGCCATACTCATCACCATTTTCGAAGGAATATCCATTTACTCCGTTTTCAAGGATGCCCTTAAGGCACGGATCATTTCGGCAGATAATAGGAAGTCCGCAGGCCATGGCCTCAATATATGAGAGGCTGTTCACCTCGAAATCCGATGCCGAAACAAAGAGCGTCCCGATATTATAAAATCGATAAACCCGTTCAGGAGAAACTCTTCCCGTGAAGGTTACCGCATCCTTTATTTTTAATTTTTCAGCCTGTTTCTCCAGCTTTTGCCTATATAAACCATCGCCTACAATAACAAGCTGAATATCCGGATCCTTTTCCAGAAGCTTTTTCGTCCATTCCAGAATGTCTGTTATTTTCTTTTCCTTAGCAAGTCTTGCTACTACAAGAAGAATCTTCTTATTGTCCCGGATACCGTATTTTCTCATTAATTCCCTGCGCTCACCTGGCGGAACGCTCTTTTGAAGCTTATGCAAATTTATTCCATTATTTAAAACTGTAGCTTTGTCCTTTATGAATTTATGCTGATCGAATGTCAGCGCTTTTTCAGACGGCAGTATGACACGACTTGCGTGCTTATATGCAAAATATCCCCATACTATCGAGGCTATGGTTAATGGAAATGTATTATGAAATCTGCCAAAAACATATTTTGCATAATCTGTGTGAGATGTCATGACTAAGGGCGCACCACAAGCATCCGAGATCATATTTGCAATGATCCCGGTGGAGCCCTCTGTATGAGCATGAATAATATCAGGCTTCCATGCGACTATTTCATCTATAAATGCATGCTTTCGAACAAAGCTCTTTTTCCATTCCGGCCAAAAAGCTGATCTGTACGATTGCAGATAATAGTCATCGCCATTTTTATAGTTGAACTTCTTATCCGATAAAGTAAGGACCCTGACGTCGATTCTGCGTCTTCTCATCTCATCAGCACAGATGGCTGCGATCTGGGCAACGCCGTTTATCTCATCTCTGTACCCATCGGAAGTAATTAAGACCTTTAGACGGTTCATATGCAATCCCCCTCGAATTTCATTCCCATCTAAGATTGGTATTAAATAAGCTTCTTAACGTTTTTTGCGAAAATGTCCCTCATACTTAATGATACAACATTTCGTTATTCGATAATCTTAAATATGTATAAACAGAGCTAATATCCGTAAATGAACGGCAGTTGACAATTATCTCTGTTTATGCTACAAGTGTACTAGTTCATCTAGTACACGTAACACGCAATTAAGGAGATAGTTATGAAAAAAGAGAATTTGTTCAGAGTAATAGCCATATTCATGTGTTCCGCGGTCTTTTTATGTGCATGTGGAAAAAAGAATGACGCATCGGTTATCAGTACCAGTCCGGCAACTGCAGAAGCTGATAAAGAGCATATCTATAACCTTGAGAATATCGAGCTTCCTATCACCGGGAAATACAGCATAAACTACATGGGCAGAGGAAAGGATTACCTCTTCCTTACTGCCAACATGTATGAGACAGAGAACGTGAACAGACAGCTATTCAAGGTGTCACTGTCAACCGGAGAGGTCTCCGAGATTCCTTTTGTTCTTGGAAAAAATGAGGACATAGACAATTTAGCCGGTGATCAGAATGACAATGTCTATATTTTTAAAGTTGAAAATAGCGAAGAATCCGATGGTAAAAAGAAAGGTTCAATCGTAAAGCTTTCCTCTGAAGGGGAACCGATCTGGGAAGCTCCGCTGACAGAGGAGGACCTAAATAATTACGTCCAGTCAGTAGCTTACCTTAAGGATAAAGGAATAATGACCTGCGCCGAGGGTAACATTTCCCTCTATGACGAGAATACAGGTGAGGGCCGTGTTGTTATTAAGAAGGATAACGGCGAAGAATATTATTACGGATCACTTTTTGCCTCCAAGACTGGCGATGTATATCTGTCAGAGGATGATTCCAGTGACGATAATAGATATCGTGTTAAAAAATACAATCCGGAAAAAATGGAGTTTGATGAGGAGTTTTTGCTTCCTAATGGTGTTTATGGCAGCAATATATATCCCGGAGAATCCTACGATTTTTACTACGAGGACTATGCCAAAATCGTAGCCTTCAACTTGGGGGATGAGGAAACAACCCTTGTATGTGACTACACATCCTCTGATATCCTCTCCTGCTACATGAATTATATCTGTGAAGCGCCTGATGGAACCTTTTTTATAGTTAATCGTGATGACAACGGCGACTCAGCCCTTGGATGCATGACCAAGGTTAACGCGTCTGATGTAAAGGACAAGGAAACACTGACTCTGGGCGTAGTCTATGTACCTGATTCTGTCAGAAGTCAGGTCGTGAAGTTCAATAAAAAGAGCGATAAATACAAGATTCAGATAATCGATTATGGTGAATCCTTAACTGAGGATACTGTAGCAGCATATGATGAGGTTTTAAAGCGCATAGGTCTCGATCTCACCCAGGGCTGCGGTCCGGACATGCTTGTCGTTGATTTCGATATGCCCCTCGAGAGCTATGTGGAAAAAGGTGCTATCGAGCCATTGGATTCATATTTTGATAACGATCCAGAGCTCAATACCCAGGACTTTTTACAGAATATACTGGACTCCACAAAGATTGATGGCAAGATGTACTCTATTTTGCCACTTTATGGAATCGACACCTGCGTAGTATCAAAGGATGTCGTAGGCGATCAGACAGTTACCCTCTCTAATTATGAGGACATTTGTAAGAGCAATGGCATGGATCCCCAGCTGGGAATGGGCTCTCAGACCAGAGAGATGGCTGTATCCCTGTACTCCACCATCGGCAATACCTTTGTCGATTACGCACAGGGCACCTGCAGCTTCGATTCCGATGACTTCATAAGCTTTTTGCAGTTTGTAAAGCAGTTCCCTGCTACTTCCGAGGAAACAGGCTTTGAGTATGAAGATTTTGAAACCTTTTACAGAGAAAAGAAGTCGTTACTATATGAGTACTTCCTCACTTCCTTTGAAGATTATCAGGTCCTGAAAAAGGGATACTTTGGAACAGATGTGGAATTCAACGGCTTCCCCACTGCAGATGGCGGAAAGTCCTTCATCAGACCCTTTGTCAGACTGGCGATGAATCACGATTCCAAGAACAAAGAGGCTGCCTGGGAGTTCATGAGATCCTTTATACTGGATGATTATCAGAATAATGTTGAATGGGGCTTACCCATAAGACGAAGCGCGCTTGATGCACTTGCTGCCAAGGCTCAGGAAAAACCCTACTATATCGATGAAGATGGCAAAAAGGTAGAAGGTGGTAGTGTTTGGGGTATAGGTGATATTGAAGTTGAGATAACCGAGCTCTCCAAGGAAGAAACTCAGCAGGTTGTAGATTTTATTGAATCGGTTACAGATATCGAGAGCTATGAGTTGAAGGTAAACGACATTATTTCCGAAGAAGCCGGCGCCTTTTATGAAGACCAGAAATCAGCCCAGGAAGTTGCGGATGTAATCCAAAGCAGAGTTTCTTTATATCTTAGTGAGAATTTTTAAACAGAATATCCATTGCTTTTCCCATAATAACCAAATAGGACTGTGGCAATCATGCCACAGTCCTATATTTTTGCTCTCTATTTTACTTTGCCCAGTCCGCGTCAGATATTCTGCACATATCGGTATTTATAACCTTTTCGGTTTTTCCCGTTTGGGTATCATAGACATAAACCCATGAATTCTTCAGCATTTGTCTTAAGTAATACATAATATATCTGCCATCCTCTGAAACCTTCACATTATAATTTCCCTGGCCCCATAACTTATCAGGATTTGCCTCAGTTAAAAGCGCAGTATACCTTTTGGTTTCAAGATCATATTTCATGATTTTTCCATCTCCGATAAAGATGATGGACTTTTCATCAGGCGACAGCGCCAGATCATAAAACTTATTTATTGTTACATCGATGACTGTAGCCCTTCCCAAAGGAATATTAAACCAGTACAGATTTCTCCTTATTTTTCCATCATGATAACCCGTACCGAAAAAATAGGCATTCCTCTCATCAGCTGTAAAAACCATTTTGCTTAACAGTAAATCATTTGAACCCTCAGCATTTCCGACTTTTTTATAGGTGTCTTCATCGGGAATGTACTTATATATATTTCCTCCATTTGAATAATAGATAGCCGTTTTATCCGGGTTATAACAATACCTGGATACATGTATTTCTTCGCCGGTATCGGTATCAATGAACTTATAGGATTCATCCTGCGCATCCTCTTCACTGACTTCACTGATCTTCTCATAGGTATTACTGCTACTGTCCCAGCGACCGTTCACCACTTTGGTTTCTTTATTATTTACAGTCTTTGTTCCTGTGAAAACTATATCCGGATATCGTCCCAGAGCTTTCTGACGAGCGCTTTCCTTAAAATGATATATCCCCACAGAAGCGGCTATCACAAGCGCAATTCCCAGGAGAGTCCATTTCAAATATTTCCCCTTGAACCATTTGCTTCTTGCCAGCAAAATGATAATCCATGTAAGGATGGCAATACCGCCGGAAATCAACATTGCCGGAAGTAAAATCTGAAAGAAAAACGCTACAATATGGAAATCAATTAACATCATGGCCCCGTTCCCCCTAACTTTTTTCTTGGATATTATATATAGTAACACCCCAGACCACGCTTTTAAAAGTGCAGGCTGGGGTGTTTAACAGTCAGGATTTTATCTTATTTACTGAAACTTCGCAGTTACCTGAGAATTACAATGCTGCATGAGTGAAAGCAGCTTACTAGACTGTCGCATGCTTATATCTCCCGTAATATTTTTCAGTCTTTTTAATTCTTGTTAACGCTCTTCTTATTATACGCGATAACGTGGTAAAAATAGAAAACAAAAAATGCAAAGGCAGTAACTACTCCCGTATTATAACCAATAGCTGCGCTTAATCCGAGTCCCTCGTCTGCCATAAATATGTAGGTTACGCTTACCGCTGTCATAAAGGTTGCAGGAAGCGCGGTAAGAAGGCTGGCTAATTTATTTTTGTTTTCTCTAAGCAGATATGCTGTTGCGACCCAGAGTGATATCATCGCCAGAGTCTGATTACTCCATGAAAAATATCTCCAGAGAACATTGAAATCAAGCTGGGTCAGAAAGCCTCCAAGTCCCAGCAACGGTAAGGTGATGTCAAGACGGCATCTTATCTTCTTTTGATCCAGTTTGGTTATCTCAGCAAGAATAAGTCTGGCAGAGCGGAACGCAGTATCACCTGATGTGATAGGACATGCTACAACTCCTACAATCGCCAGTACTCCTCCAACCTTTCCAAGTAATCCGGTCGCAATATCATAAACCACTCCGGACTGCCCCATCTCTGAAATAGCAGCCTGAAGCCCACCGGTTGTTCCATAAAAGGCCACGCCGCCTGCAGCCCAGATAAGGGCAATTACAGCTTCTGAGAGCATGGCTCCATAGAACACTTTTCGTCCGTGCTTTTCAGAGGTTATGCACTTAGCCACCAGTGGTGACTGCGTGGAATGAAAGCCTGAGATAGCTCCACAGGCAACCGTTACAAACATAAACGGCCAGACCGGAAGCCCCTCCGGGTGCAGATTCTGAAATGTTATTTCCGGAATTTTATAACCGCCTACAATAATTCCGCCCATGATGCCCACTGCCATGATAATGAGCATTACTCCAAAAACCGGATAGATTTTACCGATTATTTTATCGATTGGAAACATGGTCGCAAGAACATAATAACCAAGGATCACAATATACCAGAACGGATTGCCAAACATAGGCGGTGTCAGCTTTGTAAGGAGAGCCGCCGGGGAAGTGACAAATACCGTTCCTGTAAGAACAAGCAGAACAATAGAGAAAATACGCATACTCCACTTTGCGAAGGTTCCCAGATAAATACCGCTCAGATTAGCGATCGACGCACCATTATTTCTCTCGGAGATCATTCCGCTCATGTAATCATGAACTCCACCACCAAGAACTGATCCGAATATTATCCATAGGAAAACCACCGGCCCAAAGCACGCTCCCATAAGCGCACCGAAAATCGGCCCCGTGCCGGCAATATTAAGAAGCTGCACCAGAAATACCTTCCAGGTGGGCATCGGAATGAAATCCACACCATCCTTCTTCGCGTAAGCCGGTGTTTCCCTGTCATCAGGCTTAAATACTTTTTCTACTATATGTCCGTACACAAAATATCCAATAATGAGCACCGCAAAAGACAAAAGTAAAGAAATCATATATCCCTCCTACAGGTGGGTGTCCCTGTTTTGTTGATGCCTGCCTTTTCATGTGCATTGCGCACATCCTTTAGGTATTGCAGCATAGTATTATTTTATCATTTTGCGTTTATTTCTTTTGTAAAAAAAGTATAAAGACTATGCTGTGGGGAGAAGGATTTTGGAGACTAAATATTGTTTGGGGGCAAATTTTGATCAAATTATGTTTGGGGATTCCTGAATTCCTGCAGTGATGGTCTTTGGGCTTTGGGCTTTGGACTTTGGGCTTTGGGCTTTACTAGATATTTTTATCAAATTATGAAAAGTCAAGTAGCCAAAAATGTCCTTCTGGTAGAATTTCCGCGACATTACTATCATCCATAGATTTTTCACGTAGAAAATGTCCCTACGGAGGCATCGATTAAGCGACTTTTGCTCAGATATAGAAAAGACACGTAGTGAAGGGCATAAAATGAGCCAAAAACTACGTGTCATATATTGAAATTCAAAGCTGGGTCAAGTAGATACCAGCTTATACTGTCTCATCGGGATAACTCCAAAACTTACCCTTATAGAAGTTCTCGTTACCCAAAGGTTTAGCTGTCAGTTTGAACATTACGCAGCCATCGGGGCAGACTACAGTTTTGCTATACTTGCCGTCACCACCCACATTTTCGAGATCTCCGCCACTTCTAACGGCTTCCATTAGCGGAAAGAGCATCATCATGGTCTTGGAGCAGATGCCATAACCATCCTTATTAACGGGACAACCATAGGTGCATTTGTAAACATCACCGATTTCTTCACCGTTTCGGCAATAATGCTCAGTAGTGTCACCATGCAGGAATCCTGTCACTTCAACTGTGAATTCATATTCTTCGTCATACCACTTTTTCATATTCTTTATAACCTCCTTCATCAGGTTTTTTCTTTGAAAACCATCCGCGGAATATACCGCCCTTTATGATGGAAACAACCGTGAAAAACATATCTGCTCCAAGGATGAACAAGAATGAAGGAAGCATTATTCTTGTATAGTGCTTTCCATATTCCTTCCTGCGATTGATGCAGGTTGCAATCCAAATATCAAACGTTATTATTCCACAACCAAAGAACAGGGCCTCTGCCACGTCTTTAAGCAGATTTGTAAGAATACCGTTGTCCAGAAAGTTTCCTGTTCTGATGCCTGTAAGCAGAAGATTCAATATCGCGAGTGCGAAAATCACAACAATCATGATACGCATCACGTTCATCATGACTCCACCGCCTATTCCCAGGCCGCCGCACCACTTTATTCCGCACCTTATGCAAAAGTTCTCCATGATCTGCATAAGCGGCTCATTCTGTCTGCCTTCAATGAAGCCGTTATTTGCGATAACATATACATTGATTTCAGGATTGAGATTTTTACACCAGGTCTCCATCTTTTTCAGAAAAGGAAGTACATGTGAAGGGACACCGTCTACGTATAACGGCATTGTAAATACTACTGCATCCGCGTCCTCAAGCTCCTTTAAAATATTGTCGTAGTCCGCTTTTGTGCGAAGCTTCATCATCTTTTTGCTTCCAAAAACGAAAAGACCTGTCATGGCAGCTACAAAACCTGATGCTGAAAGTCTTTTCTTAGGACTGCAATCTATAAAAACCGTCTTCATATCTTTGATACCTCCAGAGCAGTGATATCAGGCACAAATTCTAGCTCGGCAGACTGATATCCATGATTTAAACGGTTTCTCTCGACCATCAATTTCCACGTACTTTTCTCTTTATCATTGATATCGCCGTAGACTATTACCTTAAAAACGCCCTTTTTGCCATACCTGAGAGCATGATGCATCTCCCATCCGCGATAGGTGCTCATAGGTGTCGAAGCTCCAATAGCCCTGTCCAGTATGTTCTTAACTGCTGTGCTGTAGCCGCCGTAATAATTCTCAGTTATCAGCACGAGATCATCTGTCTGTCCGATAACCCTGCATATCTGGTGCAGGGAGTCCTTCATACCGCAGGTCGCAGGATGTCTGGTCCAACAATCAAAGCATCCCTGACAGGGTGCATATTTCCCATCAGCCCATATAACATCTGAAAATCGAGCACTAACCCTATTATGGAAGTTCTCATCAAGATCGTGGATTACTATTTTCATGCGTCTCCTCTTCCTCACTATTTTCCAAACAATTTTTGCCTTTATAATTCATTTTTCTGTATTTATAGTAACACACAAAGAAAGCAGTTCCTTCTGTTTTCACAGATAATGAACTGCTTTACACTGAATTGGCCTCAGAACCAGTCGTATAAAAAACCTGTTTTCAATTTTTTAATTCCACACCTCTTCCGCTATCTCTTTTACCAGTCTGAGCTTCTCCCACTGCTCTTCTTCAGTAAGCTTATTGCCAATCTCACAGGATGCAAAGCCGCATTGCGGGCTTAAGCACAGTCTCTCGAGCGGGATATACTGCGCCGCCTCCCTGATTCTGGCAATGACGGCCTCTTTATCCTCAAGTTCCGGTGTCTTAGTTGTGATAAGTCCCAGCACAACCTTCTTATCCTCTGAAACCTTTCCAAGTGGAATAAATCCTCCGGAGCGCTCGTCATCATATTCAAGGAAAAGAGCATCCACGTTCTCTTGCGCGAAAACATAGTCTGCCACCGTATCGTATGCTCCACTCGTAAAATACGCAGAGTTATAATTTCCCCTGCAGATATGGGATGTGATTATCATATCATCAGGTTTTGCTTCCAAAGCGAGATTATTTACCTTCAAAAGCTGCGCCTTAACTTCCTCAAGATCAATTCCCAATGCCTTATATCTCTGCTTTGCAGCATCTCCAACTATCGCACCCCATGTGCAGTCATCCAGCTGAAGATTCCTGCAGCCTGCATCATAGAACTGCTTTATAACATCCTGATATGCTTTGCCTATATCCTCAATGAGCTCCTCATTTGTAGGATAGAATTTCCTTGTGGTTTCATAATTAGCAGGTATGATCATCTGCTGGAATGTCTGAGCAGGTGCCGGTATAGTGTATTTTGCAACCGTATTTTCATCCTCGAACTGCTTGAGGAATTTAAAATACTCAACAAAAGGATGCTTCTTTGCTTTAATCTTACCGACTAAATATGTATCATCAAGCACCGCAAGAACTCCGTTGAACTGCACTCCCTTGCCTGTGTGCTCATGCTCCACTCCTTCAAATCCCCACATAAAATCAAGATGCCAGAAGGTTCTCCTGAACTCTCCGTCTGTGATTACATGAAACCCAAGCTCCTTCTGCTTCGCTACGACTTTTGTGATTTCCTCATCGATAACCCTGTCCAATTCTTCCTTGGTTATCTCTCCTGCCTGGAATGCCTCTTTGGCGTCCTTCAGTGCCTGCGGTCTTAAAAAGCTGCCCACAAAATCGTATCTATACGGTGTAGTTATTCTGCTCATAAAAATATCCTCCATTCATCTCTCATGGAGGGTATTCTATCAATTATTATTTATACCAGCTAATACTTTTAATGCTGGCTTCTTCATAGTTTCAATCTATGGAGAGATGCTTTTTAAGAGCTGCAACATATGAATCTGCGTATCTGCTTAGTATGGCATTCTTCTTTTTCAATATACCAATATGCATATCCCTATCGATATCAAGTGGTTTGGCTATGATACTACTGCCATTAAGCTTCCGATCGATAATTCCGCTGCTTACGGTAAAGCCATTTAACCCAATAACAAGGTTGAAAAGTGTTGCCCTGTCTCGAACCTGGATGATTTTCGGGAAATCCAGAACGCTGACAAACTCTTCTGCAAAATAGAAAGAATTACGATTCCCCTGCTCATATACAAGATAGGGATACGGCTTAAGGTCATCCATTTTTATCATATTTTTCTTTGCCAAGGGATGGTCTTTACATATGAAAACATGAGGCCCGGAGACGAGTAGTTCTTCATACACAAGGTTATTCTTTTTTATTAGCTTGCTGAGAATCTCTTCGTTGTGCTGTGAAAGATAGATTACTCCGAGCTCGCTCTTCCCGCTTGCCACGTCATCTATGATCTCGCCGGTCTGAGTCTCCCTGATTATGAAGCTGTATTGATCTGCATCGTATGCCTTGATCAAATCCACAAAAGCCTTTACCGCAAAGGAATAGTGCTGACAGGAAACAGAAAACTTAGGGCTCATTCCTCCGCCGGCTCCGAAATGCTCCTTCATATTGTCTGCCTGTTCCAGGAGCTGTCTTGCAAACGACAGCAGCTCCTCACCCTCCCGTGTTGCAACAACGCCCTTATTAGAGCGCACAAAGGCTGTGATGCCCATCTCTTTTTCAAGATTGTGTATTGCTGTGCTAAGGCTGGGCTGTGAAATGAACAGTCTTTCAGCTGCCTCCGTAATATTCCCACATTCTGCCACCGTAGTAAGATATGTCAGTTGTTGTAATGTCATCAGTCTGTTCCTTTTCTATGCTTTTTTTGTAGCATATATCAGTCTCAATGCCTGCTCCGCTGTGTCTGCGATATTTTTCATCGCATTATCCTTATCCATTGCTTCATCCAGTGAGCAGGCTCTCCGGAGTGCCGGGAAAAACGCATCAATTCCCTGCTGGTTACACCTTCCTGCATCAGCTGTCACTGCGCCGGCAATTGCTATAACGGTTTTTCCATGCTTTTTTGCAAGCTTTGCGACACCAGCAGGAGCTTTGCCCATAGAGGTCTGGGCATCCAGCATGCCTTCACCGGTGACAACAAGGTCTGCATCTTTTATGTAATCCTCAAGGGCGGTTTCCCTGAGTATAATATCAATTCCACTTTCGAGATTGGCTCCAAGAAATGTCCTCAGTGCAAATCCCATCCCGCCTGCGGCTCCGCTACCCGGTATGTCAGGATCAGCATCAGGAATTACCTCCTTCGCCAAGGCCGCATAGATACCAAGCCACTTATCCATATATTCTATCATCCTGCTGTCCGCACCCTTCTGTGGTCCGAAAACTGCACTGCAGCCGTTATCGCCACAAAGAGGATTGGTCACATCGCATGCTACCTGGAAATCGCACTCTGCAAGCGTGGGACATGCATTATCGCAGGAAATAGTCTTTAAATCCTTAAGTCCCGCTGCGCCGGGAGCAATCTTTTTTCCCTCAGAATCAAGAAAATCAAAGCCAAGAGCGGTCAGCATCCCGACTCCACCATCATTAGTAGCGCTACCGCCTATACCTATTATGAATTTCCTGCAGCCCTTATTTATCGCATCAAGAATGACTTCACCAACGCCGTAGGTTGTTGTATTTAGCGGATTCCTCTGCTCATTAGAAACAAGTGTTATTCCTGCAGCTCCGCTCATCTCTATTACTGCGACATTCCCTGGGATGATCCCGTATCTGCAGCATACTTTTTCCATCAGTGGCCCTGTGACAGATACATCTTCAAAACGTCCGCCAGTTCCTGTGACAAGGGCATATACGGTACCCTCGCCCCCATCCGCCAGCGGACGAACTATGGTTTCGACGTCTCCGCTCACTCTCGAAAAGCCTTCTTTGGCTGCATTTCCAGCCTCAATTGAAGAAACGCTCCCTTTAAAAGAATCAAAAGCCGTTACAATTTTCATAACTCCCCAACACCCTTCTTCTCACGTCAATATTAAGCTTAATATTATAAGTCCAACTCTTCTTTACTCCACTATCTGTCCACAGAACAAAACTTCCGTATCGCCCTCTCCACCGCAAATATAGAACTTGAAAGGATGATCTGCTACAAATTCCTTAGGTTCCTCTTCTATCGGACTGCAACCATCAACCATCATAATGGCTGTTGCAGCTGCAGCTTCAAGGCCGTCCTCATCAACCTTTATCTTTGTTTTCTGAATGATATCTGAAATCATCCACTGAGTGTCGGGACACATTACTGAAAAATCAGCATCCACATCAAATGCGAGCTTCACGCCTCTTCCCTTAAGGAAATCTATAAACTCATTCTGACTAAAGGAGCTTTCCGTCTCGAATTTAGGAAGCTTTACGATAACGTCCTCGTAAGAGGCCTTTTTCATAGCTTCCTGAACATTACCTACGTCTCCGAGTACGAACACTGCTTCCACGCCGCCATTTAGAGGAAGAACAACAAGCTTTCCCTTTGTATCCTCATAGAATCTGAATCTCTCCTGCTGATTCATGAATTCCTTTTCTACTTTTTCACCCTTTACAGTTGTAAATGTGTCGGAGCTGGTTGAATACTTATCAAAACTGCTCACCCATGAGCTCTTAAGGTAAAGAGTATTTATCAGTACCGCATTTACATTTGACAGATCATTGGATATGGAAGGTATAAGTCCATTCGTTCCATCATTTACCCACTGATTTACCTTCTCTGTTATCTTTTTGGAGTTTACATCATAAGCCTTAGCACCATAGTTCTTCTCTACATACTTTACATACTCCTTACCGAACTTTCCGTTGCGGTCAGTATTGTGCCAGATGGAATTCAGCATAACGAGTGATCCTTCAGGCTTTTTCGCATCCTCAGGGAACCACTCCTGGTTCTGCTTGAATTCCTTAACGTCTGCAGCGATATCTGCATCAAAATCATCAATTATCTGTGAAACAGACGCATACCATGCATTTACTTCATCCATGTCGATAAAGCCCATCGCATGAATCAGTTCATCCTTGGTTTTTGTGTCCGCGCCTGCTACAGCGAGCGCCAGAGCAGCTCTGAAGGATGTGGGTGAAACCATGTAATTCTCTTCTGCAAAACCTGCTGATTCAACAAATTCCATAAGAGCCTTGTCAAAGTCAGCTGTTGCCTCAGTGTTTACCATAACAGATGTATTCTTTTTATTTTTAGTATCATTCCCAGCTTCAGAAAGAGGTGTATCCTCTTCCTGAATGGAAACCTTCTGCACCATCTCATCTCCCGTATGCGCCAATAAGCTGGAATTACTCATAGCCGCACAACCTGTGAGCATTGAAGCTGTTAGTACAGAGCATATTGTCATGTTTTTTATGCTTATCATCTTTTTCATAATGTTCATCTCCCTTTATCACTAAAAGTGCCTTATACCTTATATACAGATGAACCTTGGATAATGTTGCAAAAATTTTAAACTTTTATCTCTGATTTCCTAAAAGCTCTCGTTCTTCATCCCCCGGCGTATACTCGCACCAGATATCATCCTTGAAGTGGAAGCTGTAAATTGAGAATTCATTCAAAGTAGAACCCTTGATAACATATGAAGCTTTGTCCTTTTTTAAATAATCCAGGTGTGCGGCAAGACTTGCATTTGTCACATCGGGATAGGACAGATATACGTAAATAATCTCGTTGTCAGCATCGTCAATAAGGGCGTATTCATAGACATTTTTATAACCATCCG
This sequence comes from Butyrivibrio sp. XPD2002, assembly GCF_000423945.1. Classification (GTDB taxonomy): domain Bacteria; phylum Bacillota; class Clostridia; order Lachnospirales; family Lachnospiraceae; genus Butyrivibrio. The sequence continues at coordinate 64,011 of NZ_AUIY01000013.1, read as the reverse complement.
AAGTCACATACGCCGGAAAATTGTAACTGTCCGCATCGTATTTTACCTCACCGATATGGTAATCGCTGTCCTCAAAATCTGTATCAAAAACCGTGCAGGTTATCTCTGACAGTCGCTTTACTTCACTGTCAAAATCCTCATCTGAATAAATAGCTGTAAGAAAAATGCTTCCGTCCGTATCAAAAAGTCCTGTTTTCATGGAAGATTCGAACTCTGTAGTAAGGGCATTTTCCGTATCATCCGGAAAAACAAAAAGTCCGCTATCCAGGTCTCCGCTGTAGGTTTCAAGGAAATAGTTTTTATCATAGTTTTCTATTCCGGTTTTCTTATCAAAAGGCTTTGAGGAATCGTAAATACCAATCACCACAATAAGCGCACTCATGATCATATATCGCATGCTTATAATAATGAGGACAAGAACTACCACTTTTATAACAAAGCCTTTTTTCTTCACGAGATTACTTAATATACCGTTTGCATAGAGCGTCGTTATGGCTAGTGCCACAAGACCTAAAAATGTCAATGCAATGGCAAAGCTTCTTGTTAGATTTGGCTCATAGTTTATGCACTGAAGTACTATGGCTATAGTCAGCAGAATTGTTCCAATTAAACTGATCGCTCTTACCCATTTAAAAAGCTTGCCCTTTTCGGTGCCGGCATAATCCGCCATCTTTTCGGCAACCTCTTTTACTTCTTCATTCATCATCTCGCTTTTTCTCTCTCCTTCAATGAGTTCTCTAACATCTACATCATAGAAATCCGCAATCTCAACCAGAAGAGAAATATCCGGTAGGTTGGTTCCGTTTTCCCATCTGGATATAGTTCTTGTGCTTACATTAAAAACGTTAGCAAGCTGTTCTTGTGTCATTTGTTTTTCGTGTCTTAATTGCTTAAAAAATAAGCCAGCTTTTTTCTGATCCAATCTTTAGTTTTTCCTCCTCTCTCAGGATAGTCAGAGTATAAAAAATCTGTCCTGTAAGTGCCACGACACAAAGCGAGAAATGCCATATTTACCTACCGGACACGATATGTCAGGTTCCATTTTTATATCCCCAACCTCCAAATAAAAGATTAAACAAAAATATCCCTAAGAACAATACTACCAAAAAATGAAATATGACATATCAAATATTGAGTAGGAATAGTCTCATATGTCTGCTAAGATTTATTTATCATTCTTTTACATAAAACATGAATTATCTTAAGGAGGTACTTGATGGCTTATACAAGACTATCTGATGCAAATGAAATCACTGAAAGATACATGGATTCAATACTTATTGAAGAGAGGCTGATCGATTCAGTTAAAGCTGATATCAGCACAACTCTGTTTGGCGAGAGCTTTTCAATGCCCGTACTTACACCGGCATTTTCCCATCTGAAAAGCTTTAATGGCAGAGAATTAAGCGGTCTTGAGGAGTATTCCTTAGCAGCAAAAGAAAGTAACATCCTGAATTTCTGTGGAATGATGGAAAACGATATGTTCCAGAAAATAATAGATACCGGTGCAAAAACCGTAAGAATAGTAAAGCCCTATGCAGATAACGGAAAAGTTCGCGATCAGTTCCAGTTCGCAGAGGAAGCGGGCGCTTTCGGAATCGGCATGGATATCGACCATATCTTTGGTCCTGATGGTTATGATGTTGTTATCGGCGAAGAAATGGCGCCTCAAACCTCAGATATGCTCCGCTCCTATGTTGAATCCACAAAGCTTCCCTTTATTGTTAAGGGTGTTTTAAGCGTACAGGACGCCCTCAAATGCGCAGAAATCGGTGCAAAGGGCATTATCGTGAGTCACCATCACGGTCGTCTTCCCTATGCAGTTCCGCCAATGATGATTCTTCCTGACATCAAAGAAGCTTTGAAGGATAAAGATATCACCATAATTGTAGACTGCGGTATCGCCAGTGGCGCAGATGTATATAAAGCGCTCGCTCTTGGCGCAGATGCTGCAGCTGTAGGCAGATCCATGATGCCATCCCTTGAAAAGGATGGTACTCCCGGCGTCGTAAAATTCCTTGAAGGAATCGGTAGTGAGCTCCGGTATATCATGAGTAACACAGGCTTTTCAAAGGTATCTGACATCGACGATTCTGCTTTATACGAATACTGATCAGTATACTATCGGGAATTCAAATTTATCTCCTGCTGCAACAATGCTGGTAGCGTCAGCCTCAGTAACTTCAAAGGTTGCACCGGCGTTGCTGCAGGTGATGATTCCTGTTACCAGACCATCTTCCGAGGTGAACTTGAGAGTTCCATCAGATTCTTCTGTTACGGGTCCTTTAAGATCTCCAAGTCTATACAGAGTTATAGCTGCCTCGCAGTCTGATTCCCATCCGCTTCGAACGGCAAGAATGCTGTATACTTCACCTGTTCCCTCATCATCAATATAGGAACCAAGGAATTCCTTCTCAGGATAGCTATATGATGAACCTGAGGCTTCTGCAAGAATAGATGCCAGATAATAGCATCTTCTCTTAGTAGCATCTTCCATATAACCATTGTAAAGAATAGGATAAATACTTCCGCCCTCTTCACTTGGCCCGTTAAACTGGGTAGCCGCGTCACCAAGCATAGCATCCCAGTTTTTCTGTTCAGTCTCTAAGCGGGTTTTGGTGTCCTCATCGACAGCATCACAGGTTCGAACCAGCAAATTAGCCAGTTCTGCCTGCCAAACCTGATAGTACCATTTTGATGCTACATTCATCTCATACTGTGTCTGGTCAGGATCTCTACGCTTCGTAATCACTTCATGGATATCGTCCATAGCTGCGAACTCTTCTTCAAGAGAACCTGCCTGGCGAACTGCATTATCTACAGCTGCTGCAATCTCTGCATAGTAGTCTTTATCATAGTCAAACTGTGTATCTTCATCGCAGATGCTAACAACACCGTCGGTACTGACTTCAGCCTCATCTGCCTTATCAACCTCTTCACCGGCTTCAGCTTCCTGAACTACTTCTTCTTTTACCTCTTCCTTTACTTCTTCAATCTCCTTATTCCAATTCTCAGTAGCTTCCGGAAGCTCTTCTACTACCTCCTCAGATTCAGGCACATTCTTCTGTGAAGAGCAGCCTGCAGCCGCCATCGTCATGATAAGCATCGCCCCAACAAATAAGTTCCCTTTTTTCATGTTTTTCAAGTATCCCATCCCGTTAATTCCTCTCCTTCTAAAGTAAGTATTATAGTTTGTCCCTCTTTTATTTCCTTCCACCATGACTCCTGAATATCATAAGTCACGGTTTTTTCCTTATCTTTCCCAAATGACCGGTAATGCAATACGCCACTCATTGTGTACTTAGTAGAGCGACCTGATTCCCTTTCCTTCTCACTCAGCTCTGGTTCTGGCCAGTATGGATTTTTATCCTTCCCGGAAGTGGTCTCTGACCGTTCATATTCCCATCTGTCTATATCGTAATAATATCGGGTGTCATATATCGGTTCCTGCCTGTAAACCGGCTCATCCTCCGTGTAATACTCAGTAGTATAATCCGGTACATAATTTTCATGCTCTGTAAATGTTCCATCTCCATTATCTGAGTAGCTGGTCTCATAATGGCCGCCCGACTCAACCTGCCTGGACTTTGTCACACTTTCATAATGATCCAGGACCGATTCATAGCTCCGGATCTCTGTAGCAGTATATGCCAGCCGGGCTCCATTCGGAAGATACCAGTCCGATTCCCGGAAGGTCTTGTATTCATCAATATCAATTGTGTTTTCCCAGGCCATCTCCTGGACATCAAAAGTGTATTCCCTCGGCTTATTGACATAAGATGAAATTAGATTCGAAATGATTATAGTAAGTACGATTCCTGCCGCAATCCATATCCATAAGGGAAGATGCCTTTTTTTATCCGAAAATGACTGGTTTTCAGCCTTATTCGTTTGTGCGCTTTGCCCTGTATTTACTGCAGGCTTTGGCTTAGGCTCTTTAAGAGAAAAATAATCATCCTTGCTTTCCGCTTTGGGCGCGCCACAGTTTTCGCAGCTTGTTCTACCTGCTGAGTTCAGTGCTCCGCAGTATTCGCAGTACCAGTCAGCTCCTACTACCTTGTGTCCGGGAACATACTTAACTTCTCCGGATTTCATATAGAATTTCGTTTCCTTACCACGCTGTCTTCCGCAGTTTGGACAATCGTATGTCGTTCCGGGAATGCCGGTACTTCCACAGGAAGGGCAGTCCCAATACCCCATTACTATCTTGTCTGCCATCAATATTTCTCCACAACTTTTACTTTTTCGAAACCTCCTCAAGAGCCTTCAGCGCCGCCCTCAGGGAATGATCCTCACCAAGCGGTTTTCCTGCATCCTCCTCAGCCTTGTCTATGAGCTTCTGCTTCCCATTCTGATCATAGGAATTCTGCAAGCCCCAGGCATTCTGATAAACAAGCCTTCCATCCTTTATAATCGCAAGCTGAGCACTGGAAAATCCATTGTCTATATCAGACTGAATTATGTTTTCTATAAGCTCCAGCGGCTTTTCATCGATGCCAAAAGAGATAAGGACGCAACCATCGCCCTTACCTTAGATTTTGTAAAAAACGTAGACATGATTTGTTTTTCCCCTCAAAAAACGTCTTTGTTAATTATAATTCAATTTCTTCTTTAAATAAAACAGACATCCGAAGCACATGATTATCTGCATTACCGTTGAACAAGGCGTCGCAAGTCCTATGTAGAAAAGCGAAACCGGATCCTGCTTACTCATAATGTATGAAACCGGAATCCTCACAAGGAAAGCTCCGATTATACCCTGAACCATAACAAACTTCGTATATTCCATGCCATTGAAAAAGCCAATGAAGCAGAACAGGAAGCATGTAAACAGGCAGTCGATAGCATAGGCCTTCAGATAATCCCAGGAGGCTGCAATTACGTCCGTGTCGTTAGCAAAAATGCCTGACAACAGATCTCCATGGAAAAATCCCGCGTAGAACATAACTATTGCTACTATAAATGAAACACCTATGGCGTATCTTAAGCCCTTGAAGGCTCTGTCGAATTTGCCCGCACCACGATTCTGTGATACGAATGCCGACATGGACTGCGCAAACGCTGACGGTATGAGCATTATGAAGCCGCATACCTTCTGGGCAACTCCCACTCCCGCTGACGCCACAAGTCCAAGTGAATTAACAATTGCCAGTATTACAAGGAAGGATATTCCAACCAGGAAATCCTGCAGCGCAATGGGTGTACCGATAAAGAGGATTTTGGCGATATGCTCCTTACGAAGCACAAAGCACTTCCTGCTTATGGTAAACGGAAGAGTTTTCCTTTTTATCATAACTAATGAAATCGCTACACTGATAAACTGCGCAGCTACTGTCGCAATCGCTGCACCCTTCGTGCCCATGCCAAAACCGGCAACCAGAGCAAGGTCTCCCACAATATTGAAAATGCAGGCAATAAGCACGGTTATAAGCGGTGTCATGGAATCACCAAGTCCCCTGAAAATACTACCGATAAGGTTGTATGAGATGATTACGATGATGCCAAGTCCGCATATTCTGATGTATGAAACAGTAAGGTCAAAGGCCTCTGCAGGCGCATTCATAAGGGATGCAAGCCCCGGCGCAAACACGGGAATAAGCAACGTTAATGCGATTCCTATTGTGAAAAACAGCATAATACCGTTAGCAACTATTTCGCCGCCCTCTTCTGCTTTTTTCTCACCTATCTTCTGGCCCAGGAATACTGTCATTCCCATGGAAAGGGCACTCACAAAATTAGTGAGTGTCATCATGATCTGTGAACCCGTTGAAACACCGGAAACATCTGCAGCGGCAGCGAATTTTCCTACTATCATAAGGTCAACTGCACCGTACAGAGACTGCAGAAACAGTGCAAAAAGCACAGGTATGGCAAATTTTAAAAGCGGTCCAAGTATAGGACCTTCAGTGAAATTGTTTTGTTTACTCATTTTTCCCCATATTTCAGCTCCCCTATTATTTCCCCCATTTTTCTATAATACCACAACAATCAATAGGTATAGTTCTGTTATAATTATTTTCTCTATATATCTATATGAACTACCTTGCTATCATAACAATTGTAAAAGCGCTTTGACACGTAACAGAAACTTATTACTGGCAAAAAAGGGGTACATTATGAACAGGGATATTTTTATAAAGAATCTTACTAAGGATAAAATAAATTTAAGTCCTAAGGGACGTAATGCCAACGAACTGACACCGGAGGAGTTTGAAGGCTGCTATGAGAACTTTTTTGATATGATCTTCGAGATCGCCGGAACAGATATTTCTTCCGAAACTGGATATGGCGAGTTTAACGAGGACAACAACGCTCCTTTCGACACCATAGAGGCGTTCATCAAGGCAGAGCTGATTGAAGAGCCTACAGAGGGCTATTGGAAAAATTGGAAGCAGATGTTTGGCACAACCTTCCTTGAAGAGGATTATTACTATAAAATAGCAGAAAAAGCATTAAAGTATGCTCCATTCTGCGAGGGCAAACGTTTTCTTGTTAATAACAATACATTTTTCCGCAACATAATAGTAGATGAATCCGGAAAAACCTATTGTGCAGACTGGGGAAGAGCCGGAATCATGGATTTTATGATGGATTTTGCAATACTTGATCTGAACAAGCCATATCTTCTGGTGCCGGAAAAGCTTTACGAGTATGCTAAAAAGAAAAACATCCAGATAGAGAACTTCAAGGAGAGGTTCCTTTGCATGGCATATACAAAGGGAATCGCAACACTGAGATGGCATGCATCGATTGATGATCTGGAGTCCTGCAATTCAATCGTGAAGTCCATAAATGAACTGGAAGATCGCATGTCAAAACTAACATCGGAGACAGCTTAATGAAATATGAAAATGCAAAGGATATCCTGCCTGCAGCGCTATTGGCAGAGGTCCAGAAATATGCAGAAGGAAAACTGATATATATTCCCAAAAGTGAAAAGCCCAAGGGCTGGGGTGAAGCTTCGGGATACCGGAGCAGGCTCAGCAAGCGTAACACTCTGATTTGTAGCAGGTATTCTGCAGGAAAATCGATTATGGAGATAGCTGAAGAATTCTATTTGTCGCCAGAGACGATAAAAAAGCTTGTTTATGGTAAAAAAGTTAATCTGCCCATGTTTTCTCCCTCTGTTCAATCTGCTGAGGCTTATTCCTCCGCAGGTATGGGGGAGGAATGGGTTCGCATCTTCCTAAGCTCGCAGGACGAAGATATGCCTGATATTTCAGACTATTTTATGTCAGAGCTTGTGAAGATTCCTCTCAGATTTATCGAGGATGGAAATGAAGAAGAGACTATTTCAGAAAAAAACACTTTTGATGTTCCGCTGATTGTTCTTTACGATAACAGGACGTTTTCAGCGCCCTATCAGCAGGATCAGTTAAGTTATCTTAAGCGGGAGAAAAGAAATTCTAATTACGCATTCATTTTCGCAAAAAATGATGAATATAACTATTTCTGGAATAATTATGGAAAGCATTTTCAAAGATAAAAAAGACCAACGAGGATTTGTCATTCGTACATTTCCCGTTGGTCATTTTTATATATTGTTAGTTATTCAATTATTCATGCTGTTGCAAGTAACTGCGCATTTGAGCAGATTGTTCTGCTGTAATTAGTACCATCTGTTCTGTTTGCAGCTGCTGCGCTTCTCTCTCCCTGGTGCCAGCAATCAAGTGCAATATACATATTTCCATATTTTGCCATCCAGCCTGAAAGCATATATGCACAGATTCTTACATTCTGATATGCATCATTAGGATCTGCTCCAAGTGTAGCTATTGCTGCACCAAAATTACTGGGATTAAGCTGTGTAAGACCGATGTAACATCTATTCTTTGCTGCTGCATTACCTTTACTCTCTGTATATACAAGCGCCTTAAGAATATTACTGTCTATACCAAATTCTGCAGCGGCCTGCTCGCAATATGTGTGTACTTCTGCCGGAAGAGCGATGGGACAATTCTGTGCAGGTGCAGGAGCTTCTGCCTGTGCGGGTGCCTGAGCTTCCTCTGCAGGTGCCGGAGTCTCCTCCTCAGCTTCAGGTGCAGGCTCTTCTGCTTCTTCAGTTTCCTCTGCCTCTTCAGCAATTACCTCTTCACTTGATTCAACCGTTGTTTCAACAGCCTCCTCTGCCTGTACCGTCACCTCGTTGGTAAACATAATACCAACCACAATAGTTACCATGCATAACAATTTCTTAAACAAAATACATACTCCTTAATACTGTTACAATTGGCAAATAGCCAATTGTAGCTCTGATGTTTTGCGCATCTGAGTATGTATTTTATTACATGAAGTAACCTTTTGTCAACTTTTGTAATATTTATGTAATATTTTCAGATTGCCAGCTCGTAAATATAGCTGTCAAACTCAATATCCATATGATATTTCTTATAGGTTGTCTCGCTTTTTACCTTGAATCCGAGCTTGTCTAAAAGCCCGCAGGAGGGAATATTATCCTTTGCCACCTCTGCTGTTACGGTTTTGATGGACTGCTCTTTTGCCCACTCTATAAGCTTTTGGATCGCTTCTGAAGCAAAACCATTACGCCAGTATTCTTTATTGATGCAATAGCCTATATCAATGTTGCTTCTGTCTTCATTTGGAAAAGCGCAGCTGGTTCCTATGCTTTTTCCTTCAGATTTATTCTCGATCACCAGATAATAGCCATCATCACTGTCTTCCATACTATCAATAGCGTTCTGATACACCTCATCAACATAATCCTTTGTAGGATCACTTAAATACTTTCCATTTTCTTCATCAAACCACATGCCGGTACAAAATTCCTGATCGGCTGTCTTGTAGTTCCTAATGGTAATTCTCTCGCAAGTCAAATTCTTTTCTAGTCTCATTCTTCCTCCCTGGAAATTTCATTTCCATCTTTGTCTATTACAATTCTGATTACATTACCCTTTACACTTCCTCTACAAATATTCCTGTGAGCTTTGGAACCTCGAATCTGCTTGTAAACAGTTCGCACTTACACAGGAAGGAATAAAAAATATGTCTGCCTTGTTTGCACAGGGATTCATAATTGCCCTGACCCTTAGCAAGGATTACATCTGAATTATCCAGAATGTCCTTTGCCTCGTCAGAAAGCATGCCATAAACAGTACCAGCGACCGGATTGCCATTGGAAATAACTCTGCCAAGCTTATCCATTCCTACATATTCTGCATCATGCATCGTTGCGTCATTTAGCACCTCGCCGCCTCTAACCAGGATATTTACATCAAGGTGTGAAAATCGCTTCTTAAGCTGCTCGATGAAAAGCTTATCAAGAACAATTTCACCGCAATTATCTGTAATAAGAAGAAATGTCTTAGCTTCTCCCAGCTGCTTTACAAAAGAATCGATAGTTTTTCTGTCTCTGTCGTGAACCTCGACATCCTCAATAAGTGAAAGGAAAGTACCCTCATCGACACTGTTCATCGCGCCAAAATCGATGTAATTTCCGACTCTTGCATACGCCAGTGCTGTTTCCAGCGGATTCTCCGACTCCTCGATTTTTCTTCTTATCTCATCCTCCAGAGAAAGCACCAGATCATTGTACTTTTTCTTTACATCCTTATAGGATGCCCTTTTTCCAAAGAACTTCTCATGCACCTGTCCAAAAAGATAGACAAGATAAGGCGACGTATCATCCTCACCCCTGTTATCAATCAGGTTCTTGATTTCTTTTAAATATTCCTCATTATCTGTCAGGTGCTTTTGTTTATCGTACAGGCACTCTGCACAGCTCTCAATTATTCTCATACTCCACCTACAATCTTTCCTTTTTCATAGTTTCATCCCTCAAACCCTTCTATAATAGCTTTTTTACGCATATTTTTCCACTTTTCCATACTAATAGCTTTTTAACATACTCAGTAAAAAGATTGCACAAAACGTAAAAAAGTGATAGAAAGGAATACTGTGCCCTAACATTGGATGCATTTTAAGGATGGTTTTAGAAATATCATGACAAAAGGCTCTATTACAAAGAATTTAATAATGTTTGCTGTTCCGCTGTTTCTCGGACAGCTTCTTCAGCAGTTATATAGTATCGTCGACTCCGTGGTTGTCGGAAACGTCCTCGGCAAGGAAGCTTTGGCTGCCGTCAGCACCACGGGAAGCCTTATCTTTTTGATGGTAGGCTTTATCAACGGTCTGTTCATGGGCAATAGCGTTATTATCGGCAAAAGCTATGGCGCCCAGGATAACAAGGAAGTCTCAAAGGCAACCCACACAGGAATTGCTTTTGCAATCCTCATGGGTATTGCAATGACTGTATTTGGCTACTTTTTCACACCCATTCTTCTTAGGTGGATGGGGACGCCGTCTGATGTAATGGACAATTCCGTGTTGTACTTCAAGATATATTTCCTTGGAGGCCTCGGCAATATTCTGTACAGCGCCTGCTGCGGCGTCTTTCAGGCCGTGGGTGACTCCAAAAGGCCCCTTTATTACCTTGTTGTCAGCACAGTGATAAACACAGTTCTTGATATTACATTTGTAAAATACCTTGGTTTTGGAATCGGAGGCGCTGCACTTGCTACGATAATAGCGCAATTTATCAGTGCTCTTCTGGCCTTCGTGAAGCTGATGAAGGTTGACGGCCCCCACAGGATTTACTTAAACAAGCTCAGGATGGATATGAATCTTCTGGGAAAAGAGCTCAAGATAGGTATTCCGACCGGCATACAGAATAGTGTCATCGCAATAGGTAATGTCGTAGTTCAGTCCAACATAAATGCTTTTGGCTCAGAGGCCATGGCTGGCTGCGGAAGCTATTCCAAGCTTGAAGGCTTCGTTTTTCTGCCTATCACCTGCATCTGCATGGCTTTGACAACCTTTGTCAGTCAGAATCTTGGCGCCGGTGAAATAAAGAGAGTCAGAAAAGGCGCCGTTATCGGCAGTGCCATCGGTGTTGGAAGCGCTGAGCTTATTGGCGTAGCTGTTTTTGCCTATGCCCCGGTTTTCCTGAGGATGTTCTCAAGTGAACCTGCTGTCCTTGCAATCGGTACAGCGCAAGCCAGAACTGAGAGTCTGTTCTTCTTCCTTCTGGCACTTAGCCACTGTCTCGCAGGAATATTCAGGGGCGCAGGAAAGACGACAGTTCCCATGATTGTCATGCTCTCCAGCTGGTGTCTCCTCAGAATAACCTACATAACTATAATTGTAAGACTCATCCCCGTAGTAAACGTGATATTCTGGGCTTATCCTTTGACCTGGTCGGTCAGCACGATCATTTTTGTGATTTACTACTTCAAGGGGAAATGGATCAGAGCCCTCTGATTTGATATGTATCATAAATAAGATAAATGCCCTCTTTACTGCACAGACCAGTAAAGAGGTTTTTTATTTATTCGATTACGTGTCCTTCATAGGTTTTTTGCCTTTTGTTCGGTAGCTCTTTCTCTTAGAAAGTCCCAGGCTACGGGTCTTTCTAAAGATTTTCGTCTTGGGTCAAGTAGTTTTACCCTTTAAAAGGTCCCGGCCTACGGGACATGCAAAGATTTTTCACTTTTTTCAAGTATTTGCACCTCTTGGATTGTCCAAAACTACGCGACATTGTAAAGATTCCGGCTCTTTTTCAAGTAGTGGCGCTTTTCATCTCCTCCCAGGCTACACGTCAAATTAGCATTTTGGCCCTAAAGCAAGTAATCCCCAGCTTCCAGTATGATTAAATTTGTTCGCGCCACCCAGTACATCAAACAGAAATGTACCTCCCGCGAGCAAAAAGCCAGTGCTCCTGCGATTTCCATGCCTGCCTATATCCCTCACTCTACCGTCCACTCTGTCCATTCTATGTGGTTGTACTGCATGACATCATCAGCGAACTTCATGCCCAGTTTCTTGTAAAAAGGCACTGCATTTTCATTCGCTATAAGGTACACCGCTATGTCCTTCTCACCACCTGCTATCTCATGAGCAGTCTTCATAAGCATGCTTGCTATGCCCTGTCTCTCGTAGTCTCTGTCTACCCCCAGATCAGTGATATATAGCCAGTAACAAAAATCCGTGAGTCCAAAGAGCACTCCTACAACCAGCCCCTGCTCATTCCTTGCAACTAAGCTTATTGATACATTTTTTACAAGCCTTGCAATCCTTTCGGCAAACCGCTCCTTAGGGTACTGGGAACCAAGGTCGGTTCTTTTCAAAAACTCTATGTATTCCTCTGCTGATATACGCTCTTCAACAATTCTTATATTATCTTCCATACTTATCCTCGCACTTTCTATCTAAGATTTTCTATTCAAACAATAACTCCATGAAAAAAGGCTGAAGCATTTTACACGCATTCAGCCTCTATTTTCACTGTATTCCATGAATAACATGGGATGGGCCGTACAAAAAGGTGTCTCTTTCATATACATCCCAAGGGTTTCATCGTTATCATCTATACATACAACGGATTTAGGAGAAATATCCGGAAAAAGCCTGCTAACCACGCCCTTCACTATCTGCGGCTTTTCGGAAGCATCCAAAGTATAGTAGCAATGATCTGCAGGAATCCCATAGAGCCTCTCTACCATCTCTGATTTCCAGGCCTCATGTCCGTGGGGCTCTCTTGAAATGCAGAATATCCTGTCCATATCATGCCCCTTTATGAAGTTATAGATTGGTTCAAGCCTTCTGCAGTCAGCATAAATGTTGACTTCCCTGAATTCCGGTGTGAAATCCAGCTCATGATGGGCATGGTATTCTCCGTAATTGTAGCTGGTCAGAGTTCCGTCGATATCAAAAAATATTACCGTGTCGTTCTTATGAATTAATTCCCAGATTTTATTTATCATTCTATGTTACCGTCCGTAGATTCTGTTTTATTCTCTTTCTTAACATTCTTCACCTGTATATTTTACTAAGGAATCACGCAGAATTACAGTACAATGTTCAAACACAAAGAAAACCACAGCTCCGGTGAAGCGCACGCCACCTTTGCTGTGGTTATTATTTATTTAATCAGGGCTACACCTTGGTAAAGCATCGCTACCGCGGCTGCCCTTTTATGCGATACAATCATCTGTTTGATGAGCAGGTGATATATCTTTTAACATGAATTCCAAAAAACATAAGTATTTCATAGATCATAATAGTGTCCTCCTCATTTAAAATCTGTTGTTTTCCCTTTCCTGAGTACATATTAGCAGGAGGACTATCACACAAATATCACAGTGTTTTGTATCCTATAAAATATGACCACGGAATTTACTATTTATCCTCCGAAAGCTGTCCATCTACAATATGCACGATCCTTGATGCCTGCTGAGCAACACCCAGATCATGGGTTATCATCACTATGGTGTGCCCCATCTCATTCAAATCCCTGAAAAGCTTAAGAACATCCTGGCCACTGGCCCTATCCAGCGCTCCTGTAGGCTCATCTGCCAGCAGTATCGCGGGTTCTCCCACCAATGCTCTGGCAATGGATACTCTCTGCTTCTGACCACCGGATAGTTCATTGGGCTTGTGCCTGAGTCTGTGATCCAATCCCAGAAGCTTGATGATATCTATGCACTTTTCCTCTGCTTCAGGCGTGCTCATGCCTCTTACTATCAGTGGCATTATGATATTCTGCATTATGTTATAGGTGGGGATTAGCTGGTAATTCTGAAAAATGAACCCTATCTCCTTATTCCTGATATTACCAAGATCCTGCTCCTCCATGCTGTGTATCGCCTGTCCGTCCAGGAAGTACTCACCGGTATCAGTCACATCCATGCATCCGATGATATTCATCAGGGTGGTTTTTCCGGAGCCCGAAGGACCCAGAATTGCCACAAATTCCCCCTTTTCCACATTGAAATTCACATTTTTCAATACCTGAACCTTGTCCTCGCCCAGCGAGAATCCCTTACAGATATTGACCATTTTTATCATACTCATGTTTTATCCTGTCTATTCTACAACCCAGATTTTGTCGATTATATTTTTTCCGCTTTCCACTGCGATAGCTATAGTGTCGCCTGTTGAAAGTGATGAAAAGGTCACCGTTGTTCCAAGCTTGGTTATGACCTCTGTCCCCACCGGAATCTCAAACTCTGCAGTCTCACCTGTCTCCTCAAACTGCTTTACACTTCTCTCAGGCCTCTTAGAGTCTGAACCATCTCCGGATGGCTTCTCCCCTGAAGAAAAACCTCCTGAAGGCATCTCGCCTGGCTGAAAATCACCTGATGGCTTCTCCGGTCTTTCACCAGAGAGCCTATCTCCAAAGGGGTATCCCTTTCCTTCAGCTTCCTTCAAAATGCTAACTTCCATATCATTCCCGGCGATGGAGGTGATCTTCGCATAAACCAGCTCCTGTCCCTCTCCAACGGTTATCTCATTTGCCGCCGCAGCGGACACCTTGTTTTTCTGATATATCTTCACCCCTACGACAGCAGTGACCACCAGAACTACAGCTATTAGCACCGCAAAGAAAGCAACCTTCTTATTTTTCTTTTTCCCTGTATCCTTTACTTCCGCATTTTTCTCCATACCAAACCCCTTTCTATTCCTGATTAAGCGCAACTACAGGTACCAGCGTCGACGCCTTGTAAGCCGGATAGAAACCGAACACTGTTCCTGTAAACACACCAAATACCATCGATAAAATCGCACCTCCGACAGATAAGGACACCGTCATATTGAAGCTTTCAATAATGGGTGTTATTCCAACCGCACATATCACACCGATAATTGAACCAAGAAGTGATATAGTGCTGGCTTCAAGAAGGAATTCCAGAAGAATATCCCTCTGACTGCAGCCGATAGCCTTAAGTATTCCAATCTCGTTGGTCCTCTCTTTTACAGATACGAAAAGCACGTTCATAATGCCGATACCGCCTACAACAAACACGATTGCAGCCATGGCATACAGTAAAAGCGTCAGAGTCCTGTTTGACTGGTTTGCAGCCTCCATCTTGGAGCCGGCGTCTGATATTGCAAAGCTTGCATTGGTGTAATTTTCAGATAAAACCGTCTCAATATTGGACTTTATGGTGCTAACCTCTCCGGTATCGTCCGCAATCACAGTTATTGTCGGGCTGATGTCATTTCCCGTAAGGTACTTTATCCCGGTCTCATAGGGCACGAAAATCGCTGTATCAGGGCTAATTCCCGACGCCACAGTTCCTACCTCGGATATGACGCCTTTTACGGTATAGGACCTGTCATCTATGTAAACCGTCTCATCATAGGCATCGTAGGCACTTCCGAAAACCTCCTTTGCCACGTCATTCCCAAGAACACAGTACTTATTTTTGTAGGTATCCTCCGCTATTCCGCTTTTAGCTACAGTCTCTCTTTTGGTTGAACCTGCTGTAGCAGCTGCTTCATCGTATGCAACCCGGGCTTCTGAGAGCTGTGCCTTAAGTTTTTCCAGATTTGCCTTTTCTTTATCAAGATTTGTCTCAGCTTTACGCTTGGCATCCTCGTAGTTTTCCATAGCAGTATCATACTCCTCCTGCTCCTCCTGTACCTCTTTGTCAAAATCCTGATAAAGTGTGTATTTATCATTCTGCGAGCCTTGGGTATTTTGAGATGAATTCTTAGATAATTCTTCGATTCCCCATTCGTCATAGAGCTGCATCAGCAGCGTGAAATTTTCATAGAGCTCTTCCTTGAGTTCATCTATTTTATAATAAGAATAGTAAGCGTCTTCATTCTGAGAAGCGGTGTATTCATCGACTATCTCCTGGGCCTCGGCAACCTGCTCCTCAAGCTCTGTTACCTTCTTGGCCTTTTCCTGTATTTCGCTCTGATAGTCGTTATCAGCATAATTAGAGTTCACGGCTGCCTCGTCGTATGTGCTCTTAGCTGTGATCAGGGCTTCCTCATGATCAACCACTCCAAGACGATAGGCATATTCTGCGGCTTTTGCGGCCTGCTCCAGTTCGGTTCTTGCCTCTTCAAGGCTCTCCTCAGATATTTTCAGTATCTTCGCGCCCTGTTCAACCTCATCTCCGCTGTTAAGGTATACATCCTCTATCTTTAGCGAAGTCTCGAGGCTGTCCACATCGAACCTTTCCTCTGACATTCCGACTGTTGTGGTTCCGGTTGCCGTCACGACGCCTGAAGCATTCATTCCCTCCGGACCTTTTCCCATGCCTTCAGGTTCAGTATTTTTCCTAATCACAAAAAAATAGGCCCCATAAGCACCACCTGCAAGGAGACCGATTGCCGTAAAAATCGCACCTACCCTCACAGGGATGCTCATCTGCCTACTTTTCTCGTTTACTTCTTTTTGTTTCATGAAAGCTCCTCAACTTTTTTCATTTTTTTCCTCTCAATTACTTTGCCAAAATAACCTTAAGCAAAACTAAAAAAGTTGAAGGATTTTAAATATTTTTTAAGGGATAAATTTTATAAAAAATTTATTATATTAACCCCCTTTAGGGGTATTTTGTTGCAAAACACGTGCGCTATAATTATGACGGTGTGAAGTCATATTCATTTTCTTGGAGGGGAATATGGTTAAAAAACATTTTTTCATGAAAGTTACGAGCGTAACGCTTGCTGCGGCTATGTTGTGTGGCTGCGGTGGGAAAACTGATAGCTCTGTGGATACCGCTAATAGCGGCGAAACTACAGAAGAAACAGAGGAGGTGCAGGAAACCGTTAAGGTTAGCGATACTGCAAATGCTGATAAAGCGCCGGATGAAGGTGCCAGCGGGGTAGCCGATCAGGCGAAGGATGATACTAAGTCCGAAGATGAGCCAGTATCCGATGATTTTAACTATGAAAGCTTCTATAAGCCTGTGCTTGATGAGATTTTAAATACTATGATAGCAGGTGTAGATTCAGATCATCCCACATCTTATGTTCCTTCAGGTTTGTTGGAAAGGATCATGTATGACCCTGACAACAATGTCCTTCAAACTGTAGGCTACCGTATAGATGATGTAAGTGGCGATGGCTTTGCTGAGCTTCTGATCGTTGATAATGGAGATGATGACGATACATCTTCTAACAGCCTGATTTATGGTATTTATACGAGAAAAGATGGTGACATCAACATGACCATAGATGGATGGGCTCGCAGCTCCCATTCCTGGATCGGAGATAACAGATTCGGTTATTTGGGATCAGGCGGCACAGATGCTACATATTTTGGAATCTATCACCTTAGTAAGGATGGTACCCAAAGTGAGTGGGAGGATTTCTATTTTACCGACGGAGATAGTGGAGATATCAAATACTACACCAATAAAGAAGGGGCTGCAGAAATAGACCTTTCAGAAGAGGCTGACCCTGATACCGCTAATAAGTTTTGGGCCTATCTTGACGCTCAGAAGGCTCCGCAGCTTGAAATCACTCTTTTTGATAATTACAACAATTACGATATTGATGAGGAATATATACCTTCTAAGATTTCGGATCAAATTACGTATTTTACACTCTCAGGAGATCCTTCCGGAGAGCTAAATGCCGATCTTGATGGTAATGGCGATCCTAAGCACATCGAGGTGAAGTGCACCCAGGACGATGCCTACTACTTTAATACCCTTACTCTCAGCTTTGATGGCAAGGATTATGATCTTCCAAAAATCGATGAAGCATATGCATTCATTATGGATGGCTTCAAATGCTTCTGGTTTAGACCCGGTGGTGACAAGCAGTATCTGTATGCTCAGTACCTGACAGATAGCGATTACAGAGCTATGGTTGTTTATTCCTTTGATGGAGATAAGTTTGAATTAGTTGATTATCTGGATGGGGCAATACTTTTCACAAAGTATAATGACAATGGCGATCCTGAAACTATCTATCCTACAGATCTGGATGAGTTCCTTGTATGTAAGACGGATTATATACTGGGTACTCAGGGCTATACACAGAAATGCAAGCTGGGTAACAAAGGACTCCCTGAGCCACTCGAGGAATATAGATACTATCTGGGACCAAGAGAGCCATATATTGCAGCAACTAAGGATATCACATGCTATTATTTCGAGGATGATGACGCTGCGAAGGGTGAGCCGGATACTATAAAAAAAGGCGACATGGTTACCCCTTACAGAAGTGACGGTTCTACCTACCTTGATCTGAAGGTAGAGGGCGCCTCCGGAATCTATCGAATACTGATTAAGGAAGGCGAGACCGGTAGGATGGAGCTTAATTCTAGTGAAGGAACGGAGGATTCACTTTTACTCGATGATTGCTTCACTGGGCAGGTATATGCAGGATAATTAATATATAGAATAAATTGGAGCGGGTTCCTTGGAACCCGCTCCACACGTTTCAAATCCAAATTTTCAGTTCAAAATCCAGTCATTTACGCTGACTGATATCTGTTTTCCACAGACTCTGTCTCAATCTTATATCCCAGCTTATTCCAGCGATACAGGTTTCCGGCCAGGACAGTTGCTGAAATGATGCCGTTTGGCATATCGCACTTGTCAACGTAAACCTCATAGACAACATCTCTTGCATCTACATGGCCTCTGACACCTTCGTATGCCGGCATGTGAACTATCACGTTGTCCTTTATCTGTCCCAGAAGATCAAACTGAAGAATTCCTATCTGATCCTTTGGTAATTTGCTGTTATAGAATCTGTCGATAAAACTCTTTTGCCAAATATTCATGAAAAACCCTCACTTTGTCTAATATTTGAAGTAATTTATCTAGATTCTAAAACCGCAGACCCCCATTTACAAGGAACTCAAACGGAAAAAACTGTGAAAAAAACATAAAATCCCACGTATTACCTCTCAAACAGCTTTATGAGCAGTTTTTTAAGGCTTCCGTCATAGGGATGCTCTCTAAGTGGCAGATTAAATCTGCTAGAACCAATTAAAACCGAGGTCGGATGCGTAAATTCTGCAAATCCCCACTTGCCATGATAAGCGCCCATTCCGGAGTGGCCTACACCATTGAAGGGAACGCCCTTTACCATCATGTGCAGGCATACTTCGTTTATACAGCCGCCGCCAAACTGCATGCGCTGCATCACACCCTCTGCCCACTTCACGTCCTCAGTGAATATATAAAGAGCAAGCCCCGCTTCTCTCTCGGAAATGGTGCCAAGAACCGCATCAATCTCACTATCTTTATAGGTAACAACCGGTAAAAGTGGGCAAAACAGCTCCTTCTGTACGATATCTTCATCTATATCCACGGGATATATAACTGTCGGCGCAAACTTAAGGCTTTCCCTGTTGCCGGCTCCTCCAAATACGATCCTGTCTTTGTACTTCTCAGCAATATCCCTGCATTTATCGTAAGCACCGCTGTTTATGAGCTTTGGATATTCGGGATTATTTACCGGATCATCTCCTATCTGCTTTTTGAAAGCAGCCTTAAGCTCCTTTATAAACGCCTCGCTCACTTCCTCCGCAACGGCTATCTGATTGATATTTATGCATATCTGCCCCGCATTAAGCATCTTGAAAAATGCAATTTTCCGGGCTGCATCCCTGAGGTCGGCGTCTTTCCTTATAATGCACCAGTTACCGGTCTCTCCGCCAAGCTCCAGCGCCGTGGAGGTGAGATTCTTAGCCGCTTCCTGCAGCACATGTACTCCCACCTTCGGGGAACCGGTATAGAAAATCTTATCAAACCGCTGTGCCAGGCACATGTCAGCAACATCATGCCCGCCATCAATTACTGTTACGTATTTTGGCGGAAAAATCTCCCTTATAAGTCCCTTTAAAAACTCTGTGCAGGCATGCGACTTGGAGCTCGCCTTTATCACCGCGGTGTTTCCCCCTGCTATGCTTGCAGTCAGAACGCCCAGCGACAGCAGAATAGGGAAATTGAAAGGACTTATTATAAGCGATACCCCATAGGGCATCTTGTAGACCTTTGTGACCATACTGGGGAAGCAGTGCAGTCCGCTAAAATGCGTCTCAGGTCTCGCCCACCTTCTTATACCCTTTATAGTCTCATTTATCTCGAGAATAAGACTTCCAATATCGCAAAAATACGCCTCAAGCGGAGCTCTGCCAAGGTCCATATTAAGCGCCTTTTCTATATCCTCCTGATGCCTTATAACGGCTTTCTTCAGCCTCTGGAGCTGCCTTATTCTAAATTCAATATCAAGTGTTTTTCCTGTTCTGAAAAAGGCTCTCTGCTGATTAACTATCTCATTTATATCAGATTCGTTATACATAGTTTTCCTCCTGAAGGATTACCTAAGCTACCACTATTTTACCACATCGCGTTTCCCTAAGTCGCAGTAAGTGGTACTATTTATATATCAGCTATTAAGCTTACGTTTTTCAAAAACATCCCCATATCAAGGAGGAACCACATAAAATGAGCAGGAATCACGAGGTTACAACCCACCACCCGCTTCTTGGAAGTGAGGGCGAGCTCACAGAGCCCGGCTGGTCCAGAAGTCTTGTTCAGGACTATAACAGGGCCATGATCAAGGCCCCCAAATGGCGAATAAAGGAATGGGACTACTATCTTGTACTTTCAGATTCCTTCGCAGGGGCTTTTACCATATCAGATGACGGATATATCGGGCTTCAGTCGGTATCTCTCCTTACCTTTGGGAATTCTCCCTGGGAGCACACTGAAACTGTGCTGAATGCATTTCCTCTGGGAAAGCTCCATCTCCCCTCTTCTTCAGCTGGCGGCACAACTGAATATGCGGACAACCGATTGCAGATGAAGTTTGAAGTTACCGATGGAAAACGGCATATAACCTGCCACTTTGAGAATTTTAATGCCGGAAAGCCCTTCGACTGCGATATTACTCTGCAGCACCCCTCCATGGATACCATGGTAATCGCCACTCCCTGGGACCAAAAGCACGCATTTTATTACAATCAGAAAATCAACACCATGCGCGCCTCAGGGTACATGGAATACGATGGAAAAAGATATGAGTTCAATCCCGCTACAGACTTCGGAACCCTTGACTGGGGCCGCGGCGTATGGACTTACGATAACACCTGGTATTGGGGTTCAGGCAATGCAGACATAGATGGCAACGCCTTTGGCTTCAACATCGGCTACGGCTTTGGTAACACCAGTGCCGCAACGGAAAATGTCATTTTTTATAACGGAAAAGTCCACAAGCTCGACGATATAGAGTTCCATATCCCTGATAGCAGCTACATGGATCCATGGACCTTCACATCCTCTGACGGAAGATTTGAGATGGATTTTGTACCCGTTCTGGACCGCGCTGCCTGCCTTGACTACAAGATAATCGTCTCCGACCAGCATCAGGTATTTGGAAGAATGAGCGGAAAAGCGGTACTTGATGACGGAACAGTCATAGAGGTTAAGGATATGATGTGCTTTGCTGAAAAGGTCCACAACAAATATTAATGAACTAATCCGCAATTTATGAGCGTAGAAGGGTCTCTTTCTGGATAGAATATGCCGATCCTCTTCGCTATAATGTAATTATTCGCGTTCAGACACGTTTTGGGAGAATAGATTAATGAAAATAGTTTTAATTGCTACCCTGTCCCTGGCTATTTTACTTGGCTCAGCGGGCTGTGGCGCAAAGGAGGAGACTACAATGAGTATAGCTACTGAAAATAGCACTGTTACAAATGATGAGATAACTGCAGAGGACAAGAGTTCCTTTGCATCAGGTATAGCAACCGAGGAAGAACCCCCTGAAAATGACGTTGCAGCCAAAGAAAGTACTGATAATGAGGAGTACGTCCTCAATGATGAGATTGAGGAGCGTTGCCCCGCAGCCTTCACCATGACTCGTTCCGACGTAAAATATGGGGAATTCACACATAATACCTACTATTCAGAGACCTGCGGCCTTGAAAGAGGCTACAGTATACTTCTTCCTTCAGATTATAGCGAGGATAAGAAGTATCCTGTTCTTTACCTGCTTCATGGAATTTTTGGCGATGAGTACTCTTTTTCCAACGATCCGACCAATAAGCTTAAGGAAATCGTAGGTAACTTCGCAGCAGATGGCCTTATTGATGAGACCATCATCGTCTGCCCCAACATGTATGCGTCCTCTGATCCGGACCAGAAGCCTGCTTTTGATGCAGAAGCATGCCTGCCCTACGATAACTTCATCAATGATCTGGTAAACGACCTGATGCCTCATATAGAAAGCGAATATTCCGTCCTTACAGGCAGAGAAAACACCTATCTCGCAGGCTTCTCCATGGGCGGCCGTGAGACAATTTTCATCACCCTGCAGAGACCTGAGCTGTTTGGATATGTTTGCGCTATATCTTCTGCTCCTGGTATCGTGCCTTCACATGATAATTTCATGACTCATCCCGGCCAGATACAGGAAAGCGAAATGAAGTTTGCAGATGGTGCGATAACACCCGATATCTTTATAATCTGCTGTGGTACTAAGGATTCCGTGGTTGGAACCTTCCCTAAATCATACCATGACCTCCTTGAAGCCAATGGTGCTGACCACATCTGGTATGAGATAAATGGTGCCGATCATGATAACAATGCCATAAAAAGTGGTATTTACAATCTTTTCAAGCAGATTGCCTACAGTAAAAAACATAATTAAAACATTCTAAATTGTTTACAGAAACTTTCGTTGTGTCTCCCCACCTCTGATTATAAAATTTATATAGGGTTTTATATGAGGTGGGCGATATGACAAGTTCTGTACTTTTCAAAAAAATGCGCATTTTCATGCCGGTTCTGCTGGCTTTATTTCTCGTGCTTAGCGGCTGTGGCAGCAAAAATGAAGAAAATACGCAGTATTACACCTCTCTTTCCGAGCTTGAGCATAAGCGGATAGGTGCACTAACAGGAAGCATTGAAGCTATCCATGTCAGAGCCCGCCTTCCGGAGGCTGAGCTTGTTCTATATGATTCCACCAGTGACATTCGTGAAGCTCTATTCACAGGTAAAATAGATGCTTATGCAGATACTGATGTTATTGCCTGGACTATGGCGGCTGAAAACCCTGAAATTATTGCCCTCGATGAACCTATATCCAATGTTATGGAAGGAGGTTCTGTTTTCCCCAAAACAGCTGACGGGAAAGCTCTCTGCGATAAATACAGTGATTACATACGAGAACAGAAAGCTAATGGAACCTACGATGACATTTTAAGCACCTGGATGGGTACAAACACTGCAAAAAAGCAATTACAGGATCTTTCCACACTCGAAGCCTCTAATGGTACTCTTTTGGTAGCTGTAGAACCAACATCAGTCCCTTTTTCTTATATTCAGGATGGTAAGCTTGTCGGAATCGATGTGGATTTTCTGATTCGCTTCGCCAAGGAAAAAGGCTATGGTCTTGAATTTAAACAGATGAACTTCAACTCTATCCTCCCAGCCATATCCACAGGAAAATGTGATCTGGCATGTGGTGGTATTGCCTATACTGAAGAACGCGCTGAAAGTGTATATTTCGGCGAACCCACTTATGAAGGCACCTGTGTCGTCGTTGTGCTTAGGAACCCTGCAGATGGCGCAAATTCAGAGGATTCAGTGGATATTTTCACAGCCATAAAGGAAAGCTTCATAAAAAACTTTATCCGTGAGGACCGGTGGAAGCTCCTTCTTTCTGGTCTTTTAGTCACGCTGGAGCTTTCTGCTTTAAGTGGATTATTCGGAACCATACTTGGAGCTCTGGTCTGCTATCTTCGCATGTGCAATAAATCCATTACGAATGTTATAGCTGATACCTACATCCGCATATTTAGGGGAACTCCCATTGTTGTACTTCTTCTTGTTCTTAACTATCTTATCTTCACAAGCAAGAATTTCCCTGCATTCTGGGTATGCGTCATAGGCTTTTCTCTTGATTTTTCTGCCTATACTTCGGAAATATTCAGAAAAGGCATCGAGGCTGTGCCTGAAGGCCAGGCAAAAGCAGCCACCGCTATCGGTTTTGGCCCTGCCCATGGCTTTATGAAGGTCATTCTTCCTCAGGCACTGATAAACATTCTCCCTGTCTATACCGGGCAATTTATTGCTCTCGTAAAGCTGACTTCTGTAGCAGGATACATATCCCTTATGGATCTTACAAGAGCATCTGATATTATTCGAAGCCGCACCTATGAAGCATTTTTCCCGCTGATATTGACGGCGATTATCTATTTCTTACTGTCAGTGATCCTTATTGCTCTTCTGGGTAAGCTTGAAAAGCTGGTACAACCTAAAACCAGAAACATTAAGAAAATACAAAAGCTCCTTGATGACAGGGCTGCCGGTAGGCTTAAAGCCCCTTCCTTTGGCCTGCCTGTTTCCAATGAAGAGGATAAACCCGTTCTCTACCATATAAGCCACCTTGAGAAAAACTTCGGAACCTCAACCCCGATCAAGGATATCAGTTGTGATATACGAAAAGGCGATGTTATTTCCATAATTGGCCCTTCCGGTACAGGAAAGAGCACCTTTTTGAATATGCTGAATCACCTCATCCCTGCCACAAATGGAGAAATCCTTTTTGAAGGAGAAAGTATCCTTGCTTCCGGTTACGACCTCAATAAGCTGCGAAGAAAGGTCGGAATGGTATTCCAGTCGTTTTATCTGTTTTCGCATCTGACCATCGTTGAAAATATCATGCTGGCGCAGGTTGAGCTGCTACACAGATCTACAGAGGACGCCTTCATGTACAGCATGGAGATGCTTGAGAAGGTAGGCCTTGCTGAAAAGGCTCTGCGCTATCCCGCCATGCTCTCAGGCGGCCAGCAGCAGCGAATCGCCATCGCAAGACAGCTCGCCATGGATCCTGAAATGATTCTGTTCGACGAGCCCACATCAGCTCTGGATCCAACCACAATAGGTGAGGTTTTGTCCGTAATCCGCAAGCTTGCCCAGAGCGGCATGACCATGATGATCGTCACTCATGAGATGAAATTTGCCAAGGATGTGGCAAATCGCGTATTTTACCTGGATCAGGGAGTAATTTGCGAAGAAGGAACTCCGGAGCAGATATTCCTTAATCCCCAGAAGGACAGCACCCGCAGATTTATCGGTCATTTGAAGGCATTGACCATAAATGTCAACGGAACAAGCTTCGATTATCCCGGTGCTCTTACGCAGATAGAGACCTTCGGACATAAACACGTCCTGAATAATTCTATAATTCATAAGATGATAACTGTTATCGAGGAGCTTGGCGTATCCATTCTCATGGAGCATTTCCATGGAGAAACGGACGCACAGTTCGATTTTGAATATCTTGAAGCAGAAGGAAAAATGCACCTGAAGGCCACCTACACAGGTAGCGATTTTGATGCCCTTACGCAGGGTGACCCCATTAGCACTTCTCTTATTAAGAATGCGATGCCCGGTGTTTCCTGCACTTTCGCTGAAAATACAGGAATCATCGAGGGCGATCTGTCATTTAATAGCAGTAACTGATCTGCTTATCCTTTAGCCTATTATCATTTGCACCTTAAACTGATTATCCTCAGCAATGAAGCGGATCACGCTGTTTGTCTTCTGAACAAAGTCGAGAACGCTTCTGGTTCCGATACCGTGTCCTACCTCGGTTGTGACAGGGTATCCTTCTTCATTGAGCTCTGTTTTTCCATCACAGGAATTAACTATCTCCAGCAGAAGCTGCTCTTTGTACTTGGCTGTAAGCTCAAGAAATCGCTCATTTTCCGGCAATTTTTCGCAGGCGTGAATAGCGTTCTCCAATAGGTTACAGATTGCGATAGCAAGCTGCATCTCATCAACTCCGGGATTATAAGGAATATTCGTAGCCACCTTCACCCTTATATTTTTTCGCTCCGCCACTGTTACATAGTGCATAATTGCTGCATTAACGGTCGCATTCTCACAATATCGCTGGCTGGAACGCGGCTCCTGGGACAAACGCTCCTCAAGGCATTTTCTCGCTTCATCCACCTTACCATCCTGAATCAGGGACAGAATAAGCGCTTCAAAATGCCTCCTGTCGTGTCGCATAGTCCTGTCCTGACTTAAAATCTCTTCAGTAGCGCTAAGGCGCTCTCTCATTCCATTTGCTGCCATTTCAAGAATAGCGGCATCAGCCTTCAGCTTATACTCCCTTTGCTTAAGAACCGTTGTGTCTACCAGAGCATACAGCTTACCAATGACTTCACCTTCCGCAAACAGCTCCTTTTCCTCAGGTGCGAAAAATCTGTCGCCAATAATTATGGTTTCTCCCTTTACAATGGCTTCCTTCAGCTTGTCCACAACGCCTGCAGGGTCCTTGTTGATCTCCGGATAAAGCTCCTTGGCATGCTCGTTGTAATACTGCAGCCCTCCCTCGGAATCTACAGCTATAACACCTTCAGAGAGCCTGTCCACGATATATTCCCTTGCCATATCTATAATTCCCAGCAGATTATATCTGAAAATAGCTATGAACATGGAAATTGTTACTGCGACATTTCCGAATACTGAGATATCAAAGAAATAGGTAACAAAGAATACATGCATGATCTGGCATATAAACAGCGCCGACTCAATTAGGAAGCCGGCAATTATGATCATTGTACGATTTTTGGCAATTTTTCCTTTATTATTCCGCAGCCCCTTAAACAGCCAGAAAAAGACGACGATGATAACCACCACCTGAAACTGGATATACACCTGATGTATAATGCCGTCCCTATGCAAAAGAACAGGGAAAAGCCCATCCTTATCAAACCATTTCTTGGAATAATACAGATTATGGTCCTCCAGCGTAAACACCGATGCGTAAACCAGGACATTAAAAAGAATGTATCCCCTCACAAATAGCTTCGGAACATTTATATGACAAAACTCCGCTGAAAACATGAACAGAGAGAAAAGGATCCACACTCTGCCGGCATAAGAGAATTTCAGCGCAGCGATATACTCATCCTCTGTTTTAGATAACAGCTGTAATAAATACCCAGTATTATTTACCAGCATCACTATACAGTTAAGAAAAAGGTATGCATGCAGTTTATTCTTGAGATTTCTGAAAACAATGAATCCCTCAAAAAACATGCCAAATATACTTATAATGATTGCTGCCAAAAGCAAGTCATGCATTTGTCTATCTCCTTTTATTACAATTATTATATAAGCCAGGCTATATCTGCAACACCCCTTTTTCATAAACTTTTCCCAGACAGTTTATAAATATTTTATATATGTGGTGTATACTCTCATAAAAGGACACTAGATGTTGTATGTATTATTCATTTAATGTTTTTTGTGGGAGGAAAAGCCATGCGCTATAATAGTTCTGTGAAAAAAGCTTTTATAGGGAAAGCTGTACCCAAAACTGTAGACACCATTAAATTTAACAACCGATATTTTGATATAGAAACAGTAAAAGAGAAAGCCACGGGGATAATATCTGTATTGATATTATCCTGTATTGCAGCCTTCTCTTTTTTCTTTTTTATATGATATAAGTGACCTTGGTATTACTGCTTATTCCACTTTTTGCTCCAAAGGGCCATAACCTCATCCCATACGGACTTACGAAGCAGAAAACATACCACTAGCATCTCCAGTACAAAAAGAACCAGATTGGCTATGACATCCGTCTTTGTCACACCATTAACCATAATGCCGGTCTCACTTACAGCCTCTGCATTCATCAGGGCATATACATCGTATAGGAAATGGAGCATCATTGCGGTAATAATTGTGCCACTTCTAAGATATATAGCACAGAATAAAGCTCCCATTCCCAGGGTTGTAACCAGCTGAACAAGCGTAGCTGATGATGATGCTCCTGCAAACAGATTGGTAGCATGCATAAGTGAAAACAGTACTGATGTAATAAGCACTACAACCGGAATCTTTTTACCTTCGTTTATCTGTCTCATACCGTATGATCCGGGAACGCCTCTAAAAGCTACCTCTTCGCTAGTACCTGCCACTAAAGAAGTGCAAACAGACGTTAATGTAGGCGCTGCAAATGGTTTTCCGTTTACCACCATAGCAATAGCATCCGGAACAACGATCAGCAAAAGGATTCCCAAGGTTAAAAGCAGCCATCTTCCGAGATTATTACTGGTTTTCAGGTTTCCTTCGAACTCCGGATAGAACCATCTCTTGTGAAGCGCCAGCATAAGAAATGCAGCTACAACAGTGATAATTGTCATCAGCGTATTCATAGAAATCACTTTGGTATAATCTACAAATACAGTCAAAAATCCAAATATGGATCCTATCACCCCTCCGAATATCTGCATCAGTATAAACGCCAATACCGTGAGCAATACTATCCCAAAACCATAATTATGGTCCAATATTCGATGCTTAATAATTTTCTTGTCTTTCATTCCAGTCTTACTCCTAAGCTTTTTTCATACGCTATCCAATATACCATTTTTTTCGTCCCAAACAAAAGCCATTTTGTAACCTTTTCATTAGTAAAGCCGGGTAATACTTAGTAAATCCTTACTAGTACTACCCGGCTTAACACCTTTTCTTATTGAATTTTCGCGCGTTTTAGGCTACTACTATCAGCCCGCTGCATCCTCCTCTGCTTCCTCTTCGCCATATGGCACTGCCTCAACGCCGTCGCCATATATCGTTCCGAAGTCATCCTTCATGGAAATAGGCATAAATCCACGCTCAAGGCATGTCTTCTTCATACTGTCTGCCTTATCCATGTTTCCATGCTCACGCTCAAGGTCATCACACAGAACCATAAATGCTCTGCTCTCGTACATGTCGTTATTCACAACATACTGTGCCATTGAAACGTCACCTGAGCTGTTTCCGAATGAAAGAACCGGAACCTTGCCTATTTCCTGCTCAATAGCGCTAACCTTGTTCATTTTTATGGTCTTGATGATAAGCTCTCCGCCAAGGATCACATCATCATCCTCAGAATAAACATATTCAAGTCCGTCAGTATCGCCCTGACCTGATGCAACCATGGTGTAGCTCATGCCGATAACCCTGTTTTCAGGAATCGGAAGCGTATCCTTGATAATAGCTCTGCAGACTGTTCTGTCTGAACCACTTACGATGTAGCACTGGAAATCATGTTCATCCAGATACTCAACAAGTGATACCATCGGCTTATAGAAAGCCTCTCCCCTTGTCAGGTTGGTGAAGCCATCAGCCTCAGATTTCATAAACTCCTTGGCATAATCCTTAAGCTCCTGCGGAGTCATTCCGGCGTAAGCAGCACCTGCGAAATTCGCATGCTTAAGCTCATTGCCCTCAGGAAGCTTACCATCGTAGATGCCCTTTTCAAGCGCCTGTGCGAACTCCTTCATATCAGCGGGAGCCTTATAATTCTCATCGTAGAGCGCTCTGTGAATGAACAGCATGTACTCAAAATATGAAGGATATAATTCACCGATTAATGTACCATCCATATCGAAAACAGCGATTCTATCCTCAACAGGGATATAATTAGCAGAATCCTCATCTGTAACGTCCTTAACGTACTCAACGATCGCTGCAGCTACAGGTGAATCCTCAGCCCAGTACTGAAGCTCAGCTTCGGCTGATTCTTCCTTATCTTCTTCGCTCTCTTCTTCTGCGGCTTCTGCCTCTTCCTTATCTTCTTCCTCGGACTCTTCTGCTTTCTCGTCCTTTTCTTCTTTATCTTCCTTGGCTTCTTCAGCCTTTTCGTCCTTCTTCTCTTCCTTGGACTCCTCTACCTTTTCGTCCTTTTCTTCTTTATCGTCCTTGGCTTCCTCAGCCTTTTCGTCTTTCTTCTCTTCCTTGGACTCCTCTACCTTCTCGTCCTTTTCTTCTTTATCGTCTTTGGCTTCTTCAGCCTTTTCGTCCTTCTTCTCTTCCTCGGACTCCTCTACCTTTTCGTCCTTTTTATCGTCCTTGGCTTCCTCAGTCTTTTCGACCTTTTCAGCCTTCTCTTCCGCAGCATCCTCTTTAACCTCGGCATCTTCGCCATCTGCAGAAAGCTTTAACTCCATGCCTTCTCTTATCATGCTGGGATTCTTTATCTGATCTTTATTAAGCTCGTAGATCTCTTTCCATCTCTTGCTGTCACCAAGCTGCTCCTTGGCGATTTTCTCAAGATAATCTCCTTTTTTAACTATATAGGTGGACCCTGAATTTTCAGAAATAACATTTTCAGATACAGCACTTTCTGTATCATCCACTTCAGCCTTTGTAACCATTCTGGTAGGTACAGCTAAAGTCACAGTAAGAACCAGCGCCATGCAAAAAGACAATAGTTTTCTGTTCATTTTGACCTCCTTCATTTGAACTTTTCTTTTAAGTCCTTCTGCTAATAATGATACGTTAATTCACACATACCAATTATTAAAAAACGCTGAATTTAAAATAAAAAATCGTTAATTATTCCCGTCAGTCCTCCTGCTCTCTGAAGTTAATTGTTCCGTCATCTTCCATTCCATCGACTATTGCAAGTGAAGTGACATCATAGCCCATCTGCCTGAGATCGGCACCGCCCTTCTGGAAGCCCTTCTCAATGCAGATTCCGATACCGGCAATCCCTGCTCCCGCCTGGTCGCATATCTCGATAAGCCCCTTCATGGCATTGCCGATAGCAAGAAAATCATCCACCAGAAGAACAATATCCTCCTTAGTTAGATAATTCCTGGAAACCGTCACATCATAGTCTCTACCATGAGTAAAGGAGCTAACTCTGGTCACATAGACATCATTCCCGATATTCAGGCTCTGCGTCTTCTTGGCAAAGACCACCGGAACCTCCAGGAGCCTCGCCGTTGCGCAGGCTATCGCTATTCCCGATGCCTCTAAAGTCAGCACCTTGGTAATATTCTTATTCTTGTATTTTTCATAAAAAACCTCACCCAATCTATCGATGAGCTCTACATCAATCTGATGATTTAGGAAACTATCAACTTTAAGAACATTACCGGGGAATACTTTGCCTTCTTTTAGAATCTTATCTTCGAGAATTTTCATGAATTTCACCTCCAATAGATAACGTCGCTACTGGTTTACGTGGATATCTTCATTTTCTCCTCTTAATCATACGGTGTCAATGTCTCTTTGTTGCCTTACTCATTATACAACCAGAATGAGGACATGTGCGTTGGGGACGGGTTCAACCTGTTGGAGAAAATTAGTATAAATCGACGTAGTGCCCAGATATAAAAGTTGACGCAATTTCGTTTGTGTTACGCCAATAAACAAATATAGAAGAATTCCGGATGAAAAAAGCAAGCATAAAAGAATTTAAATATCTTCCTTTATATTTTTATCCCTGAAAAAGTTCATTCAGTTTTATGCTTAGAAAGCATTCTGGTGCAAAGGGAATGAAAATTGTAGTCTGTAATTCGTGAAAGGTTACGTCTATTTGACTTAAAATGTGGCTCAAGGTTGAAAGGGCTCGCATTTTTGTAACATTTCACCTATGAATCTCATCTATATTTTTTGCAATGTAATATGGTTATACAAAAATCCCTGAATAAAATCATCTTCTTGGTGGACGCTTTTGGTTTTATGTGGTAAATTCTTTTTTTAAAAGAAAAAAGTTTATAGGAGGAATCATTTTGGGAAAAAGATTTGCACTATCAATTATTGCAGCAGCGATGCTGCTAGGGGGATGTTCTAAAGAGTCTGCCGTTCCGGCAAGCGACAATACACTATTTGAGAAAATTGATACAAACGAGCAGACAGCTTCTGCAACCGAAGAGGGATCGGAAGGCGAAGCAACAACTCCAGAAGATTTGGCAGATGAAGCATCCAAGGAAGATGCACCAGCACAAGATGCAGCAAATGCTGGAACAGCCGAGGCGGATGGAACAGACGAAGCTTCCAGCACAGAATTAGCCGAGGATTACTCAGCTCAGATCAAAAGTGAAATAGAGGGTGCTGTTTCAGATTCACTTTCAGATGAGCTGGCAAGCGTAAACGAGATATACAATAAGTATGACGAGCTTAGAATGAATGCACCTGACCAGACCGCCATGAATTGGCTTAGCCAGTGGGGCACATTGGTATGGAAGGAAGAATCATTAAGCCTGCTTTCAAGACTGCAGGAGAAGGATCCTGATAACTATCCCAGTATTTTCACGGAATATCAGAATTGGGAGAAGTATGTCCCCTCCATGGCTGAAAAGATGAGCTATTTATATGTAGATGGCTCAATCTATTCTTCAGTCTATGCCTACAATGAAGCCATGCGTTACAAGGAAAATGCCTATAGTCTTGCAAGTACTCTTGCTGACATCATAGGTGATGTTACCTTCTCATTCCCGGATAACACACCCTGTGGCTACTACGGTGACTATGCAGGAGACAGCTATCTCATCATTACAGAAGGCATGGAAGGCGGCTCCTATGACGTTCTGGTTCACATCGCTGACTCTAAGGAGCTCCGTGGATATGGAACAATTGAGGATGGCTCCGACAGTGATGATATACTTTTTACAAGCGAAGACGGTACAGTAAAGGGTTCTATCAGCCACTTCTCACTTGATGCAACCTTGTCTGTTACAGAGTCAGATGGTTCAGTTGTTAATGCAGGAGAATCCTACAGCTTCACATTTAAATACTAATGGAAATCAAATAAAATTATTTGGATAGATAAAGGTGATCACATATTGGTGTGGTCACCTTTTTTATATAATAGAGAAGTTGAAGTCGTTTAAAAATCGATCAGTACGTAATTATGCGCATAGGGTTCACTCCTCTATAATCTGCTGAAACATACCTTTTTGAATATATTTCAGCAGACTATAAATCATTAGTCGCTTATATTCTGCTGATATATATTTATGATATACCACTCTTATTCATCATTTTCAAGAAATCAGCCTTCTCTGTAAGCATATCATCTAAAATAGTCTGATGCTGAGTTTAAAGGTGTCATTCATGTACAAACCTCAAGCGTGTATCTTGAAAAAAAAAGTATAACTACCAATGCCTTCAATGTATAATGTATCTCGGTTGTGTCTAAAACACATTCTAAAAAAAGACCGATAAATGAAGGAGATGCTATGAAAAAGAATACCTTAAGAATACTTACATCAGTGATGGCAACAACCATATTATTAAATGGCTGTGGACTTATGAAAAAGGCTGATGCCAACAATGATACAACAATAGAAATGCAAAAAGAAAACCAGGACTATGAAGATAAGACTGTCACAGAGAATCAGACGGAATGGTCCGAAGAGGTAACAAAATCCAAGGATGAGCCTGAAAATGAGCCTGAGAATATGCCCGAGCAAGAGGATGCGACTCCTGCTGAAACTTCAGATTCGGCAGATAATGAAAGTTCCGAAAGCGCCTCTTTAGAAGCAACCGATAGCAGTGAGCTCCCTGAAGTTGGTAAGGAGTACTCTTTTCGCGGATGGACCTCTAATCAGATAGGTGATGAAAGCTATTATTACTTTTCATTTGATGAGTCCGACTATGATCTTAATTTTGACCACATGATCTCTCTTGAAAATATGACCAGCGAACAGCAAGAGTATATTAAGGCCAATATTTATGAAGAATTTGAGATTTCTTTTATCTATGCTGAGGATATGGGGGAATATGACATTTACAGCGTTGAGCCGGTAAGCATAAAGGTAGTGCCGGAAGATGCATCAGCAGCGGCATCGTATTCGGCAGATACCGACCCTTTAAGGGGGCTTGTGGCAGATGATATTCTGGATAAATACAGAGCAACAAATCCTGTAAAGCATCCTGATTCAATCCGTGATGAGGCAAAAAGACTAGGACATTGGGTTCAGAAGACCCTCGCCAGGGACGGTTTCCCTGAAGAAATAAAGGAAATGGGTGACCATATTGGGTATGCCAACGAGTATGCCTATGGCACAGATATAAGCAACAATTTCGATAATAATTTCCCCTATTATTATGTAGACTATTTTGTACTTAAAGACTACTACACCTCAGAAGGCGCAAGATGTACAGAATTCTATGAGAATCTTATTGAAGCCAATGAAGCTTTAGGCGACGGAGATCCTAAAAGCATAGATCAACTCTACGAAGATCTTAAGGAGTTCATTACAGCCTGCAATAATATTATCAGAAGCAAATAAACATAGCCCATATTTTATCTGCACTTCTATACCCCAAGAAGCACATAATCCGTACTTCCAAGACAAGCTGTAATAAGCTCACTGGCGAGGATTCCTGTGGCATTTCTGTTATCCAGCAGGGGATTCGTTTCAACGAGATCCATTGACTTTAGATGTCCGGAATCATTCATCATCTCGCAGATAATAAAGGCCTCTCTCTGGGTCAGTCCGTTATGCACCGGTGTTCCAACACCAGGTGCCTGTGTCGGATCAAGTGCATCCATATCAAAGCTTAAATGAATGCCTTCATAGATGAAATGTCACAAAAAGTTAGAGAGGATGTAGCCATATCTGACTACATCCCTCATAAATTCAAATTATCATAGAAGATTCTTTTGACAGAAAAAATTTCAAAACTCATTTATCTTCCGATATCATTTACGCTCAGTTATGCCTTTCTGTTGCTTTACTCATTATGAAAAGCATAGCTATAAGAACTATCGGGAAAATAAGCCCTACTCCCATGCCGGCTCTGATATCATCCCCAGCATACTGTGTAACCTTTCCCACAATAGCAGGTCCTATACTGCCTCCAAGGTCGCCAGCCATAGCAAGGAGTGCAAACATCGCTGTTCCACCTGTGGGAAATTTCTTTGATGAGATGCTTATTGTTCCCGGCCACATGATCCCAACAGAAAAACCGCATAAAGTACATCCAATAAGACCTATGATTGGATTCGCTGAAAGAGATGCCATAAGATAGCAAGCAACGCAAAGAACTCCTGAAGCAACCATGAATTTAATCAGATCAAGCTTCTCTCCATACTTTCCATATATGATACGGCTTATTCCCATGGTAACTGCAAACATACATGGTCCCATAAGATCCCCAAGAGCTTTAGACAATCCAAGAGCAGCTTCAGCGTATGCTGATGCCCACTGGGCCATGGCAAGTTCTGATGCCCCTGCGCAGACCATAAGACATATCGATACCCAGAAGAGCGGTCTTTTTCCCAACTGCCTTATGCCCATCCCTTTACCGTCCTCTACTATCGGGACTATCGGACATGTAGCAAAATTGTAAATGTTATATGCCGGGATCAATGCCCAGAGAATTGTCAGCCACCTCCAGCTGTCCATCCCAAATAACGCAAAGAAAGCCGTTGATATCACTATAGTTCCCACAGCTCCCCAGCAGTAAAAGGAATGCAAAAGGCTCATCGTCGCTTCTTTATTTTCAAAAGGACAGGCCTCAATAATTGGACTGACCAACACCTCGATAAGCCCGCATCCCATGGCATATACTGTTACACTGATAAGTATTCCTGCAAATGCATTTGGTAACATATCCGGCAAAAAGGCAAGTCCTATAAGCCCGGCAGCTGAACAAACTTCCGATATTACTATAGAAACCCTGTATCCTATCCGGTCAACGAACTTTGCACAGAAAAGGTCTATAAGAAGCTGTGTAAAGAAATAAACGGTTGATATAAGAGCAATATTTCCAAGGGATATCCCATAATCTTTGTGAAACTTCAAAAATAAAAGCGGTGCGAAATTTGCTGCTATTGCCTGTGTTATAAAACCAAGATAGCAGGCAAGTTTTGTTTTTCTGTAATCAGACATTTCGATTCCTCTCTATTAGACTATTTTTCTTACTATTGGATTATATGGTATAATTATAGGAAATACACTAGAATAAATCTTATAGTTTTTGAACTATATCGTAAGAGAGGTTCTCGTATTGTTTTTCAGCAATTCCTATCCACACATAATCACAGATGACAACCTGATGGAAACAGCCAGCCATGGCAGCATTGAGTATCCATTTCAGTTCTATTATGAAAACATGGAGCAGTTTGATTTTAACTGTGTTGACTGGCACTGGCACACTGAACTTGAATTTGTCCTGATTGAAAGCGACTATGTAACCATGTGGATAGGCGATCAGGAATTAACTCTATCGGAAGGCGACGCAATATTTATAAACACAAAAATGCTGCACAAGTTTCATTCGTCCTGTGCAGCATCCATACCCAATTTCCTTTGCATGCCATCTTTTATTGCTCCCGAAGGAAGCCTGATCTACAAAAAATATGTGTTTCCCATAATAAACTCAAATATCCAGTATCTTGTTTTTAATAAGGCAGACCCGGCAAGCACTCCCATCATTTCTGACTTTCAGAAGATTATCAGCATCCATAAAAATGAGAAAGATAATGAGCTTCTCGTCTCTTCTCTCATGCAACATTTATGGCTGAACATACATAAAAGTATTGACTTTGACTGTCTGGACGAGAAGCAGAGTTCATCCGCTGCTTCCCTGTCGAGGCTTCAGATAATGATGCAGTTCATCCATGAACATTATACCAAAGAAATCACTCTTGAAGACATCGCTGCCAAGGCCAGTATAAGCAAGAGCACTGCGCTGAATCTATTCAACAAATATCTTCATATTACGCCTGTAAACTATCTTATATCTTACCGGCTTAAAGTTGCTGCCGCAAAACTATCTGATACCGAAAAGAAAATTAATACCATTTCTGCGGAATGTGGATTCAACAGTATTGACTATTTTTGCAGAGTCTTTAAGAAACAATATCATATTTCCCCTGGCAAATACCGCAAGAACAAACTCGAACGATAGAATACTGAGTATTTAATCGAGTAGACAGGCGTCTTTTCTTGCATCCGGGAAGTTCCACTCCACCTTCTTATAGATATCGATGAAGCTGATCACACAGGTCTTCGTGTATCCGGACAGTGTTGCGGTCATCTGCTCGAATTGATCTATATGCCAATCCACAGAATGCTTATCATCCACAAAGATCGGATCATATCGCCAACCAACGCTGTCTACACTGACGATATCAGAAAGCTTCTTAAAGTCTTCCATCACTTTCTGCATGTCCGGCACATTAGGCTCGATATCCTTCCCATACGGCGTAATGGTAACGAACCAGTATTGTCCGTGCGCATCCCCGTATTTATGATCATGAAATCACTTCCTCAACTCGTCTATTACCGTACCGATATCCCCATCGATACAGATGGCCTGCTCCCTGATATCCTCCGGGCAGACTGCTTCCCCGTAATTGACACAGACATATGTTGCATCCGGATTATCTGCAGTCATCTGCCAGAAAGGATACTTGATGATTCCCGGAGTATTATATCCCACGCCCAGTTCCAGATACAGGATCTTACCGTCATGACTGTGCATAAACTCACGATACCTTGCAGCCGCCTCATGCCATCCTTTATCTTCTACAAACTTATCATCCGATCTCAGATTCATAGTAAGAGGCTTCCCACACTTCGGGCATTTCGGGATCAGCTCCTTCGGAATCTTCATATCCTTTTGCTGCTCCACCATGTTTCTGACCATCTCTTCATTTTCATAGGTCACATCCGAGCACGGTTCACTGCACTGGAACAGCCCATAATCACCCTGGGTATAAAAAAGTCTCTTCTTATCAAAACCCGCCTTTTGGAAACAATGATCCACATTCGTTGTGATGACAAAATAATCCTTATCCTTTACCAAAGAAAGCAGATGCTCATACACAGGCTTCGGTGCGTCCATATATCTGTTGACGAAGATGAACTTTGACCAGTAAGCCCACATCTTTTCCGGAGTCTCATAAGGATAGAAGCCACCGGAGTACATATCTTTAAAACCATACTTCTTCCCAAATTCCGAAAAATGCTTCTCAAAACGCTCTCCGCTATAAGTAAATCCTGCAGAAGTCGAAAGACCAGCTCCTGCTCCGATCACAACAGCATCAGCTTCTTCTACCCCCTTCTTTAATCTCTTTATCTCATCCGAGTAATTCCCGGTAGATTTCATAATCTTTGTCCTTCCAAACATTAAATATCACCTCAATTCCGTCCCCATGCTTCTTCCTGTAATCCCGAACTGTATGAACCGCGATCTCTGCAGCCCTTTCATTAGGGAACATAAATACGCCTGTTGAAATACAACAGAAAGCAATGCTCTTCACGCCGTTCCTATCTGCCAGATCCAAACATGATCTGTAGCATGACTCCAGCAATTCTTCATGCTCCTTTGTGAGCTGCCCCTGTACAATCGGTCCGACTGTATGAAGAACATATTTGCACGGAAGATTGAAGGCTGGCGTGATCTTTGCCTGTCCGGTCGGTTCCTCATATCCCTGCATCTCCATGATATCAGCGCAGGCATTTCGTAGCTGAATCCCGGCATAGGTATGGATACAGTTATCGATACAGTTATGACAAGGCTGGTAGCAACCGGTCATCCCACTGTTGGCAGCGTTTACGATCGCATCACAGCGAAGTGTCGTGATATCTCCCTGCCAGAGATAGATTCGATCTTGTATAGGCTGCAGATCATTAAGATCCGTAATACCTTTTTCTTTCGTAGCCTCCTGCAGGTATTCATCCTGAACTTTAAGAAAATCCTCACTGATTTTTCTGGGCACGCGTACATTGAACAGGCTGCGGAGAAGTCGTTTCTGTTCCCCGGTTTCTTCAGGAATTTCCATGTCTTTATATCCTGGCTGCTCAGCCAGGAGTGTTTTTATCAGATATTTTCTCTTCTCTCCCTGTTCCATACCAACACCTTCTCACTCTATGATCTGAACTCTGCCGGGTTTTCTCGGTTTGCTGACCGGTTGTTCTCCGTCGATATATCCGAGAACCACAAAGCCTTGACATATATAATTATCAGGTACGCCCCATTCTTTCATAAGTGCCCAGCCCTCTTCACTGTCAAAAGTCTCTTCGCCCCTGGAGATGATGCAGGATGCGATGCCAAGTTCCGTTGCCTGAAGGACTATATTTTCTGCCATGCAGAAAGCATCTGCTGTCTTAAACAGGAAATTCCCCTGTGAAAAGATAGCTATAACCGTCGGTGCCCCATAAAATCCGTCCTTCATTGTCGGATCATCAATAACGCTTGGCTGATCCTTTGAAACATAAGAGCCTACAAGGTTTCCCCTGTTAAACTTCGCAAGGTTCATGATACCAAGCTTTCTTGTCAGCTCCTTATTGTGAAGAGCCACCATCATGCTGCGCTGCCCTCCGCCTGCATTCGGCGCATAGTTTCCTGCTTCGAGAATCTTCTCAAGATCCTCACGACTGATCTGTTCATCCGTATACTTCCTGATCGAATGTCTGCTCTTAATGATATCCATCAACATGATAACACCTCCCCTGTGATCTCGTTCTTTATTTTCCAGCACTGCGGATCCGCAGCGTAAAAATCTCCGTTTGTTCCTTTTGCGACTGCAGGACATCCCCTGCACCAGGGCTTTAGTTCGCACTTGGAGCATTTGCTGAATTTTTCATACTCTCTGTACCTTTCCATCTGACAAACCCAAACATCCGCAAGTCTTTCTTCAAATACGTTTCCCACTTTACTCTCTGCTACTCTTCGGCATGCATAGATATCGCCATTAGGAAGGATCGTGATATGGCAGTTTCCGCAGTTACATCCGCCATATATCATTCCCTCTTTTGCGCTCTTGGGAATCTTAAACTCACCGGTCTCATATTCATAAAGCGTCCAAAGGTGGTCCTTCTTGTTAAAGTATGTCTCACAGCCTTCCGCTTCATATTCCTTAAATTTCTTATCACATACGGCAAGCAGTTCTCTGTATTCCTGCGCAGTCATGGATGCATCCAGGTCTCCGCCGCTCGGTACATACCGTGAAAAAGCGAATACGTTAGCACCTGCCTTTACCACTTCATCAATGATCCCCGGAACTTCCATGCGGTTTGTTTTTGAAACCGTAGTCATGATAACGCTTCGGATCCCTGCCTTATTGATGCATGCGATCTTTTCAAGCGTACAGTCAAAGGAGCCCGGCTTTCTGAACCAGTCATGTGTCTCACGGAGCCCGTCAAGGGAAAGCTGGTACTTCTCGCATCCATAACCTTTCAGCTCCATGCAGACCTGATCGTTTAGGTGGAAAGGGTTTCCAAGAACCGTAAACTTGATCTCATGTTCTTTCAGGAGTCCAAGCAGTCTCCAGAAATCCGGATGCAGGATTGGATCTCCGCCCGTGATGTAGAAATACGGTGTACGGCCATACATTTCACAAAAATCAAGGCAGTTGTAAAAGGTATCCTCCATCTGTTTCCAGTTCATGGACTGCAGGCAGGTGTGATTCCCTGCTGAATAGATGTAACAATGCTTGCATCTTTGGTCGCATTCATCTGTTATATGCCATTGAAAAGAAAAGTATGGCTTCATATCTGTATCCCTCCATATCGTAAACAGCACGTAAGCTGATGATCTTCTAAAATGATCCCCCGGCTTTTGACTGCCTGGGGGATCAACATGGTATGTCTTTCTTATTTGTCCCCTGCTCCGCAAGCTGCAGGTTTCTCTTCTGGCTTATCTGCCGCCCCACATGCTGCAGGTGTTTCAGCGGGCTTATCTCCTGTACCACAAGCTGCGGGCTTCTCAGATGCACCACATGCTGCCGGTTTGTCGGATGCGCCGCAAGCACTCCCTGCCGTGTTTTCGTTCCATCCTGCAATGTTTGATAATGCCATGATATTTACCTCCGTTAAGTTGATTTCAGTAGGCCCTATTGCCTTCCTGTTATCATGATTATCGCAGAGGCCGGAAACCATTGTAAGTACGCACTTTTTTATTAGATAGTTACCTTTTTGTAACCTATTGACTGTCAGACGCCATAACAGTAAAATTTATATGTAACATTCAAATTTGAAGTTTTGATAAAAATGAGGTGTTATCAATGAAAACAAAAGATGAATTACCTGATTGCCCGGTAGCTACAACGGTCAGCCTGATCGGCAGCAAATGGAAACTGCTTATCATGAGAAATCTCCTTGTCCGCCCCTGGCGTTTTAATGAATTGCAGAAATCTCTAGACGGGATCAGTCAGAAGGTGCTTACAGACAGTTTGCGCTCCATGGAAGCAGACGGCATCATTACCCGTACCGTATATCCCGAAGTTCCGCCCCGTGTCGAATACGCATTAAGCGAGCTTGGTGAGTCCATGCGTCCGATTATAAAGTCCATGGAAGCTTGGGGAAATAACTACAAACAGGGGCTTGAAGAATAAACGCAAAATGGCGGTCATGAGTTTCTCATTTCCGCCATTTGTTATTTTATCTTCCGATAAAATTCCGATATTATTTCCATCTATAACTCTTCTGTGAAACATTCCCGGAAGGTCGATATTACTTGAAAAATTCTTACTTTCAGCTTTTTTCGTGTAGGATTTAGCAGCAATATTGTCTTTTCTACTTGACCTTATTTGCTTTGTGTCATTCGACGTGTAGTTCCGCTTTTCATCCCCACTAATTCATTAAATCCTTTCGCAAA
This sequence comes from Butyrivibrio sp. XPD2002, assembly GCF_000423945.1. Classification (GTDB taxonomy): domain Bacteria; phylum Bacillota; class Clostridia; order Lachnospirales; family Lachnospiraceae; genus Butyrivibrio. Next base: position 22,870 of record NZ_AUIY01000013.1, on the reverse strand, counting down.
CAAACGGTGTGAAGGGATATAATATTCAATCAGAATGCTGCCCCCATAATAAACTTATAAACAGGTATCACTTCTATAGTAAGTCCATCTTTTGTAATCGTACGTTCTTCCTCATTAGTAACTATAATAAGGCGACGTATTCCCTTTGTTTTCTCTGCAAAAGATACAAGGCTCTTAGTCTCTCTGTCTTCTGCCGTTTCTAAGCTGTAGGCAACCTGAATTGCGCAGTCTTCTCCCGGAATAAAGAAATCAATATCTATTCCCGTCTGCGTGGATTTGAAGTAATATACTTCTTCGCCAAACCTACGCTTTAAATATATTGCAACTGCATTCTCCAAAAGCGCTGATGGTTTATCTACAAGGAACAATGACAAAATGCCATTATCATAAAAATAAAACCTTGGAGTGCTCTCTTTTTCTGCAAACTTCGAAACATAATTCCTGTTTCTGAACAGGAGATATGCGTTTTCAGCGTACGAAACGTAGTCAATCATCGAATCTGTTGATGTCTTAATTCCTGTTGCTTTTACATTCCCTGCCAGCGTATTAAAAGAAATTTCATGCATTACCGTTTCAGCTATTTTCTTTATCATAAGCCTGAGGGCCATCTTATTATTCACTTTTTCACGCTCTATAATGTCTCCAAGGAGAACCTTCTCATAGACACTCTTAATATATTCTCTTTTGTTGGATAAAAGCTGCGCTTCAGGAAAACCACCACTCAAAATATATTCCTGGCATCCTCTGCGAACCTTTGCCACTTTGGACGTTGTCAGAAGTGCCTTTTCGTCATGAGCTATCTCCTTGTAATCCAGTGACTCACTAAGAGAAAAAGGCATGATCATTTTGGACAAATATCTGCCTCCAAGAGCCTTTTCCATTTCAGAGCTAAGCATCTTAGCATTGCTTCCCGTAATGTATACGTGCTTTTTCTGATCAGCCATTCTTCTGGCAAAATGTTCCCAGCCATCAATGATCTGAATCTCATCAAAGAAATAGTATATCTCTTTGGCATCTGTGAGCTCATAAGCAGTCTCTACGATGTCATTATAGTCATCCTTTGAAAACCCCAAAAGTCTGTCATCCTCGAAATTGACATAAATTATCTGAGACCAGTCGCATCCCGCTTCAACAAGTTCTCTGGCTATTTTATATAAAAGTGTCGATTTTCCCGCTCGTCTAAGCCCGACAAGAATATAATTGACATTCTTTTCGAAGTCATAGTCACGTTCTATGATTTCAGCACTTTGAATTATCTCAATCTGATCTAAAATGACCCGTTTCAATATATTATGATTCATGTTCGTCTCCAGTTATCATATTGATGCGATGATCTATATTAATTTTATCGTGTGCATACGACAATATCAAGCATTTTTATCTTGTCAGCAAGACAAACCTGTAATCCCACAGAACTCATATCCTTGTGACTGTGCTTTAAACTGCAAAACTTCATTGAAGATTGTTATTTGGGTTCAAATAATTCTCTAAATTCATTTCTGCCCGGAACCCATTATTATTTCTTGCAACACCCTCGTCATGACAAAGTACAAAATCTAAATTTTTTATAAATTCTCATATGTGCATAGTAATATTTTTTCTTCATACTTTATAAATGTTTTATCCTACTGCCCAACTTTGTACATATTTTTGGGATAAGATTTTCAAAACCAAAAGTCTGAGTGCAAATACCTCGGATATTTTAGTATGGGAGGAAATTACATGGAGAATAAGAAACCCTTTGACACAAAAAGTCCAAAGATCATAGATACGATAGAATGCAATGGCAAATATAAAAATGTTTCTACAATACAGGGCAAGATCATCGCAGCCGGTTCTGTTCTCATAGGAATAGCTGCTTTTATTGGTGTGCAGATTTTCTGCCTTTAAACTGCCAGGGAATTTTGTTATGAAGAAACAGGTCGTGTACAACATCTCGAAGGAGCAGATTTATTACATAGAGGAGTATACCTTTACCATTGTCTATGGTAATACCCTGTACTGGCTATACTCCGAGCGGATGCCTATGCTACTGCCCTTTCTTTCGCAGAAGAAAAAGGATAATGTATCTCTTGAAGAAATGCTTGAGTACTGTAAGAACCAGCAAATCCAGATCTATCCCATGACCTTCAGAAAGCGCAAGCTGATGACGAGCATAGCATCCTATTTTGAACTTCTAGACATGAGAAGGCGCGGACTCCTTATTAGGAGCGGATTTCTGGCAAAACTCATAATAGAATATTCCAAATATTGCATTGCAAGATATCCTATGCATATAAGATGAATGCAACTCATACTTTGACAAAATAATCAAAGAGAAAGCCCCTTACCACGCAGGTAAGGGGCTTAAATCATATCAGGTCTACAGCAGGTTTTTGTCACGAACCAAAATCATTTTCTATATCGGAAATAATTAAATGTATTCCTGATATAAGACTAAACTAATTATTTCTGAACCTTTGTAATATAGAAGGTCTCTCTGTATGTTCTCTTAGCCTTCTTATCAACGTATGTAACCCTAATAGGAGTAGTTATAGCAAATGCCTTCTTTTCGATAACTTCATTTTCACTAGGCTTTACACCTATCATAGAATAGTCTTTACTATTCAGCTTAACCTTCTTGCCATTCTTAACCTTCTTCCATGTGTAAGTGCCATCAATAGACTTGTCTGCTTCTTTATATTTACCATCAACTACATTAGGGCTGCCTACTTCGATCTTCTTAAGCTTAAATCCGTCATTCATTACAACAGAGATCTTACCAGACTTAGCTGTTGTTGTGTTATCTCCCCAGCCCTTTGTCCAAAGTCTATTGTTCTGAAGTCCATCATCCTCTGCTCTTCCGTTTGTCAAAACCTTTCCAGCAAATGTAACAGTTTTAATAGCCTGTGATGCAGCTTTAACAATAACCTTAATGGTTCTCTTCTGAGTAGAACCATCCTTCATCTTGCAGTCAAATGTACGGCAGTCGCATATGAAAAATCGCCCTGAGCAAGTCCCATTCTGTATACATAGGAGTCAATAACCTCAGCTCTTATCTGATTCTGAGAATTCATAAGTACCAGCGTCTGATCCAGATTCGACTTAAGCAGTGAGCTTATGGTCAAAATAAGATTAAGACTTATGATCATGCGAAGATGGGGAAGCGTGATGCTTATTATCTGTCTTACTCTGCCCGCACCATCAATCTGCGCCGCCTCGTAGTAAGTAGGGTCAATTCCGGCCATGGTGGCAAGATAGAGGATTGTGCCCCATCCTGCTTCCTTCCAGGTATCTGCAATTACCGCTATCCACCAGTACTTGTCAGCATCAAGAAGGAAGTTTACCGGCTTATCAAGAATGCCTACGCCCACAAGTATCTGATTAAGCATTCCCGAGGTTGATAGCCAGTTGATCACCATTCCTCCAAGGATGATCCATGATAAAAAGTGGGGAAGGTAGGATATCGTCTGACTTATTCTCTTAAAGGGGCCATCCTTTAACTCATAAATCATGATTGCCAGGATTATCGGTGTGGTAAATCCGATAAGAAGCTTTAACAGGCTGATGCCCAGTGTGTTCGTTACGGACTGCCAAAAATACTTATCGCCCATAACAATTTTGAAGTTATCAAGTCCTACCCATTTTGCTGTTGATAAGGTGTCGATTACGGTGTAGTTTTTGAACGCAATTGTCAGTCCGTAAATCGGGTAATAGCTAAAAATGAGCATAAAAATAATACCCGGCAGAACCATAAGCTGCAGCGGCAACTGCCGTCTTAAAGCACGTTTTGTAGTTTTCATATCTTTTTTCCTCATGTCTTTCATGAATGTTATTCTACTTATCCGGCATGGGTTAAAAAAGCGCCTATTCTGTTTTATAATAGGTCGATTCCGTCTTTTTACTATTGGACGCATTTTAATTTTTATGCAATAATATTGGAACTTGCTGATTTACATGGATTTTTAGATTGGAAAATATTTTATGGGTAAAAAAGATCTTCGTCATGAAAATGACAGAATTACAGATGGTTTTGATATATTCTTCTGGATATTTAATGACTCCAGCAGCTATGTACCAACCCACTGGCACACTGCTCTTGAAATAAACTACATTCTTGAGGGAAGCGTGGACGTTGCTATCGCAAATGATATAGCACATCTTTTACCAGGGGACATAAACATAGTAGATTCGAATGTACTTCACTCCACAAAGTCGGTAAACGGAAACAAGGCGATTTTGATTCAGCTTCCCCTGCAGCTCCTTGAGCGCTATATACCTAATTATTCGGAGCTTTGCTTTTCCTTTGACCCCCACTGCGATGATCTGGAGAGCAAGCGTAACAGGTCAAGACTTATCCTGACCATCGAGGAAATGCGCAAGGTCTTTGAAGAGAAAAAAGATGGCGGAATCCTAAAATTCAACAGCCTTCTTTTTGATCTTATGTATCAGCTATATCACAATTTTTCTTATCCTAAGGAGAACGACAATGTATCTCTTGGGCAAAAGAACTTTGATCATATAAGGGCTATAATCAAATACTCTGGGCAGCACTACATGAATCCCATCTCCATAGGAGAGATAGCCTCTGTGGTGGCTTTTAGTGAAGATTATTTCAGTCACTTCTTTAAGAGAAATATGGGTGTGTCATACCTTCAGTACCTGAACGAGCTTCGCATGTCCCACGTTTATAAGGATCTGATATACACAGATATTCCGCTAAAGGACATTCTGGAGCAGCACGGCTTTACCAACTACAAGCTTTTCCGCCGCATGTTCCAGGAGGAATTCCACACCACTCCGGGAGAGTACCGAAAGAAATACAGCATGAAGAATGCAACTGTTTGATTTGTAATTATTTGTGAACAAACTAAAATACCGGATATGAACCTGTTATCAGGCCCATATCCGGTATTTTTACATAGGTATCGTAACCGTTATCCATTACATACTTAACAAGAGGATGGTTAGCATTGAGGATAAGGGTCTTTTCTCCATTTTCTTTTTTGTATCTTGGTGAGTTATATTCAAAGAATATAACGCACTAACACTTCAGCCATTCCACTGATGTCTTGAGTGCTTCTATTGTCTTCGTTTCCAAATAAGCCTCCGTTACTAAAGGGTTAAAATCTGCAATATTAAGGTTCTCGTCCAAATGGATTGTATAATAAATCTCTGCATCCTCTGCAATTCTGATCAGATCATCAATCTGTTCCAACTTATCCACCTTGTATTCAGGGAAATTCATATTTAGTTCGATGAATTGCAGATTAAGCCTCTTACAGAGATTTACATTATCCTGTAATGTACGGTTTTCAATTAGAGTTGGCATTCCAAATTGCATTTTTATTTCATACTCTCCTTACTGCTTTTTACCCTGAACGATCATAGAAAGCGGGAATCCTGTGCAGTCTATATCTGAAAATCCTCCGCTGATATCATAGTCAAACTCCTGTAGTCCAGTAATCATGATTCCGTTGCTACACATACCCGACATAATTTCTGACATGGAATGTGTATAGTCGGTAAATGTCTTAGACTCATAGTTCTTCTGGGTCATATAATACATGCCACCGTTACCCGTCCACTCATGCTCAAAGTACGAATAATGGCACTCCTTTTTGTGGTCTGGATTGTACGGCTCATCACCCTGTGTCGCAAGCATATTCGTGCAGGGATGCTGCTCGTTTATCACTATTACCGCTCCAAGCTTCATACACTTTGCTATAACTGCAAAAAAACGGTCCAGATTATCAAACCAGCACAGCGCACCAATAGTGATGATCACAACATCAAACTCCTCTTTATGGCTGTCATCGATATCGTATACATTTGCCGCCACAAACTCGCAGGGCAGATTCAGTTCTTTGGCCTTTTCATTAGCAAAAGAGATCTGGTTTTCTGCAATATCAAAGCCTACTCCCCTTGCTGCGCTCCCACTCTTCACCAAAGAAAGCAGTTCACGTCCATTATTACAGCAAAACTGACCGATTACAGCACCCTTGGTATTAATCTTTTTCAGAACTGCCACCATTTCATCGTTAAAGAACGGATAATCTTCTTTTTCCACCCGCTCAGTTATATCTGCGCCCCAAGAAGCGTGTCTGTTATCAAATGCTTCTTCCCATGCAGCTTTATTTCCTTCAATGTATTTTTCCATAACTGTGTTCCCTCATTCACAACTTCAACCGCATATCTAAGTATTTCTGAGTCTTATCTTCAAAGCCAAGCTTTCGATAATCCTGAAGTTCCACGTGTCTTATTTCCATAGTTGTATTAATACTCCATAACATCTATCTTTTTCTTAAGAACTGCTGCGTAGTCATGACCTGTCTTTGTTACTTTTTCTGGATCCATCTGATAGTGAATGTTGTAAAGAATTCCGTTTTCTCCGGTACGATCAGTAATATGATCTTCATCAATATGAATGCCGACTACCTCAAGGCAGAGCATAACATGATCATCACCCGGTACGATTTCCTTTTCCCAGACGAACCTGCATTCAAGGTTCATAAAGCATTCCCGAACCATAGGCGCGTTAACCCATGATGCCTTTTCAACAGACATGCCCGAAGCCGTAATCTCATCTGCTTCAAACTGATTGTTTTGGATTGTCGCCATACATGCCGCATGATACTCTTCAGACATGAAATTGATAACGGCTTCTTTTGTCTCGTTTATGCTCTGATACAGATGTCCATTTTTATTCACGCTGGCAAGAATAGCATAGAATCCATTACCACGATCGGCACTTGTAAAGGTTGACCAAGACTGCATGCAGGCATTTGGTTTACCATTGGATTTGTATGTGGTAACAAGAAAAAGCGGAGACGGAACAGTCGCCACGAATTCCTTCCATGAGAAGCCAAAATTCTTGGAATAATCTCCGTATGTTCCTTTCAAGCTTTCAGGCATATCATTGTATCGATATTTCATATTCTTACTTCCTTTCCAATCTCCTCGTACCCTCTAAGCACAATCTCATAATACAGATAATCGCCGGTAATATTGTCTTTTCTACTTGTCCCAACCTGAGTTTTAGTATTTATCAAGTAGTTTCTGCCTTAATATTAGCTCTTTCCTACGAGTCTTATCTATTCTTAAGCAATTTTCACGTAGTCGATTGCTTTTAGGTGGTCATTTCCTACGCGTGAAATCCCTGTTTGACCATTTTTCGCGTAGTTATTGCCCGAATGTCAATTAGGCTACTTGACCTTATTTGCTTTGTGGCATTCGACGTGTAGTTACACTTTTCATCCCCACTAATACATTATCTCCCGCAATTTAATGTTCTTCTAGTATCCTTGCCAGCTTGACCAAGAGTATGTATATAGTGTTTGTATTTGTTGGAGCCCAATCCCATCCCTTTGATGCATTAGCATGAGACTTTGTCCATGTCGTCTTCTGTAATAAGGATTCATTACTAATCAGCGACTTCATTTCATCCACAATATAATCTCTTTCTTGTTTTGTACTTTCGACGCTAATGCCCTTTTGTTCCATTTCATCAACTTTTTCGCACTCAGTTATTATATCGTGCATCACTTGTTTTATTTTATTAAAGTCTTTCACTTTATTGTATCCTCGTATGAAAATTCACTGTAGTATTATCATCGATTATCCCTAAGCAGAAAGCGGCTTACAATCATCTTGGTGTCCTCTTGACGGGTAGCACACCAAATCTATAGATTAGTATAGCAAGCTTACCCACTTTCAACCTAGTACCACATTTTGGGTCATATAGACGTACACCTTCACGGATCACAGATTACTATTTTCCCTCCCTTTATACCAGAATAACCTTTTATCTGACAACTGACTGAACTTTTTCAGCGATAACAGTATAACGGAAGATATTGAAATGCCTTTATACTTGTTTTTTTCATCCGGAATTCATAAATAATATTCTATCGGCGTAACACAAACGTAATTACGTCAACTTTTGTATCCAGGCTTTACGCCAATTTATGCAAATTTTCTCAAACAGGTTGAACCCAGCCCAAACCCACCATAAATCGAGTAGGCTGACTCCTATCTTCTCCCCCTCAAATGCCTCCTTTTCCTGAAGCACTCCTGGCAAATGTTGAACTTATACGACCATTTAAGCTTCTTTCCACAGTATGCGCATGCCCTGAGGTTCAGCTTCTGCTTATCAAGAATCCTGAATATCTTCTCTGAGATCAGGCGCTTACTTTCCAGGATCTTATACAGATCATCTGCATCTCCGAAAATACGTGTGAATGCATACAAAAAATCAAACACAGCACTTGCTGTTTCAAGCTCACCAAGCGCGTTCTTATCGTCTTCATCGACAGTCATAGCTTCATAACCCGCCATGGTCTCATAAATATTGGGTTGTCTTCCGTCATTCAGAATCTTGTAGTAATCCAGATAAACGCCGAAAGTATCCTTATTGTCCTCATTTATAGGGATTCTGATGAACTTCCTTATAAGCTCCCTGTTATCCTTAATGCTCTCAAGGGCCTTGGCTATGCTGATTTTCTCTGAAATATCGCCCTTGTTATAGTACTTTTCAGCGGGAATCTTGTTCCAGGTTTCGAGAATAGCTGATATTCTGCCGTTTTTATGCAAAAAGTCCTCAGGTATGTTGATCATTACCTGCCTAAGTGGCACCAGTCTGCTAAAAAGAAGTCCCTCGATAGTCTCGTAGTCGTAGTAAGAAGTCACATACCCAGTATCATAAATGCCGTATCTTCCGGCTCTTCCCGCAATCTGCTTAACCTCAGAGGAGGTGAGCGGTCTCTCGTCTACACCATCGAACTTGATGGTCTGCAAAAATACTATCCTTCTGATCGGAAGGTTCATGCCCATGCCTATGGCGTCGGTTGCAACCACCACTTCCGTGTCGCCGTCCGCAAACTTCTTAGCCTCCCTGTGCCTTACGTCATAGGGAAGAGATCCGTAAATTATGCTACATCTGACACCGTTCTGCTGGAGCTCAGCCGCAACGCTGTGTACATCCTTTCTTGAAAAAACAATGAGGGCATCACCTTTCCTCACATCAGCAGGAAAGTCAAAGTCCATCGCGGATTCATCCATAACAAGTGGTGTTTTTCTTTCATGGTACTGCACTTTGTATGAATCCCCGCAGGATTTGATCATGCGAATAAGCAGATCCTCTGCATCTGCGGAAGCACATACATGTATAATCTTAGCCCTTACACCCAGAATCGCAGCGGTCCAGTAGCCACCTCTCTGACGGTCAGCAGCCATCTGAGCTTCATCAATAACCGCCATATCCCACTCTTCCGCAAGGTCAAGCATCTCAATCGTCGAGGACTGATGGAAAGAACCGGGCATAAGTATCCTCTCCTCGCCTGTTATCATGGAGCAGGGCGTACCTTCCCTGTTCATCCTCTCATACTGCTCATAGGCAAGAAGGCGCAGAGGCGCCAGATATATGCCATTTTCTGCGCTTTTAAGGTCCTCCATGGCCTGATAGGTCTTACCGGAATTAGTAGGACCTATATGAAGGATAAATCTGCGCTCCATCTGCCTTGCAAGCGGAAAAAGCTGCGTGTAATCATCAGGCGTAGAGGTCTCTATATTCTCAAAAAGAAGCCTCTTTGCCTCCATTATCTTCTGATAGCGCCTTGTGGCCTTCTGATAATGGGGATTCTTCATAAGCTGCTCAAATACCACCTGCTCGGATGTATTGTCCTTAACATAGGCCACAATCCCCTTCATAAAGCGGGATTCCCTGAGATACCTCATTATTACCTTAGAGATGACCTTTTTCCTGCCGGATGATATAAATTCCAGTATCTCTGTCCTGTCTGACTCCCAGAGCACGTCTATGATCACATGCCCCAGCTCCGGGATTAGCTGCGTGAGATATACAGTATTTACTCTGCTTTGAAAATCCCTGCAGAATTTCTCTATATTAGCACCTGATATCTCCTGCTTTTCGGTCCTTCCAAAGCTTCCATGCACTGTTATGTAAATGCGCTCCGTTTTAAGGACATCAAGAAGAGCGCTATGAATAGCATAGGCCACCGTAGCGCTGTTTTTCTCAAAATATGCATCAAAAGCATCCCCGGGGAAGGTTTCCCTGACATCCCGGAGCTCTGCGTTAAATTTCCTTTTCTTTGCTATGTAGTGATTTGTCCGTTTCTTCTTCATGCCTCTATTATATATGAAAATCCGCCACCCTTAAACAGAGTGACGGATCTCATATTTTTATCTAAATATTATTCCACTACATACTTGGAAGGATCTTCACTGACCTTCTTAACCATATATAAAAACTGGAGTTTTGAAATATCATCTGTTACGCCTGACAGAGTCTTAAGTCTGTCATAAACTGAATCATAGGTTGTTGTTCCCTTGTTGTCAGAGTCGCGCATAAGCATTCCAAACTGTGCTACGCCGCAGGCCCATGAAGTGTCATCATCCATCTTATCCTGGAGCATATCGTAGGATACAGGGTACTCCTTGAGGACGCTTTCTGATGCCTCGGGCTCTTTATATCTGATATTTACTGTAAGGAGCTCACCTTCGGGTGCCTTTGCCTCTTCCTCTTTCTTATCCTGATATTTGGACTCGACCTTAGGCATATCCATCGCTGAATCTGTAGGAACTATCTCGTAGAGAACAGTTACGCACTGGTTTGAACCGATCTCGCCGCCGTCCTTTGTATCATCTGCGAAATCCTCAGCTGCCATAGCTCTGTTTTCGTATCCAATAAGGCGATAGCCTTTGACATTTTCAGGATTGAACTCGACCTGGAACTTTGTATCCTTTGCAACGGTATAAATTGTGGACCATAGCTCTTTTTTCAGAACGCGCTCTGCTTCATCCGGGCAATCGATGTAAGCATAGTTGCCATTTCCATGGTCGGCCAGAGCTTCCATCTTATCGTCCTGGTAGTTACCTGTTCCGAATCCGAGGCAAGAAAACATAACTCCTGTTTCCTTTTCTTTCTCGATAAGATCTATAAGTCCGGCCTCTGAAGTTGTTCCAACATTGAGGTCTCCGTCTGTTGCAAGGATGACACGGTTGTTTCCGCCATCTATAAAGTTCTTCTCAGCGATTTCATAGGCTGTGATTATTCCCTGGCTTCCGTTTGTGGAGCCGCCTGCTTCAAGCTGATCGATGTAGTTCTTGATCTTCTTGTGGTCACTGCCCTTTACGCCCTCTGCAACTACTTCGGAAGATCCCGCATAGGTTACTATGGATACGCGGTCATTTTCATCAAGGCTGTCTGTCAGAGTCTTGAATGCGTCCTGTACAAGGGGAAGCTTATCAAAATCGTACATGGAACCTGATGTGTCGATAAGGAATACGATATTGCTTCCTTTTTCAGGAATGGCTTCCTCAGTCTTTAAGCCGATCTTCAGAAGAAGTGTATCTTCATTCCAGGGGCAGGGGTTAAGAGTTGTTGTAACGCCAATCTTTTCGCCCTTTTCAGGATCCTTATAGTCGTATTTGAAGTAGTTGATCATCTCTTCAACTCTGATTGCATCGTTGTCTATTCCATAACCGTAGTAATCATAGTCAACGCCCAGAATTTTCCTGCGAAGATTAGAATAAACAGCAGTATCTGTATCTGCGCCGAAGGTTGAAAATGGCTGTGTGCTAACTGATGTAAAGCCCGACTCTGTTACGTTCTTATAGGACTCTGTATCCCATATCACAGGCTCGTCCATGGAAGGCGCCATATCATAATCTGCAGAATAGTCCTCCGCGCATGATTCTTCATAAGCCATAGCAGTTTCTGTTTCGCAGCTCTCCTCTGCCATGGGTGCTTCTGCAGTGGCTGTTGCCGCATCCTGAGGTGATCCGCCTATAAAGTTAGTAATCTCATTCAAAATTCCGCCGGTTGACTTAGTGGTTTCATACTTATCATATTCCATGCCACCTTTAAGATAATCCTCGTAATCTTTTCCGGCATTTCTGATAAGCCTGTCCATCTCTATTGAAGACAGAGCAGGAGCCTTGGCCTCTTTATCCTCGTCCGCTTTGACATTTTCTGCCTCATCCGGCTCTTCATCGTTATTCTGTTGTTCCTGGGTAGGATTGTTATTTACCTGGGGTGTCGGCTGACTGCAGCCCGAAAGTGTGATTGTAGCTACCAGTGCAAGTACCAATATAGATTTCCTTTTCATAAATATATCCTCCTGAAAGCGTAGTTTTACCGTTTCTACCCTATATACAGTTGGGGATATAAAAATGTTGCAAAGGAATTAAAAAATTTTTTTATTTTTTATTCGTCGTCGTCATAATCGAATTCGTAATCGGGCTCCTCATAGCTATCCTCGTAATCATCATAATCCGCTTCCGCATCATCGAAGTCATCATCCTCCTCGGAATTCACATAATACAGAATGTCCGTAGTAAGAATCTCCTGAATAAAGGTATAGCTTCTGTCGCCCTTTTCCCAGTCAGAGGCCTCTGACTCCCTGTAGGCGCTGGTTAAGGTCAGAATTTTATCGTCACTTATATCGTAAAAAAAGTATTCCTTGTCCGACGGGCCATGCCTCAGCACGATCATACCCTTCTCGAATTCTTCCCATCTTCCGGAATTGAGACCTTCGCCACTTGATGTAAAATCGCCTTCTTTACTGAAAGTGATCTTACCATCCTCAGAAGTCCATGTGGTCTGGGAAAGTCCGCTGGTTTTTGATGCGCCGCAGCCCCACAGAGCAAGACAAAATATCGCTGACAAGGCTGATAAAACAAATTTCTTCATGCAAAAAGCTCCTTTATAAATTCACCCCGGCGATAAAATTATCTGCCACTTTCTTCATCCTCTAATGATACGTTACATCAGTTAATGAAGTATAAAAAAAGGATTAAATAACTCTTTTATTTCTGCATGAAGAAATTTCTATTGTTAATTATTTGCTTTTAAATGTCTTACGTCCAAATACTCCGGAACACCGTTTTTAAAGCGGATCACCGGCTCTCCTGCGATCAAAGGTCTAAGGTAGGTCAGCATTTCTTCTGTGACATCGTTTCCTTCGGCATTTATCCAGCTATCGGGAACATTTTTAACAAGGTTAGCCGTATCATGAATATCCTGATAATCCGTCTCTACGCAGTAAGGCGTATCACCTGTTCTTTTCAGGGTTACCATAACACCGCTCTTACCCTCCTTGGCAAGAAGGAGCGCGCGTTTTCCCTGCTCTGCAGACTCATTAAGGTCTGTAAGGGATGCCAGATGCGAAGCACATCTCTGTAAAATATTGACCTCAACGGAGCGAACCTTTACACCGATACGCTCAGCTACAAGGCTCTCAAGGGCTTTTCCAGCGCCGCTAAGCTGATTATGTCCGAAATTATCGGTTGATGTGGAGGATGCGCTTATATAGTTGCCATCCTTATCGCGTATGCCCTCAGAAACAGCCACAACAACGCTGTTATTGGTCTCAAGGAGCCTCTTTACATCCTCGATAAATGCGTTCTCATCAAAGGCTCTCTCCGGAAGATAGATAAGGTGAGGCGCGCAGGAATACTCATTTCTTGCAAGGGCAGAAGCCGCTGTGAGCCAGCCTGCGTCTCGTCCCATTACCTCTACAATAGTCACTGACTTAACAGGATAAATGTAAGTATCATGGGCTATCTCCAATATCGAAGAAGCTATATATTTAGCCGCCGAACCAAAGCCCGGAGTATGGTCGGTGCCACACAGATCATTATCAATTGTCTTGGGAATACCTATAATTTTGACGTCGCTACCAATTTCAGCAGCATATTCGGATAACTTAAGAACTGTATCCATGGAGTCATTGCCACCGATGTAAAAGAATGCATTTATATCATGCTCAGCAAAGAATTTGAAGATTTTTTCATATATTTCAGGCTCATCCTGATGTTTGGGAAGCTTGTATCTGCATGAACCAAGATACATAGCTGGTGTGACCTTTAGTTTCTCGGCAAAATCCGGGATAGTGGCCTGAAGCTCCGACAGATTAAGAAGCTTAGAATTAAAAATACCTGTAATTCCATTTATGGAACCATACACGGTATCAAAATACCTGTTTTCCTCATTTGCCAAAAGAACACCGGCAAGTGATGCGTTAATAGCAACTGTTGGCCCACCTGACTGGGCGATGATGCAATTATTCAAAACTGTACCTCTCCTGATAGATTACTCCTCATTGCCACGCATTTCTCATGGCAATATATTTTTTCCGACCGGATTAGTCTACTTTATTCAGAAAAAAAATACAACTTTAATTAATAATTTGTTCGATTGAAACACCAGTTCGAAAGGAGTATCATATAGATAACCGAATGTATGTTCTATCGGAGGATTTACCATGAGCAAAATCTATGAAAATATTGATGTTATATGCGCACATAAGGCAGACGGGAGCATAATCCCGATTCGTATAAGGTTTATGACAGATGACGGCGAATACCAAACCTTTAATATAAAGGGCTATCGTGAGGCTGAAAAAAGAGGAGCCCGAACCACAGAGGACGGCATTTTCGTCTGCGATTCAGGCTTCATATTTGAATGTATGATATATGTTTTTAATACGAAAAGGGTAGTCAGACTCTACTACGACCCAAAGACCAATACCAATTGGAAAATGGCCATCTGACGTTACTCAGCTACACCTTTTTCTGATATGCTACCCCGCCGGCCTCAAAGCCCTGCACCTCCTCGGTTCCGTAGGCATCATATTCATCATAATCGAATTTAGGAATTGCGTTAGCTTCAGGCTGGTCGGTACTTTCTGCGGCCTCCGCATTCCCTGCATTTTCTGCAGCCTCTGCCTGGGCTTTCTTCATTTCCTCCACATATTCGATCTCGTAGTCAATCTCTTTAGCAAGATACATGACTCCCGCAGCATGGACCACATCACCGCTCTCGAAGGCCTTCTTCACTTCCTCTTCGATCTTCTTGTGAAGGTTCCCCTTGGGGAAGGTCTTTAAAACATCCACTGCAGGCCCAAAATACGCCTCGTCAACGTCTCTGATGCACTTGAACAGGAAACTCATACCGTCTGCATTTGCGGGGTATCTGAGGGTATTCATGACCTCAACAGCATTACACACGCAAAACTCATTTTTATACTGTGTAAAGTGCAAAAATGACGATAACGGAGCCTTCTTTTTCCTGATGGCATCTGCGGTCTTTGCCACCTCTACATCCGACAGAACCCTCTCAAAAATAGTCCTGTTGATCTCTGTTTTATTAAAAATGGGAATGTATCTATACCCGCTTTGCTTATTCCTTAAATATCCGTCCTTATCAGAAGCATTCGCCTTCTCCCAGAGGTAACGAAGTCTGCTAAAGTCAGCCTTATCAAGCACATCATCTGGTCTCTGAAAGGCTTTATCGAACTTTTCATCGGCTTTCCTTGGCATATCGGTATAGTAAACGCCTCTATCCTTGAAAAATGCATCAATCTCGTTCTTTACGCCAAAATACTTAGCCCTTAAGGGAAGTCCTATCATGCCCCCATCTATGGTATATATAACGTTTTTCTTGCGATTATAGCCGCAAATAAGATCCACAGGCATATAACCGCCAAACATGCATATCCACTTATCATCCTCACTGACCGTAATATGCTTCAGCTCTTTTCCGTCTTTTGTTTTATATGGTGAAAACTGCGAGCTATTAACTATATTCATGACCTGATCTTTTTTAAGCATCTTTTCAAAATGCGGCAGATCGCTGAACTTATCAGGCTTCTTCACCTTCCTGCGGGCTTCCTTGGGATCATGGAGCAGCGCATCTACGTTTAAAAAGCCCAGTGGACCATCCAACCGTATCGAAAATGAAATAACAAAACTTATACCTATACCAACGGTACACGCAAGCCCTATTAAGGAGGAATTCTGGGACCAAAGCGTTAGCCCAAGCCCTGCAGCCATCCCCAAAAGCATCGTTATTACCCATCGCACTCCCCAGGCACATATATAAATAAGGCCCGCTAAAATATTTCCTACGGGGCCTCCTTCTTTAAAATACTCAATTACTTTCCTTATCATCTCTGGTTCCCTAAAATACAATACTTCCATGCTTTATCTAATTTTCAGCCAAAGCATTATATATTATATCCATATAAAAAGCGGTTTACAATCAGAGACTGCAAACCGCCTGGATACTCGCAATATTATGTTTTTCTTTATAAAATCCTTACACCTGCATCTTCAAGCTTTTTCAGCGTTTTTTCATACACCTTGTCATTGCGTGCGCCGACACAGGCCCTTACTATTTCTGTCTTATAACCCAGTTTTAAAGCATCCATAGCGGTTTTCGCCACGCAGGATGAGCCATCTATTCCTATAAGCTCAAGCTCTGTTGTTTTGAGCGACTTTATCTTGTGAGCAAATTCTTTGGACGAGAAAGCGCTTGGCCTTCTCTTTTCAAAAACCAGATCTGAAACCAGAAGCAGGTCATCAGTGAGCTCGTATCCGGTATTATTACCCGTCACTCCCACATTTTTCACGTATACGATAGAGACATCCTCTTCCTCGTGGGCAAGCTTAATCTTTTTGTTGATATTCTCCACAAGTCCGTCATCATATCTATCCATATACTTTTCCTGCATATCGATAACAACAAGTGCCCTCATAAGAACCCCCTTTTTCTCATCGGTGCATTGTCTATGAAAACTTATTTTGATTTTAAGCTGAAACAGGCTTTTTATCAAGTTTTATTCTCGAAGCCAAGACCTCATGCGCCCTTTATGGCCTTGATCCACTTGCCGCTTCTAAGGCGAAGTACGCACCATACACACTTGATAATCTGATCTATTTTTATGAAAAAATATACCCAGAATGCCGGCAGATGCCATATAAGACCTGCCAGTATACCAAGGGGAACAGAGGCGATCCACAGGAACAATACGTCCGCCAGCCCAATCTGGAGCTTTATCATCACCTCAGAATGCGTGCTGTGGCTTACGGATGCCTGTCATAATAACAGGATTAGCTCCGCAAAAACATATTAAAACTATAAAAGTGATGGAACTGCATACTGCAATTCCATCACTTTTCATTTGTATCTCCAATTCCCTGAGAAGATTCTTCCTCAACAAGAACAAACCTGTCGTCAGGCTGCTTGCACCTCGGGCATACATCTATGTCACGTATGCTTTTGCCCTCTTTTTCCTCATCAAAAATGTATCCGCATGCTCTGCATCTATAAACTGCCATATCTGCCCCCTTTCAGAATAACAACATGTTTATATATTAAGGATAACAAAAAAAGCTTCAGGATGCCATATAGCGCCCTGAAGCCAGTATATTAATCGTTAGATTCTGTAGATGCGTCTGTCTCTGCACTATCCTCAGCTGCATCATCTGTAGCAGTCTCATCTGTTGCTTCTGTAGCATCATCACCTTCAGCCTCTACCTCAATAGGCTCATCTGCTGTAGGAGTTGCCTCATCAGTTATCTCTGTAGCTGCTACCTGTGCAGGATGCTTGGATGCATATACTCTCCATCCGGCGAAGCCACAAACCGCCACAAGCACTACCAGACTTACGATCTTCGCGATCATCTTATTGCGTTTCTGCTTGGCAAGTCTTGCCTTTCTCCCCTTTTTCTCTTTCTTGTACGCGTCAACTTTTTCCTGACTCATTGATTCTACCTCCCATTTTTATAACGTGATACACGCAGATACGTGCTCGTATAAGAACATAATTAACATAGCAGAAAAATGTGTACTAAGTATGAATATTTTTATATATGCTTTTCATGAAAAATTGTGATATAATTCCAATTCGTGACTAAAAGTAAAAGGAAGGTTTGAGATTGACTAAGACAGAATTTGAAAAGCTCCTTCTTGATGAAGGCTATGTATGTGAGCAGGGAGCACAGTATCCCTCAGTTATCGTATATGATAGCAAGGACGTTAAAACCGTTTCTAAAAAGGTACGCGCTTTGTGTAAAAAATGCGGATATGAGTCATCCTTCGCTGTTCGTTCCTTCAGGGAGGGCATAAAAACATATCCACAGAATACAAAGGCTGAAGATAATGTTGCCGAGGTAATTGATATTGAAAATGGTGAGCAGCAGGAAGAAACTGCAGCCGTTTCAGCGTAAATCCATATCTTTTAAGGCAATAGCCACTTATAAAAGGCAGAATCAGTGCAAAGCAGGTCATTATCCGTGTGATGGGGCCTGTTTTTTCTATAGGCTGATAATATACGTTCAGGAAGTCGACATATACGCTGCAAAAGAAAAATAAGAATGGCGTTTTTGCTTAATGAAACATTTATGTGAAGACTTTTTAGTCCTACAATCGTTTTATAAACAGGAGCTGCTTTTAAAAGAAAGTGAGGAAAGTGGTTATGAGTGGAAAAAAGCTTCGTAAGAGCAATGATAAAAAGGTGTGCGGCGTATGCGGAGGAATCGCAGAATATTTTGATATGGATCCTACCGTGGTCAGAATTATATACGCATTACTTCTTGTGTTTACAGGAATAGGAATTCTTCCGTATTTCCTGGCTGCAATAATAATGGATGAGCCTGAAAATGATGAAAATAGCTCAACCTACGCAGAAACAAACAGTTACTCGGCAAATAATGTATATGAATCAGATGAACCCGTTGGTTTTAAGCCTGATTCTAATGACGAAGAGGTCAGAGGTTTCAAAATCTGACCTGGATATTCCGGGATCCTTGATCCCGGGACTTTCGAAAGAGGTGATAGGCATGAACAAAAAGCTAAAGAAATTCGCAGGCATGGGAGCAATGATAATCGGTGTATTGCTTACTTGGGAAGCTGCCAGCGAAGCTAACATGATGCTGATGTGCGAATGCATATGCCTTACTTTCATAGGAATGTTCTATACATTCCCGATTATGGAGAATATTAAGCGAGTTATGCAGGAAAATCGGAAAACTAAGGCATCTAAAGCAAATAAGACCGATGAATCACTGAATATAATATAAACGAATAATGATATTGTTGATAATTATATAAAGCAAACAACCTAATATTTGATATAGTTACATCCATTGAACAGAGCTGGCCCCCTATCCAGCTCTGTTCTTCTTTATATGTATTCGTAAACTCTTCTATAACTTCATATGCTATATCTCAGCAATATACTCCCCAAACTCAACAATTACTGAGTAGAAGCCGCGCCCGTTTTACGGCTATATTAGTTTAATCAGAGATATTTTTACAAAAACTAAATACCGGAGGCAGACGTCAACTACCACGCACCTAAAGGTACGTGGCTTGCGACTCCCTTGTAGTTCGTTGCAATAACTCCTACATTTTGTCGGTGAGACTTCCGTGGGGTCGCATCATGGGACGGTTGACACCGCCCCTTACAGACAAGACATGCTTATCTGTAACTGTATCAGGTACTCTATATATTAACCTCACGGATAATATATTCCCATGCAGTACAGTAAACGCTAATGCTTGAGTATATTTTACGTAACACCAAGACTTATGTGTTACAACCTCATATATACTTGCCAATGTACAAAGAGTGCCTTTGGTGAACAGCGCACCTAACGGTTTTCTCGTAAAACTTGCTGTTGAGTACATTATAGCATGTATGTTCTTGGATAACAATTTACAAGGCTCCTCCCACCGCCCAAGGGCAGTGGGTTTCTGCCTACGAAACCGAAAGGATTATATTTATGAAAAAAGCTAAATTACTAAGTGGTATTATCGCGTTATCGTTACTTGCCGGCTGTGGAAGCAATCCCCCTGCGGCAGACACTTCCAGTTCTGAGAGCACAAGCGTCGAAAGCACTGTTTCAGCAGAAGAAAATTCTTCCGTTGACACCGAACAAAGCGCTTCCGTAGAGGAAGAAGTCACTCCAACAGAAGAAGACAATGGCACTACTTCCGTTTCTTCTGAAGAGGACAATGACGATACTTCCGCCGCAGACGATGAATACGCTGATGCAGTACTTAAGGATCTGAGTGCTGATTACTTCACCTTTGGCGTCGGCATAAACGGCAGCACACTGGAGAATCAGACACTCAACATTCCTGAATATATGGAGCTTGCCAAGGAACAGTTCAACAGCTGCACAATGACAAACCTTATGAAAAGCTGCTATATCCTTGACCAAGCCGGTTCAATTGAAAGCTTAAATAGCGGCAACGGGGAGCCTGCTCTCTCATTTGCTTCTATCGATCCCACCCTGAAATGGTGCAGTGAAAACGGCTTGAAAATGCGTGGTCACACCCTTGTTTGGCATACTCAGGCCCCTGAATGGTTCTTCAGGGAAGGCTATGTTGATGATGGAGAATACGTAGACAAAGACACCATGCTGATGCGCATGGAGAGCTATATTAAGCAGCTCCTTACCCATGTTCAGGAGGAATATCCCGGTGTTATTTATTGCTGGGATGTTGTGAACGAAGCAGTTGATCCCGACAGCGCGGATCCGGACAGCCCCTTCAAATGCAGAACAAAGATTGAAAACGCACCTAATCCCTGGTTTGAGACCATAGGCCAGGACTATGTGGAAATGGCATTTACCTATGCAAGAAAATATGCTGACAGCGATGTTAAGCTCTTCTACAACGACTACAACACCTATCAGGCACCTAAGACAGAGGGTATCTATACTCTTTGCGAGTCACTTAATGAAAAGGGCCTGATCGACGGCATCGGAATGCAGGGCTACTGGGGTATCGACTATCCTCCGATCAAGGATATCCGAACCGCTATAGAGAAGTTCTCTGAGCTTGGTCTTGAGATACAGGTGACAGAATTATCTGTCGGCGTTGACAAGGAAAACGATGACATGTTCCAAAAGCAGGCCGATAAATACGAAGAGATCTTCAATCTCCTCTGCGACATGGATACACAGGGCGGAGGCCCCGCAAACATAACAAACGTCACAGTATTTGGCCTTGTAGATCATTATCGTGAAGGCGATGGCACCAATTCCAGGCTTTTCGATGAAAATTACAGCCCCAAGCCGGCCTTTAAGAAAATTGTTGATGTACTTAAATCCAGATAATAGCCATTTTCTAATCCCTTTCTTATTAATCAAAAAATGACGGCGAAAGCCGTCATTTTTTGCGATTTCTTTAGATTTTTGTAGTCCATTTTGTACAATCTATTACTTCTGTAGCCAGATCCTCATAAAAATCAGGTTCATGGCATACCATGATAACCGTTCCCTTATACTCTTTCAAAGCTCTGTGAAGCTCATCCTTAGCATCGACATCCAGATGGTTTGTAGGCTCATCGAGTACAAGTATGTTTGATTCCCTGTTCATAAGCTTGCAAAGTCTTACCTTAGCCTGTTCTCCTCCGGAAAGTACCTTACACTTACTCTCTATATGCTTGGTAGTAAGTCCGCATTTTGCAAGAGCTGAGCGAACCTCGTACTGTGAGAAGGACGGGAATTCGTTCCATATCTCCTCAAGACAGGTGGTCTCGATATCGGGAGACATCTCCTGCTCGAAATATCCTATTTCAACATGCTCTCCTCTCTGTACCCAACCGGATATTGAAGGAATTATTCCAAGGAGGCTCTTAAGCAGTGTTGTTTTACCGATTCCGTTGGCTCCCTTGAGCACGATGAAGGAATTTCTCTCAATCATGAGATTTAAGGGGCTTGAAAGCGGCTCATCATATCCAATAACCAGGTCCTTTGTCTCAAAAAGAACCTTTCCGGGTGTTCTTGCTGTCTTGAAATAGAATTCCGGCTTCGGCTTTTCCTGTATCTTCTCGATAATTTCCATGTTATCGAGCTTTTTCTGCCTTGCCATAGCCATGTTCCTGGTGGCAACTCTTGCCTTATTTCTTGCAACGAAGTCCTTAAGGTCTGCAATTTCCTGCTGTTGTCTGTTATAAGCAGCCTCTCTCTGGGCTTTTTTCATTTCATAGACTTCCATGAACTTGTCATAGTCACCTACGTATCTCTCGAGACTGTGTGTTGTACCATCCATGTGATAAATGATATTTACCACGCTGTTAAGGAACGGAATATCATGGGATATGAGAATAAAGGCATTTTCATACTCCTGAAGGTATCTTGTAAGCCACACGATATGCTCAGCATCAAGGTAGTTCGTAGGCTCGTCCAGAAGCAGAATATCCGGTTTTTCCAAAAGGAGCTTCGCAAGAAGGATCTTGGTTCTCTGTCCACCGGACAATTCAGTAACGTCTCTGTCCAGTCCCAGCTCCAAAAATCCCAGAGCCCTTGAAACTTCATCAATTTTGGAATCAATGAGATAAAAATCGTGATTTGTAAGAAGATCCTGGATAGTACCGAGCTCCTCCATGTACTCCTCAAGCTGCTTCTCATCAGCATCTCCCATGGAATCGCAGATTTCGTTCATCCTGCGCTCCATCTCATACAGGGGCTCATAAGCAGAGGCAAGGACATCTCTTATTGTCATGCCTTCCTTCAGAACTGCATGCTGATCAAGATACCCTGCCTTTACATTTTTGGACCACTCAATATTACCCTCATCCGGCATAAGCTTGCCGGTGATTATATTCATGAAAGTTGACTTACCTTCGCCGTTTGCTCCGACAAGTCCGATATGCTCTCCCTTAAGGAGTCTGAATGAAACATCGTCAAATATGGCTCTGTCGCCAAAACCATGGGTGAGATGCTCTACGTTTAAAATACTCATATGTTACACCTTTTCTTTTCAGTAAATATAGCCTGAATTATTCACGGCTTAATTACAAAGCCGCATAGTTACTGCATTTAAACTGCATATTGCTTTCACCCAATAAGTGAAGCCTTAGGGGTATTAATAAAGCCCCGATTCTGTTACAATTTTAGGTGTCGAATCCAAAAACATAACAAAAAAGAGGCTTCATATGTCTAGTTTAGATTACACAACCTTAGAAAGCAATAAGCGTTTTAAATTAAATTTTGACGGAGGTGATTTATCCTCCGATGCTGGTCTTCTCCTAATAAAGGAATTCATCAGCAAACTGCACTTTGACAAGCTGAT
>NZ_AUIY01000012.1 GCF_000423945.1 Butyrivibrio sp. XPD2002 | reverse complement strand
ATTTTTACTGAATTATACAAAAATCAAGAACATGTCAAATAAAGTTTTCATTTATGAGGCTCCTCCGATATTTATGTCGGATTGCTTCCAAAAAACACCATTTCCTTCGAAAGAAGCGAATACTACTTTCTTTTTATTAACCGGAAATACCCATAATAAACGAAAAAGCAAGCTTAATCGTCTTGCTTTTCTTTTTCTCATCTCTATATATTTGATATCATTAGTATCCAATTATTTATGTTATTCCTCAACTCGCATCGGTATCTCTACTCTTAAAAGAGTGGATGATATATTAGGTGTATGAGGAAGATAGATAACATCTACTCCAAAGGGTTTTAAGTCCTCTTCGGTCTGTTTCCACCTTTCATCTCCCTTCCAATCATCACCTATAAATACCACATCAAATTTATACTTTTTATATGTCTCAACCTTATCAAGCGTATCAACAATTATGCATTCAGACACGCTCTTAAGATTCCTAATTATCTCAGCCCGATCTTCCTGGGGAATAACCGTTTTCTTATTCTTATATTCTTCAACAAGGGCGTCGGAGTTTACTCCTACAATCAGTCTCTCACATTGCTTTGCAGCATTATTAATGATGTGTAAATGCCCGATGTGGAACATGTCATATACGCCTTGTGTGTAACCGATTTTATACATTTTGGTGACTGTTACCTCGATAAGCTTTATTGATAATTATTTGAGTATTATAAAAGCGCAGCTTACGCTGCGCCTTTAATAATCGTTTAGTTAGTTACTGCTTTATTCATACACTGATCATAATACTGTTTTGCTTTTTCTTTTGATAATTTATATAATTTTTCAAGTTTAGCTAATATGATTTCCTCCGCTATACCATCTTCAATCTTATCTTCTATGAATATCAGTATCCCCTGCTCTATGCCTTGTTCTATGCCTTGTTCTTTGCTTTGCTCTATATCATCCTTCATTAACTCTTTTAATGCTTCGCACATAGTCGTTTCCCTCCTTATTTTCTCATATAACTCATAATTGGCAGATACACTAACCTGCAAAATAGCATCCACGTTCATCTGATCTGCCTTATTGTTGATTGTAGCCGAATCACTGATAAATTTCCTAACAATAGCTTCATCTGCATTTTTGTTCAATACCTTTAACGCGACAAAAGTCTCATCTTCCAGTTCATCAATAGCCACAATCTGGGTAGGGATATTTACTATTCCACTAACATAATACACGCCTTTATATTGCTCTACAAGCTCTGCTCCAAGTTTACGAAGTTGGTCCATAAGCTTATTAGGATGTTTATCTCTGAAAATAGATATAGACATATCCAATACATCTATTTGATTGACTGTCTCAGCATACCCTTTGTAAAAGCATGCATATCCGATAGTTTTATAAAAATCATCTATTGTGAGATTATCCTCAGGGCTTTTATACTCAACTATATTATGCTTCCTGAATATTCTACCTATGGCGTTGTTGATAATAGCTTTGCTATTCTTTTTGATAATCAAAAGATCCATTTTAACAGGCTCTTTTGCCAGCGTATGCTCCGGAGTAAATTGTAGCATTTGCCTATATTGGCGAAACTCAAATTCCATGCCCGCATAAAATCCCGGATGCCACTGAATATTACTGTTTTCTTCCATTTTTCCTCCTTTATGGTTTGTATAATTCAAATAACCATAAAGGTCGAAGAAATAGTGCCCCCAACACCTTTGCACCAGAGAGAAATAGCATAAACCTGCAAACAACAATTCCTGTTCAATATAAATAATTAAATGGAACTAATTGAGCGATTTGCTCGGATACCTTTATGGTTTTTGAACAGCAATCATATTAGTGCGTTAATTTGTTTTTGTCAAATATTATTTTGATTATTTTCTCGCGCCGTGCTTCGCCATGTCACAGTTAAGCAAAGCCCCTGTAACTCCCCCGCAATGAATGAGTCATTGCTCTTTATGTCCATATCCGTACGTCAGGCGGCATGGCAGCTCTGATTTTCAGATACTTCCTGGCTGTCTATCAATGCGTTTATGTAATCTATGTCAAGTTGAATTTTCGCACAATTATCTAAATATTGTACATAATAGTATATTATCACAAATATATTGTACCAACAACAAAGCAACTTCACTAAATTATATTAAATTTATATAAAATATACCTAATATAGAGAAAATCTCCATATTAGGTATATCGGTATGCATTATCAAATTGTTTAATGTATTTATTCTTCTAACATTTTCAAAATCCCCCTCCGGAAACCGTATCTATAACATTATACTTAAACTTATATTTTCCTTTTCCCACTCCTTCTACTGGAACAATGATTTTTAGTTCATTTCCCATCCTTTTCAAATATGAAGTTGCAGTAACTTCTGAGCATCCAAGAATTTCAACCACACGAGAATTCCCAAAAACTCCCGTACCAATCTGCTCATATAACTTCAACATATTTTGCTTTATATTTTTTGAAAACCCTGAATCCAAGATTTTTTGCTTAAAATCTTTGGTTTCACTCTCAATCCAAACATTTTTCTTTGGTTTGGAGCCATTTTTAATTTCATAATATTCCTCATTTACTGGAATAACGACAGATGTAATATTATCATTCACATCAAAGGTCTTATAATATAAATCCGGTGATCCATTTTCCCTCATAGATCTCTTAGCTTCCCCTATACCAGTTCCAAAAGATTCAATGATTCCTAATGATTTAAACATATCTCTTAGTTCCGGATTTTCCGTATCTCTTTCATTAAAAAAAGTTCTTTCATTCAGATCACTGATTCGTATAGGCGGTAGCGGTTTATTGTAATTAACTATATTAATCTGTTTTTCAGATACATATATCTGAATCGGTTTTCCATTTTCATAGTTATTATGAACGATTGCATTTGCAAGTAATTCTTCAAGCGCTATAAAAGTAAAATTCTCTATTCTTTTATTATCAGCACTTCCATCAACTCTTATTACAAGCTCATTTAAGAAATTGCTGTTTATATAGTCCAGCGCAGTATAGTACTGCTTCCATACCGCTCCTTTAAAAACTTTGGACTCCATTTTTCTCTTGGTTCCAAACATATCAATTATGCACTCTGTATATGCATACGGTACGATTTTTTCCGGATGAGAAGAAAACATCAAGACAGCGAAATTCTTTACCCTCATTTCGCTAGGATCATTTTTATCTACTAGCGCAAGTACTTTTGCTAACTCTCTTTTATCCAGGTCCTCACTTATTTGTCTTTCGCTGGTTTTAGATATATATTCGCGAAGAAGATCTATATCCAAATCATCAATTGTTGCTCCTGTACTCACAATAGAGCTGTAGTGGAAATTTGAAAACTTACGTAAAAGATCATATTCTTCATCAACTCTTGCAAGTCTTGTGTCCGCTTCAATTCTTACATATCTCCCCGGCTTAAGATTTATCTTTTTGTCCTTCTCCGCTTTTTCCGCAACCATAAAAGGTCCACCAGCTTGTCTCATAACAATAATAAGCAGGTAATTCAATCCATCAAGTTTATTCGATATCACTTCAAAAGCAACATTCGGATACAGAAATGACCGCAACGAATTAATAACATTTTTGCATTTTTCCATGCGTCCTTCCGGTATTCCTTTTATTGGAATTACTGGTATTGCCTTATTATCTTCACTATTTTCTTCCTCAACACCAATAAAGAGGTACTGAATATCATTGTTGTAGTAATTATTCCCGTATGCACAGATAGTCTTTAAAATCTTATCAAGCTGCTGTTCTGAGGCTTTATACTCTACATATGAGCACTCAGCAGTCCTGGTTTTCAAAATTTCATTTGCACGTTTTTTTATTTGTCTGTAATCCATAAAAACCCTCCGAATACAAAGAAATTATATACCAATCCAAAGTTATCGTCAATGAAACCAAAGAAAAAGGCACCCTGCAACCACAGAATGCCTTCTCATAATTATTATTTTATGGTCTCTACCATCCCTGTTGCTGCCTTCTCATAGTCATAAATTTCTCAACAACCTTAGCCATAGCAATAGATTCCTGGGATGTCAACTTATAATCTTTGCCTCCGGTCTTGTTGATCTTGCCAAGAAACTCCGCTATCTCATACCTGAATCCGCTGGTTCCAACAAATGGTGATTCATAATGATCCACTTTATTAGGATCCTCATAACGGACATCGAAGCTCTGAATAAGCCACCAAGGGGATTGAGCCAATATATATCCTTCTGTTCCGGATATTACCAGCTGGCCTTCTGATTTTACTCCGGCACCTGTCTTGGACGTAGCCATTCTATCCTTATAGATAAACTGTACTCTGGTGAATCTGTCTATGCCGCCTTCTCCGAGGATAGAATCAATCCTTACATCCTCATAATCCATTCCAAACAGTTTAAATATAGGCAGCATAGTGTAACTACCATATTCCATAAACGCGCCACCGTACTTAGAATCAGCCATCTCTCTTGAATTCTTAATTCCAATTCTGGTAAAGCAGGCATCTATGTCGCATATTTCGCCTATTGTTCCGTTTGTGGCAACCGTAAGAAGTTGCTGGAATCCCGGCAGATACGCTGCTCTTATTCCTTCCATCAGCACAACATGATGATCATGAGCAAGCTGATAGAGCTCCACTGCCTCATCATAAGTAAAAGTCATAGGTTTTTCACACAACACATGCTTATCCGCAAGGATGGCCTTGCGCACATAATCAGCATGTGTCTCATTTGGCGATGCAATATACACTGCATCTACTTCATTTAAAAACTCGTCGAAATAATCTGAAAAAGTAAGAACAGGGTAATTCACTGCGAAATTACTAAGGCTTATCTCATCCGGATTATATGCTGCAACCGCCTCAATACCGGATACGTACTTGACCTCGTCCATGAATCTGACAGCAATTCTTCCGGTGCCAACAATGCCAAGCTTAATAAGTCTCATTCTGTCATGTCTTAAAAATGTTGATGATATATTTGGGGTTCTCTCAAGATATACTACATTGCAGTATTGTTTTAGATAATCGAATTTTCCTTCCCAGTCAGAGCCGAGAACAAAGGTGTCGATTCCATATTTCTGGATATCCTCTACCTTCTGGCCGACGTGATCCTCAACTATAATTTCGTCAGCAAAACCGGTATGCCTTACATTCTCAATCCTGGTCATAATGGGATCAACCAGATTGAGTTTTCCTCTCTGACGGTCATAGTATTCCGTGGTTACGCCCACAATAAGATAGTCCCCGAGCGCCTTGGCTCTCTCGAGAATACGGTAATGCCCTTCATGAAAAAGGTCAAATGAACCATAGGTTATTACTTTCTTCATTAGATTACCCCTCATAATCTCGTGCAACACTTATCTGTTTGATAGAAAGTTTTCAAATACCCTGCTTCTTGTTATGCTTTCGTTACGCTCTATTTTATCACAATTTCGTACAGATATACGCTTCGCAAATTCCTGAAATTCGTATCTCAGACCATCGCCTTCATATGCGAATTCATACTTATCTATTTTTCGTGGATCCTCATATCTTACTTCAAAGTATTTTGTAAGCCACCAGGGCGAAGGTACAAGAATGTATCCCTTCGTTCCTGAGATTAGGAGCTGACCCTCGGATTTTACAGTAAGTCCGCATTTTGCAGTTGCAAATCTGTCACTATAGTTAAAATGCGCCTTGGTGTAGCCATCAACGTTTCCTGCTTTTATAGTTTTATATTTGATATCCGTATAATCTGTTCCAAGGAATCGGAATATAGGAAGCATTGTATAGGTTCCAAATTCTGTGAAAGCTCCACCGGTTTTCGTATCCGTAAGTTCCCTTACATTACCTTCTGTAAGCCTCGTGAATGCCGCCTCAACGTCAACTACCTCGCCAATTGCTCCGCTTTCTACCACTTCACAGAGCTTCTTAAATCCAGGACTATAAGCCGTCTTTACTGCTTCTATCAGAACAAGCTTGTTATCTGAAGCTATCTC
Source organism: Butyrivibrio sp. XPD2002 (assembly GCF_000423945.1). GTDB lineage: Bacteria > Bacillota > Clostridia > Lachnospirales > Lachnospiraceae > Butyrivibrio. The sequence continues at coordinate 171,402 of NZ_AUIY01000012.1, read as the reverse complement.
ATATAATGATATCGTCTGTTTTTCGCTTAAAGTTAAGGGTTTCTCACAGATTACGTGCTTGCCGAGCTCCAGAGCTTGCTTAACATAGTCATAATGAGTTCCATGTGGTGAAGCAATATAAAGCGCATCTATAGATTCTAAGAACTTATCTATCTCAGAATATGCCTGATCTATACCATTATCTTTTGCAAAAGTCTTTGCGTGGTCTTCGTTAGGATTATAAACTGCTGTGAGTTTAATATCTTTCACCTCAGCTATTTCCTTCACTGCTCGTTTTGCAATTCGTCCGGTTCCTATCATTCCCAGATTGATCATAATTGTCACCCATTTTCAAATATGCTATTACACCCTATAAGGTATAATTCAAATCAAAATGATCGTATTTATACCCTATAGGGTGTATTTTCTTTCATATAACTTTGTGTTTTCTTTTGAATAAGAATAACACTTATTGTTCCTTTTCTTTTGCAATATCTGCAACCAACTGAATTACTATATCCTTCGAAAGTCCAGTGTTTTCAGAAACATAATCAACCTCACTACCTGTCTTCAAAAGATTCTTCGCTATTCTTGTAGCAACATTTTCTTCTGCTTCATCATATATAAGCTTTTCGACCTTAGTCATCATAAGTACCTCCTTAATGTGTCTTGCATCATCCTCTCTTATAACCTTATCAGAAAAGACCATCAGACACTTTAAAACAAAAATCATTTTCTTATCGTCTTTTATCCCCTTGGCAAGTTCTATCACTTGTCTAATCGCATTTTGTTTTGATTTTCTTTCTTTAAAAGCAAGCGGATAAATGATCAATTGCATAGTTTCTTCAGCAGAAATATCCTCACCAACGGATATCTTACTTGATATATTTTTCCAAGCTTCTTCATTATCAAATTCAGAAAGAAATGCTTCAGTAACTTTAAACTTCACGCTATCCATGTCTAATTCAGGATTAGTAGTTCCTCTCTCAACATCTGCTGTGTAGATAACTATCATTCTTATCTTCGGAAATATCTTATGATCATTATACAATCTTTTAGATGCCCTAACAACGTAGTTCAAGTATTTATGCAGGTTATCACGACTGTAATCACTTTCATAATCCACAAGCGCATATGATTCATCTTCCAACAAAAACAGATTGTCCATTCTAAGCTCATTCGCTTCTATCGCAGGCAAGTTTGTGGGTTCTACCTTAACTATCTTAGGAATGTCTATCCCATATACAGCAAAGCTTTTCCCTTCAAATTCCTCTGCCATAACTTTGGATACTATATCCCTATTTTGATATGTTATCTTAGTTGTATATTCTCCTTTCCCATTATTCTGTGTTGTTTCTTTTTCTGCCATTTTTCTCATTCCCATGCATCTCATTGCATATGAATGAACATTGAATAATAGCAAGAAGCAATCCAATAAAGGGGTAATAAAAGAATTACATAACTGCAACTAACATTATCATTAACACTAAGTGGAATAAATGAGCGATTTGCTCAGATGTCTATTCAAAATGCAATAAATGCATAACATATATTCGTTGCTCAGCAACGAAAACAAAAATAACACATTTATTGCATTTTGTAAATAGCTTACTTTTTATGATTTATACTTTTCTCACATCATCTGCATTGAACTGCAATTTCACCATAGTCCCAAACATTTCAATGGTGGTATAAACTATTCTCCTGAAAGTATCAACCTCTGTAACAGTGAATATCTGATCTTCATAAACTCCCAACTCATCCACCACATTGTCTCCGGGGTATATACCAATATCAGCTACTCCCTTAAGAAGATTTGCACTCCCTATAGCTTCCTCATTACTCTCTATATCTGATACCCACGGAAGCTTCGGATCACTCTCCGTCCAAAGACCGAACTTCAATTTTCTCTCTTTTCCGAAAATATCTGCCTTAACAATAGCACGTCTTCTGGAAATGTCGAACTTTATAACACGGTTACTATATTTCGAAAGCGGTCCTATTATGTGCTCTATTCTTCCATTACCGGCACGCTTAATAAGACTCACTCTCATAAGTCCATTTTCCATTAGAGAATCAAGGAACTTCTGATCTTCCTTCTCTATAGGAATAAAGAGCTTAGTTCCATCTTCCTCTTCAGCGCCAAGAACCCTTTTAAATTCCGGCACCTTTTTTAAAGCCTTAAATACTGCATCCGGATTTTCTGTATCAACAAAGAAATACCCCGGGAATAATCGTCTCAAATGAATTGTTGCTTTACCCTCTTTTTTCCTTACATCCTCGAACATGGGAATAAATAAGTTATGAAAGCAACTCGGATCCGCCGTTCTTTTGAAATATTCCATAACAAGCTGCTCATTGTCACTTTTTGTCTGAACTACATACCACATTTCTCATCCCCCATTATCTATAGAGAAGTCATATCTTATATTTTATAGCGCAACATATGACATTTAAAACAAGTATATCTTATAGCAGAAACTTAATTTCATCCAGAATTGTCTTGAAATCTATCCTGCATTTTCCATCATATAATCCAATTGGAACATCATCACCAAAGCCATATATTGAAACATCAAAGTCATGAGCAAAATCATATACTATTATTTTTTGCTTATCAGGATCAACTATCCAGTACTCTTTTACCCCGGCCTTTTCATATTTTGAGAGTTTTAGAGTCATATCCTTCTTTTTAGTAGAATCCGATAATACTTCTACCACAAAATCAGGAGCCCCGTATACCTTCTGCTTTACTATTTTGTCTCTGTCACAGATTATCATTACATCTGGCTGAACCATGGTCTTATCATCCTTATCAAGTTGCACATCACAAGGTGCAGCAAGAGGGATGCACTTACCCTTTTTTGAATTGATATAGTTTTTTATCTGACTGAAGATTCCAAGCGCTATGAATTGATGCGTAGTATATGGAGCACTCATGTCATAAAACACTCCATCGATAAGCTCAACTCGCTGATCATCCGGAAGTGCATAGTAATCGTCTAATGTATACTCCCCCTGATTTTTCGCTTTTGTATGTAAAACATTTGAATGAATATTTCTACCACTATTGCCAGCTCTGCCATATACCGGCTCTGCTTCCTCGACTCTCCCGGAAGGTTTTTCCACACCAAGAACTCTCTCCAAAGCCTTTAAAGTATCATAGCGGGGAGATTTTGTAACTTTACCCAATACTTTTTGCACCGTACCCACCGGTACTCCGGACAATCTTGCAATCTTCTCATATGTTAGTCCCGTCTCTTCTTTACGTGCAATCATCTGATCTATAGTCATAGTAAATACACTCCCTTCATAATGGTAGCAAGAATTTCCATATCCATTATAGCGCCATATCTCTCCATTATCAATCCATATATGGATATCCATTGCCATATAGTTCAAATCCATAAAACATATCAAAACACTTTTTTGAAGTTAGAAAAAAAACGTAAAAAGAGCGCAAAAAGAGGCGCCCTCCCTCATGGAGAGCGCCCCAGCATAATTGAGTTTGATTAAATTTCTTATCTTTATGAACCGATTGATTAGCCCTGAAGGAGTGACATAACACCCTGTGTACTCTGGTTTGCCTGAGCCAGCATGGACTGTCCTGCCTGTGCGAGGATGTTGTTCTTGCTGTAGGTAACCATCTCGTCTGCCATATCTGTGTCACGGATTCTGGACTCAGCTGCTGTTGTATTCTCAACTACGTTATCCAGGTTCTTGATTGTGTGCTCAAGTCTGTTCTGGATAGCACCGAGTTCTGATCTCTGAGCTGATACCTGCTTGATAGCATCTTCGATAGCATCGATTGCGTATGTTGCTGCGATACCTGTGCTGTCTTCTACTGTGAGGTTCTGGATTCCGAGGTGTGCAGCTGTCATGGTCTGGATGTTTACGCTGATCTTGTTGGTCATGTCTGCATCAGATCCTACATGGAGGCTGAGGCCGAGGTCCTTAGCTACCTGAGCTGTGCTCTTCTGGATACTGAACATATATCTTGCACCAATACCACCGGTCTTTTCATCCATCGCAGGGCTATTATCAGGCCTCTTTGTTGTATTAAGTTCAACCTTTACTAGCTGCTGATTCTTGGAATCTACGCCTACTCTGTTAGCCTGAACAAGTGCGTCTTTAACCTTTGCTATAGCTGTACTTACATGTATGTTCTTATCAAGTGTCTCAAGAGCGGCTGTTCTTGTGGGCTGTCCTTCACCAACGCTTACCTTGGATCCGTCTACAACCTTCTGCTTGATTTCATCTACTGTGAACTCTTCTTCACCGAATTTGAAGATCAATTCACTAGAATCTGAAGAACTGTTTGCTACTACATATTCTGTGCCATCTATAACTACTTTATTTCCTGCTGCTGTTCCGAGCACCTCAATTGATTGCTGAATTGCACTTACTGTATCCTTATCCATATAGATGTGATACTCTTTTCCGGCAATCTTTACATTGGTGTCATTCTTAAGATCCATTGTGAAGGTTCCGTAAGTTCCTGCATCTGCAAGAGTTCCCTCAAGACCTGCGTCATGAGCTACCATGTATTTATCGTAAAAACCGTTTCCGCCTTTAAGGAGATAGGTTTCATTGAACTTTGTTGTCTCTGCAACACGGTCAATTTCTGTTGTGAGCTGTCTGATCTCGTCCTGGATGGACTTACGGTCTGTCTCACTATTTGTTCCGTTAGCTGCCTGTACTGCCAGTTCGTTCATTCTCTGAAGCATATCGTGTACTTCTGTGAGTGCACCTTCAGCTGTCTGTACTGAACTAATACCGTCATCTGCGTTTGTTGATGCTCTGTCAAGACCTCTCATCTGCTTTCTCATCTTTTCTGAAATTGAAAGTCCTGCTGCATCATCTGCTGCTCTATTTATTTTGTATCCTGAGGAAAGTTTTTCAGAAGATTTTGCCTGACCACTTGTTGTAATGCCAAGCATTCTATTAGAATTCATCGCCGTCATATTATGCTGGATAACCATATTATACCTCCATGTGGGTGCAGTTCCTCCTATAATCCGTATAGTCAGAGACTGCCTGCTTGATAAAAAAATTCATTACTAAAAGTTTCTTATTAAGTTGAGTGCGCTCCCACATCGATCATCCTTGACGATGTTTGTATTTGTTTTACACTCTATATATCGTTTTCTTTTCCGAGAACTTAACCCCTTTTTTGAAATTTTTTTGATTTTTTATTTCAAAATTGAATTTAAGGCATAACAAAAAGCCCTAAAACGCAGTATTTATCTGCATTTTGAGCTTTTCATCAATTGAACAATTTTCTTCAAAAACTTACAAATAATTTCATTTTATTTGCTGTTTTCATCACTAATTGCTACTAAAATTGCTTCCTTAAGACTCTCACAGTCCTCCTGAAGATGTGAATAATATTCCCTGGCATTCTCAAAAACAGGAATCGCTTCCTCATTATTTCTTATCATGAACTGATAATCCGGAATGGAATAGACATCCTCTACCCAGAATTCCTCAAGAAGAGAATTAACTGTTGTAGCATAGATTTCCGCTCTCAATATATCCAGCTTCTTTAACTTATTATTATTCTTCTTATCCCTTATATCCTGGTATTTACTCACATTAAGGAGCTGTGCGCATATAGTCGCAATTTCGTTTGAATTATTTTTTATCCTATCAAGATCATCACACCATCTTTGGAGTTTAGCTATTGTCTCTACATGCTCCTCTTCCGTCTCAGCTCTTGGTATATTTCTTATTGTAGTTTCAATGTCATAGCTCGTATCTTCAAACTCTGTCGCAACTTCTTCGAGAGTCTTGACCTCAGATCCCCGTATTAGGGCACCTCCTTCAGTCGCATCTATAACTCTGAGTTCCGGATTAAGCATTATTCTTCTTTCAAAATAATCCCTGAACTCTCTCCACATGGCGCAGGACTGCACTGTCCCTCCAAGTGCTCCCGGAAGCTCTATTGTTTCGAGATTTCTGGCATCATCTCCTCCGGAATCGTTGTTGTCTGCGTGGTGTTTTCCATCGAGATATGCCATATCCTGGCCTATCAGAACAATCGTCTTTATCCCCAGCTTCTCACATGCATAAAAACAAGCTCCGGATACATTCCCTCCAAGGTCAAGTCCTCCAAGGTTTGCCTCCACCTTTTCTCCAAATAGAGCTTCCTCATAATGAAGAGCGTGAAAATATATACATCTCCCCTTAAAAAGCTTCTGCGATTCACTATTGGTCTGCATAGAGCACAGCATAGGTATTTTCTCTGCCACCTTATACTTCAGGAACGATGGATCCTTTACCGGCTCAGCGGAGAGCACCAGATCAGGCTCAATTCCATGGTCATCAAGCACATTGAGAGCTCTATCACTACTCATAATAAGTGCATGCCCCTTTATCTTCTTAAGAACATCAACATTCTTATTAAGAGACGGTCCAGCGGATACTATCACCGCAGGTATTCCATCAGGAAGAGCCTCTCTTAAATCGCGAAGAAGCGCAGCCTCTCTCATATGTGTCCAGGCATAAAGTCTGCACTTAAGGCTTGCTCTCCCACGTCTCTTCTGATAATTGCGTTGCCCAAGCATTATCACCTTAAGAGCCTCACAGGCTTCATCAAACTCTGCATTAGCCGCATAAAAAGGTGTTGTTATAGCCCCGGTCTCGGTATTAAAAGTAACAATATCCATCATGGTCTCTGCAACATAGAGCCCCCTCTGCTGTTCATTAACAAAGAGCATGACTCTGCTGTTACTGATTAAATCCGTTATATCCATAAAGCAACATATGTATGCAAATAGGTCTTCCTGTGGTTCAAATATATAAAACATAGTGTCCGGGCGCATTTTTTTCATAAGTGCCCTAAGATGATAACCTGAACCCAACCCAAGCATAACAACAGTTGACCGTCTGTTTGCAAATTCAAACCTCTCTGCCCACCTTGATGCTTCATAGGTGGGATCATATTCGCTGTTCATCCTGAGATCCTCACCGCCCGGTGCTGCACTCTTAATAAAAAGGATGGGTTCGCCATTTTTTGCGTAATCCATCCTATAAATCGCATCCTCATCAGCGTTTATCTGCGGAACGAAGCCGTAACGCTTTTCGAACACACTAAAATTCTTTTTTCTTAATTCTTCACTTTTTTGAAGCATTGCATCCCCCACACAATTACTCAAATATTCATCCAGTTAATATCACCTAATCCAGCTGATAATCTCCTCGTTTAAATCGTGATGAATTATGTCTGCCGCGAGTATCAAATCGCCATTCTCATTCGCCACTGCAAGCCTTGCAAAATCCCCCTGCCACTTTTGAAGTTTATCTGCATTATCTGGGGTTAATTTCCCGCTCTGCACAAGTAACTCTGTGAACGTCACAAGCTGTTTCATAACAGGCGCTACCATCTCTGCTCCACCCGGTTTTCTTTGGTAAATGGTGTCAGCAGCCTTCTCGTTATTTCTGATTATCTGGCGTCCCAAATCTTTTATACTTTCCATTGTCACACCTTCTAAATCAACCCTTTAATAAAATAAGCCTATCTAATTTTCATGAGTTTTATAGAAAATCTCTAACACAAATACTAAGGTTCTCATATATCCCAACTTGTATAGATTCGTCAAAATCATATACCTTTGGACTTACCTCTTCTTGTAAATTATATACCGTAGTTTTTTCGTCCATTGGATTAACTATCCAATATTCTCTTACCCCGGCCTGATGATACAAATTCAATTTATCAATATAATCATGAGAATAATTACTTGGCGAAACCACTTCAATAATCCAATCCGGGGCACCGGTGCAACCTCTATCTGTCAGCTTATTTTTATCACAAATAACACTAATATCAGGCTCAACAACAGTATCTTTAGTCACATCCAGAAGAACAGCAAAAGGAGCCGGATATACTTCGCAATCTCCATTATTTGAATCAATATAATTCGCAATTCTCTGAATCATCTTTGTCGTAATCTTTTGATGTATTCTATTTGGAGCAGTCATATTATATATATGCCCATCTATAAGTTCCACAAATTCTTCTTCGACGCAGTTATAAAAATCTTCCACTGTATAATATTCTTTATTTTCAATAGGTAATGGCATATCACTCACCTCCGAAATGAATAGTCACACTTTTCATTTAATATACTGAAAATTATACCATTTCAGTCTATCATTTGAAAAGGCTCTCCCAAACGGAAGAGCCTCCACTTTTTATCAATCCCCTCATCCGCCCCTTCAGGGCACCTTCCCACCCAGGGGGAAGGCTACTTTTTATCCTTGCAGAAGTGACATTACGCCTTGTGTGCTCTGATTAGCCTGTGCAAGCATCGACTGTCCTGCCTGGGAAAGTATATTATATGTTGACAGCTTGACCATCTCATCTGCTATATCTGTATCTCTGATTCTGGATTCTGATGCTGTGGTGTTCTCAACAACGTTATCCAGGTTCTTGATGGTATGCTCAATTCTGTTCTGAACGGCACCAAAATAGCTTCTTACTGCACTCACCATCATAATGGCATCGCCAAAATCATTTATTGCATCTGTTGCATTCTCAGAGGTGAGCACATTTGTATCAGTTAGCCTTAGAGCACCACTACTCATGTCATAGAGATTAACCTCAACCTTATTGGTCATGTCTGCATCTGTTCCAAGGTGAAGAGCCAGTCTCTCATAGTGACCTCTGTTATCTACTTCATCATCCTTTAATGCTGTATAATTAACCTTCTTACTAACTATTACTACAGGCTGAGCATCCTTATCTGCTGATTCTCCAAGTATTGAAGAACCGCCTGTATTCAGTGCACTTGTAACAAGTGAACCTGCACCGCCAAGACTTTCATAGGTAAGTCTTCTTACAAATTCGACAGCGCTCATTTTCCCTTCTTTGAGTGGTGCTGTACTGCCACTATCAATAGCATTTTTTAGCTGCGCTTCAGATATTCCCATGACATCTGCCATTACATCCTGAAAGCTGTCATCACTATCCATTAATTTCTGGAACATCTTATTTGCACCATTAAGAAGGTTGGACTGTGTTACATCATTTCCATCTGCTGCCAGATAGCTCGCATAAGCTGCTGCCAGATATCCGTGTCCATATTCTCTGGTATCAACTGTATAATCTCCGCCCCTGCTTAGATAGTCATGGATCAGATTATCTTTAGAACTATCATCTGCACTCGATAGTCCGCTTGCTATATTGGAGAGTTCATAGTTCCATCCGGTAGTATAACCGCCACCTGCAAGTTGGGCAGTTCCTTCAACAAACCATTTTGGAAAATCCTCTGCTCCGCCCTCTCTACTCATTCTCTTAGAAAGAACGGTATCCATAATACCATGCATTACTTCATGGGCTATAGTAGATTCCAGCTTCTCCATCTGGCTATCTGACAGATTTATAGACGGAAAATCATCCTTATCCACTGCCATGAGTAACGATCCCGAGTAAAATGACTGATCACTGTTTAAAAAGGCTGCGCTCATATAAGCAAGTGTTTTGCCCACACCATCAATATATTGAATACTAAGCCTGGTATTATATTTACTTTTATCATCAGCTGCCAGCTCTTTTAATTTATCTCCAAGGGATGAAAATTTGGTAAGTATCTGATCGACCGCATTTGGAAAATACTCATCCGTTATCTTAGTAGCAATCTCCTCCAAAGCATTCTGTGTCTTTGTATCTGGTCTTATCTTATCAAGTCTTGGAAGTATTCCATTCTTGCTAAAGATCATTGTTTCGTTAAACTTAGTTCTTGCTGTTATGGAGTCGATTTCTTTTTTTAACTGAACTATTTCATTGTTTATGGCCTGTCTATCGCTATATGAATTAGTTCCATTCGCAGCCTGTACTGCAAGTACATTTCCACGCTGCAGCATATCATGAACTTCATTAAGAGCTCCATCAGCAATCTGAACAAGGGATATACCATCACCGCCATTTGCAGAAGCGCGGTGAAGTCCTCTCATCTGCCTGCGCATTTTCTCAGATATTGAAAGTCCTGCAGCATCATCTGCAGCACGATTTATCTTATAACCGGATGAAAGCTTTTCTGAAGACTTAGCCCTGTTTGTGTTCACAAGCGAGCTCTGTCTGTTTGCATTTATTGACTGTAAATTATGCTGTATAACCATATCGTGTCCCTATCATCCTGCCCTATATTTTTCAGTTACAATATGGTTATCGGAATCAATCGCGTAAAACTTAACACCAACGAAGAAGGCTCCCCCTTTCGGGAGAGCCCTCTCTATGGTTGTACTTAATGTACGTCTAGTATCGCTAACTGGATTAGCCGAGGAGTGAAAGAACGCCCTGGTTACTCTGATTAGCCTGTGCAAGCATTGACTGACCAGCCTGAGCAAGAATGTTATTCTTGCTGTATGTAACCATTTCGTCAGCCATGTCTGTATCACGGATACGGGACTCAGCTGCTGTGGTATTCTCAACAACGTTATCCAGGTTCTTAATTGTGTGCTCTAAGCGGTTCTGAACAGCACCAAGTGCGGATCTCTGAGCAGATACTGTCTTAACAGCATCTTCGATTGCATCGATTGCATATGTTGCAGCCATACCTGTGTTGTCAACAACGTTCAGGTTCTGGATACCAAGATTCTTAGCTGTCATTGCTTCCACGCCGATTGTGATCTTATTGGTCATATCTGCGTCAGCACCAACATGAAGCTGGAGCCCAAGGTCCTTTGCAACCTGTGCAGTACCCTTCTGAATAGAGAATGTGAACTTACCTTCATCAAGAGCTGAACTTGCAGTATTTGACTCAACCTCAGTTCCATCCTTATCCTTAGCTTTAACCTTTACACTACTCTGATCATGAGCACCCTCATTAGAGTTAGTAGGATCAACACCAATCTTATTAGCCTGAAGGAGTGCTGCAGACATCTTGTTAACAGCTGTAGCAACAGAAATGTTCTTGTCAAGATTTGTATCAACAGCTGTTCTTGTCTCTGCACCATCTACAGATACCTTTGCGCCATCAACAATCTTTGCCTTAATCTGATCTACAGTGAATTCTTCTTCACCGAGCTTGAAGACATCTGTTGTTCCATCCTGTGATGCCTTACCTTTAACATATGTTGCTCCATTGATGGTTACAGAATTAGCCTTGATTGTGCCATTTTCTTCAACAGTTTTCTGAATAGTATCAATTTCATCCTGTCCTGCCTTGAAAATGTGGTAATTCTTTCCAGCAATTGTCTTGTCAGTATCAGATTTAATCTCAGCTGTAAATGTAGCAGACTTTCCGCCATTCAAGTTATCAGCAATAGTTCCCTCAAGACCAGCGTCATGAGCTGCCATAAATTTATTTCTGTATCCAGTCTGGCCTTTAAGTAAGTAAGTCTCGTTGAACTTGGTTGTCTCAGCAACACGATCGATCTCGGTTGTCAGCTGATCAATCTCATTCTGGATGGATTCACGATCGGATGAACTGTTTGTTCCGTTAGCTGCCTGAACTGCAAGTTCATTCATTCTCTGCAGCATATCGTGTACTTCTGTGAGTGCACCTTCTGCTGTCTGTACGGAACTTACACCATCATCGGCGTTAGTTGAAGCACGATCCAGACCTCTGATCTGCTTTCTCATCTTTTCGGAAATTGAAAGACCTGCTGCATCATCTGCTGCACGGTTAATCTGATAACCTGATGAGAGTTTCTCGGCTGACTTTGACTGTGAACCAGTTGTTACTCCGAGCATTCTGTTAGCGTTCATCGCTGTCACGTTGTGTTGTACTACCATAATATACCTCCTTGTTTGTGTACGCGGCAAATCCTTTTGCCGTAGTAAAAAATATTGAATTGTGTTTCTTCGATTCGGATATCCGGTGAGCGGAGTTCCTAGGCTGCTCTCTCCCTGTTATCCTACTATATCACAAGCGCGCTTCTTTGCGTTCCGTGCCACAAAACATGCGTGCTTTGTGTTCTTACATACATTATATCGGATGCGTTATCATAAAGTTAACCCCTTTTTTCAAAAAAAATATAAATTATTTATAAACTATTATAATCTGCCTAAAGAGCCTTATTTTAAGCGATATTTTTCATGTGATCATATCATATTTTGATCTATAATATCCTGCACCATACGGTAACTCTTTTCATTGATATGATTTACTTCGGCATAATGTTCCCATCTATTTACTACACTTCTAATCTGTTCAATTACATTTTTAATAGTACTATCTTTTACGCCCATATTCCTTCCGGCAGCAAATATATCTTCGCGGGTTATATTTATACTTTTCCCATTTATAGTCATCTGATGTGCCTTAAGCCATCTATTATCAGGATTATATGAAAATGTGATATCATACGCAGGTGAAAGTGACCATCTGCCGCTTCGATCCATCAAAAAAGAAATATTTTTAACATGATCATCCTGATTTACTGCCACCACATTAAATACCATTCTCTTGAAAAGTCTCTCCACATCAGATATTCCCAAATGCATTTCGTTCATGTACATAGCAGCCTGTTCATAGCTACATAATCCTGGGACATTGTAATCTATATGCCCTAGCGCTCCAAGCGTTTGCATATGTAACCTTTGCCCATTTACCCGATCAAATCTTTTAGTCATAAAATGGTTTCTGCCGTTCTCTGATAGAATTCGACACTCTTCCATATCTATTCCAGCCTCTTTTGCCATCTGATGATAAGCATATTCAATTAAAGTATATTGGGCAGAATCTTCCAGTCCATGATCACCGTTTTTACCCACACCATCAAATTTTATAAGCCAATAATCAAATCCATCTCCGGCCTCTATCTGTCCGGATCTTATCTCCTTTGTTTCCTCATTCCATGCGATAATTGCTTTAGCTCTGGCTCCCCCCGCCGATGTTCCAAGCTGTAAAAGCTGAGCATATGACATATCCTTGTCCGCATCTAATACAATATCTTTTCTTTTGTTCAAAACTGCGGAAGCAAATTTCACCATTTCATCTACATCAATTTTTTCATCATGCACCGTATCCGGTCCCACCGCCGGTACATACTCAAGAGCTCCCATTCCGCGGGCTCCTGTGTAGCACAGCCTATCTATTACATTAAAATCACTCTCACTTTTTCCCTGTGCTGCCAGCCACGAGCTTATAACTGCATTTCCGAATTTATCAGGAAGAGAATCTGCAATAAGCCCGGGAACCCCTTTAAATGCATCACCAATATCCGTGAATCTGTAAACTCTGTTAGATATTGGCATCTTAATCGGAGATAGCTCTATATCTCTTGCTCTTGCGAACTGTATAAATTCCTTATCATATTCGAAGTCGGCAAAAACTTCATTATCTCCCAAATGAAGTGTACCAACTTTTGTTCCCCATAAATAAACTTCTGCAAATTTCATTTTTCATCACCCCATCTTAAATCTATTTCTTTGGGCTCTTTTTTTCTGACTCTCTTTTTTTCATGATGCTGTTCTTTTCTGAGAAGTACTGAGGGTCTTTTCTCCATGTCCGGTATAGCGTTATTTACGTTATCTGCAAGGCCCAATGCTATAAGTATTCTAAGAAAAGCAGATAAATTTATTTCTCCACCACTTTCAAATCTCTGAATTGTTCTAAGGGAAATACCACTCTGAGCTGCAAGCTCGCTCTGTGTCATCTCTGCTTCAATTCTATATTGCTTTATTTTTCTGTATATTTCATTAGTAAATGAGTTGATATTCATGTTACAAACCTCATAACCCAAGCATACTTTTGTTTTTTATCCGTCCTACTATTTACCATCAGTATATATTTCGAAGTCATAAAATGCAACATGTGACATATTATGCATCTCAGCATCATCTAATGCGTCACATATAGCATTTAACATTCCAAAAATCTTGCCCTCATTAATTCATTAGTAATTCATTTCATCAAAATAGCGCACGTTTCACTCTCCAAACGTGCGCTAAATAAAACTATCATATATACTTACACTTTCTGCCTTTTCAAATATTCATAAATAGGATACTTTGTAATGTACTCCTCTTTCCCCCATACTATCTCAATCTGTGCTCCCTTTCCCGTATCACTATTAATAAGAATAGGTGCGTTCAGATTAGCAGTCATATTCGTAATATCCTCTGGAACAGTTATCGTAACCAGAAGAAGCAGATTATCCTCTGTCAGTGGCTCTAAGAGCTCAACATCCGCTTCCTCAATCTGAGGATTGTAATCAGCCTTTATCGTCAAAGGATCGATAACCGGAAGTGCAATATCAGGATCATCCATAGACTGAAGATACCACAGCGCACCTACAGGCTTTTTACTGTCATGAATAAGCGCAAATTTCTGAAGATCAGGAAAGCCCACAAGCCCAAACGGCATTGTTATTATCTTCTCATCCTCAATGTCAACTTCACCAAAGATCCTGGTATTAACTTTCATTTTTATCTCCCTTCTCTAAAACCCTCATACGTTACAAGATTATTTTATCTTATTTTCGCTAACTTTAAAACGTATTTGCCAAAATCTCTTTTCTTCGATCATTCTTCTATAATTAAGAAGATTCTCCCTTATTACCTGGGGATCATCCACCGGAGCTATCTGATATCCCGGTATTACAGGAACAATCCTTGCTGCCAGTGAAGCTGTAATCGCATGGTCTCCGCAGCTGATTATGTATTCAGGCCTAAGCTCCCTTATGGTACTCAGGATTATATGCATCTCATCCTCTGAAGGCATCCTGTCATCGCACTGGAAGTAGGGAACCGAAAGTCCTCTTACAAAAACATTATTGGCATTTGCCAGGTACTGCATGGAATTGTGACCCTCTATTCCGAAAAGCGGTACCACATTTGAAACAGGAAGGAGATCATTCGTATTAATAATAAATGTATTCTGACACATGCTTACCATTATCTCCTGCGCTATGAGATTGGTAATATGCGTCTCTCTGTGTGTATCCGTCAGATACTGCTGGGTCAGGATGATCGTCTGATCACACTTTCTACTGGTCAGCTTCATGAAAGGTCCGGTATCGCCCAGTCTGTCGGCATAATATTGTTTACTTCTCTTAAATATTTTGTGGAATAACCTGTCAGACTCTAATGTAATTATGTAAGGCTTTTGGTAGGATAAATATCTTGCCTGCATAAGTAGGAAAAATCTATAACGTTCATCTATTCTCATTCCATCTACATAAGCAAGAAATTCGGTATAAAAATCCTTACTGTCTGTAAGGCGCACCATTAAATGAAGATATGCCACATGGCGCAGCATATCCGGGGTTTCCTCCCTGGGGAGGAAATAGACACTTCTCTTAATGCGGTCCGCCAGCTCCTTTTTACCCTCTGTAGATAGCGCACCGCTAATAATCCGTGCTCCGATCTGCAACATCTCGTCAAAGCACTCCGTGATATCATCACATGTAAGTATCTCAACTATTCTGTTTTCGTATTCCTTTACAATCGGAAGTTCGTTCACTTTATCACCTAGTTCTTTGTATCATAGAACTGAGGCGGTGTAATCTTGGACTTGTTCATTGTAAGGTAGTAATCAAGAGCAGCTTGGGAGGATTTTCGTCCCTGATTCATCTTATTCCTTGCCACACTGAAATAATTTTTTGCGAGGGCGCTGTTGCGCTTTTCGCCTGCTTCTATGGAGTTTGATAAATCAGTTATCTGTCTTATAAGATCCTGAAAAATCCTTATCCTTTCTTTATGTTTTTCTTTGTTCTGGTCAAGCTCTTCTTTTACTCTTTCGTACAAGCTCTCAAATCCGTCATTCAGATTATCGACCCGCCGTATCAGTTCGCCTTTGCGACTAATTGCTTCATCGAAACCTTTTTCATCGAATTCTGTCGTACTTTCAAGTATTTCCTTCTGAGTCTCATTTTCCTTAACGATCTCATTAAGGACTTCAATCTTATCCCTGAGACTGTCTTCCATCATGTCCAGATATGACTCTGTCACTTTTATTTCCCCACTTTCTTCATATAAATAATCATTTTATGCGCCAGCCGGCACTCTCTGAGGAGCCGGAGCCTGTCCCCTTGCTATCTTGATAGCTTCCACCCAGGTATCACGCATGGTGTGAATATGCTTATTCACCTCATTCATGATCTCCAGTGCATCCTCTCTGTGAAGATCAGCTTCCACAAGCCTCTTCATAAGATAGTTGTAAACATTTTCAAAATCCTTTGCAACAGGATATTTCATATCCAGGGTGTTGTTCAGATAATCAATAATATTTTCTACCTTAAGAAGATATGTTGTGAATTTCTTTTCATCATTATTTTCAAGGCCCATAATCGCAATATTGCAGAATTTTATGGCGCCGTCATAAAGCATCAGAGTGAGCTCCTCAGGCTTTGCCTGCTGGATTTTAGTATTCTGATACTGATTCATTTGCTTTGCGTAAGGATTTCTCGTTACCGGCATAGAACCACCTCCATGTTGTAGTCTTGATAGCCATTATTTATATCAGCCTGTTCCCAGCATACCTGCCAGAGAATTGGTCTGCTCATTTAGCTTGGTCATCGCTTTTTCCATCTGGGCAAATTTGTCGTAATACTTATCCTCGACAGATCCCAGCTTATCCTGAGCTTCCTTTAGTTGCTTCTTATACTTATCAACCTGCGTTTTCATCTGCTTATCTTCATATAAGGTATAAGCACTTGAAAACTCCGTTGACTTCATAAGATCGCCAAGCTTTGAGTACATCTCAGATGATATCTGCTTGAAGAATTTTGTTACCAGCTCCGGATCCTTTTCGATCTTTGCCTTTAACTTATCTTCTTCATTACTCTTAAGATCATCATCCTCATCGCCGTAAATGTGCCATTTATATCTGTCGCCCTCTTCTGCTTCGAAGTATCCAGGTGTAGCAATATGGAAGGACCAGAATGATGTCATGACCTGAACTTCCTTACCGGTTTCCTTATTGATATCAGTTTCACCCCAGTCATAGGATTTCATCATGATATTCTTCATTTCATTCATGACACGGAAGATTGTCTGATCTCTGGACAGAAGACCATCCTCGATCTTCTTGTTCCATTCCTCTATTTCATCATCCGTCATTTCATCCTTCTGCTCTTTGGTAAGGATGTCATATTCCTTGGCCTCATCTGCATTGTAAAGTGTATACATCTCTCCGATCAGGTCGTTGTACTCCTTTACAAAGTTCTTGATCATATCATAGATTCCGCTGGTGTCATCCTTTGTTGTAAGGGATATATCCTCTGCCTTCTGCTTTGCAGTAATGGATAATCCGTTAATATCAAAGGTATTTGTATTTGATGTATACTCAACACCATTAAGTGTGATCTGTGCATCCTCACCTGCGTTATAGGTTGCTCCGTCAGAAGCATTAAGGCCAAGCGCATTTACTACGTTCAGGTCAGATGCATCAAGATCTATCTCAAAACCGGCGTCGGCACCTGATTCGTTAGATGCCATATACATGCGTCCCTGAGTTGCGTCATAGCTAGCATTTAAGCTATAGCCATCGCTGGATTTAAGCTCCTTTATCTTGGAAATGGCATCTGCTATTGTCTCATCTCCCTTAAGCTCAATCTGGAATGTCTCTCTTGTATCTTCTTCTCCATCAGCTGGCTTTGGACCAAATTTGATGGTTATCTTATTCTTTACTTCATCAGCTACGTCAGTAGTTGCTCCATAGCCCACCAGATTATCCAGGGTAGTAGTAAGACTAGCCTTGCCATCACCACTCTTAGCCTGCACCTTGCTGCCTGTCATATAGGCGCTGCTTGCAAGCTTATCTACTGAGAGCTTCTGAACACTGTTCATAGCAGTACCGCTTGTTACGATCGATACTGCATCATTGTTGGAAGACTCAGTGGTTTTCTTTGTATAACTTGAATCAAAACGCAGATTACTTAATGTCTTATTGTAGAAGTCCACAACCTTCTTGTTGAGCTCCTTCCACTTATCCATCTTCATATCATGCTTTTTCTGATCACTTTTAATTTTATCTACTTTTTGGGACTCAACCTTCGTCAGCTCGGTGATAATACTCTCTGTATCGAGCCCGGAAGCAAGTCCGGTTATTCTCATGGTCATATGGTGCTCCTTTCTTAATGGGGCATAACCTGCTGAAAATGAGATTTCGCTTGCGAAATCTCTGCGCGCCCGCGGAATTGCGAAGCAATTATCTCCTTATCGCGGGCTGTGCATCCTTTGCTTTTTCAAGCCTTGTCTTGAAAAAGCGCAGAATACCCCTTGCACATTCAAAAATAGCTTTCGAAAGTGATTTTTATCCTCTTTCGTCGACCATAAGTCCAGCTAATTCCCAAGCTTTTGCAATCATATCCAGTGTTTTCTCCGGCGGCAGCTCTTTGATTGTCTCTCTTGTGGTCTTATCCACGATCTTAATGGTGATACGATTTGTATCCTCGTGGATTCCGAACACTGCCTCAGAGTTGTTGAACATTTTCTTGTTCATCTCACTGATTGCGTTCTTGATTCGCTTGTTCTCAGCTTCGATCTGTTCTTTTGTCCTCTCCTGACGGGTAGGCACGTTGCTGCTAGTATTTTCCTGAAGCTCTACCTTAGATGCCGGCGCACCTGTAGACGGCTGGTTCAGTGAAAAATCAGGCTTCTCCTGATTCTGCCCAGCTCCTTCCTGGAATGATACTACTCGCTCAGTTTTCTGAATGTCAGGAATTTGTGTTGTGCTGATTGCACCTACGTTACTGATTGCATCCATAGCCATCACTCTCACCTCCTTGTGTAATTTACAGTGGCTATCCC
This sequence comes from Butyrivibrio sp. XPD2002, assembly GCF_000423945.1. Lineage (GTDB taxonomy): Bacteria > Bacillota > Clostridia > Lachnospirales > Lachnospiraceae > Butyrivibrio. The sequence goes on along the minus strand of NZ_AUIY01000012.1, from coordinate 152,720 downwards.
TTTCCACTTTTTTCAAGGTAAAATCTGTCCCCTTTACAAACAGACATACCTATAGTTTCCTCTATCCATTATATCGGATGTAAATGCATAACATTTAGGTTCTTATAATTATTTAATAAAATGTTTATCCCTGGATAATAAAAAGGCAGCCCCGAAGCTAACTTCGTGACTGCCCCATTAAACTTATCAGAATTATTTAAGCAGATCTGCCAGTGCGGAAATACCATCCGCATTTGTTGCTGCTTTGTTCTCCTCCTGAATCTGAAGGTAAACCTCCTTACGATAAATAGGCACTTCCTTGGGTGCGGCGATTCCCACTTTCACCTGATCACCCCTGATGTCTAAAATTGTAATCTCTATATCATTATTAACGATGATAGACTCATTCTTTTTTCTAGATAATGCTAACATAAGCTCTTCCTCTCCTTTTTTATACCTTGCTCCTCACAGAAGTTTCGTGTAATTATTTTCCGGCAGCTTCCTTCTGTTTCTGAAGATAGTCATAAATAGGGTATTTAACAGGATAATCATCATCGTCGATAATGATCTGACAAGCCTTGCAATTACCCGAATTAATAATGATGGGTCCCTTAAGATTAACTGTCATCTTGGTAATATCCTGCGGAACAGTTACTGTTACAAGGATAAGAAGGTCCTCATCCTCAAGCGGCAGAATATCCTTTATGCTCTCCTCTTCAACAACGGGGTTGAAGTCAGGTTTAACATAAAGCGGATCCATAACAGGCATGGCAAAAACCGGGTCATCAAGTGACTGAAGCCATCTAATGTTGTTTGATTCTTTATCCTTATCATGCATCAGCGCAAACTGTGTCATGTCCGGAAAACCAATGATGCCCTTCGGAAACTCGATGATCTTGCTATCTTCAATCTCAATCTCTCCGAAAATTCTGGTCTTTAATTTCATTCTGGTGCCCCTCCATATGAAAATATGTGAATGCTGAATTTCAGCATTTTCCTCGAACTTTCTGTTATTAATTATTGTAACAAATTAACGGTTTTTTGCAAGCCAAATGGTTTTGAACCTGATAACCAATTACCATTAAAAATTTATTAAATATAATTCATAAGGCTGTCTTTTGAAATCTTACCTGTTGCCATAAGTGCTGCCTGGTAGGTCAGCTGTGCTGTTGCAAGATTGGTTGCTGTCTCTGCAAGATCAGCATCCTCATTATCAGACTGCAATGACTTGAAGGTCGTGTTCTGATCCTGAAGTCTTGTATTTATTAGCTCGAGTCTCTTACTTCTTGTACCATTATCAGTTACTGCCACATTTGCCTTATCAAGTGCTACCTGGATGCTTGTGATCTTGTGCTCGAACTCCTCCTGGATGTTCTGTCTGAGATAATCATAAGCCTTCTTGCAGGCATCTATCTCATTTTGTACTACGCTTATCTCGTCCTTATCGGTCAGTCCTGCAAGCTTATCCTGAAGAGTTGTAAGTGTTGTATTTACCAGATTGATATTAGCTGCTATCTGCTCAAGATCGAATATATCTCTCTTTATCGTGGTTGAGAAAACTGATGTAGCTGCTGTATTTATGGTGATTTTCTGAGCATATCCCACATCGTACTGAATCTCATGAGGTGCATTACCACCATTGTAAATAACACCGTCTCCATCGACACATGCGAACAGGTTCTGAGGTCTGATGTCACCCTCCTGCCACTCCTTCTTATCATAGACCACATCAACAGTGTTGGAGTTTGTGATAAAAGGAAGTGCTGAAAGCTTATCATAGAGATAATCATTCAGAAGGACTTCTCCTGTTTTCGCATTCAGATAAACCATGTTGTTATAGGTCTTACTGAACTCCTCATAGGCTTCTTCAAATGCCAGCTCATCATCTCCTTCGTTTCCGGAGTTATAAGCCTTCCTCTTAGGTGCATATTCACCCTTAAGCTGTCTGTAGGCTTCATCTATTTCATCCTCTGTGGATGTTGAATAGATAATATGATCTGTATCTATAACTATTGTAGTTTCCTTATAGGATGAATGCATACTTCCGTTTGCAGTCACTTCAAGAACTGTCTTAGTCCTGTTTTCATATTCATCCTGGGATGTCTCTTTTTCAATTGTATATGTTCCGTCACCGTTTACTGTGGCTACGAAATCATTATCTACATCTATCTTGTACTGCTGCCCAACAGGTCCAAGAAGCGGAACCGTTGTCTCGTTGTTACCGTCTTCATCTGAAAATGCCAGTGTAGATACGCTTGTAGTCTGCATAGATACAACTGCACTTTTTATACCTGTCGGAACATCTACCTGTCCGTCTCCGTCGCCATCTGTGAGAACTCCATCCTTACTTACCTCGAACTGGTACATATCAAAGGTTGTAAGATCAGTTACATTGATGATGTATCCTCTCTCAGGATGTGTAATGCTTGCGCGCTCTGCGGTGCACTGATAGTTTCCTACTGTAACCGTATATATGTCAGACAGGGGAACATAAGCTATCTGCTCCTCACCTGCTTCGTTGACGAATTTGAGATCAAAATATGTAAGGTCTGTCTCAGTTATGGATGATGTAGCTTCCTGCGGCAGATTTTCCCTGTATTTCAGCGCTGCCTTATTCTCATCGCCAACTGTATAATCCAGATCATCATAGGATAATCTTATTCTTCCTATATCCACCTGACGGATATCATCCTCTTTGGTTTCATTTGCATACTTGCCCTGTGTAGTAGCATCAAGCACATTACCGGCATCCAGATACTGCATATTCAGGGTTCTGTAGGATCTGCTGATATCAGCTGCGTTGAACTCATCATTTATATCCGTGAAATTCTCAGTTGTGGGCTTTCCGTATGAAAGTGTGGTATCTGTGCGGAAGCCTGTGAAAACATAACGGCCTGCATAGTCCACATTTCCTGTGGAATAGTATTCCTTTGACAGGGCGCTAAGCTGTGTTACCAGAGTATTTAAATCTGCCATGGTAAGATCTTTATTCGCGCCTCTGTTTGCTATACTGATCGCATCTGTCAAAACGTCAGTTATAGTTGAAAGCGCATCCTCTGTAACATCCATCCAGCTCTTTGCATCCTTCGCATTCTTCTGATAATACTGATCAAGCTGTGTAACTGTTGAGCGAAGTCTCAAAGCTCTGATGGCAATAACCGGGTCATCGGAGGGTCTGGCTATCTTTTTTCCGGTAGCCATCTGTGTGTTGACCTCATCCTCTGCGACCTTGTTGTTATTGATGTTGTAGAGTGAGTTATTGTTCATGATCTTGTTGGTAATTCTCATGGTAAATCCCTTTCTTATACGCCCGTCTGGGTGATAAGTCTGTCATAGACCTGTGTTAATGTATTTATCATCTTGGAGTTAAGCGTGTAGCTGTGCTCGTACTGAACAAGTGCGGATGCTTCTTCATCCTCATCAACACCCATTACTGAAAGTCTCTGGTTGCCGATGGTCTTTTCAAGGGCTGTGTATGTACCCTCCAGTGTCTCTGAGTTGCTGGCGTTAAGTGCCACATCACCAAGTACCTTATCAAGGAACTCACCGCTTGTTGCGCCTCGGAATATATCTTCCTTTGAAAAGAACTCTCCAAGGGTTTCGATATTCTTGTACTCTGATTCACCCTCTGTGACATCCATCTTGGTTGCAAGAAGATCTGAATTAGCTCTGAGCTCTCTTGTTACTATGAAGTTACCTGCTGTCAGCTCGTAATAGCCCTTGTTGTTTGAGAGTGATGTGAGCTGCGGGTATGAAAACTGTGCGCTGGAATCCATATCGCTGGTTCCGGAGAGTATGTACTGACCTTCCTGAGAGTCCGCTGTGAAGCCCTTAACCATGATGTCGTTAACTCTGTCGGAAAACTTCCTTACCCACTCATTCATCTGCTGCATGTAGTATGGAATTCCCTGGTATGAAAAATCAGCGCCAACAGTTGCTGTCCTGTATTTAGGAGGTGTTGTGGATCTTGTACTCTCTGCCGTAAGTATGAAGGTGTAGGTATCACCGCCGTCATACTGCCACTCCTCGTAGGAATATATCTTACTTGCCACTTCGATTTTTCCTGCCTGAGGAAGTGTACACTTTGTCATATCCATAAGGTTCGGGTCTGAAACCTTGATGGTAACTGTTGTAAGTCCTGTTTTTGAATCCTTGATGGAATCCTGAACCTCTCCGCTGAAGTAGAAGCTGTTATTTCCATCTCTCATATCGATAAGCCCCTGGAGCTCTCCTCCAATAAGCTTATTATCAAGATCAAATACATCGAGCTTACTTGTGTTATCACCCTCCTTATAGTTGGCGGGCGCCCACTTGATGTCGTAAAGTCCGACTATATCGCTCTGATTAACGTTTTCATTTGCTTCTCTAGCGATGCAGATAAGCTTTTTATAAGCATATCCGTCCAGTAACTGCTGCTGTCCTGCGATATTTACTATAAGTCTTGTGGCACCGGTCTCTCTCTCAGGATTGCTGGCATCTACCACCTTCGTTTCCTTAACATCTATATCGACAATCTTTGACAATTTATCAAGAAGATCATCTCTCTGATCCCTAAGCTCGTTTGCCCTTGATCCCTGCATCTCGATGACATTTATCTGTTCGTTGAGGGAGCAGATCTGCTGTGCGTAGGAATTTATGGTATCGCAGCTCATTTTTATTTCCTGGTTGATATCGTTCTGAAGCTGCTGCAATGACTCAGACATGTGATTAAAATAATCTGTTATCTGTGACAGCGATGATACGAATGTAGCCTTTGTCTCAGTTGTTCCTGATGCCTTCATAACATCCTGAAGTGCTGACTGCATCTTGGTGAAAAGACTTGAGAATCCGGTTGTTCCATCGTCCTTAAAGTACTCCTGAGCCAGCTGGTTGAAGTAGTTGCGCTGAGTTACTCTTCCAAGAAGTGTCTCGTTAGTTCTGTACTTTACGTCATAAAACTCATCGCGAACTCTTTCAATAGCGATGGTATCAACACCCGCACCGGCACATCCATAAGTTGTGAAAACTCTCAGTGCATCCGATGCTCTCTGATCAACCTTCTGACGGCTGTAGTCATCAGTATTGGCATTAGCTATGTTATTTGCAGTTGTGTTGAGTGCTGCATTTGCCGCTCTAAGTCCTGATGCAGCTATGTTTAATCCGAAAAATGTTGAAGGCATATGTTATCTCCTTACTTCTTTTTCAAAGGAACTTCTGCTCTCGCTATCGCTCGCCAGAAGAATGCTAAAATGCCAGACTCGAAAATACCTCGTCAGGTATTTTAGCTTCCTAGTGCCGTAACTACATGCTCCAGCATCTCACTTACCACATTTATATATCTACTGGATGCATTAAATGCATTCTGGAACTCGATCATGAACTCAAGCTCTTCATCACTTGATACACCAACTATCTGCTCTCTTGCATTTGATACAGCATCTACCGTAAGCTCCTGATTGGATCTGATTCCCTTGTAAACCTCACCTGAGTTAGCCACCTGAGAAACCAGCATATTGTAATATCCAACGAAGTCTGTCTTTGTTGCCACGTTAGGATTGATCAGATACTTTGCTGTAGTAAAAGTGGCCTTCAGCTTTTCAACCGCATCCTGATCCTCACTTCCATCTGCAAGAAGGAATGTCATTGTTGTAGGCAGTTCAAGATATTTTGAATTAACTGCCAGGTTTGTGATCATGTAGCTTTTTCTTACTGTTCCTGCCTTGTGCTCATCATCGATATCATAGTTGAGGCAATCCTCTTCGTTTAATACTGTGAAAAGATCGTAATCTGAAGTTTTCCCCTCTGCCTCTCCAAGAGTAACAGGATTACTTTCGGCGTTCTCGAACACTTCATTTATTGCTGTGCAGATGTTCTTGATCATCTGGTCAAATTCTGCTTCTACATTCATGATTACTGACTGAGCTATATTTGTGTTGTAATACTGTCCTGAAGCGTCCTCTGTTATATCGTGATAGTTGGCGTGATGGTCACCTCTTGCAAGAAGAGTTGAGCGAAGCTGTCCGATATCGGTGTTCATTGCTGTGGATACGGTCTGTGTAAGGTCGAATACCTTTGCACCTCTGATATCAGTAACTACCCATTCGCCTCTTATTTCATCGTATTCCTTTTTCGCTGCGAACTCCCAATAAGGAGTGTTATATCCAACAGCACTTCCGCCCTTATCTGCAGGAAGCTCATTGTCGCATGCCATGTGATTTACATGATCTGTAGTTACGAACTGTGTTCCTTCATACTGTACAAGTACGTTTCCGAAAACATCCTCGTAATAGCTTATTCTTCCAAGCTTTCCAAGTCTGTCCAGGAGGAGATTTCTCTCGTCACGAAGGTCATTTGCATGCTCCTGATGTCCGGATTCTATCTTAACTATCTCCAGGTTCAGCTCTTTTATTCTGTCGCCGATGTCATTTATCTCTTCCACCAGATCCGCAACCTTGAGATCCATGTTGTCCTGATAATTAGTAAAGCCTTCATATACACTCTTTGCTCTTGTGATGAACTCGTTTGCCCTTGTTACCAGAGTGCTCTGATTGACTGCGTTTGTAGGGTTCTTACTCATCTCCTGAATTGCAACCCAGAGGTTATTCATGGACTCTGCAAACTCTGTGCCGTTCATTTCCTGAAGCTGATCCTCGATCTCTTCAAGGGTTGTTACTGACACGTCATAGAAGGACTCTCTGCCTGTTTCCTGCCTGTAGCTCTGGTCAAGGAAAAGGCTTCTGACCTGCTTACAATTGTTGTAAACAACGCCGAGTCCGGTCTGTTTCCAGGAAATTATTCTGAAATCCTTTTCAGTGGTGATGTAGGGGCGAGTGCCCTGTGAAACCTGCTGCCTTGTATAGCCTTCCGTGTCTATATTGGCCATATTGTGAGATGTGGTATTCAGCGCATTCTGTGATGTCTGAAGTCCAGAAGCTCCAATATATAAACTTCCCATTAAAGATGCCATGTACTTACCTCGTATATATCAAATAGCTGATTTCAGCCTTTACACAAAGCTCTTCATATTCTTTATCGGCTAATTAAGGGGTTTTCTTAGAATTAAAATGAAAAAATATCAGGAATTCCTTACGAATGTGCGGAATTTCCATAAAAAAAATCGAGCAGGATACACGGTCCCACTCGATTTTAAATGTCTCAAAAAATTTTACTGCTTCGCATCGAAGCGTCCCATAGGTGCTACCGCTATGAGGTCGCCTCTGGTGCCTGCATGTCTCGTATAATTGGCAGTCTCAGGCGCACGCCTTGCAGACTGAATTATATTCATCTCGTACTGCACCATTTCCAAAGAGCTCTGAAGAAGAATCTGATTCTGATCATTTACTCTCTGGACATTGCTTGATATTGATTTAAGCTTATCTCTCTGGATTGCCAGACTTCTCTGTTCATTAGGTCTTGAATTAAGCATCCTTACAAGATCGGTAAGCTTAAGATCGTTGCCCTTTTCTCCGATTACCTCTGCAATGCTGTTCATTACTGCTTCACGTTCCTTATCCACTGCAGAAATAAGGGAAACCACCGCCTGCTCATCCTCTGTTATCTTTGCAAGCTTCTTTAAGTCCCTCTCGACTATAACAGGCGTCTTTTTTCCTGATAAATCAAGGAGTCTCTCATATAATGCACATTCTCTGTCGAGAACGTCTACAAGATTCTGCAATAAGCTAGCCATGTCTATTACCTCGCTAAATAACTATAGCAACAAGGAAGGTCTGCTCTCGCTTCGCTCGCCAGACCTGGCACATTCACCAGACTCGTAAATACCTCGTCAGGTGACTGTCCCAAAAAAGGGCATAGATATAGAGCCTGCCTAATTTCCATCGGAGCTTAAACCGTTTGATTAAGCCGGCTCTAATAGTTTCTATATAATGTTTTCATATTTCTCAAATAGATTCGCTGAGTCTAGCGAGGAGCTTATCTGCAAAATCCTCTCCGCTAACGTCATACGTTCCGTTCTTAATTGCACTCTTGATAGGTGCCGTAACGTCCTCCCTGACATCCGGAGCCTCTTTCACAGCCTGCTTAGCAATCTGAATGTCCTTTCCGATTGAAGAAATCTTCAGAGAATCAGAAACATTACCTGTCTTCTGAGTCTTAGCGGTCTTATTCACTTTGCTGGTGCCATAAACTTGCTGAATCTGGCTGTAAGCTTCTATACGCATATCGTTTCCTCCTTCCTTGGAGAATTTCTTTAGTTCTACTACATTTATCGGCGTATTTTCTATTTACTTTAGAGGGTTTATGAAAAAAAATCAATTGATTTTAAACTCTACCTCTAAATGCTCCCCCGAATGACTCTATCTTGTGGATAGGCATCCCGGCATACCCTATCTTGTAGTGTCTCCTTAGAAAACCCAAGGTGTTGTGTCATTTCTTCCCCACCGATAATAATATCGGACAGCACTTTAGAAAACTTAACCCCTATTTCAAAAAAAAATTTATTTTTTTTTTAGAATTTTGTTCAGTCTGTGAAAACACCCTCAAGAATACCTAAATCCTCAGTCACAACAACCATTCCATCAGGAAGACCTTCTATTCCATCCGCTGCTCTTATTTCCAGAGTTACTGCTTCTCCTTCATCGAAGTAGCCAAAATCAAGAACCTTCTGGCAGGAAGCATTACCATAGCCGCTAGTGAACTCTCCATTCACATATATCTCAAGTGATCTGTCAGCTCTAGTGTCGCGGTTCATATAGAAATAAAGCTTTCCACTTATCTTCGGATGTATCTCATATATACATGTATCGGCAGAACCCTTATCATCCGCCTCATTATCTCCTTCATTAAGCTGCAGGCATTCAGCTTCCTTAAATACCTCATCATCTCTTCCGGTAAATTTGTTCCACAACATCTCCTGGGCTTCAAAGGGATTCTTTGTATCCTCAATGCACTCTAAAAGCTCCGGAATCTTATCCCCTGTAGTAAACTCTGCTGGAAGAGCCTCCCTCTTTTCATAATCAACACCATTCATAATGTATCTGATACCAAGAATAGCATCGGCGCATCTGGTGTTACCCTCTTCATACATGGTATAGAGACCATTGTCATTAAAGCCAAGCCTGTACATGAAAAGGCGGTTCTCAACCTTTAGAAGACTATTATAGGTTGTGGTTCCAGGGTACCCAAAGTGCAAAGAATCATTAGGAGTTCTGGGCGAAGTAGATTCTATACGATACCACTCCATTCCCAATGCATAATCTTCTTCGCTTCTAATATCCTCCAGAGTAGCCCTCGTCTCCTCGCATTTAGCCATGTAGCCTGTTTCTGTCTCCGCATTCATTGATGAATTTCTGTATATACATATAAAATTCATCGATATATCGGCAGCAAAGACAATGGCCAAGATAGCAAGAGCGCCCATATTAACAATATTCCTGCCACAAGAAAGCGCAATGAGCAGCACTTCAACTGCGCACAAAACACCAGCATTAACAACCCATGCCTTATTTCCAATAAATCCAGGCTTTGATAAAAATGCAATCGCAAATAAAACTACCGCAATTCCACCTGATATAAGCACTCCTTTTAAATCTATCCCCTTGTAGTTCACAAGATTCAAATAAACAAGAGTCACGCACACAAAGGAAAAAACAAAGGAATACCTGTACAGATACCCATAGGCCTCCGTTCCTCCGTGAGCCAGGGTATTAAGCGGCTTAATGCAGAAAAACATCATTATCACCAAAAGGTAAATGCCCATAAGCACCTTGGTCTTTCTGCCAATAGCCTTATTAAAGAAAAACAAAACACAGGGAATAATAAGCGCTGCACCAAAATAGATATTAGGCATCCCTTCCATGATTTCCAAGGAATCATAGCTCATGCTAAAGAGCTTTGGAAGAACAGCAATTGGAGAGATATATTTTCCGATTGCCTCTGAGGATGGCAGATACTTAGCAAACGCACTTGCCATTTTGCCTGAGTGGTCCTTATTGCTGCCCATAAGAGACATCGCAGTTGGAATCAGGAACCAGGCATCAAGAAGGAGCGAGCCTAAAGTTGCAGCTATAAATTCAAAAAACCTCCTGATCCCATTTTCATAAATGCCGCCAAAGCACAGCAGAAATGCAAGTAATCCCACAAACATCAGCACCATAGCTGCAATATAATAATTCATCACCACCATGATCATGACAGAGACGACATAAATAATTCGTCCTCTCTTCTCGTCACGCATCATCATAAAGAGCCCGATAAGCACCACCGGCATCATGATCACTGCATCAAGCCACATGATATTAGTCATGTTTGCAATCATCCAGCCGCTAAATGCAAAAGCAACAGAAGCTATGATATTAGAAAGGCCTATACAATTAAAAAGTCCACTTGCCCAACCATTCTCATCCTGTCTCTTTACTCTTCCAAATTCTTGTTCAACAGGAAACTTATCAGAAATATATGAAAAGAACACCGAACCAGTTCCAGCCATGGCCGCAAGCTTTAACATAATAAGGAAGGTTACAGCCACAGGATAATAGCTATCAGGAATAAGCACGAACATCAAAAGAAAGGGGCTTGTCAGATAATATGCCCATATTCCAAGCATCTTAGCTCCAAGTCCGCAGTTATCAGAATAGAAAAATCCATCCTTCCCATGAAAAACATTGCTGTAATATGAGAAGAAATCCACGTACTGCTGCTTCATATCCTCATACAAAAAGGTCTTATCCCCAAAGGGCGTAATATGCAGCACTACGCAAAGCGCCATAAACAAAAGCACAGCAAAAAAAGCCGCTATTAAAGCGGTAATAGCAGCTTTTTTCTTAAAATCAGAATGATCTATTTTATTTTCCAACTGGCAACCATTTTTCATAGCTTACCCCAACAAAAGATTTATCTCCTCTTCCATTGCATATTATACACTACAAAAGCTTAATATGGCATTGTAGAACTATCCTGAACTATCTTCCAGTTCTCTTTTTTCCTCATATCATCATGGACAGCGAGCCACATATCAGGTAAAAACTGTGTTCCGCAGTTAGCTCCCACATCATGAAGGTGAGATGCAAGCACATACTGGTCATGGGCAAACTTCTCATCGTTATTGATTTCCTTACCGGTGAAGGGATTCACAGGATTATCAATAATTTCGCTAACTGCCATGGTGGGCGTATCAGCATTTGTCATGAAATCCTCACAGGTTGATAACTCTCCCTCAGCGTCAAAGTCCTTCACAAGTAAAAGCGGATAATAGAACTGTGCATCAAGCATCCAGTTACTTCCGTCATCAAGGATGAGATTATCAAGCTGCTCCAAAGCTCTTCCGTGGTCAGCTGTAATGATGATCCTTGTGTTATCATAAACACCTTCATCCTTCAGATACTGAAGCCACTCACCCACCTTCAAAAGAGCAGCCATATTAGTCTGATAATGAGCAAGGAGCCAACCCTTTTCTGCATGGAGCTGTACTCCATCCACCAGGAATCTGTCAGCATGAGCCTCATCATACTCGGTATTATCCACATTTGCAGCGGGCACATACTCAGGCTCCTGCATCAGCATAGGCTCATGAGTCGTGTCATTAGACATCATAAGGAAGTTATTACCCTCTTCCGTTATAGTAGTTATATTCGTAAGATTCTCCAGAACAGTGTAATGATCCATACACTTTGCACTTATTCCGGTTGCTGCGTGCGCCTTGTGTCTCTTCTGCTTACCCGGAATTGCAGGATCAGCATAGTTATTATAGTTAGCACTGTTATAGAGTGAATTCTGTGCAAAAAGCGGACTAGCCTTCATAAGGCTGTAGCAGAAGAAATCTTCCTTCCTTCTCTCGATGCTGTCCTCCTTCTGCTCAGTAGGTATGAACTTACCTGCCGCATGGTATGCCTTAATATCAGGATACTCATCATAGATTGACAGGTCAGGTGTCCACTGATATCCCGCATAGGGCGGCTCTATAACAGTTACATCATAGTCATTTTCATCAAACAGAACCGGCAGTACCTTAAGTGCCTCATTCTGTTTATCCACCAAAAGCTCGGAATCCCTCTTGTTCATCTCCTCAGGAGTGTACTCATAACCACCAAAAATCGGAGCTGATCCGAAGTTGGTGCAGGGTCCAAAGGAAATTGTATTTGGATAATATGTAAATCCTGAATAAACCTCTTTAAGCTCCGGCTTTTCATTCATAATATAGGGAATGTAAGCATTCATGGCTCTGTCCAGCATGATAACGATAACATTCTTGCCGTTCTTACTTAAGCTAAAGCTTGGCACATCTGCCTTGGCGTATGCCACATCATCAGCGAGCTGCGCTACAGACTCCTGAATCTTCACCATGTTGCTGCCTGACATGATAGCAAGGGCAAGTGCCGCTATTGAAACCACAGACGCTGTAAGCTTGGGAAGCTTTTTAACAAGCAGTATGAAAACTGCAATAACCGCCAGCACCACTCCGAAATTTATCATTTTCTCTGATAATAAAAACTCAAAGCCCTCTTCATACTCAAGATCGGCAGTAAGGGTTCCCAGATTATTTCCAAAGAACATGTAATCAACTGTAGCAACAGCACTTACAACTACGATCAGCTTATCAAAGAAAGGTCTGAACTCTTTTCCTGCAAGCCAGTAGAAAACTCCCATCCATATCACAAAAGCACCTGCAGCCAGGCAGAAGGAGCTGACTATATACCACAGAGGATTTACGTAATAGTTAAGATCCACAAACTCCTGGGGTGATGACTTTATAACATTTGAAGGAATAACAAGTCCCACCAGCACCACCATATAAAGAGCACCTGCCCAGAAAAGCTTTGCATTGGGCTGATCCTTATTAGCCTTCACAAGCTCAGCCTTTTTCTTCTTAAGGAGCATCACGAAAAGCGGAACCATGCAGCCAAGGCCCAGGACAACGATAAGAGCCTTGTGCTTCATATTATCGCTACTATAGAAGGCAGCACCATAAACAGCTGTCACTGCTCCGATAACCGCAAAAAGGATGCTGAGCACCTTTTTGGGATTCTTAAGCTTATAGAAAATTGTTTTTATAAGTGAAAACAGATTGTTCAGAGTCCAGTAAAATACCAGGCCTGATGGTGAATCATACAAAAAGATGAAAAAAAACACCGCCATTGAGTACAGCTGAACCTTGGTCTTAAGGGGATAGCCCTTGGTGAAAATCGCACAGGAAACAAGGTTAATTCCGGTCATGAGAATCGGAAGAAGATTTATTCCAAGTGCACCGATTTTTATAAGCTGATCCGGAGCTCCAAGGTCAGAAATTATACCAAATGAAACTCCCTGTAAAATCCAAAGATTAGACAGAAACTGATATGCAGCAATGAAAAAGGGTATTTCAAGAAATAGTGATATGGATCCCTTGAAAACGTCTGTCGGTCTGTAATCATTCTGCCTGTAGTAGGTCTGAAGCATCATCATACGCTCATCGCCCTTGAAGGTCTTCTTTATATGAGCAATGCCGTCATGGAGCTTAGCTTCGATGTCTCTCTCCTCCTCCTGAACTGCGTCAGCTCTCTTATAGAGAGGCAGTACCAGAAAATTGATAGCGAGACTCAGCGCGATTATTGAAAGGCCGGGATTACCGATCACCTTATTGGCAGTTATAAAGACCAGCTCAAAAAAAACTCTGAGTGGTCTGATAAGCAATGTGTATATTATTTCTGAAATACTCATTTTTACTTCCTGTTTCTAATTCGAAAGCTCACATCAAATGCAAAGCGCCCGGTCAGGCGTTCTCTGCATTCTCCTTTGTAAGCTCCTCATACTTATTCATAAGCCAGTCCACAGTCCTCTTTGTGCCCTCTTCGTAGTAGCACCAGGTCTCTGATCTGACCTCTTTTCTTCCCTCAGCAAACCTAGGATCCTCGATACAGGTATCGATCATCTCCTTAAGAGAATCCATCTTGCTCTCCTCCAGCTTCATTCCGATTCTTGGAAGAGCTGTGAGAGTCCATACCTCTTTCTTAAGCCACCATGCATCGTATGGCGCGGTATCAAACTCAGTATCCGCATAGATGATAGGCTTATCGTAAACAAGTGCAAAATCAAATGTAACACCTGAAAAGTCTGAGATCAGAATATCTGCTCTCTTTAATACCTCGAAGTTATCGACATCCCTGTTCCATTCAAGTCTGTCGGATTCAGGATACTTTTCCATGATCTTATCCAGCATTTCCTTCTCGGATACGAAGGACTGGGGATGAGGACGAACAATAACGTGATACCCTGTGTCCAGGAGCTTACCTATGATATCTCCTCCAAACTTTGAGAAAATAGCGCTCGGTCCCCATGAAGGAGCAAGAAGAACGGTTCTCTCATGAGGCTCACTGGGGCCGCTCTCCTTAAGACGCTTAACCATCTCGTCCATGTAAGGAAGTCCCACTACGTAGCACTCCTTCTCCGGAAGATTTCTCATTTTTTCAAGCTGCCTTACCTCATCAACCTGATACTCACCTGATAAAAGCAGGGAATCATAATAGTCGATTCCGAACATTCTGTAGAGCACAACCTCTCCCGCTGCGTGCAGGATATGACAGTAATGCTTTACGCCCTTGGACTTTTTCCACTGATAAACCTCAAGCCCCGGCGTGGTTGATAAAAGCATTGTAGCCTCAAGGAAATTCAGTCTCACGAAGGCTTTATTTGTTTCACCGATAAACTCACCCTTGATATTCTCGTAGGGATTATTGAGAGCCGGGTCATCCGGAGACTGGGTCATGTAAACAACCTTCATTCCCCTTTTATCAAGCTCTCTGCATATAGGCTCAAATACATTCCAGTATCTTTTGTTGTCCGAATAGATTACGAAGGGAAGGACTTCTCCATCGTTATCCACCTTTTTGCCTCCGCTCATCATGAACTTCAGCTTTACTATTCCAATTCTTATAACATATCTTATAGCCCCGAGAATACCTATAAGCACCGCAAACAGTATGCTTCCCGTGCCGGGGTCTATATATAAAGGCATCATCATTTCATCTTTTCCTTCATGTAACGCTTAAGAGCACTGATAAGCTTCTTATTATCAGTCTCATCTCTGACTGCAAGACGCAGGTACTGATTTCCGTCCCTGATCTTGGGAGTCAGATCCTTTATGAAAATATTTTCCCTGAGAAGTCTCATGGAAAGCTCCCTTGAATTCACATCAGAGAGTCTGCACATGATGTAATTGGCCTGTGACTCAAAGGGTGTAATATAAGGAATTGCCGCAAGCTCCTTCATAAGAGAAGCTCTTGCAGTTCTCATCTTTTCAAGAGACTTAAAGTAATCCTTATCGTACTTTTCCTTTATCTGCATGAAAAATTCGCCAAAGGAATTGATATTCCAGATAGCAACATCCTTCTTGATAAATTCAATAGTCTTCTCATCATGGCTGGCAAGCACCCCAAGTCTTGCACCGGGAACACCATAGGATTTTGAGATACTCTTTACAACATAGAGCTTTTCATATAATCCTAGGATCTTTTCCTTTAAAAGCGTAACGCTCTCGATCCCCTCGCCATCCTCGATATCTACGAAATCAACAAAGCTCTCATCGATAATAAGGATAATTCCCTTTCTCTTAGCCCAGTCGATAAGCTTCATAAGACCGTCATTACTGATGTAATTACCGCTCGGATTATCAGGATTTATCAGAACCAGCGCACTTATATCCTTATCTCCATAGAAGGCTATCAGATCATCCTCAGTATAATGATAATCATGAGCATTAGATACAAATCCCACAATCCTGTCTCTGTCGAATCGGTTAGGATACTCCTCAAAGGTCGGAGAAATGCAGCCTATCTTCATCTCCGGATCGGAAAGCAGCTTTTCCATAAGGCTCTTAATAAGCTCGGCAGCACCGTTTCCGATTACGATATGGTTCTGTCTTACTCCAAAGGCACTGGCTGCACACAGTGAATTAACCGCCATTCCGGAAGGATACTGTGTAAGAAGCTCTGTGAAATTGGACTTCATCTCCTCTATCATCTTCTTCGGAGGATAGTAGGGATTAACAAGATAGCAGAAATCCAGGAGCTTGGGATATCTCCAATAACCGCCGTAGCGGGCAGCTATTTTCTGGAAATGCTCCTCGTCTGAATTTGAAAACAGCGATTCAGCTATATCAAGATCCTGAATATTATCGATCTCATACCAGATCTGGCCATCAAGCCTCTTAGCTCTTATCTCCTTTGTCTCAAGGAGAGAAATCAGCTTGATAACAGACTCATAGTACTCATTTTCACCCATGGCCTTCTCATAGGCTGTAAGGAAGGGCACATAGGTATTCATGCAGAAGGATGCACTGAACTTATAAATATTAACTGTCTTGTAGTAGTGATCCTTCTCTGAAAACTGCAGATATTTTCCGGGAATGAAATTGGTAATGCAGTCGTCATCATCGAGCTCCATACAGGTTCCGTCCATCCAGCTCTCGAACTTATCAACAAGAGCAAGATTCTCCCTCTTATCGTTCAGAAGAGTGTCGATGACGCTTTCCTCAAATACAAGGTCAGACTCTAATAAAAGTGTGTCCTCTGCGCAAAGATAATCCTTGGCAAGAGCCAGTGAATAGATATTGTTGGTCTTGTTGTACACAGGATTATCAATGAAAACTATCTGCGTCTTGATATCCAGAGTTCCTATATAGTCGATGAGCTCTTTTCCCTTGTAACCCACAACTATAACTATCTTGGACAAATGCTTCTTATCGAGAATCCTGAGCGCACGCTCTATCATGGTGACACCGTTTACCTTCACCATGCACTTTGTATTGTCATTTGTTAAAAACTTAAGGCGCTTACCCATTCCGGCAGCTAAGATTACTCCCTGCATTACTTATCTCTCCTCCATAAACGATAGTTTATTTTTTAACCTTTACCTTTATGGTCTTGGTAACATTGTTATATGTCTTAACCGTAATCTGAATTGTGCCCTTTTTCTTAGCTGTAATAACGCCGTTCTTGGACACCTTTGCAATCTTATTATTTGAAGACTTGTAAGTATAGGTGTGACATGCAGTATTTACCTTGGGTGTAAGCTGATACTTATCGCCCTTCTTAATGGTGATCTTTTTCTTACCAAGCTTAAGCTTTGTGGGCGCCTTCTTAACCTGAACTGAAATCTCCAGGTTTACAGTGCCGTTACCGCGCTGCCAGGAAGCTCTCGCTATGGCTTTTCCCTTCTTCTTGGCACTGAGCTTGGATCCACCACCCTTTAGAACTGCCTTCTTGGAGGACTTGTATCTAAGTCCTTCTATATTTGCAAGGTCAGATGTTACATGGGGTAATTCCTTATACTTAAGGTTTACCTTTTCACCGGCACCCATCTTAAAGTCAGCATTGATAGTTCCGTTGCAGGTCGACTCGTTATCTGCATAAAGTACATAAGGAGCAGCTCCAAGAAGCGCATTATCACGCATATCTGAGATTGTTCCACCGTTTCTTACAGCAATTGATGCAGCATCGTTTTCTGAAAACTTGTTACCGTTTACTGAAGAAGCTTCACTGTTACTCTGAACAAGAACGCCGTACTTTCCATATCTGAGGTCATTGTTATCGATTTTTACGCCCCTTGCATAGAGCACGTAAACATCTGCGTAAACATTATCCTCGTGATAATTATTCCAGTCATTATAACCGGTTACAGTATTGTTGATGATTGTGAATCCTGTAGGAGTGTAGGTTCCTGCGGGATAATCATCACCTTCATTTGAACTGTGATATCCGCTTACCAGAATCGCCGCAAGAGTCGCACTGTCTCTGTCTGCTCCGCCAAGGCTAAACTGGTTAGAGGAAATAGTGATGTTGGCATTATATCCCAATGCCTTCTTACTCTCATGATCATCAGGGTAATGTGTATACCAGGGATAAGTAGTTGTATCCACACCTCGTCCTACGTTTGTAAAGGTGTTACCTGAAATAACGGAATCCTTCCACATGGTACACATGATCGCAGTATTCTCAATGTTATCAAAAACACAGTTCTTAACTGTGATGTTATTGTAATAATACTTACCAACAAGAGCTCCGTGGCTGCCAAAGCCCCTCTTCAGGTTGCGGAATGTGCAGCCTGTTACGGTGACATTTTCGCAGCAGGTATCATCATATACCTGATCCGGATAATACTTCATGGTGTAACCTGTATCATCTGAATCTTCACTATCGTCTGAGGAATAGCTATACTCATGCATAACGTCTATCTGCAGTGCTTCCAGCTCACCGCTTGGATGTCTGGTGTTCTGGAAGGTACAGCCTGTTATCTGAACATCCTTGCAGGCACCAATCTCCACTGTATGGGTAGCTGCTGTATCTTCAAAGGTAACATTTTTCATTGTAAGACCTGTCATATGGGCAAATCTTATCGGAACCTTTGTTGTTCCCTCTGCATCCCAGCATCCGCCTGACAATGTGATGTTTTGATAGTCAGAATAACCACCTACACCTTTTTTACCATCCAGAACTTGCGTTGTGAGCATTCTGCCGTTGTTATTCTTAATAGTAACGCCGCTCATATCAAGTGTCGTATTGCTTCCTATACGAAGGACGCCTCCGCTTAAGGTATATGTACCTGAAGGGATCACAATTCTGAAAAATCTTGAGTTATCAGCCTTGTAATCTTTCCAGGCATCTGAAAGGGCACCATTTACACAGCCTCCGAAGTTACCACTAAGCTCAGCTCTTGAAAGGTTATAAACTGTCTCACCGCCTGCCTCAACTGTGTCGTATGAGTACTTGAGCACAGTTGCAACTGAGAATACTGAGAAGCTGTCAGTATCGCACTCAAGTGTATATTCCTTGAGGTACTCTGTTTCCTCATGAACAGCAGCATTTAAGAACTTTAATACGCTGTCCTTTTTAAGCTCATGGGTTTCGGGGTCAAAAGCCTCCTCATCCACATAAATTTCTGTATCATCCTCTGTAGGAAGGGCTATATCTGAATCTTCCTCATTTACCTTTGTAGGAAGTGCCTCTTCATCCTCATCATGAACATGGAAAATCTTAAACTCCGCACCACCGCCATAGGTCTCCATTGAGTAGGCCTTTTCTTCGGGGAGCTTCACAGAAATATGAACACTTCCGTCTCTTGGCTGGATTTTCTCTCCATTTTCATCGTAGAGCTTGATGTCAAAGGACTCTGTCTCCATAACGTTAGTCTTAGACATATCCTGAACATCGTTCTCTATATGCTTTTCATCCTCCTCTGAGAGCTTCACGATCTGAACCTCTGTGCCCTCAGGAAGAATGTTTTCATCCGCGGTAAGTACGAACTGATATCCGTCTACCTCTTCCTCATACTTAAACGCGGCACTCTCGAAGTCATCATCAGAGTCTTCTATATCTCCTGCATCACCTGATGATACTTCCTTTTCAGGATCATCCTCATCCGCAAAATCAGCATTTCCATCTGATACGGCTTCGTCTGTATCCTCTGATTCTGTTTCTTTAGAATCTGCATTTTCTTTATCGTCAGACACCTTAGTTGCATCTTCTTCCGGCTTATCTGCATCTTCTGTAGAATCGCTCTTTTCCTCTGAGCTCTTCTCTTCTTCGGTAGTTTCATCCTGTGCATTCCCATCAGATACAGATTCAAAAAACTCCTCAGCAGTAATTGCCTTCGCAGTATCTCCGGTTCCAACACAGGTCGCCACCAAGACTCCTGCAAGTATTCCCGCCAAAATTCTCTTCATAAAAGTCTCCTCACACGTTATCTGTCTCTTCTTTTACCTGATTCTTAAATACGTGCTTTTTACCTGTAACATAATTCAGCGCAATGACAAAAACAGTTACAATGATCTTGCCATAAAGCTTCTTCATATGAACTATCTCTACAAGGAAAATCAGGCCGACATAATCTAAAATCATGGTTGCGCCACGCCAGAACACGAAGCGTCCAAATTCCATGACAAGCTCAAGAAAATTGTTGCATTTACTCTTAAATACGAAGTTTTTATTACATATATAAGCTGCCAGCTTAACTGTAATAAGTGTGATCAGATTTGCCAGCTTGTACTCCATTCCCAGCAAATCCAAAACATGAAACATGGCTACATTTAAAACACTTGTAGCCACGCCAAATATTGTATATAGTATTGTTTCTTTGTTTACCAGCTTTTTAAAAATCTTTTCAATCATTTGCTTTATCTTTCTTCTCAGATGTATCTTTGTCATAGTCAAGCTTTCTTACATGATACTGAACATCCTCGAGGATCTTACGGTTAGCTGCAATAACGTCTGCCTGGAGTCCCACAATAAAGGTCATAAAGCCAAGCAGCATAAGTGTGCTTGCAAGGATCAGGGACTGAACATGTCCTCCGTCTACACCAAGAGCAATAAATACCAGGTAACGCACACCTAAAATAAATCCGATAAGGAACGGAATTGATCCGCAGATTGAGAAGAACTGCAGAGGCTTATACATCATATATGCTCTGATAATAGTAAGCATGGACTTCTTAACATAGCCCATCATGCTTGAGAAAAGTCTTGAAGGTCTGAGCTCAGCATTGGTTCTGATGTCCACTGACTCCATGGGAATTCTCTCACGACCTGCCTGAACGATGGTCTCAAGAGTATATGTATACTCATTTACCACGTTAAGTCTCATGGCAGCTTCGCGGCTGTATGCTCTGAATCCACTGGGAGCATCCGGAATATCTGACTTGGAAGCCTTTCTTACTACCCAGCTTCCGAAGTGCTGAAGCTTTTTCTTAAGAGGTGAAAAATGCTCAGTCTGGTCTATCGGTCTTGCGCCGATAACAATATCAGACTTACCTTCAATGATAGGCCGAACCAGCTTCTCGATATCATCTCCGTTATACTGATTATCCGCATCCGTATTAACGATAATATCCGCGCCGTTTCTAAGACATGCGTCAAGACCTGCCATGAATCCCTTGGCAAGTCCCTTATTTTTCTTGAAATTAACAACGTAGTGAACGCCCCAGTTCTTAGCAACCTCTACTGTGTTGTCCTTACTGCCGTCGTTTATGATCAAATATTCGATAGTATCGATTCCATCTATGTGCTTCGGAAGGTCATTGAGCGCAACCTCAAGTGTCTCAGCCTCGTTAAAGCAGGGAATCTGTATAATTAACTTCATATAAATCTACTCCTGTTTCTAAACAATATCATTTCTATATTAATAGGAATTCCTATTCACTGCAAGTAAAATAATATGTGGAGTGATATCCGGAGTAGGCAACCCTACTGTAGCTGTGGCCCGGATACCTTTTCATCACTTCCTCCAGATAATCTTCGTCATCTTCCTTCGCAGCAACCATTAATACGAAATCCCTGTCTTCGAATTCAGAAGTATTGGGCAGTCCGCTAAGCTCCTTGTGGTCAACCAGTGTCATGGACGCATATTCAGAGGCCTCCAGGAATGATGTGTGCATCCTGAATCTGGCTCCATGAATCATAACAGCGTCCAGGTCAGAATGCTCCCCTGCCCACTGAAGCGAATCCTTTGTATAGCTTTCTGTATAGTCCCATTTAACGCTTCGCCATGCTGCGCAGGTGATTATGAAAAGAGCAGCAAATGTCACTATCACTGCTTTTTTACCATTTAAATAAGCTTTTATAACGTTAGCACAGGGAATAGAGACAAGCGCAAATAACACGCCATATATAGGGAAGAAATATCTGTCCGTTGCATAGGGCGCTGTAGCTGATATCATCACCATGTATCCTGCAACAGCAACAAAAACAAGCACAAATTCAGCATTTATCTTAGCTGCACACTTTTTATATCCAATTATAAGAAGCAGCAATACTGCAAAGACTATTCCGCATAAGAGAATGGGATTACCAAATATCTCATTAGTAACCAATAAAACATCCTTCCAAAGGTTAGTCCTGAGAACCGAATCACTTCCGGCATTACTTATGGTCTCTTCTCCTCTGTCACTGTTAAAAAAGTGGCCCAGTATTCCGGGAAAAATAGCCACACAAAGTCCTGCTGCCACAAGCATTGATACGGTATATTTTAATAAAGCTGCAAACTTACGCTTAAACAAGCTGTAAACTCCATAGGAGACAGACAAAAGAACAACAAAGATCATGCAGTAATAATGCGTCATGGTCCCTAATACTGCTGTGCATGTAAGGGCTGCAAGAATTCCTTTCCCATCCTCTCCCCTTACATATCTTATATAGAAATATGTAAAAAGAAGCGTACAAAACATAGCCATGGTGTACATTCTTATAAACATGGCCATATTAAGAAAAGCAGGTGCAAGCCCATAGGCTGCTGCCAGAATGAGCTTTACCCGCGTATCTTCAATATAAATTCCAACCAGCTTTTCAAAAACCAAAAGGCTTATAAGGCAGAAGAAAATGTTGATCACTCCTCCAAACCACAAGGAGAACCTGCCGGGAAAAAATGAGCATATCGTATGCATAATGACATAGTAAAAGGGCGGATGTACGTCTGATGTCTGATTGCTCCAGACATTGGCATAATCAAAGCGGTGATCATCAGAAACTGTCACATATTGAAGCCAGGGCGTTCCCGCAGGAACATACTTTATCCCATCCTCAAAGGACATCCTTCTCTCACCGTAATGATTGGCAAGACCGTAGGAATAAACCTCGTCTATGTTTACATTTACCTTTTTACTAAATGAAAGGATAAGTAAAATCAAAAAAACAATATAAATGCCTGCTCTTGTTATCTTTTCATAGATCTTCATAATCTAATGTTTCTTTCATAATTGTCTGCTATTAAAAGTTTATGCCATCATCTGGATGCATCTTTAATAAGCTTAAGTGAAAATGCACTTATGCACGGAAGCGCCATCTGCAGGGGATACATATATCTGATATGTCCACCTGACTGTGGGCCCAAAATACAAAACAGAATTGTGGCAATAAGGGGCAATGTAATAATAAACACGCCTTTGTTTTTCTTTATAATTGAAAGCGCAAATGCAATTATCACCCACCACACATAGGTAGCAGCTGAATTAAATATATTGATTATAGGGTAGCCATTCCATCTGACCATTGCATCGCACAGACTATCTCTGAATTTAGTCAATGCGGCATTATCGGGATAATGGAAGTCAGCTCCCACATCACCCATGAATTCGTTAGCTCTTTCCATGCGGTTCGCAGAATAGCTGTACAGATAAGTAGCCTTGTTAAAGGCCTTGGGGTAAAACAGCTCATACTTAAACTCAATAAGCGCATATAAGTATATCTGCGGATGCTTTGGGAACATCTTGAAAAAGACCTTGAAGTAATTCATAAGGTCTGCTTTTGTCGAATCTTCCCTGAAGGTATTCTTTATAGGTGATGAGTGCTTGGGATCATAGTTTTCCGCAATTTTCTCATAATTGACGATTGCGTCTATCGCCTCCCTCTCCTCATCTGTAACTTCATCTGGATAATTAAGGACATATCTTCCTGTCATCTGAAGAGGAAGTGAGAGGACCTCTCTTGTACTTCCTGCATGTATTCCCATAGCAGGAACAAGTACGTTATTCCACATAACATGGATAACCACAACGCCAGCAAATAACAGCGCCAGCTTCTTGCGACTAAAAAGTGCCAGAATCATGCATAATACGATAGTCAAAAGGAGGATATAGAAGGCCTCTTTTCTAAACGCCAGCATACCTATGCCGCCAATATAAATGAACCTTCCAAATTTCTGTTCCTTAAGAGCCTTGTAAAGCCCGATTGTAAATAAGATCAAAAAGCCTGAATAAATAATATCCTTTGTGGCAAGGAATATATATCTTCCTGAATGACCGCCTGCAAATACCACATACAGCATGAAAAGAATTGAACAAATATCCCCAAACTTTTCATCAACGAAGGTCTTTACTACATAACCTATGCAAACAAGCATGAACACGTACTGAATCAGAGTGTATATGAACATTCCCACGTTCCATGAACCTGTTACAGCCACACCAATTTTCACACAGATATACATGAGCATTGTGTGAGCAAGAGGATGGTGATTATCCAGCTTGGTAGCACCATACTCCACATCATAGTGATTATATGAAGATGAATTAAATGCCTGTGCAAGCTGCACTCTGGTATCACCCATGAAAATCGCAGGATAAGCTGCGATAAGGCACGGAATAAGGATTATGAAAACTGTAACAACAGCTGTAATAAAAGGCTTCTTATGAAGAATATCTATATAGGACTTATAAAGTCCCTTAAGCTTACGCTCTGTATTTAACATAAATGCACCCGACGCCAAAAGGTCATTTATCTTGATAAAAACAAGAGCGAAAAGAGTCGTGAAGGCATAACCAAGCGCCATGAACCTTATAGCATTCTTAATCAGCGCCCCTCTGACCACATCTATACTTCCGGTAGTATCAAAGGAATATCCCACCACAATCGCAAAAGCGGCAAAAGCCCCCATAATAATACATACTATTCTGTTCTTCCTGTCTGACAGAAAATCCATAATGCGGTCATAAAAAAACGCCACGTACGCTATTACAAATAACGTGGCGAAGATATTCTGATAGCTGTATTTAAGGAAATGATTTTTAAGATCATACTCTGGCTTGATTGTAATAGCAGCCAGAGTAATGATCACGCTAATCGCCGTTCCTATGTTCCACTTTTTAAGCTTTTCTGTCATTTTGATACCTTTCCGCGAAGACTCTTAATTATAAGAAATCTGTCATGACGGCTTTCACACCCATCTTCTTAAGTCTCTTAAAGTCAGACTTAGTGTTTACCGGGTGTGCAATAACACCGACATTGTATTTTTCAAACATTTTTACAGCCTTTTTTGTCACAAATCTACTGTAAAAAGCAATATATCTTATCTTTTTATGACGCTTACATACCTTCTGGAAATACTTAAAGTCAGCATGTCCGCCCTTCTTAGGGCTACCTGTGATACGATAGGCTTCAAATATGTATTCCGGAAACTTATAAAAAGCCTCCATCTCTTTATACTGTCCCTCATAGTATATCTGAGGAATTATATTCTTAAAATACTTTTCTGCATTCTCTTTTTTACAAATTTTGCGAAGCTCCTTATATACCTTAACGAGCTTTGGGTCCTGAGTATCTACTATCAGCTTGATATCAGTATTTTTCAGAAGACTTATGGCTCTGCGTGCTGTCATTGCCGTCCCTTCTTCCATTGGCTTCCTTCGCAGGAATTCATCATAGGACAAAACCTGTTTTCCATAGCCCAAAAAGCCATGTTCACATATAAGCACATCATCAGATGTGAACATAAAGTCTATCTCAATGACCTTCTTCCCTGATTCGATTGCTTCTACAAGAGACTCCTCACAATTTGCATGTCTTATACCGTTAAATCCACCACAGGCATGAACTATTTTCTTGTCATTCAGGCTGTCAGCTAATTTCGAAGCAGCATTAACATGCTTACAGGGCATAAGTGCCACTATTATCAGCGCTGCAATAAATACTCTGATCATTTTTCTCACGAGTTACTATCCCCCTCAAAAACTGAGGGCAGTCAAATTTCTCTGGCTGCCCTCTTCTGTTATATCCTAGATTATACAGCATTAAAGCATTGATTGATTACCACTTTTTGCTCTTATTACCTTTATCTGTAAGCTTCTTGTAGGTATCAATGTGATAAGCATTGTTTTTCCCTGCCTTGCTGTAGAGCTTATTATTCTTAAAGGTGATTTTACCAAACTTGGTCTTACTTGTGTTTGCAGAAATGAAAGCTCCGAACATTCCGCCCTTAATAGTATTGCCTGTTACCTTTACCTTACCTTTATTAAATCCACCCTTGCCGTTTCCATATACCTGAATGTGAAGTCCGGGCGAGTAGTATTTCCTTGACTTTGGAGCATTACTGATAATTGTATTGTTCTTTACTGTGATTCCCTTTGTGTTGAAAATCATCAGGCCTTCAGCAGACTCACCTGTCAGTGTGCAATTGGTAACCTTTATATTCTTGTGATATTTGTTGGCATTTTTCTTAGTGCTCTTGTCATAGTTAGCACAAACAGCTCTGCAGCCTGTAACCTCACAGTTATTTATTGTTATATTCTTACAGCCTGTTCCATTTAACAGTCCTGAATTCTTATCTTTCAGGAATGGAGCTGTCCTTTCAGTAGCAACATCAATCTGGATCTGTTCCTCAACACTCTTCTTACTATAATCTCCCTGTCCGGTAATCTTGCAGTTCTCTATAAGAACGTTCGAACATGCCACCAGCTCAATAGCATGGTTCTCCATCTTCGCATGCTCAATTGTCATATCGGTGAACTTAAGATTAGTCCCGTAATGGAATCTGAAGGAAGATCCATCCGCCTCACTCTTGTTAGATCTCTTCCATGTACCGCCCTTAATGCTGAAATTAGCTATAGACTTACTCTCTGTCTTGTTATGAATAATAACCTTACGGCAGATGATTGTAGCTCCTGTAGCGTCTATGCTTCCGCCATCAACCGCATCAATAGGTCCCTGAAGATAGTACTCTTTTCCGGATTCCAGCTTAATATCCTTATACTTCTCCAGTGCCTCCTGAATAGCCTTCTGGTCATTTGAGTTCTTCTCATCCTCCTGAACGCACTTCTCATTATGTTTAACCAGATATGCAGCCTTTGCCTGCACCGGGCTTATAAGCATAATTGAAAAAGCCATGGCAGCGGCTGCCATTCCGTACTTTGCAAGTCTTTTAACATCCCTCATAAAATATCCTCCTATTCCTCATAAGATTATTTGGGCGCTTTAATCAAAAATCTGCACCATTTTAGATATAATATGTATTCATTATAACACTTGCAAATCTACGTTTTATAAAGCAACTATTAAACTTTTATTACATCGGAATTATCGCTTTTCTTCACTTCCGTCCCGGTAACAATAGTCGCCATTAACATCGGAACGATCATCATGATCACCGGCTCAGCATATCTTGGAAGGCTTCTGGGACATGCTGCATAGATCATTATAGATAAAATCGGTATCGTACAGAAAACCAGCATCCTGGAATTTCTTCTTTTCAGATTTACCAAGAATAAAAACCATACAACCCAGGTATAAAAAGAGGTCTTAAACAAAATTCCGATGATCGGTATCGCCCTTATCTCAGTAAACAACCATTTGATACTGTTTCCTATCTCTCCGCTTGTAAAGAATGATTCTATATAAAGCTCATCATCCTGCTCCACATCAATGTTAAAGCATACGAAGAACGGATTTCCCTCCCAGGTCATATCAAAGAACTTATAGCAGGTATTAAGTGTTGACTCAAAATATAAGCCCGGATGCTTAAGAAACATAGCAAACCAGCATTTATAGTAGTTTCGCATCTGCTCCTTTGTCGCTTTCTGGTTGAAGGTTATCTTTATAGGATTTGTAACTGTGGGATCAAAATTCTCAGCAATATTATCATAATCAATAACTGCTGCTATCGCGTTCTTTTCCTCTTCAGTCACTTCATCGGGATAGGTTACCACATAGCGGGCAGACTGCTGGAGAAGAGTGCCAATAGCCTCCTGCTTACCACCGGGAGAAATATTCCACACGGGAAGAAGGATCTTTCCCCAAACCACAACAACAAAGAAAATCGGCAAAACAGTTGTTATCGCAACAGAGTACCAGTATTTCCAATACACCGCCATCATCATTACGGCAAGTACCATAACAAAATACTTACCCTGCCCCTTAGAAAGCATAAAAAGAACATTCGATATGGCAAATCCTGCCACAAACCATTTATTCTTCAGAAGCATTCCCTCTGACATGGATATCTCAAATATCATCCACACTGTAGTCAGACAGAAGAAGGAAAATGTCATATCCTTTACCATGCAGACTGCCAGCATAGGATAAAACGGAAATAGCGCTGTAAACACAATCCCAAGCTTGAATATCTTAGATGGCAGCCCAAAGCTGCGTACTCTGAACAAAATAAATACAAGAAAAGCACAAAACAGCAGCATCTGCAGAAATGAAAAGATAGCTACTCCCATCCATGCTCTGCCAAACAAGGTTATACCAAGCTTAACAAAGCTGCCATAAAGCCATGTAGTGAAAAAAGGATGATGATCGGTTATATAAATATCCGGCCCCTGCACCGGTGATACATTGAGCGGAAACTTGACAGGTCTGTGGAAAAACATCCTTATCTGCTTATCTGTATCTCCTATATTACTTGTTCCCGGAAAGAAAAAGATATAGTAGGGAATCCAGAACACAAAAACACCAAGGACTGACTTTAAATAGCTCTTGATATTAATTCGCTCTACCGTATTTTCCTTATTGGCAGCTACCTTTTTTCTTAGCTTTTCTATGACGTAAAATCCCAAAACACTAAGCACATAAGCCACAACAAAATATCCTGCAAACAGGATAAGCGCCCTCATTATATAGAATTTGCCTAATGTAAGATCATTTATTTTATTATCAGCACTAAAATCCTTGCCTATTAGCTGCATCACAGCAAATGGCAGCGCAAATAATATTCCTTTTATCCTGTTGGCCTTTTCCACTTTTTTCATAATAATTGTTTAATTACCTTATCTGAATTATCCCATTTACTTATTTTTTATATAAATAGTAGCACACTCTGTACGTTCCATTTTGTAGTCATTCTTTAATTCTTTGTAAAATCGACCAAACCGTTTGTTTTTGTTTGGTCTCTTCTTTCTAATGATACTGTCATACTTTGATTCTTCATATTTTCCTATATCAGGATTAAAAACAACAACTATATCCGGCTTCTTCTCAGGCTGAATTTCATAATATTTCACCAAATGTCTACTGGATATACGGTTTCTCCAGGGAGAAGGTGCTCCAAACTGATAGTCCGTATAAAAATATGCCCAGGGAAGAACTTTAGAATACAGAACCTTTCCCTCTGGCTCTCTCTTTTGCAGATTATCAAGGGTTCTGCACACCTCATAATACTGAGCTTTATGCTCCGGGCTGGTATAGAGACCGGCTGCAGGTCCCCTATCAATTCTTTCAGTAAGATTCTGTAATTCATCATCACGATAAACCCCCAGTATTCTGGTAACCAGTATGGGTGAAGAAGCAAAAAGGAAAGCGACCAGCGTAGCAGTATATAAAATCCTTTTAGTCCCGGGATTTATCTGAAGCTCCAAGCTATCTACAAGAATTCCAAGTGCCATAACCGTGGCCATTGAAACTGTAAGTGCTCCTACCGTAAATGAACTGGGAGCATCACTTCCCAAGTTAAATAAAACAGAGCAGATAAATCCATACAGATACAAAAACAGTGGTATCTTATGTTTTGCCTTCTTTATAGAACAAATAACAAGCGGTATACTCCAGGGAATAAAGATACTAAATGTACTCCACTGTCTATCAAGGCACAATCTTCTTCTCTCAATAATTACCAGGCAAAATAGCAGTATCTCTACTACATAAACCCAGTCGTGTCTTCCCTTCATGAATAAGCTGATAATTGACAGTATTACCATAAAAAAGAATATCACAATAAGCAAGATGTTTTCGCTACCTGCTTCCATATAAAATGACTTTTTTATAATCTGATGCATAGGCATCGTGAAAAAAGGCATTCTTCTGAGATGCTCGGGATCAGAGAAAATATACGGAAGGGATTTCATGAATGTATCCTTAAGCATTCCGCGGATAATGATAACGGATGGATATACAGACATCAAAAAAAGACTCAGCAGATAACTGAAATAAAATCTTTTTTTATCAATTATTCGTTTATGAATAGCAATAAGTAGTATGGAAATACCTAGAAATCCAAAAATAAAAAAGGGCATACACAGAGTTCCGATAACGCAGCATATACCTATATATACTATCCTTGAATTCTGAATTATGGCGTCATCTGTTTCTGCTATCACGCAAAAGCATGTTCCTATCACCACTGCAGACATGGCAAACAGATGATAATAGCTCATTCCAAGTATGTTTTCTCTGGCAAATACAAGAACCAGGACAGCACAAATAAGCGTCCACCATTTCTTTTGA
This sequence comes from Butyrivibrio sp. XPD2002, assembly GCF_000423945.1. Classification (GTDB taxonomy): domain Bacteria; phylum Bacillota; class Clostridia; order Lachnospirales; family Lachnospiraceae; genus Butyrivibrio. The sequence goes on along the minus strand of NZ_AUIY01000012.1, from coordinate 122,856 downwards.
AAACGGCGCAGATTAGTATAAACAAGAATTGCACATAATAATGAGCTTATATTCTGTAGAATGCGAAAATAAAGCATGACACCGGTTCCCGAAGGGACAAGCATTTTAAATGCTGAATAAAATGGCAGCAGAATAACACCTATAAGCTGAGCAGGATGCCACTCATCCGCAATAGGGCAATCCCCCAACCAGAACCTGTGCGCTAAAGCTATATAAAAGCTTTCGTCAGACTGACAAAAGCTAAATAGTGAACGTATTACAATGGCAAAAAAAATCAAGACCAACACCAGAATGTTAATATAGTCCATAGCTGTATATGGATATTTTTTAGATTCATTTGTAATATTCATATTTGTTATTCCCAAGCCCTTATGATATCTCCGAATCTGGGAAGTGTCAGGCTACAGTAACCATATTCAGCTGTATTTATTAGACCAGCCTTACCAAGTCTCCTTCTATATGTTGAAAAAGAACTCGAAGTAAGATTTGCCTCCATCTGAATCCTGGCAACCTTAGTTTTTCCGTTTTTTGCCAATATTAAGAGCACGGTTTTATCTTTTTCAGAGAGCTCTGACCATATTTTTTCGTAAGCATATTCTTCCATAATCTCGTCGAAATATGGTATCAGCTCTGTTAATTGCATCTTATATTTAAATCTGAGATATCCAAGAACCTGAAAAGCATAGGAATAACCACAAGTAAATTTCGCCATATCATCTGCTTCATCCTCAGGAATATCAAACACTTCTCGATAATTGTTTGACATAGCCTTAATTCCAAGTGGCTTTAACTCTATTTTGGGAGCTCTATACAAAAATGTCAGAGCTTTCTCATTCTGCAGTGATTTTATATTCTCATATAATCCAGTCATCAAAAGAAAGATAGGATAATTCTCTCGCATAAATATTTGAAATGCGCTTGAAAAAACTTTTAAATTATTATTGTTAGTTACTTCATCTATTGCTATCAAAACCTTAAGATGGGCTGCTTTAATAATCTTAAACATTTTTCTAAGCTGAACTTCGACATCTTCAGCCGGTCCATCTGATGAAATAGAAGCCCCAACAACAAACGAAAAGTTCAAATCCGCTTTTATAAAAGCGGGCTTTATAAGAGGATGCTCATACAAATTGGCAGCAAGACCTACCAGCAAATCTCTTGTAGGATTAAGATTTATCACAATCCATTTTTTTGACTTTGACAGCGCAGACGAAATAGTAGTCATGGTCACTGTTTTCCCAGATCCGCGCACACCTGTAATCACATATACCTGAGATGAAGGAGTAACAGAATTAAATGTATCTACAACCTCATAAATCTGAGCCTCTCTGGATATCATACGCGAAGGCTCCTTACCAAAATTGATGTTGAATGGGTTATCCTTTATATTCTCACTAGCCATGTACTCGCTCTCCAACTTTAATAAGTTTTAATAACTTTTGGATACTTTAATAACTTTTAATAAGTTTTAATAACTTTTCTTTATTTTAATAACTTTTAATAACTTTTGTCAACGAGCACTCATACACTTATCAATCTGTCTATCAAATCCTCATCAGATGCTGCCAATACCTGAGAGAGCTCCTTCGCAAGATCAATATATGCCTCCTGAGCCCTTCCATAGCCTATTCTGTCAGGCATCCACAGGAAAAGCGGCTTACCTGCGGTCTCTGCCGCGAGCGCTCTGGTGCAATAATCCGTAACCACAACATCTGCTACTGAAATAAGCTCGTTCACAGAAAGAGGTGCCATATTCTTATAATCAACCTGCTTACCAGATTCTGAAGAAAGAGCTCCTCTATCTTCAGAATTTCCTTCTGACATCTGAAGCTTCTCAGCATCTGCACCGGCAGCACTCTTCATCGCTATCATCTCAGAAAGACTCCTTCTGGGATCAAAGGCAAAGCCCTCAAGGTAATCAGGAATTGCAACCGTACTTCCGGGAGCCCCGTCTACAGCCATACATACGCATACATGGGTTCTTGCAAAGTCCTCATGCATCTTTGTCAAAAGTCTGCCAAGATGGTGACCAAGCTGCTCTCTGTCCTTACAGATAAATGCGATAATCTTCTTATCCCTTGTGTAAGGAATCATGCTAAGAAGTCTGTTCTTAGCTTCAGCCTTGTAATTATCATCCTTTAGCATCAGGAGTGCAGGATTGATATCATTTGTTACTATTCCGCCATTCTTAAGCTTATAATTCCTTTTCCAAAGCTCCTCTTCCTCCTTGGTACTGCCATACACAACATCGTACTCTGTCTTTACAGGGAAAAGTCTGCTCTCTCTTACCTTATAGCCACTTCGAGCCTCTTTAGATGCTCCCCACATGGGATATGCAGGCCTGAGCTCAGGGCTTATCTGTATAACCTTAGTTTCTTCCCTTACATCAAGCATTCTCAGAATGTAAGGCTCTCCTGCGCAGTAAATTCTCTCAGCTACTGCGAGCTTTTCGCAAAACTCCTTAATATTGTCGCTGTTATATTTAATATCAGCTATTATCTCAAAATGCTTACCGGTATTTTTCGTCTCTTCTTCCAGGATTTTCTGAACTCCAAGGAAAGCATCCCAATCAGAATTCTCATCACCAAGGAATACCACTCTGCCTGTAGCCACCGGTCTTCTTTTTCCGGAATCATAAGCACTCTTAGCTTTCTTCCTGAGCTTTTCCATCTCATCTATGCGCTTAGCTTCCGCACTAAAGAGTCTCTTAACCTCCGGAAGATCACAGAAATCACCCTCAATAGGCTCAGGTCTCTTATACTTATCTATCCTGTCTCCAAAGAATTCAGCTGTTATTCTTTCAGTAGCATGACCGTCACAGCCGCTCATGAATCTCTCTCTGAACTCATGAACCTTATTCTTATCAAACCTCTCATCCACATGCTCGATGTACTCAATCATCTCAGCATTGGTAAAGCACACAGGCCCCGGCGTAAGCTCCTCGAAGTTATAGTAGAACCCTCTCCAGTCAAAATAATTAGCAAGGTCATAGGCAAAAAATAACATTGGCTTTTCAAATATTGAATATTCGAAAATAAGCGAAGAATAATCCGTAATACAGATATCTGTCACACAAAGCAGTTCATCGATATTCATGCTGTCGGTCATATCCGCAGCAAAGCCTGCAAACTCAGACGGTACCTGAGGCTTATTCTTTACAAGAGGATGATGCTTAAACAAAAGCACATATTCATCCTTAAAGTGCTCATAGAACTTACGCACCTCAAACATATCTGGCGTTACGGCATTTCTGGGAATACCTCTGAAGGTAGGTGCATAGAGAATAACCTTCTTTCCTTTAGCAGAAGGCATCACATCATACAGATGTTCAAAGGCTACGGCCTTAAAGTCCTCCCTATAAAAAACATCTGATCTTGAAATTCCTACACCCTTTACACAAGATGAATTCAGCCCCATAGCCTCTGCATAAGCCCACTCTATCTCAGGGCTTGATACAGTAACCAGATCGTAATTCTGATGGAGCTTATAAACTACTCCCTTCTTACCATCATTATAGAGCTTGTCAGCAGTGCTGTTACCAAACTTCTTGAACGCACCTGCCGCATGCCATACATTCATAACATGCGTTCCTCTCCTGGCTTTGAAAGAACCCTGTGTATCGCTGCTATCGTTAAATATAAGATAACGTGCGGTTGCAGCATCCTTCAGGAAATCAATCTGTCGTTTCAGCTCCTGTCTGTTATTCACAAAGCCCTGACGCAAAAAATGACAGTGGATATCCATCTCATATCCTCTTACCAGATAGTTAAAGAGCTCCCTGTAGCTATCAGTGAGCTCTCCAAATCTGATTTCAAGGAAAATTACCTTGTCATCCTTTATAGGTTTTAATGCATGAAAATGATAGATTATCGGAAAGATAATCTTCCTTGTAAGAATCCTGTTGAAATTAGCCGACAGACTGGTATTTGCTGAGGCTGAGCTCTTAAAGCTGCCTCCTTTTACATGCCTGTTATCAAAAAAACTCATTCGCGCTTATCACTCCCCATACTCAAAGAACGAATCAACCCGGTTCTTCTTATCAAAAAGATGGTTGTAGCAAAGTGTGTTATACACATTTATCTGATCATAATAAGGTGATGTCTTATCATCCACCTCATAGAACTTACCATCAGCACCAACGTAACCGTTCGCATTGATTATCGGAACATCCTTCATAAGGTCAAGAAGGTACTTATTGTAACCGCTCTTCTTCATTCCACAGGCATCAAGCATAACTGACTGAACGTAATTAATGCTTATTCCGTCCTCAAAATTATAATTTTCTTCAGGTATATCATAGTTAGCCCAGATGAGGAACTTTGTATGATAGAGGTTCATCTGATCAAGTCCCTTTAAGCTGCTCTTATCTGTTCCTAGAAGCTCATTATAAAACTCATCCGATAATCCAGGCTCATGATCTCCGAAATATACGATTACCGTGGGATCATCTGTTTTCTCGAAGTATTCAACCAGCTCCCTAAGAGCATCATCACTCTCATGAATCAGATTGAGATAGTTCTCCACTCCGTCCTGCTGAAGATTATCATCAAGGATATCTATCTCATCAGGAAGGTTTTCCCATTCCCCCTCATAGGGGCTGTGATTCTGCATTGTAACATTGAAGATATAGAAGGGCTCATTGCTCTTTGCCTTAGCAGCCTCGTATTCCTCGATTATCCTTTTAAAATCCTCTTTGTCATCAATATGTCCGCCAATAGTATGATTATCCTCTGAGAAATCATCAATCGTGATAAATCTTGAAAATCCCATGTAGGGATATACATTCTGCCTGTTATAACCGCTGGCCTTATAGGGATGGAGAGCCAGGATACCGCTGTAATTATCCAGGATCATGTTCTGGGTAAGTGTCGGTATGAAGCTCTTTATATAAAGCTGATAGGGCGTTGTTCCCGCAGGAAGGAACGCCTTAGAATCACCACTCAAAAACTCGTACTCAGTGTTCGCTGTCTGTCCGCCAAATACTGATACATAGCTTCTACCCTTAATAGCATTCTCTGTAAGGCTGTCGTAGAAGGGCATCACTTCCTTGTCAGTATGAAGCTCTCCCACATCCTGAAGATCCGCAAAAGCCTCGTCCATAACCACGATAACATTGGGTCTCTTAGCCTCGCTGTCCCCTGTAACTGAGTCTGAGCTGTAGGTATGCTGAAGCTCTGTTATTGTATCTACGCTATAGTTCCTGGGCTTATCAATTACCATTGTGCGAATACTTCTTGTAAAGGTGAGCAGTCCGCCATTATTCCTATAGGACTTTATAGGCATGAAGGTATTTATTGAAATACCATGGTTTCTAAGAAAATCTGTTGCTCCAAGTGTATAAACCGATCCGCAAAGTACCATCACACCAAGACCTGCCACGATAAGTCTGAAACGCACATCTCTTCTCTTTTCCTCACCGGATCTGTAGAACAGGAGGAACGCTGTACATGCCAGAAGAAAGGCGATCATCATGAACTGCTTTATGGTGTATGAGTACTCATAATCACTGGCAACATTAAGCGCTGTACCTGTAGTTGCAATGTCTCCTGCCAGAATCGGAATCTGTCTGAACTTGATAACATAATAATTAACAACTCCAAACATTCCGGACAAAACACCTGTCAGAAAAACAGACCATCTGAGAGATAACGTAAACGAGTAAATGGACCACAAAATAAGTGCATAAAGTCCGTAATTACCAACTATCGCCTTGAGCTTACTTCCAAATATCGAATAAGATGTATCAAGTGCACACTCAGTAAGAAAATAGCAGACAAAAGGGAAAATCAAAAGCAGCACATATCTTGGCCACTTATCAAGCATTCCCCTTGTCTTTTCGCTGATAAAAGGAAAAACAAAGGCAAAAGCGAGAAAACATGCTGTAAGAGCAATGTATCTTTTTCCTGTGTAATCGGTAACAAGGCTCAGTCCAACAGCTGTAACAACCGCCGCAAATATCAGATATATAGTTTTGAAAATCTTATTTCCAGTCATTATTTATCTTTCTTTTTGTACTTTTCAAGTGATGGCTCAAAGAACATCTCCATTATGCGGTCAGTGGCATGGCCATCGCACGCACTCATAAACCGCTCCTTAAACTTCCTTACCTCTTCCCTGTCGAATCTCTCATCGATGTGCTCGATATAATCGATGATCTCTTCATTTGTCTTATATACAGGGCCCGGTGTGAGCTCATCATAATTATAATAAAAGCCTCTCCAGTCAAAGTAATCATCCAGATCATAAGCAAAGAAGATCATCGGCTTCTCAAAAAGAGAATACTCATATATAAGGGATGAATAATCGCTTATGCAGATGTCACTTACAAATAAGAGATCCTCAATCGTCATGGTATCGGATAAATCCTTAGCAAAGGTGCTGTATTCCTCCGGTACCGCAGGTCTCTTATGAACGATAGGATGATGCTTAAACACAAGAACATAGTCCTCGTGGAACTTTTCATAAAACTTCTGTACAGAGAGCTTATCAGGTGTCTCTGCGCCAACAGTCTTACCTCTGAAGGTAGGTGCATAGAGTATTACCTTCTTTCCCTTTGCTTCAGGGAACTGCTGATAGAATCTCTCGAAAGCTGCAGCCTTCTCGCCATCCTTGTAAAAGATATCCGTTCTTGAAAGTCCAACTGCCTTAATGCACTCAGGGTGTTTCTCCTTACCCATGGCCTCTATATAAGCCCACTCAACCTCCGGAGAACTTACAGTCACCAGATCATAATCACCGTGGGAAGGGAATCTTTTCATGTTTGCTGCAGTATCTCCAAACAGCTTCTTGGCTGTGGAAAGTCCGAATCTCTTGAAGGCTCCTGCCGCATGCCAGGTATTAAGCTGATGCTGACCTTTTCTCTTCCATACACAGGCATGAACATCATTACCCTCGCTGAAAATCAGATACTTGGCATCTGCTGCCTCTCTGATATACTGCGCATAGCGCTTATATATCTCGCGGCGTCTGGCTGTTCCTATCTTAAAAAAGATGCAGTGAACATCAAGATCATAGTCCCTTGTAAGTCTCTCATACAATTCCTTGTGATTGTTCGAAAGAGAAAGGAGTCTGAGCTCCAGAAAAACCACCTTGTTTTCCTTAAGCGGCTTCATACTCCCCGCTAAATACATGGCAGGGAACACGATTTTCCTTGAAACCCATCTTATTAAAAAATCCTCAGTGGACTGCATCCACGCCTTAAATTTCATTGCAATTTAGTCCTCGTCTGTATTAAGCATTAATTGCCTTTAGTACATCAATTGTGCGGGTAAGTCCCTTTTTCATATCATATCCGGCTCTCCAGCCAAGCTTCTTAAGCTTCGCAGAATCAAGAATAGCCTTGGTTGCCTTGGAATAGCCTGCTGCCTCTGTAGCATCCGGCAGCTCGAAAATAACCTTTTTACCTGCATAATCAGCAATTATAGCTGCCAGGTCTCTAAGTGTGATATCCGACTCCTCATCAGCGATATTGTAGGCTCCGCCATTTTCACCAAGTAAGAGCACATACAAAAGTCCTGTAACGGCATCTGCCACATAGCTGTATGAAAAGAGCTGTGTGCCCTCGGATTTAAGAACAATATCCTCCGCTGCAACACCCTTTTTAATGAACTGTGAAATAGCCTTGGTATCTGACTGGAGCATTGTGGGACCATAGGTTCTTGAAAGTCTTGGAATAACTATATCCATACCCTTCTGGGAAATATATGACTGACAAAGAGCTTCTCCGGCTCTCTTACCCTCAGGATAGCCTGCTCTTGCAGTATTGCAGTCGATATATCCAAGATAGCTCTCGTCAAAGCGCTCCACATCGCCTCTGTTTTCACCGTAAATCTCAACTGATGAAGCAAAGAGGAATCTCTCTGCTCCTTCGCTTATCTCGAGCATGTTGTTAAGACCGATCAGGTTAGTCATGATAGTTCCGATAGGATCTGTGGAATACTGCATCGGATGCGTATTACTTGCAAGGTGAAGCACATAGTCTGCCTCCACACTCTTTATCTCATCTGAAAAGGGCTTATTAACATCCTGCTGAACCGGAGTTACTGTGCCCGCATCGAATCTTGCTGCAATCTTATCCCTGTTTCTTCCGATGGCATAAACCTTTATTCCAAGGTTCTTCTCCTTATTAAGAGCTGTAAGTGCATCGATAAGGCAGCTTCCTATAAGTCCTGTTGCACCGGATATCAGAAAGCTTTTCCCTGTAAGCTTATCCCAGGGGAGCTCCTGCTTTGTTATATACGTAATATCCTCTATATATGTAGGATTATTCAGTAAACTCATATCTTCTTCCCCATCCTTTTTCTGAGCATTCTCGGAAACCATGCAATCCTTTTAGCAAGCTTATACACCTTGGAATTGATGGTCTTATTGTACTTTTCCTGGAGCTCTCCTTCCATGAATATCATGTATTCCTCGTAGCTGCCCTCAGTGACATGCTTTAATGTCTCATATTTATTCTGCTTATAAATATCTGTAGGCTCTATTTTATCCCAGCCAAGCTTTCCAAAGGCCTCATTCTTGATATAGTCAAAGGACTCTCTGAAATTATCTATGGTGCTGAGGCTTTTCTGACATTTAAGACTGTAAAGATAGCTGTCTACTGCTCTGTTTAAAAAGCTCTTCTTTACCTCGTCATAGACGCCTCTCTCCTCTAAGAACCTCTCCGTCTCCTCGAAGGCCTTAAATACACACATAGGAGATCTTGATTTATCACTGGTGGTGCTTATCTTCTGATTAGTTCTCCAGTAGATAAGCGGATCCTTTATTATCGTTATTCTCTCGGCAAGAGTCATCGCTGACATAGTAAAAAAAGCATCGTTTGCTCTCTCGATGCTTTGAAAGCGAATCCCCTGATCTTTGATAAACCCTGTGCGGAACATCTTATTCCACGGTACATTCGTCGTTATATTAAGGATGTAGTCAGGGTTGATTTTCCTATTATAGGTATTGCCCTTTACAAGGTACTGATAATTATTCTTGTTTCCGAGCACTCTCTTTCCGCTTTTATCATCAACATGAAAAGCGTCACAGATACAGATATCAGCATTCTCTGCCTTACACTTTTTATAAAGCTTCTCCAAAGCTGTTAAAGCAAAAAAATCATCCGAATCCCAGAAAACAATATATTCGCCTTCTGCCCTGTCAAGTCCTGTGTTTCTTGCCTCGCCGGCATTTGAATGCTGATTTTTTATAACAGATATTCTGCTGTCCTTTTTGGCATATTCCTCTGCAACAGAAACAGTATTGTCTGTAGAACCGTCATCAACTACGATTATCTCTATACCACTAAGTGTCTGTGCACAGATAGTATCGAGACATTTTTCGATCTGCTTCTCCGTATTATATGAAGGAACAACAACCGTAACTTTCTTTTCCATACTAATCTCTCAACTTATCAATATCCCTGAGGGTTTCGGGATATTTTTCCTTAAGGAATCCTATTGCTGCTCTGTAAGCTTCATCCTCAGGAACTGTCCCCATCATCTTCCTAAGCTCAGAGGTCTGCTCCTTGATCTCCTTCTCCTTGCGGATTTTGAAATCGGCAGCAAGCTTATCTATTTCAGCCTCTGACTGAGGTACCTTCTGAGTCTGAAGGAACTCCTCATACGCATTACAAAGTCTCTCAACGTCAGATCCAAATGCTATCTGCTTACCATGATCAAGCCAGAGTATCTTGTCGCAAAGCTCTCTTACCTGTGAAATTGAGTGAGATACGAGAATTGCTGTGATACCCTTTTTAAGGATCTCTCTCATCTTGTTACCGCTCTTCTCACGGAAAGCTCCGTCACCTACTGACAAAACCTCATCCAGGATGAGTACGTCCGGATCAACGAGGCAGGCAATAGAGAAAGCCAGTCTGCTTCGCATACCGCTTGATAACTGTTTAAACTGATAGTCCTCGAACTTTTCAAGCTCGGCGAACTGAATGATCTCTTCATATCTCTCATCCATGAAGTCTCTGGTATATCCAAGCATGGCTCCGCGAAGATAAGCATTTTCCTTTACGGTCATATCCTCATCAAAGCCACTTGTAAGCTCCAGAAGAGCTGCAATTGTACCATTAACCTTAATAGAGCCCTCAACCGGGAGAAGGATCTGAGATATAGCCTTGAGAATGGTACTTTTTCCTGCACCATTTGAACCGATGATTCCAAGCATATCTCCCTTCTCAAGCTTGAAGGATATATGTCTGTCAGCCCAAAACTCCTCGACATGATAATTGCCTGTGAGTTTGCGGACAACAAATTCTTTTAATCCGATTGCCTTTAAGTCTCCGGTGATATAGCGGATACTGACATCATTACATTCAATAACTGACATGAAAACTCCTATTATTCCTGAAATTACAGGTAGTAAACAAACTCGTGGTTATATCTCTTGTAAATCCACAAGCCTATTGACAGGTAAAACAGTGCATAAAAAGCACATAATACATGACATTCCAAAGAAGGAATCTGACAATCAATAACTACGGTTCTGATGTACTTTATTACAACATAAACAGGGTTAAGCAAAAATGCTCTCTGTACCATTATGTTATTGAAATCCTCTACATGATAGAAGATAGCTGACAGATATCCCAAAAGTGTCAGGAATACGTCGTACAGATACTGAATATCTCTGAAAAATACATATAATGCTGAAAGGATCATTCCTATTCCAATGTTCATCACAAGAAGTGTTGATATAGGATAGATGATCAGTATCATATGAGGTCCAAAATGTATCTTGTCAAAGAAACAGAATACAAAGAACACTACCAGCGTCAGCAGGAAATTAACAAATGCCGACACATTCTTGGACAGAAGGAACAGGTACTTTGGTACATTTATCTTCTGCAAAATCCTTCTCTCCTTGAAAAGGGAGCTCATACCGTTTTTGGTAGCTTCCTTATAGAAGGACATTATTATATTTCCTGAGAAAAGGTAGGTAGTGTAATAGAGTGAATTCTTACCTCTTCCAAAGAACTGCGTAAATACAACCTTCATTACAAGAAGATGAAGGAGCGGAGATAGAATACTCCACGCCATTCCCAGTATTGTACGCTTATACTTCTGATTAAAGTCTCTCTGCACAAGCTCCTCAAATAAGAACTTGTAGGACTTTGCTGTTCTGATTTTCTTTTTGATTTTTGTACTAATTTTCATAATTCTCTTGTTTTTTAATCACTATTATTGGCATTCTAATCCACTATAATAGCAATTATTCCTCCGATTTACAACCTTCACTACAGCTTCGCATACTTATCAGCTTCTATGACTTCTGCTATCTTCTCAGCCCTGTCATCAAAGGTGTGCTTATTGAGCACCCTCTTTCTTCCAGCCCTGGCAATTCTCATTCTCTCAAATTCATGAGTGAGATAGTAATCAATCTTATCGCTTAAGTCCTTTCTGTCAGTATAGGTCACAAGACATTCACCAAAGGCCTCTTCAAGCCCCGGAACATCATCACTTATTACGAAGGCTCCTGCACACATGGCATCAAAAATTCTGTTGGATATTATGCCATACTCCCTCATGTCATCCCAGTGATCATTAAGAAGTATCCTTGCATTGTGATATACCCCGGCAACCTTGTCGTTATCTATGTAATTGGCAATCACATGCTCCTGAACCTCCGGGAATTTTTCCCAGTGTCTTCCATATACATGAAGGTCATGGTCTGTAGGAAGCACATCTCTTAGTATTTTCCTGAACACTCCTCTGCTGTTTCCCACAAAAAGAAGCTCCGGAGAATAATTGCCTGTAGGAATAACTATATCCTCGCTATAGAGCATAGCTTCAGGATCTGTACACTGCATCAGAACGCTTGAAGGAACGTCTACCTTTTCAGAGAATTTCTGCTTCATGATTTCCGAGGCATAAAAAATGTAATCAGCCTGGTTAAGCTCAGGTGCACTTATATCCGCAGGATGGGATATTGTCCAGTAGATAAGCCTCTGTCCGTCTCCCAGCGCTTTCCTGTAATAGCCTCGTTTTCCTCTGAGTACGATCACTGTTCTGGCTGAGCTCTCTCTGTACCAGTCATCTACCGGCAGGACATTGACTATATATCCCTGTCTCTCAAGAGCTGCACGCAGAGCATAGGAGTAATGATAATCACCCCAGTACTTACCATCCTCATTTCCCGGCATTGAGGCACATATATCTATCTCCATATTATTGAGCTTTGGTCTTTTTCCGGACAGAGCATTTTTTCTCCATCTTCCCGGAAGTACCGGTCTTCCTGTATTATTCGCCTTACGTATCGCCTTATCCCTGAAAACAGAAACAAGACAGCAGTCGCAAAGATAATTATCCTTTCCATAGGCTTTTGACATGAAGCACAGATCAGCAATAGCAAAATCCCAGGAATTACTCTCGTATAATCCGCACAGACCTCCAAGCTTCTTATAAAAATCGGCCCTGATCATTATTATATTTATAGAAGGAATATCTGTTTTTGTGATGCAAAAGCCCTGTTCTCCACTATCTATATCCGCATTTAAAAGCTTACAGGATATTCCGTGTGTCTCTGTATTGTTCTGAAGATACTGAACACCCTTAAATCTTGTTTTATAGGCCTTTCCCTTTCGCATCTGCGGAGAATAGTAGGTAACACCCCCGGCTATTCCGGTGTTCTCATCCCTGACGAAGGCTTCTGCAAGAAAATCCAGCCATCCGTCACAGACGCCATCCACACCGTTTACAAATACCAGATATTCACCCTTTGCCGTCTCTGCATCGGCTGCCATCTCGTATTTAATATTCGTCTTAGCCTTTGCAATACTCTCATCAAACCTTCGTTTTACATCAGCATTGTCAACCGGAAGATATATTACAGAAACAGACATACCGGAAAAATCCTGTATGCCTCTTAGCCTCTCCTGTATTTTCATTTTGTCCCTAGCTCTGGCAGCATACGCCTCCAGGGACAGTATTCCCCTTTTCACCTTTGAAAGCATAAAAAAATATCCTTAATAATGTCCTTTTTTCAAATTCTAATTCAAAGCATAGATATAATCAAATTACTTTGGTAGAATATACTATACTATAAAAACGGTTTGAGGTTAAAATGAACGATCCAAAAATTTCGGTCATAATTCCGATTTACAATGCGGAAAAATATATACGTAAATGTTTGAACAGCATTCTCCTTCAGCGTTTCCCGCTGGAGGTTATTTGTGTTGACGACTGCTCCACGGATTCCACACCGGATATCCTTAAGGAGTATGCCAAAAATCACTCAAATGTAACTGTACTTAGAAATGATAAAAATCTGTACGCCGGTCCTTCAAGAAACCGCGGTCTCGAAGTTGCAAAGGGCGAGTATGTTCACTTCATGGATTCCGATGATTTTGTAATCCCCGGCTCCTACGCAAAGCTCTATAAAAAAGCTGTAGCTAATGACCTTGATATGCTTAAGACCCGCTGCATTGCATTTAATGCCAAAAACGGCTTGCCTCTTAGAAAGCAGTATCGTTTTGCGAGATTCAAATCAGAGCTCTATGATACAATTCTTGATTTCCATAACAGACCCGAGGATCTCTACTGCATAAACGTAGTTCCGTGGAACGGTATATACAAGCGCAGCTTTCTTTTGGAAAAGAACATCAGATTCAACGATCTGTTCTGCGCAAATGACAGATCCTTCTATGTCACAGTCTGCATAAAGGCTAAGCGTGTTATGATCACCAGACCCTCCTTTGTTTTCCACAGAAAGAACAACGGTGATTCCCTTGTAGGAAAAAGAGCTGCTCATTTTGACTGCGACTTAAATTCCTTCAGGCTCTGCGAAGCACTTTGTAACGATAACAATGTAAACGATAAGGTTCGCTTTGAAATCCTTGAGCACGAGCTCAAAAATGTATTCGGCTGGTACAAAATCTTCAACGAAAAAGGTACCGTACTTCCGGAACACAAATTCGCCATAAAGGAGCTCTTCTCCGATGATCTCATTAAATACTTCGAAGCTCAGGGAGAAAAGAGCAAATGGTCAGCCTTTAAAGAACTAATAGGAAACGAATGATTTCGTTTCCTATTTTTTTGCTTTTCTATATTGTATGTTATATATCAGTCATTTAACCTGTAGGCTTTCATATCATGTGTCTTTCTTTTATCCTCGGGAGGAAGCTGCATATAATCCCCGAAAAGATTACACAGATATTCATGCCAATATGAGGTTGCCTTGAAGGTATGTCCTTCGAACTCCACCTCTATGGCCTTTTCATAGGCTTCTCTCGGTATAGCCTCATGGACTCCGTAAAGCCCTTCCGTCACGATTCCCACGTTCTTAGCCTTCTCATAGGGAAAAGCTGTAGAAATAGTGATCAGTTTGTCATTATATCTATCAGTATTTATTATATTTGCAAACAGGAAAAGAAATGGCTTTATCAGCTTCTTTGAAAGACTTTTTCCCTCAAAGGGTCTGATGTGCTTCATCTGCACATACTTTCTATAGGTAGTAACCTTCCTGTAAAGCTCGGCAACCTTGTCCTCATCATCCGGAAGTCCATCCACCGGAAGAAGATCGATCCAAAGGTTGTCATACTCCTCTTCCCTGAAGAAATCGTTATATACCACAGTTCTCTTATCAAGCACCTTGATGAAGGGATATCTGGAGGTTCCATTGTCATAGCAGACAATTTTCAGCCACTCGGGACCATCAAGCTCATCGTTTCTTGCAAGCTCGCAAAGCCTGTTGTACTCAGGTCTTGTCATGCAGATATCAATATCGTCGTCCCAGGGAATAAAGCCCTTATGCCTTACTGCCCCCAGAAGGCTTCCTCCACATAGATAAAAGGTAAGTCCCTTTTTATCACATATCTTCTCAAACTCAAGGAGGATATTAAGCTGTGTATCCTTTATTTCCTGAAGGGAAAGTCTCTTCCCTAAAGTCTCTTTATTTCTCACTTTAACCAGTTGTCCTTATCTGATTTAAGATAAGCCTTGAACATCTCAAGGTCATCCTTGGTGGTAAGCTTGATATTCTTATCGGAACCTGCTGCAAAGTATAGCTTCTCGCCAAGATCAACCATCATTGTGTTGGTGTAGGCACTTCCCTTGATACCGATTCCCTTTTCAAAGGCCTCATGATATGCCCAGTCAAGCTTGCCAAACTTATAAGCCTGAGGTGTAGATACTCTTCTAAGTGTCTCTCTGGGGATATACTTCCTTGTTGTTCCCTCTTCCTCATCGTTTACAACGAAGATCTGCTCGTTATAAGGAAGGGATGTCACTGCATTGCCATGCTTTTTACAAACAACGATTACGTCCGAAAGAACCATCTCGTCCACAAGAGGTCTGATTCCATCGTGGATTATGATAATGTCATCATCCTCAGCCTTGCCCTCAAGGTTAAATACACCGTTTCTTATAGATTCCTGGCCACTCTCGCCGCCGGGAACGATCCACTTAAGCTTTGTTATATTGAACTGCTTCGCATAAGCCCATACCATATCCTGCCAGCCATCGATGCACACAAGCTCGATAGCATCGATCTGAGGGTGCTTCTGGAAGCCCTCAAGTGTATACATAAGAACAGGCTTGTCATATACGTTTATAAACTGCTTCGGAATATCCTGCTGCATGCGGTGGCCAGAACCACCTGCGATTATTATAGCAATATTAGCCATTTTTATTCCTCCCTTTTCCCTCATCCGGCACTTCGTGCCACCTTCCCCCAAGGGGGGAAGGCTTTAGAATATTATTGCCTTCCCCCTCTGGGGGAAGGTGTCGCGTAGCGACGGATGAGGGTCTCTTTATAATATCAAAATTTCAGCTCCACAGCTGAATGAATCTCTCGATCCTCTTCCTTCGGAATCTGCATGTAATTAGGCCCATATAGAATCTCCATATAAGTCTCTGTTCCCTTGGGAATCTTTACATTAACTCCTTCGAATACCGCATCCCGTGCCTTACACATATCCTCGCGATTGTACATCTCGCCAAAATAGTGCTTTCTTCCGCTGGGGATACAAACCTGCTTCGAGTCTTCCAAACCACAGTAAGAATACCAATAAATGACCCTTTTGGCAACTTTATCAAGGCTCTGCCACTTAAAGAGTCTTCCTATCTTCATCTTCTTTGCAAAGGCTTCCTTTAACACCTCATTCACCGACAGATAGGGCTCAAGTGCCTTCCAATCCTCAGCCGTTTTTCTGCAGGTCAGAATATATCCAAGCATAAGGCACCAGGTTCCGTGAAGCTCCCTTTTTAGCTTATTGTCATAGGTGTTTTCCAGAACAAATATATCTATGAAAATTCCGGTATCCTTCATGGTAAGCTCATTAAAGGCCTTGTAGGTAGTTCCCTTTTTCTTTATCTGAACATGGCTCATGCCATAGCCTCTGCCAAACTCAGGTCCGCAGAGTACATATTTATCTCCGAGCTTTTCATCAAAGATGCGCTTTAAATGCTCAAAATCTTTTCTTGGCATATTTATGTCGATGTCATCATCCCAGGGAATAAAGCCCTTATGCCTTATAGCGCCGAGTACAGAGCCGCCGCTTAGTGTATAGAATATGTTCTCTTCGTCAAACACCGCTATGAAATCCTTAAGCATCTCAAGAAGTGTCTGCTGAAGCTCCTTTAGCTGTTCATTATTAAGTTCAAAGGTGCCGGGGGCTCCGCGAAAGCCGGTCTTGAAAAAGTGCCGCTTATCAGCCGCTCCCATAGCCTTATTATTTCCCATTTACCAATTTTCCTTCTTGTTTTGTTTTAGTGTCATATCCCGCATACTTACGGATCATCAATCCTTAAGCACAGTATCAAAATCAGCAACATCGCTGTAAAATCCATCAACACCAAGTGCCATAAAATCCTTTATCTCCTGTGGATCATTGACGGTGTGTGTATAAAGCGGAACGCCGGTAGCTTTGATACTTGCCACAAAATCTTCATTTATGAAGGCTTTCTTTGCTGTCCAGGCCACGAAATCGTGCTTACCTGCTGCCTCCATAAGAGCCTCCGGAGTTCTCTCCTCCTCCTCGGTTCTGTAAAGAGTAAAGATTATGTTATTAAATCCCAGCTCTTCCATGACAGTAGCCTCTTCCTCGTGGTAGACCTGGATTATGAATCTGTCCATAAGATCAGGACAATACTCTGCTATCTGCTTTGCGCCCTCTGCGTTATAGTCCTGTTTGATGTCAGTGACGATGTACATTCCCTCATGGCCCCTTAGAAAATCCACCAGACTTCCAAGCCAGAGGGGTGTGAACTCGTTCTCCATTTTACAGGATAAAGCCTCATCAAGGCTTACCGCATCCTCAAGAGGCGTCCCGTCTTTATATAGCTGCTTCCACGCATGAGCGCAGACGAGCTGGTTATCCTTTGTCATCAAAAAATCCAGCTCGCAAAACTTATTTCCTTTATTATAACAATTTTCTATAGCTTCAACGCTGCTTGTATAGTTATACTCAGTTCCATCAGCGGAATTTATAAAGCCTCCCGCATGAACTATATGCTTTTCTTTTATAAGCTCTTCCCTGACCTTCGCTGTTTCAGCGGTATTCTTTGTTGAATATTCAAAGAATTCATCAACTCTTCCCTTTTTATCAAAGAGATGGTTATACACGATGGATCTGTACTGCTGCAGTCTCTCATAATAAGGAGAGCTCTCGTCATCTGTGTTATAGAAGTTCCCATCTGCACCGATATAACCGTTTGCAGTAAGGATCGGAACCTCCTTCATGGTATCCAGAAGGTACTTACTATAGCCGCTCATCTTCATGCCTGCCGCATCAAGCATAAGCGCCTGAAGATAGTTGATACTGATTCCGCTTTCCTCAGAGTAATCAGCCTCAGGAATATCATAATTCGCCCAGATAACGAACTTTGTGTGGTAGAGGTTTAAAAGCTCCTCTCCCTCAAGGTTATTCTTGTTACCACCTACGAGCTTATTATAAAAGGCATTGCCAACTCCGGGCTCATGATCGCCAAACATCACTATAACTGTGGGCTCATCCACCTTTTCAAAGTACTCAACCAGGTCCTTTAAGGCCTTATCACTCTCATGAATAAGGTTCAGATAATCCTGAACTCCGTCCATGTTAAGCTCTTCATCAGTAATCTTTACTTCATCCGGGACATTTTCCATATCATTTGAAAAAGGTCCGTGATTTTGCATGGTCACATTAAAAACGTAGAAGGGCTCATCACTCTCTGCTTTCGCCTTCTCGTATTCCTCGATAATCCTGCTATAATCCGCGCTGTCCGTGATATGCTTTGACATCATGGGAGTACCTTCAGGAAAATCCTCAGCTGAAATAAACTCATCAAAGCCAAGAATAGGGTATACGTTATTGCGATTATATCCGTTTGGTTTATAGGGATGAAGTGCAATAGCCCTAAAATAGTGATCAAGTAAAAGGTTCCCTGTAAGAGTAGGCATAAACCTCTTTATATAAAGCTGATAGGGAGTAGTTCCTGCGGGCAAAAATGCCATGGAATCTCCAGATAAAAACTCATACTCACTGCTGGCTGTCTGGCCGCCAAAAACAGATACATAGCTCCAGCCCTTAATGGTATTTTCTGTAAGGCTGTCATAAAAGGGCATCACTTCCATGTTTGTAGGAAGATCTCCAACATCCTGAAGGTCAGAAAATGCCTCATTCATAATGGCGATTACGTTGGGCCTTACCTTTTCATCAGATATTGAATCTGAAGGATATTCCGTCATAAGTCCCTTAATGTTATCAGGATCATAGCCCTCAGGCTTATCAACCACCATATTCCTTATGCTTCTGCAGAAGGTAAGCAGTCCTCCCTTTTGTCTGTAGGTCTTAATCGGAATCCATACATGGACGGAAATCCCCTGATTCTCAAGGAAATCAGTAAATGCCACGCATCTTGCAGCACCTGCAAATATCACAATAGCAACGACTGCTACAGCAATTCTCTTCCCTATGCTTATCCTGTTTTCACGCTCAACTTTATAAAAGAGAGCAAATGACAAAGTCGCAAGCAGAAACTGAATCGCCATAAACTGGCATATTTCCATCTCATAGGTGTAATGACCTGCAACGTTAAGGGCTGTTCCTGCAGTAGCTACATCTCCCGCAAGAATAGGAACCTGTCTGTATAAAATTGTAAAATAATTGGCGAGTCCAAAAGAAATAAACAGCAGACCGCTTGTGAAAAACGATATGCCAAGAGATAAGGTTAAAGCAAATATGAACCATATGATCAGAGCATACAGTCCATAATTACCAATAAGAATCTTTTTACCGGCTTCTATGAAACCAAATCCGGTACTTAACGCTTTTTCAGTGAAGTAAAAGCATAACAGCGGATAAATAAGTAGTGCTACAGCAGTTACTGCCTTAGAGGATTTCCATTTCTTCCTTCCCAACGTGAAAGGTGCAGCGACTGAGAATATAAACAGCAGCGCACTTATTAAAATATATCTTTTTCCGGTGAAATCAGTTACGTGCTTGTACGCAATACCTGAAACAATCAATACAAATATTAAATATATTATGCCAAATGCAGCACTTTTTCCTGATTTTCTTTCCACTTTATACTTCTCACTAATTCTCAATGATCAGAAACTGTGATCATATTTCTTATGGAAGAGCTTTGCAGCAAGGAATGCTCCTCCCTTTTTAAACCAGTTGACATTCTCAATGTGTACACATGGAAGCTCCTGAATCTGATACCTCGGGATAGCTCCTGTTGTAACCTGGTAATCAAGCCACACATTGAATATGAGTTCCGCAATTCTACCTATATATCTGCCCTGATAAGCACTGAGATTGTTCTCGGGATATCTGATCTCAACCTCATTAAGGATCTTGAACAGCCACTCGCAATACTTATCCAGTATGTCCTTACGCATTATCATCATATTAAACATATGACCTGAAGTCTGAGTCATTACTCTCTCGAAGGACTCCATATATTCAGGACAAAGGTCCTTAATTACCTTGCCGGTCTCATCCAGCTGCTCCACGTAATGTGTATGAGCATAGTGTGATTGAAGAGTTTCTATATAATACTTCCTCTTCTTGGGAACTATGATACAGTTCTTCTCAAGAAGTCTCTTAACTTCCTCACCGCCAATAATCTTATTGAACGGATCATCCTCTCCCCTTGCCTCAGGTGAAGCAAAATATCTTCTATAATGTACGAGACCTATATAATCTGCCTTAAGATTCTTCCAAGCCCAGTAGAGACCTGTCAGCTCACAATAGCTGCTGTTCTTCTCAGAAATGTTCTCTCCCGTGTTATCCTTCTCATAAGGTGTATTCGCGGCCTTCTTATTAACCGCACCCACCTGCAAAGGCATATAGACCGGATCATCAGGCATTCTGTATTTTTTTGTGGTCGCAATAATGATCTTAATATCAGGCATTCGCCAGTTCCTTTTCTTACTATAATCAATACCTAAATGACTATTTTAGCGCACTTTGCCATCTTTGTCCATGAGCACCCATCCAGCCCAATAATCATGCATGATTTCGGGATCTACTGGTTGGTTGTTTCTCATGGTAAGTGTTCTTACAAGCTTCTTATCCTTCCTGCGGTTCAGCCTTGCTCCCCAGAATGAAAATGTCGAATTTGCACAGATATTTCCCATGCAGTGACTCATGAGCTGAATATCCAGAAGCGAATACTTACCCGTGTTGTGATCCACAATTGTGTATCTCTCCGGGTCAGCATATTTTTGGCGTGCATACTCAGGGTCATTTGTAAAAATATAAAAATGTGTATCAGGATCCAAAGCTCTGAAGTAGTCCATGGCTCCTTCATAGTACTCATCAGTTGCAATATTTCCAAAAAGCGCAGCATTCTCAGGATCGAGGTAATCTCCTCTTCTTATATGAACGCTGACACTTGGACGAAGCTCCATCTCGTTCATAAGATCCATATTCCTGACGTTTATATCCGTATCAGGATGCGTAGGAAATATGAAAAGCTCTCTAAGCTCATCCATAATATCATCGTAGTATTTCTGGCAGGCAAAATATCCTTCAATATACTTATCCTGCAGGCTGAAAATCTCCGGATGATACATGCCACTCTCAGTAAACCTTTTGCTTGCGGCAGGCATAACCTTCTCAAAAACTTTTCTTGCTATGCTTCTGTCAAGAAAATACGCTCTCTCCTCGGCTGTGCACACAGGAAGAGGGAGATTCTGAAAATATGAAAGCTCCAGCTCTCGCTTAGCAAGAACACCGTCCTGAGTTTTTTTATCAAACCAGCTTGTATCAAGCTTTATATCTTTATCTGCGCCGGCTCTCAGCAGCTTCCTGTACATGGCATACTGCTGCATCTGGTTTCCCAGGCCTCCGGCTATCTGTATTATCAGCATTAAACAAGCTCCTTTATATAACGCGCATTATCTGCCGCACGCTTACTGTATTCAGGCATTATCTCCTGAAGTCTCTCTCTTATTCCGTCCTCATTCTTAAGAATAAAATCAAAGGCCTCTACAAGATCCTTATCAGAAGTCAGCTTCTGAACAGGCACAACATAGTTTTCATCGGTTCCAAAAAGATCAGTTGCAATTCCCCTGGATTTTACAGAATATCCAAGCACAAGTGTCGGAACGCAGGTGGAATATGCAGCTATGGTGGAATGTGTTCTTGCACCTATAAAAATTCTGCACTCACTTATAAGTCCCTTTAATTCCTCAGCGGAAGCATCCTCTGCAAGAATAACCCTTCCGGTATCCTTAAACTCCTCATAGAGCTGTGTGAGCGGCTGTCTGTCGTCATTACTCTTCCAAACCACATGAGGCACAAGTAAAACCTTTGATCCCTCAATATCATTTAATATATGTCTTATCAGATTCCTGTAATTCTCCATGGTGATTCCGGGAGAAGCTTCCTTTCCCTGAACCATGGGACTGACATTAAGTCCTATAGTATTTCCTTTTACAAAACCTTCAGGGAGACTTCCCTTCTTAACAGGAAGCATAAACGCCGGATCAGGACAGAGCTTAACCTTATCCTCCGGGATTCCTCCATCTATCATTCCCTTGTAGGAAATAGATTCCCTTACTGTTATGAGATCAAACTTCAAAAGGTCATCCTTTAAATCCTTCACCGTATCCGGCTCAACTGAGCATCCCATAAGGATGGATGACATCCCCTTTTCAAGAAAAGCTTCGTGAGCAAGCTTAAGATCATTAACCATCTCTGGATAACAATAGTTATCTCCTCCTATGGAAACAGCTATGGGATTCTTATACTGTGATGCCTTCTTCAGAACATCCTTAAACTGGTACCTCAAGAAGGATACCGCATCACCCGTTACCTTTCTATAGGCATAATACATAACATGAGGTATCAGATCCTCAGCTATATGTCTCTCTTCGATTATGCTGCATTGCCCCTTCGATACTCTGTCTCCAAGACCATACTTCATATCCTGTTCTTTATTATTTGTAATAATTACAGGCGGTATATAATTTTCATTCCTGCACTCTTCCGTAAGGGCTTCAAGAGTAGCATCCGCTATTGCTTCGCACCCGTGATTGCCACTGCCTGCGTGCATATAGAATAATAACTGTCTTTCCATAAACTTTTTCCTTATTACTCCTCAGTATCAGGATCAACTCCCAAAACTGTTTTAAATCCGTAATACTCCGCGATCATCATATTGTTCCAATTGGTCCAGTCGTCTGAGACATCACAGGTATAGGCAGATGTATATTTCGTATAAAACTGATCACTCAGCATGGGGATTTCAACATCCTCCTCCCCTTTAGCTGCCTGCTCTTCAAGGTAACTGTACCTGTTCTGCTCCTCTCTATATATTCTTGCCAGATTGGCACCGCTCTCAATATAGGTAAACAGCATGTAAATTGCCATAGCGACTACTGTACCATATTTAACAGTCTGCAGCAAAACGGTTTTTTCTGATTTATCAGCATTACCATCGGCTACTGTATTATCCGCCTCTCCGGTACTGATCCTGCAATATCCCTGTACTATAGCCACTATAAGGAATATTCCTGCACCAAAGAACGCTCTCTCCTGAGGTGTCACTGTAAGGATAAGGCTGTAGGATGTAGCAAAAAAGATGAATACAAAAAGTATCATCGCCTTTAAATCCTTAAAAACTTTTCCCTGCAGCTTAAGAAGCAAAAACAAAACAGCAATTATTATAAGAAGAACCATAAACTCTTCTTTGAGAACCAATGTTATTTTAAGAAATCTGGCTGCCATTCCAAGAAGGCCCGTATGTGCTTCCTCCATATACTGACTTCTGATCGCATTACCGGGAGCCAGAACCATAAATCCAAGTCCCACAGCTGTTCCAGCCATAGCTGATATAGCAAAGGCATAGAGCTTCTTATAATAAACAGCGACAATTATCATAAGAAGAAGCAGACCACCGCTGGTATTCTCATTACACCATCCGGATACTACTCCAAGAAGAAACATCCCAATGCAGGAGAGAGCTTTCTTCGACTTATCCTCACCACCCTCTGCCTGGCACTTATCATAAACATTTCTGTAAACAGTCACCATAGCCATAACAATTGTTGTTGTAAACAGATAGTTACATGCTCCTGTCTCCCATAAAATTGTCTGACCAAAGGATACTGCAAAAAGCCATATAAGAAGAACTCCCAAAAGATATGCACCGACATCATATCGAATGTTACTGTTCGCATTACGATATATGAGCAGTGTCAGCGCCGTAAACACCGCTGCCGCCACAATATTAAAGAACACTCTTCCGCCCAGCGTATGCATATCTATATACATAAAAATCCTAAGCATAAGATGAGCCACAGAGCGCCCCGTCCAGGTCATATACTGGTGATGCTCCTGAGCAAAAAGTCCCAAAAAGCTTCCTGCCTCCTGAACCTGTTTACCATAACTCATGTCATCCATAAGCATCGGTGTCAGCATCTCGTATATCAGAATTGTCACAAAGCACACTATAACTGATATTATAAACAGTCTTTTTCTTGTGTTCTCTTCTCTAATCATATCTTCTTCCATTGTCCATACAGTTTCATATACAGGTCAGGGCTTACGCTGAATAATGTTATCTTAATCTTATAGCCTGTTGATAATCTGCCATAACATCCCCTAACTGCTCTTGCCTTATTTATCATAGCTTTAGCCCTTGCTACGACCTCCTCTTTCATCGCAAGAGTAACTGTCATGCCTTTATTGTCTCTCATATTAAGGGTTTTAGCAAATTTCGACACCACTAAAAGCGCAGCCATAACCCTTATCGCTGCGAATTTTATAGAAGCCCTTTCTGAAAGACCGAGATCAAGCTCTGAAAGCTCCTTATCTGCCATCTCCCAACAGGTTATCTGGTCCAGATATGAGGGCTTAAAAGCCTTAAGCATTGCACCGCTGTCATTGAAGTTATACTTATAACCGCCACCTGTTATAAGACTTATGCAGGCTTTATCATCTATCTTCTTCAATACCTCCAGGAGAAACAGCATATCCTCGCCTATCGTTATATTTTCAGGGAATCTCACAACCTTTCCACCCTCAAAAATAAGCTCTCTCTTAAACAGCTTACCCCAAACATGGGTGTCCTCACTTAAAATACCATCCTCTATGTATCTGCGCCCGGTAATAATATCATTTGTTACTATCTTTCCATCCATTATTATAAGGTCCGCATTGGTCTTTAAGGCATTCTTAAGAAGGTCCGATATATATGTATCTCCCAGCAGATCATCAGCATCAACAAAAGCGATATACCTTCCGCCAGAATTCTCCAGTCCCAAATTCCTGGCTTTAGATACACCGCCATTTTTTACATGTAACACTTTAACAATATCGCTGGTTTCGCTAAGTCTGTCGCAGATAGATGCCGTTTTATCGGTAGACCCGTCATCTATAATGATGATCTCCATAATACCGCTGTAATCCTTAGCTGCATTACTTATTTCATATGATATCACCTGTGAGCATACTGAATTCACACAGTCTTCTATCGAGTCCTGTGCCTGATAAGCCGGTATGATAATGCTGACCATAGGTCTTGTCATGGCCTTATCCATCAGTTTGCCCCCGCCGTAACTTTGTCATACATCTTTATAATAAATCTGATCGCAATAATAACAGGTATAATCGGATGTTTCATTCCATAATATACCAATCGATTGGATTTCTCTGAAACAGTTACAGGTGTTTTTCTTATTACTTCTGCAATCTCATCTGATTTAAAAACGTCTTTAATATGTGCAGTTGCTCCAGGATCATTAGCACGAAGTCCGTTCTTCATTACCAGAAAAAGGAGTCTCACATATTCCTTGTCCATCTGCTCCTGGGCATTGGATACTCCCTTATCCTTCATAATGCCCAGAAAAGTATGATAATCAAGCTTTATGTTATCCAAAAGGCGCTTATCATAGCCGTGGGCCATGGACTCTCCAATGGTTCTGTAGTGATAAAAGAATCCATCTTCAAGTATTGTCAGCCTATCCGCATCAAGAAGACACGGAAGAATAATATTTACGTCCTCTGCCATCCTGATACTGTAATCAAGATAATGCATGTTATCCAATATGAGCTGACGGGTTATCAGCTTCATACATCTGGACATTATCACAGGTCTTGTCTCTTCGCCAAGGAGTCTCGTTCTAAGCTCAGAAAGCTTTTCCTTTTCATAGACTCCGGGCGCTGCTCCGTGAGAGGCCTTTCTCTTTTCGTTCTTCTTCTCAATAATATAATTGCTGCTGACGATTTCCTTTATATCAGGGTCAGGTGATGCGTACTTTAAAAGCTCCTCTACCATTTCCGTATCTACCCAGTCATCGCCATCGATAAAAAGGGCATATCTGCCCTCTGCTGCCTTTACCCCTGCACTCCACGCAGACATAAGACCGCCGTTCTCCTTGTGAATCACTCTGATTCGTGAATCCTTCTTTGCGTACTCATCGCAGAGCTCACCACTGCCATCAGTTGCTCCGTCATCCACAAGGATTATCTCTATATCTTTATAGGTTTGTCCAAGCACGCTTCTCATACAATCATCAAAATACTGCTTGATATTATATACAGTTATGATAACGCTGACTATTTTTTCTGGCATATAAGAGCTCCTTCTTAGCGTGCGCCTCTTCCAAATAACACAACGCCTACAGTTTTAACAAGAATCTTAATATCCAGCCACAAGGACCAGTTATCTATATACTGAAGATCAAGCTTAACTACATCGTCGAAATCTTCTATATCACTTCTTCCGCTGATCTGCCACATTCCTGTAAGTCCGGGAGTCATGCTGATTCTTCTGCGGTAATACTGATTGTACTTCTCAAACTCATCCTCGGTGGGTGGTCTTGTTCCAACAAGGCTCATATCGCCCTTAAAAATGTTGAGGAACTGTGGAAGCTCATCAATACTTGTCTTTCTGATGAAGGCGCCAACCTTGGTAATTCTGGGATCATCCTTCATCTTGAACATGAGACCGTTCATCTCATTCTGATCAGCAAGCTCCTGCTTTACCTTCTCAGCATCGGTTCTCATACTTCTAAACTTATATATCTTGAAACGTCTTCCGTTTCTTCCGATACGAACCTGTGAGAAGAACACGGGTCCGGGAGAATCAAGCTTGATCGCCAGTGCAACGAAGGGTGTGAAAATTGCAGTAATCACAAGTCCCACAAAGCCTCCGATAATATCCATAAATCTCTTAAGTATAAGCGCTCTGTATCTCTCTGTTCCGTGAATATATGAGATAACTGAATAGGTAGCAAGGTTACCAACTGAAGTACTTCCTGCAATATTGGGCAGCTCTACGCAGTAGTGAACCGTAACACCCATGTCACCAAAGGCTGCAATCGTCTCATTAAGTGAATTCTGACTGATATTGGGTGTGTAAATAAAGATCTCATCCACAGGGTAGGAAGTAACTGTATCTATCAGGTTGTCCCTGTTCGCGATTATGTTGACACCTCTGATTTCCTCACCAGTCATATCCTCGTCAAGACATACTGCTCCCTCAATGGAGTAGTTGATCTCAAGTCTGTGCTGGAGATGTCTTATGGTAGGCATCATAATCTCTTTTTCGGAAACAACAAGAAGCTTGATGGCAGTATCTCCGCTCTCCCAGTACTTTTTAAGAACGAGCTTAACAAGCTGATGAAATACAAGCATCAGAATCACATCAAAAATAATGAAATAGAGCATTACCAGACGTGAAAACTGCTCAGCAAGCTTAAGAACATACGCAATGGCAATTGTTCCAAGAATAAGGACAACCTCAAACTTTACTACAGCAGTCCCTTCCTTCCAGATAGTTCTCTTTAAAAAACCTCTGTTGGCATCAATTGCGAATGTATAGACCGTGCAGATAAGCGCCATAAGAATGCATATAATAAAATGCATGGTCTTATCCTGCATGTCTCTGAAATTCCAGAATCTAATATAGGTAGCAAGAACAAATGATATCACTATTGCCAGAATATCAACTGCCCAAACCACATAGTTAACCAGATATTTTGTCTTTCCCTGCACTACTTTTTCCTTCCTCCTCTATGACCGCTAGCTTTTATCTGCCCGATTCCTTTCGGATAAGGACTCTGAAAACAGATAAACTCCGGCTATGGGAAGCAGATAATTCCTTCCGATAAATGAAGAAACAAAGCTTGCTTCTACCAGAGTAAATACACTAATAGAGATCACCATTATCATAGTGGCATAATCTCTCCTGTGGTACAAACGATAAATAAAGTAGACAATAACCAGCAAAATAAGTATAGCCGGTATTATCCCATACCAGTAAAACAGTCTTACCCAGCCCATGTCAAAGAAGGAATTACCGCTAAACTCATCTCCGAAGAGACTCCAGGTCTTAAGTGATCCCTTATGGGGCTTTGTATCATAATACAATGACTGAATTCGACCGGTAAGTATCTTATCCAGTTTATAATAAAAAGGATATTTCTTTTTTCTAGCGTACTTACTTATCCTGGCAGCCCACACTGAAAAAGCAACGCAGGCTCCTATCACAGCTATACCGAATCCGTACAAAAAAGCAGATTCCTGTAAAAACTTAATCTCATAAACTGCAAAAGCAAGTACAATCGTAAATACAGTAAGTGCCACACCGGTTCTTGAGCCTGTAAAGAAATACAGGATCACATTAAGTGCCAGCATGGCTACCATTATACCATTTCTCACCGCTCTTTTATAATCGCGGATCAGATAAACAAACAGTACTTCAATTGAGAAAACAACACTCATAAGAGTATTGGGATGTCCAAAGCCAAAGGTATATCTGACTTCGCTTCCGGCTTCTCTTCCAAAATCATCGATGAGCCTGATGTCACCTGCAAAGCCGGTAACCGACATAGCCACAATCAGCAGCGCACCTGCCGTTGTCATCACAAAAATATATCTGAGCATAGCCTTTAAGTCTACATCCTTGCAGGCTATTACAAATACCGAAAATCTGAGGAGATCATTATTCCCCGTTATCTTATAGCTGACCACGCTGATAGCACAGACAATAACAATAACTATCCACTGTTTAAGTGAGTACTTTGTAAGTAAAAGCGCGATTACCGAAAGCACAAAGCTTATCCTGAATATCTGCTTCGGGCTTGATAACGGAAGCACACTCCTCTCATAAACCATCAAAAGGAGCTCAATCGTAAGCGCTGCATATAAGGCTATATTACGTAGCTTTGTGATAAACGATCTTTCCATCAAGAGTTGTCTCCACGATCTTCTCATCCCTAACCTCATAGATCATGTCGCACTTTTCGATAGTGTTAAGTCTATGAGCGATGATGATCATCGTCTTCTTTCCATGGAAGCTGTTTATAGCCTCCATAACTGCTGCCTCAGTCTCGTTATCAAGAGCACTTGTAGCCTCATCAAATACCAGAATCTCAGGATTGTGATAAAGCGCTCTGGCGATTCCGATTCGCTGTCTCTGACCACCGGAAAGTCTCACTCCGCGGTCACCAATCTTAGTATCAAGTCCCTCGGGAAGGCTCTTAATGAAATCTGCAAGCTGTGCTTCCTCACACACCTGCCAGATTCTGGCCTCATCAATCTCATCAGCATCTATTCCAAATGCGATGTTGTCACGAATGGACTCATCTATCAGGTATATGCTCTGGGGAATGTATCCTATCTGAGCAAGCCATGACTCGTAATTGCTGAAAATATTCTGTCCATCACAGAGTATCTCACCACTCTTCGTGTGAAGAAGTCCAAGAAGTATATCAACTATAGTGGACTTACCTGCTCCTGAAGATCCCATGATTCCCACGGATTTGCCCTTGGGAACTGTCATATCTGCTCCGGTAAATATATTTTTATCAGCATCGGGATATGCGAAGGTTATTCCCTTAAGCTCAATCTTATCATTAAGCTGGAGTGCAGGTCCTGCGATAGCACTTCTCTCTGCAGCCATCTTTTTATCTGACTTCATGGACTCAGAGAGATTGTTATATACGAAGTTAAGCGCAGGCTCCTCATATGCGATCTCGGTAATATAGTTATTTATACGGTTTGCACTGGGGATAAGCCTTATAGCGGCCACAGCAAACGCTGCCAGATGCTCAACAAGAAGCTTCGTATCTCCGCCTCTTGATACGTACACGATTATAAATCCGAAAACGGCAGCCATGAAAACTGTCTCAATAAGGGATCTTGGTGAATTGTTGAGGACAGTATATCTGATATCAGTATCTGCTCCGATCTTACCGGATTCATAGTAATTTCTTATGAAGAAGTCCTCACGATTAAGGACCTTAACTTCCTTAAGTCCGTAAATAGCCTGGATTCTCCACTTGGCAATCCTTGAAGCGATGCTCTGGTTCTTTTTTCCTATATCATTCATGACAGGCTTAAGAACCTTAGTGATAAGTACCGTCATACCACCAAGAACAACGATCATCAAAAGCGCCATCTTCCAGTTGGTATAAACGAGATAAATTCCCAAAAACGTCGAAACCACAAGCTCTGTACAAAGATTTAAAAGAGCCAGCATAAGTGAAAAAGTTTTCGGTATATCGCCATCAGTTATTCTAAATACCGTAGGAATATCTGCCCCGAGATAATCCTCGTAGGGTCTGTTCAAAAACTCCCTCATTACGCGGGAAATCATATCATTACGGGTTTTGGATATAAAACTGTTCTGCACATATACCAAAATCAGAAGGTATATGTTTTTCACCACGTAAATGATAATAAGTGTAGCCAGAATCGCACATATCAGCTTGGCATTTGTATCAAGGCCCATAGCCTTCGGAAGCCCATTTATAACAGGGAGCTTTTCGATCTTACCGCGAACTGCATCAGGATCAGTGATAACTCCGACAACCGGAGCCAGCATTCCTACTCCCAGTGTCTCAAACAGACCACCGATGACGATCATGATTCCCAGGATCACCAGCATCCTTTTCTGCTTTTTATCAAAAATATAATTTATCTTGGAAAGGAGATTAAGACTCTCGGCCTTATTCTCCTTCGGATTACTTAAACTCATAAAACTTCCTTTATCAAATACGCGTCATACGCGCAGTATATATATCATCCATGGGCTTGTTGTTAAGCCACTTCTTCGGTACTATAACTGTCTTTTCCGGAGAATCATTCATCCAGGCACTCCACCAGCTGTAGCTTGAATTAGCCAGAATGTGATGCTTACAAAGGCTCATAAGGAGCATATCAACCGCATCCTCATTCTCTTCCTTTGTATCAACGATACGGAACTTTTTACCGGATACATTTTCCTCACACCATTCCTTATCGCTTGTAAACACATAAAAAATAGCGTCCGGATGCTCTTTTACCATAAGATCAATGGCTCTCTTATAGTAATCGGTATCACATATTCCTCCGAAGGTCTCCACTGTTCCGGGAAGAAGATAATCACCTCTTCTCACATGGATACTGACAGACTCTGTCTCACGAATATGTCTGTAGAGATCCCAGCTCTCTGCGGAGGTGAATACCTCCTCGGGCTTAAACGCAAACTCCTTGCGGAGCTGAGCTACTACCTCTTTATCAGGAAAATATTTATCGCTCTGGAAAAAGCCATTCAGATAAGCTTCCTCAAGCTCAAAGACCTTGGGATCAAATATACCTGTAAGCTCCTCATATTCCTTGGATTTTCTTCCAAAAATCTTTCTTCTGATCCTGCTGAAAAGATCAAGATAGGAATCTGTTATGTCCACAACCTCGGCATCTGTAGCCTTGTCGTAGGTGATTCCGAACATATCTTCAAGCACCGGATCTCTCTGCTCATCGTCGCGAAATCCGTAAACATCATCGATCTTAACTTCCTTCCCCAATGCCTTGAGCTGAAGATACAGGGCATACTGGAACATCTGGTTTCCAAGTCCGCCCATCATTCTAATTATTATCATACATCCCCCTGTAGTGATACTGCTTA
Source organism: Butyrivibrio sp. XPD2002 (assembly GCF_000423945.1). Classification (GTDB taxonomy): domain Bacteria; phylum Bacillota; class Clostridia; order Lachnospirales; family Lachnospiraceae; genus Butyrivibrio. The sequence goes on along the minus strand of NZ_AUIY01000012.1, from coordinate 91,537 downwards.
TCTTCTAATTTTAGAACATCTCTTATTTGAGATGAAAATGATCATACATCCAGCGGTGGTCCAAAAACTTCTGCATCCGCTTTTTCTCCTTAGGATCAGCAATCCTGCTGCCATATATCCTGTCAACGCTGTCGCGGCATTTCTCTATATAAGCCGTGATGTCCTCAAGATATTTGCTCTTATCCCCGGTCTTATCCAGCTTAGCCTCCGCATAAAAATCAAGGAGCCTTGTGTACATCAGGTAATCCTGAGTATCAGCCAGATCCTCCATTCCTATCTGCCTAAGGAACGCCTTAACCGAGTTGCAGGCAGGTATCCACTCTGAAAAGATGCAGAAAAACCCCTCCTGTGTGCCGATGCTGTCCTTTCTGTCTATTATATAATGATAAAGCGGCGTGTCAACGAACACGGCCTCTCCTGCATCATGCAGTATTTCTAATGTAAAACGCCTGTCCTCATAGAAGAGTATATTAGGAAAGCTCTTGCCCTCAAGGAGACTCTTGTGATAGAGCTTGTTCCACACCATACTCTTCACCTTAAGGTCTTCTGATTCCTCAACGCAGGCAGTGATAAGCTCTTTGGAATCTACCATCCTTATAGAGTTTGCACGCATATTTTCATTTAGAGGATGAAGCTCGACCGGCATATCCTCTGCATTCTCAAAATAATTGCAGATCGCGAGCTTTGCGCCTGATTCCAGAATCGCACTCATCATATATTCGTAGATATAATTCTCTACGTAGTCATCCCCATCAAGGAAAGCAAGGTACTCGCCCATAGCTTCTTCCATGGCGTAGTTCCTGGCGGTTCCGGGGCCCTGATTACTCTGATGAACAACACGGATTCTTGTATCCTGGGTCATATAGTAATCGCAGATAGCCCCTGTCCTGTCGCGGGAACCATCATCTATTATCAGAATATCCAGATTGGCATAGGTCTGCGCCATCACAGACTCTATACACCTGGACATGTACTTCTCTACGTTGTAGCAGGTGATCGCAACTGTGATCAGCGGCTGCTCTGAAACAGGTATTCCCTTAAAATAAAAATGAGAAATATCTCGCATAGGTTCTACTCTTTCTTAATCTATAAGGCTATTGTAATCAAAGTTATTAAGTAAATAACTCTCTTCTATAAAATAGCCATCGGCATTTTCCCTGGTAATTCTGTCTGATAGTTCAAACATATCAGTATTTTCATAGCCATTTTCATACTTGACTATAGTATCTATTATAAATTCATTTACCTTATAATCATAATGAGCCTGATCCCTGTATCTTGAAAGATCGGCGGTTATCTCAGTATGAGTGGTAAAGCTGTATATGTGTATATTATCACATTCCAGCATCTGTTCTATCGCTGCCTGCTTACAGGCAAGTATTTTATCAAGCTGCCCCTCCTCATAGAGGGCTCCCCAATATACCATCGAATAGGGCGGGAAGAAATACAAAAATGTTGTCTCCGGGTGCTTTCTTGCAAGAGATACCACATTCTGCTCGATGTTTCCCTCAAGCATTTTCTTCTCTTCATCTGACAATATCCATAATTCAAAGCTGTCGGGATCCACAAATTCCTTTTTGCCGTAGAGAACGTATTCCTTGCCGTATTTATTATCCCCATCGGTATAGCTGTACTCATCAAAGCTTGTATATCCCGGGTTCTTTCCCTGAAAATATGAGGTCAAAGCAGGAATCGCATACCTCAGAATAACATCCTTATTTAGTAAGTACTTCACATCATCAAATGGATCATCATTTGTAAGCCAGTAAGGATAATCTCCCATGTCATCCCTAAGCTCATCCTTATCCCTCATCAAAAGTGAATAATCAAGGGGTCTCAGCACATATTTGGGGTTATGACCACTATTGTAAGCTGCTATGAGATTATCGTTTATTTCCTTATAGGTAGCCCCTGAGTATGGAACCTTTATAGTTCTAAATCCAAGTCCTCCCTCAAACTGGCTAGCCTTGAAGTTCTCCGCCATGGAGGTCCCGGTTATTATAGCATCATAGTCGAAATTCCTTGTAATTCCGTCGTTCTGGGATCTCTGGTCATATAGCTTATAAAAAAGCTTTGGATTAGGCGCTCTGTAGTGAAAAAAAGGGTCCACAAAGAACACCAGCCCTGCTGCCAGAGCCAATGTAGCTATAACCAGTATTAAAATACTGTAGAACCATTTTTTTGAAGTCATTAATCCTCAGCCTTTTTAAAAATTGAAGTATAAAAATGTCGAGATCGAGCTCATAGACACGATACAGGTCACAAGTAACACCCATGTAAATACGAGCGAAGCAGCGCTGGTCCTGTATTTTCTCTCGTAATTATTCTTGCAGCAAAGGCAAACTGTCAGAGCTGCCACCATGGAGAGACTACAGCCTGTCATAAGCACATTTATATCAGCGCTTGGCATGTGAAGCAGTTGAAGCACATATCTGAATCTAGGGATCCTGAAGCCCTCCACGATCTCAGATCTCACATCGAGATTTAGAACGAAGAGGCGCTTTAAAATCTGAAGCCACTGTGCTACGCTGTCTGCCCTGAAAAGGAGCCACGCTACATTTATGAAAATAAATGTAACTATCCAGCTAAACACTTTTATAATTCCGCTTAAAAATACGCCCAGGGGAGCCTTTTTTGCACTGTCACAGAGCTTTACATATAAACCGTGTGTCAGCTTGTTTATGCACTGTCCTGCCCCGTGGAGCATTCCCCACAGAATAAAGGTCCAGTTGGCACCATGCCATATTCCGCTTACCAGAAATACTATAAAGGTATTTATATAGGTCCTGAGCTTCCCCTTTCTGTTACCACCAAGAGGAATATAGATATATGTAGTCAAAAACCTTGTTAAAGTCATGTGCCAGCGCTTCCAGAACTCCGCTACGGATATAGCCTTGTAAGGTGAATTGAAGTTCATGGGAATGTCAAAGTTAAACATAGCTCCAAGTCCTGTTGCCATGTCGCTGTAGCCGCTAAAGTCAAAATATATCTGGAAGGTGTAGGACAGCATCACTATGATTATCTCGGAAATAGTGAGCGCCCCCTCTCCCACTGGAACAAGCGCTGCCTGTGAAAAGCCGTAATCCACAGCTTTTCCGAACATATCAGCTATCAGCATCTTCTTTGCAAGACCGCGGGTGAACATCATAATTCCGCGGCACAGATTGTCAAAATTCACGCTGTGCTTTTTCTTATCCCTAAACTGAGGAATAAGCTCAGAGTGAAGAACTATAGGACCTGCTACAAGCTGAGGGAAATAAGACACGAAAAGCGCATACTCGAGGAAGGAATAATCTCCCGTCTCCCCTCTGTATGCATCAACAATAAAGGATATCTGCTGGAAGGTGAAAAAGCTTATTCCCAGCGGAAGTACTATGTGTCTTAAATTAAAATCCGTTCTGAATGCTGCGTTTATATTCTCTATAAAAAAGTCGTAATACTTAAAATAGAATATGAGACCTACATTAAACAGAATTCCCAGTATCAGATATGGCTTTCTCTTTGCAGCTTCGCCCTTATCAAAGCGCTGCATAGCCTTTGACAATATAAAATTAACCGCTATAGAGCTGCATATTATCAGCAGATAATAGGGATTAAAATACCCGTAAAACCAAAGGGACATGGCAAGAAGTGATGTTAAAGAGAGCTTCTTATGCCCCATTTTATGGAAGCCGAAGTAAAATATCAGCGATAGCGGCAAAAAGCACAATATAAAAATGTATGAGTTAAATTGCATCCGCTATCTCCTACATAAGTTCCTCGAAGTATTCTTTCCACTTTGCATTTACGCTGTCCGGGTTATACTCCTCCCTGACGCTGAGGGCTGCACCGCCCATCTTCCTTGCTATAGCAGGATCATCCGCCAGTCTTTCCAGGGCATGAAAAATGTTAGTCGCCATCTTCACATCAGAATCCATCGGAATAAGGATTCCGTTTCTACCGTTCTTAATAAGGTCTGCAGGACCACCACAGGGACAATCCGTTGATATGCAGCAAAGTCCAAGTGACATAGCCTCTATAAGAGCGTTGGGCATACCCTCCGTCTTGGAAGTAAGGACGAAAATCTCAGACTCGCATATTCTGTCAGCAATTCTGTCGACACTTCCCATAAACGTAACCTTACCGTCTGCTCCCTTACCTGTTTCATCAAGTATCTCGAGCTTACCGCAGAGCCTCTCTAATAGGTCTCTGGTAGGACCGTCGCCATAAATCATAAGCCTGTAATCAGCATGTTTTTTCACAAAATATGAAAAGGCATTTATTATGACCTTCTGATTTTTATTATCATCAAGCCTTCCAACCGATACGATAACCTTTTTCCTATCCTCAAAAGGCACCACATTATGAGCCATAAACTCTTCATTTATAGCATTTGGAAGAACCCTGCACTTATTTCTGATAAGAGGTCCGAAAAAGTCCATGGCACCGGTTGTCTGTACCACAACACCGGCCGCAGCGGGAAACAGCACCTTCACGGCTGCCTTTAATCCCAGGGTAGCGTACTCCTCAGATGGAGTTGCCCTTACTGACACAACCACAGGAATATCCAGCGATAACGCCGACTGCAGTGCCATAACATTATTTTTTCCAAGAAAAGACAGAATAATATCAGGTTTTAATCTCTCCCAGGCATTTGTAAGCTTTTCAATCCTTCTATGGAAGTTCTGCGCACGGTTTCCCTTCTCATAGGGCATAAGCGCCGTGAAAATTCTGCCTATTCCCATGGGCTCACCGCCCTTTAAATCCACATATCTTAGCTCTTCATCGGGGTTAAGCACCTTAACTGCGTTCTCATCGTCCTCGCTCTTAAGAACCTTCCAGGCAGCATGAGGAAGCTCATACTCATCGTCGGACAAATAGGTTGTAGCAAGCGTCACTTTGTAGCCTATACCGTAGAAATACTCAGCCAGATTGCACATGACACGCTCAGCCCCGCCCTTGTTGAGTGAGCCTATATACATAACTATATGCTTTTTCTTTATAGTTACCTTTTCTGCCATCTATACCTTTCATACCACTGCTGGAAGTTGAAAAAGCTCCAGGACAGCTTGGAATAATTAGCTCCGGTAGCAGGACCACCGTCACCTTTTTCCAGATAATTTCTGATAAATCGTGATGTATATTCCGCATCAAAAATGCCCTGATTTTTAAGGAAGTTCACATCGCTGTAATCTATAAGCTTGTCGCGAAGGGGTCCTCTAAGCCATGTATCGGTAGGACATCCAAAGCCCTTCTTAGGTCTGTCCAGAAGGTCCCTCGGAATATAATCATAAGCAATATCCTTCAGGATATGCTTTTTATCACCATCTGCAAACTTGAAATTATGAGGAATGGAGAAGCTATACTCCATAACCTCTGTATCCATTATAGGACATCTGCACTCAAGAGAGTACTTCATTGATGCTCTGTCCATTTTCACAAGAATATCTCCCGGAAGATAGGTATCCATATCAAGAAGCATACGCCTTATCTGCCAGTCTGCTACCTCGTAGGATGACTCGATAGGATACTTGCACGGAAAAAGTCCTGTCGGTCCAAAGGCTCCGCTCATGTACTGCTCGTAGGTAAGCCGCTCATCCATAGCCTCTTTTCCTGTGATAAATGCATGTGCAGAGAGTATATAGCTGGGTGATGAAAACTGAGTCTTGGTCTCCGGATCTCTGTTACCTGCAACTACCTGAACCCTGAAGGGAAGCTTATTAAGAAGCTTTTTGTCTCCCATAGGGATCTGACCAATTCCGTTTACGATTCCGCCTGCCATATCGAGCTTTTGAGCCTGCGCAACATTTTCATATATATTATATCCGCAGAAAAACTCATCTCCGCCATCACCAGAGAGCGCAACAGTCACCTTCTCCCTCGCAAGCTTGCACACAAGCATTGTGGGTATTTCCGACTCATCCGCAAAGGGCTCATCGTAATAATCCGGAATACTCTCTACCAGATCCAGCATCTCCGACTCATCGATATAGAGCTCCGTGTGGTCTGTGCCAAGGTGCTTGGCCACTCTCTTAGCAAACTCAGCCTCGTTATACTCAGGCACATTGAAGCCAATGCTGAAGGTCTTGACCGGAGAATCACTGTTCTCCTGGGCAAGAGCAGTTATAAGTGATGAATCATAACCACCTGATAAAAATGCTCCAAGAGGCACATCAGCTATCATTCTATCTGCAACAGACTTCTTGAGGCGACTCTTAAGCCCCTCCTTTGCTTCCTCGTAGGAGCTTATCTGGGAGGCTGATCTTTCCTTATAGGCCTTTTTAACATCCCAGTATTTTTTCTTAGTGAGCTTACCATTATTAAAAACGATCATCTGACCGGGCTCCACCTGCCAGACATTCTCAAAAATGCTCTCAGGAGCGTTAATGTACTGCTGATACAGATATCTGGGAATAATGGATTTCCTGATATCAGCATTAAAGCCGGGGCACTTCATAATGGGCTTAAGCTCTGATCCGAAAACTATATTTTCATCTTCAAGCCAGTAATAAAGCGGCTTTTTACCTATTCTGTCCCTTACAAGATAGATATCCTCTGTCTCTCTGTCATAGAGAGCTATAGCAAACATTCCGTGAATGTGGTCTGCAAAATCAGCTCCCCACTTTAAGTATCCTGCCAGGATAACCTCTGTATCACAGGTCGATTTAAAGGGATATCCCTTAAGCTCTTCCTTCAGTTCAAGGAAGTTATAAATCTCCCCATTAAAAACGACAGAAATCCTGCCATCCTCCGTAGACATGGGCTGGTGCCCAAGGGGCGAAAGATCCAGGATTGAAAGTCGTCTCTGTGCAAATCCTATGGTGTATCCGTTTTTCCCGGGATACAGCTCCACACCATTGTCATCAGGTCCTCTGTGGATCATGGTGTCATTCATTGCTCGCAGTTCATCTTCAGTTATTCTGTTTCTTGATATATATCCGCAGATTCCGCACATAGGCGTCTCCTTCTATTTTTTATTGCCTTCCCCTTGGGGGGAAGGTGTCAGCGAAGCTGACGGATGAGGGGAACTATTTACAGCAGACTCTCCAAATAATCCCTCCACTGCTCATAAACCGCCTCAGAATTCGCTATATCATACACCTTGGCAGCTTCCTGTCCAAAGCGCTTTGCCATGTCCTTATCCTCGATCAGGCGGCAAATCCTGTCAGCAAGCGCATTCGCATCCCCAACAGGTACCAGGAATCCGTTCTCGCCATCTCTGATGACAGTTCTCGGTCCTCCGGGAGGACAATCTGTAGAAACCACCGGCATTCCCATAGCCATGGCTTCCAGCAGCGAATTGGGAAATCCCTCATAATCAGAGCTGTAGGCATATACCTCGCCCTTGGGAATCTCCGCATCTATATGGTTGCAGGGTCCCATTAAAAACATGAAATCCTCTGCATGGTTATCAGCTATCTTCTTTTCCAGCTTTTCCTTGGTTCCATCCTCTGAGCCTCCACCATATATCCTAAGGACATAATCCGGGTGCTTCTCATGAACCTTCAAAAAGGCGTCGCAAAGCATAAGCTGGTTCTTGAAATCTACAAGTCTTGCATGGTGAACCACAGATTTTTCCTTGATCTCGGGATGAACAACTCTGTGATATTTCGCATTTATGGGATTCAGTATTATCCTTGAGTTGTCCTGCAGATAGGGCTTAAAGAACGCCTTCTGCTCCTCTGTCTGGAAAACACAGCCGGCAGCTCTGGGGAACAACCACTTTATCTGTATCTTATCTGAAAATGCATCATAATTACCAACAGGGTTTATTCTGACTGATATCACAGTTGGAGTGTTTGTGCTCTTTTGAGCCATAAGTGCTCTGTAATTTGCCCTGTGGGCAAAGGCCACAAGAACGTCAGGGCGGTTTTCCTCGAGAAACTCTCTTAGGTATTTAACTCTTAGAAGGAACTTTGTTACTCTTCCCTTTCTGTCGTCCTCATCACGAAGTCCCACATGAACCCTTTTGATGCGCGGATCCAGCGTGAACTCGTTGTCATCAAACCACTCTGTTGCAATATATACTTCATAACCTGCCTTGGCGAACTGATTGGCCAGATTGCTTACTACTCTCTCTGCGCCGCCCTGTCCCAGGCTGTTTAAATGAAAAGCGATTTTCTTCATAATTACCTAAATTCTAACATATATTTCACTGAACCTTTTCCAATATATCGAAAAGGTCCTCGGCATACTTACCGGGGTTGTAGGTAAGAGCCCTCTCATAGGCCTTCTCACCATAATGCTTCATCTTTTCCTCATCAGAGAGCATCTTAAGGATACCCTCCGCCAGCATCTTATCATCCTCAGTAATGTTGGAGGCGTCAAGATCCGTGTTCTGATTCATGTCGGGAACGATTATACCAAATTCTCCCTCTATTATCCTGTCTGTAGAAGCTCCATCCGGCTTTGCAGCGATAAGCTCCCCATATTCCTTCTCATTAAGAAGAATCTCTCTGGGACCTGTTTTACAGTCCGCTGCAACACAGGGCTTACCAAGTGCCATTGCTTCAAGTATCGCATTGGGGAATCCCTCATGGTTTGAGCTGAGCACATACATATCAGCAGCATTCACGAAAGGGAACGGATTCTTCTGAAGTCCCGGGAAGAACACCTTCTCAGCAACTCCAAGATCCTCAGCCAGCTTCCTTGGGCCACCAAAATCGCCTGTTCCCACTATCCAGAGTCTGGTATTTGGATATTTTCCAAGTACCATTGAAAAGGCCTTTATCAAATGCCAGAAGCCCTTGATGTAATCCTGTCTTCCGACAGATATCAGTGTAACGCAGTGTTCTGCACTATCCTCAACAAGCTTTCCGTTTCCGAACATATCGCTTGCGTTAAGAAGAGCTTCCTCTTCCTTCGCCTTCTCCCTAATCATCTCTGTATCAAGGGGATTATAGATATAGCTGCTCTTTTCATAATCATACTCTCTAAGAAGCTCTCTCATGATCTCCTTGGAGCAGGACAGTACCTGATCTGCCTTGTTACAAAAGAGACTGACTTCCCTTGTATTCTCCATGTCGGTTGAACAGCGAAGTCCTGTCAGAACCTTGGTCTTTGTTCCGGCCTTTGAAAGTACATTTACATAGTTGGCACTTGAGCCAAAGCTATAGGCTATATCCACATTGTGGGTCTTTTTATACTTTCTGACCTTGCTGACTCTTCGAAAAACATTGACTACCTTGCCAAGCTTACCGAATTTCCTTGTGGCAGGCACATCAATGTTCACCACATCAAGTCCCGATATGTCATAGTTTATGTCCTTATCGGAAAAGATGAGTATAGTCACTTTATAATATTTTTCCATCAGCCTTGCTGTTGCCACGCAGACTCTCTCGAATCCGCCCTGGTGCAGCATCGGCACGATAAGTAAAAGATGTTTCATTAAAATTTTCCTGTTTCTATATAGAAGTCATTTAGAACTTCCCTGTAAGATAAAAGCTTTGCAGCCTCTGAGCCTGAGTTCTGACATCAAAACCGGCTTTCCTGATCATTTCTATTACCGGCTCTGAAGATGCCTCTCTGTCACCGATAGGAAGAGTCACCTCTTCTCCTTCTGCAGTCTCCTCATAATCCCTTAGCATGAGATCATTAAGTATTTTTCTTGCCCACACAGCCGGCGGCTCTTCAATACTCATTCTGCTTACAAGAGGTGTGATATCCACTTCAGGTGTTATGGAATCGGAAACAAGGCACTGCAGACCTGCTGCCTGAGCCTCCACAACTGTTCCCGGAAGTCCCTCGTATCTCGAAGGGAAAAGGAAGTAATCCATGGCCTGATAATACTCGTTGGCATTACTCTTATTTCCACAGAACACCACATACTTTTCAATATGAAGGTCAGCTGCGAGCTGCTTCATGGTATCCATAAGAGGTCCCTCGCCAAGCATCAGAAGCCTTATCCTCATTCCGTGAAGCATGCTGAAGGAATTGGCATCATCATGGCTTAATATCCTTAAGAACTCTGCAAAGGTCTTAAGAAGATACTCGTGGTTCTTGGCATAGTGGAATCTTCCAACATGACCGATTATGATGGCATTTGATAAGCCCAGCTCTCTTCTTACCTTATCTCTTATTTCCTGATTGTATACGAATCTTCTGAGGTCGATGGCATTGGGTATGATCCTTACCAGTCCCTCATCCGTAAGTGTGTCTCCAAATACTGATCTTGCAGCATTCTCGGTACATGCGAATCTGAGATCGCAGGTATCTGTCTTAGCCAGAGGAGCTCTGATTATTCTTGTCACCACGCCCTTTATTCCAGGATCAACTCCTGCGCTTCTTGCATGGGCTATTGTGGTGCCGATACCACAGCTCTTTGCAATCGGAAGATACATGGCTGCTGTGCTGGTCATATGCCCCTGCACCATTTTCCATTCTCCCCTGTGCTGCATAAAAAACATTCTTACAGCATTTTTATAATCTCTTGCATTTGTTCCATGGAACCTCGGAAGTGCGTAGATATTGCCACCAAGCTTTTTCACAGTCGCATCAAAATAATCCGGCTCTCTTACCTGCATAAGTTCATCAGAGGTCGGACATTTTTTACCTGTGGGCTCTGCATCTGCATGCACCAAAAAATCGAACTGCACACGTTCCCTGTCGATATGTCTGTACAGGTCCATGATGCGGCTCTCAGCGCCTCCAAGGCCAAGTGTTCCAAATACATGCAATATTCTAATAGGTTCTGCCATTGTTACCACCTTTTATGCACGGCGATATATTTAAAGCGTGCCATGAGATATTCCTTTATACCCTGTAAACCAGAAGCCTCCACCGGATCCTGGGAGAGCCATTCATCCCAGCTCACAACCTTTCCGGAATCGAATACCTTCTCATAGAACGCAAAATCATCCCCATTTAATGTGTTAGTATGAACAACAAAAGTAGTGTAGCCCTCACTTTCATCCTTGAGGACTGCATCCTTTTTAAAGGAAATAGGATAGAAGGTCATATCAAATCTGCGATAGGCCCTTTTACCAAATCCGTCTGTAATACGCCTGAATCCATTCTCTGCCAAAGCCGTCATGGTGTTTCTATCATAGCTGTGACTTGGAGCCATGAAAAAGTCTGTGGCAATTCCATGGGTCCCCAGAATCTTCTTACCCTCAGCAATCATTGCTATCTGCTTCTCAAGATCAATCCCTGCAAACTCAGACTGCTTGTTGAGCGGGAGCATACCTCCCTTGTTGGTCGTATAGACATGATGAAGACCATGCATAGCGATTATCCAGCCCTCACTCTGAAGGTTCCTTACAAGATGCCAGAAGGGATAGTCCTTTTCCTTTATCTTGTCATCAGGGTCAGTAGCTCTGTTTCTGCTGACAGGCGCATCCTCTTCCTCATCGGTCTCACGCTTTTCAAGCTTGGGATCCATATTTTCCGGAACAACGCCAATAAGAGGCCTTATATGATTTTCATCTAAAAGCCTCTTAAACCTTCTGAATTTACCCATGTCCATTCCCGGAGAAATGTCATCAAGTCTAATTACAATCTTCATACAACAACGCCGCCACTTTGTCGGTGGCGGCATATCCCCCTAGTGTTTTCTTTGTAATTATATTATTCGCTTTTTAATCAGAGTCTCCAGTAGCTGAACTCTGAAGCATCAAAACTGTTCTTGTCATAGATCCCCTTAACATCAAGGAAGACTCTTCTCTTGTGTGCAGGGTTGTACCACTTCTTGATATCCTCTGTTGTGATGTCAAGGAACTCCTCATGTGCAACTGCCATGATAACTGCATCCATATCCTTAACTGCATCCATGTTATCAAAGGTAATGCCATAGAGTCTCTTAGCTTCTGCGCTGTCTGCCTCGGGATCAACCACAACGGGATCGATACCGTACTCCTTAAGCTCGTTGTAGATATCGATTACCTTGGTGTTACGTGTATCAGGGCAGTTCTCCTTGAAGGTAAAGCCAAGGATTGCTACTCTTGCATTTTTAACGTTAAGATCCTGAGCAATAAGGTTCTTTACGCAGCTCTCTGCGATGTACTTACCCATATCATCGTTGATACGACGTCCTGAGAGAATGATCTGGCTGTGATAGCCAAGCTCCTCAGCCTTATAAGTAAGGTAATAAGGATCAACACCGATACAGTGACCACCAACAAGGCCGGGTCTGAAGTTGAGGAAGTTCCACTTTGTTCCTGCTGCCTCAAGTACGCTCTTTGTATCAATTCCCATCTTGTGGAAGATCATTGAAAGCTCGTTCATGAAAGCGATGTTGATATCTCTCTGGCTGTTCTCGATAACCTTAGCAGCCTCTGCAACCTTGATGCTGTCTGCCTCGTGAACACCTGCCAGGGCTACAAGCTTATATACGTTTGCAACCTCTTCCAGGGTCTCCTTATCCATGCCGGATACGATTTTCACGATAGTCTCAAGTCTGTGTACCTTGTCACCGGGGTTGATACGCTCGGGTGAATAACCAACCTTGAAATCAACTCCGCACTTAAGTCCTGATTCCTTCTCAAGGATCGGAACACATATATCCTCAGTTACTCCGGGATAAACAGTTGACTCATAAACAACTATTGAACCCTTTGTAAGGTATTTTCCAAGAGTTCTGCTGGCACTCTCTACAGGTGTAAGATCAGGTGTATGATCGTCATTTACAGGTGTAGGAACCGCAACGATGTGAAATCTGCACTCCTTAAGCTTCTCGGGATAAGCAGTAAACTCAACCGCAGTCTCCTTAATGGCTGCATCTCCAACCTCTCTTGTGGGGTCGATTCCATTCTTATAAAGCTCTACCTTTTCAGCATTAAAATCGTAGCCGACAACCTTAATCTTCTTAGCAAAGGCTACCGCAATAGGCATACCTACATAACCAAGTCCAACTAATGAAAGCTTTTCTTCTCCTGAAAGGAGCTTCTCATATAAACTCATTTTTTATAAACCTCTTTTTTATTATTAGTTCATCCACCACATTGGTGTAAGATAAGCTCAAGACAGCTGCCCCGAACACTACTATTATCTTACTTTAAGCGAATTTTCTCAAGTTCTTCTTTATATGCATTGATTACGAGTTGTCTGTCGAAGTGTTTTTCCATATACTCACGTCCCTTACGTCCCATTTTAGAACGTTTCTCTTCAGCCAAGACTAACATCTTTTTTATGGAATCAACAAGAGAACTGGTACTCTTTGGCTCAAATGTATATCCTGTCACATCCGGTTCTATCGCTTCTATGCATCCATGTATATTCGAGCAAAGAATTGGTCTGCCGCAAGCTGCTGCCTCAAGGAGGACATTTGACATGCCTTCATGGTATGAAGGATGAACTACTACATGACATTTTGCAAATACCGGGTCAACGCTGTCGAGGTGCCCATAGTATTTGAGCTTACCTTCTTTTTCAAGCTCCATGATCATGGGCTCATATTTTGCTCTCTCATCCTCTTCGTACTCGCCCACAAGATCAAAATATACGTTATTATATTCAGAAGTTATCGTCTTTGCAGTCTCCAGATATTCCTCTATTCCCTTATCACGCATCATCCTTATCACTGCAAGAAAATGTATTCCTTCCGCTTCGCTTGGATATTTATGAAAAGCGTGCTCTGTAAGGTTAACTCCGGATCCCGGAAGCAGGCCGCTGTTCTTTACTGCAATGCCTCTATCCTGCATGAATTTGCGATTTCTTTCATTCTGAAAGAATACTCTCTGAGCCTTGCTGGTGGAGACCTTGTATAGCTGCAAGAGCACCTTGCTCATCATGCCGCCGTTTTCAATAGCCATACCAAGTCCCGTAATGTTGCAGATATACGGAACCTTAGAAAGTCTGCAGGCCAAAGCTCCGTAGATATTGGGCTTAATGGTATAGCACAGTGCCACATCCGGCTTTTCTGTTTTAAGTATTTGCCTGTAAAACCCAAAAAGTCCGTAGTCCCTGGCAGGATTCATTCCGTGGCGTTCCAGCGGAGTCTCAATAATTTTTGTACAGTAATCCTTAAGCTTTACGCAGTTTTCATCTGGCGGAACGGATATCAGAACCTCATGCCCCGCATCCAGAAAGGATTTAAGCAGCTCCTTCCTGAAAAGAAACAGGCCGTTTGCATAATTGGCCATTATCAAAATTCGCATTAGTTATACCTTCTTCATACGTCCTTCAAGATCTGCAAGCTTCTCAATTACGACACTGTCGTACATAAGCATGCAGACATCCTCTTCATACTCTCCGATAATGGGAGTATTTGCCTTTTTCTCCACAACGTTTATATAGATAAGCTTAGGGAAATCAACTCCTGCGCCATACGCATGAAGATATGCACCACCGAATCTGGGATTGATCTCTGATAAGTAGTACTGACCATCCTTGAAGAAAAGGTCCATATCAAGAGGTCCGTTGAATTTGAAGTGCTTCATTGCATTTTTCACGAAATCGAAAAGTGCCTCATCCTTGAAGGATATTGTCTTGTTAGCGCCTCCGATCGTGGTTGATATCTTCTTCTTGGAGAAAATGGCTACAGGCTCATGTGTAAAGGTATCAACATACACATCTGCGTCCATGTCCTTACCATCCATGAATTCCTGAATGATAAGTGAAGAATCTCTTGCTGTAAGCTCCTCAAGAAGCTCAAGGCTCTCAACCTTCCTTGCTCCAACGCTGCCGCTTCCTGTTCTTGGCTTTACGAAAACAGGGAACTTGATCTCGTTTCTATCATAGCTCTCCTTGAAATCAGCAAAGGTTCCAAAGGTCAGAACTGTGGGCACACCCTTTTCCTTAAGATATTTGAACATCTCATACTTATCAAAGCAAAGATCTGCTGTCTCCTTATAAGGAGCAAGAACCTCTACCCCAAGGGCATCAAACTCAGCTCTGTGGTCTGCAAGAATTGAAATCTCAGGATCGATAAGTGTTGTGATCGCATCGATTTTCTCTGCCTTACAGATCTCAAGAATTGTAGGGATATATGTGATGTCATTTATAAGTGGAACTCCGTAAACAACGTCCGCAAAAGCAGGTGCCGGCGCATAAGGGCTGTTGTCGGTAACAACAATCTTAATATCATCGCCCAGTGTCTGTCTGAAATCCTTTAAAAGCTCGCAGCGTCTTCCAACGCTAGTAAACAAAATGTTCATTATATGTATTACTCCTCTCGTTTCTCCGGTGTGCCTGTAAATGCCTCCATAGTGGCATCCGTTGCGCTGTTTACATCATTGTGCCTGAGCACAACAGCAACCGTCATGAAAACTATCTTTAAATCCATTAAAAAGGAAAGATGATCAACGTAGTAAATATCCTTTTCAAAGCGGTCCTCCCAGCTAAGAAGGTTTCTTCCGTTGACCTGCGCCCATCCGGTGAGTCCCGGCCTTACCTCGTGTCTTCTCTTCTGCTCCGCATTATATAAAGGAAGATATTTTACCAAAAGAGGTCTTGGTCCTACAAAGCTCATGTCTCCCTTTAAAATGTTGATAAATTCCGGAAGCTCATCAAGGCTTGTGGCACGGAGCTTTTTACCAAAGGCAGGAAGTCTGTCCTCGTCGGGAAGAAGATTCCCCTCTGCATCCCTTTTATCCGTCATGGTCCTGAATTTATAAAGGTCAAAAACCTTTTCATCCTTACCGGGTCTGGGCTGTCTGAATATCACAGGGCTTCCAAGCTTAACCCTCACCAGAACCGCAAGTATAAGATATAACCAGCTAAGACAGATAAGCACTGTCAAAGAAAGAACTATATCTATAAGTCTCTTGAAAAAAAACTCATATATTCCTCGCTTTTTTCTTACATAATTATTGTTTTCCATGTTTCAATCTCCATTCCAATATTGTATTATAACCTATAGAAATGTTATTTCAAATTTTTAGTTTTGCAGGGAGCTTTAATTAATGAAGTTAGATTTCAAACGTGGCAGCATCAGGCTTTTAGTAGTTCTTTTAGCTGCTTTTTTGATGGCCTTAAATATCCAGATATTTGTCAATGCAGGCGGCCTTTACCCCGGCGGAGCTCAGGGTCTTACTATTATCATTCAGCGTATCGCCCTGAAATTCTTTTCATTAAAAATCCCATACACGCCCATAAATGTTATTCTGAACATAATACCCATCTATATCGGTTTTCGTTATATAGGTAAAAAATTCACTATATATTCAATGATCATGGTTCTTTGTAACGGTTTCTTTATCGACCTTTTACCCGACCTTTCCATAACCGATGATCCGCTTCTTATCGCGATTTTCGGCGGAATCTTTGCAGGTGTATCCTTATCTATATGCCTTATGGTCGATGCCACCAGTGGAGGAACCGACTTTATATCAATTTTCTTGTCACAAAGAAAAGGAATTGATGCTTTCCCCATTATACTGGCAGTAAACTGTGTAATCCTTACGGTTGCAGGTCTTTTATTCGGTTGGGACAAGGCTCTGTACTCCATCATTTTCCAGTATGTATCAACGCAGGTTCTTCACATTATGTACAGGACGTATCAGCAGCAAACGCTTTTCATCATCACCGACAAGCCTGCTGAGGTCTGCGAAGTCATCTATAGAGTAAGTAACCATGGTGCTACTCTGATGCACGGCGAGGGCTCCTTTGAACACAACAACAAAATGGTCGTTTACTCCGTGGTAAGTGCCTCTGACACAAGAAAGCTCATACCTGCCATTAAGGAATTAGACGAACATGCATTTATAAATTCAATCCGTACTGACAGAGTTCAGGGAAACTTCTACTTAAAGCCCAGAGATTAATGGGCTTTTTTATTTGCTGTTTTTCATGATGCATCATACATTTTTAATTCACACTAAAGAATATGGAATAAAGACCGAAATATATGGTGAGCTGATATGGCGGAGCCATTTTAGTCTCAATTTTGACCGGGCAGACCCAGAACAGGGTTAGGCCTGGTTTTTTCGTTTTAAAGACGTAGCTGGCGCGCGGGGACTTCGAAGCCGAAGTCCTATGCTACATTTTTTCATCAGGCACGGAAGCCGCAAGTCACAGCTTGGAGGGTTTGCTTATGAGAATTGCGGGCAGCACAGTTAACCTTGTTTCAGAAAGGAGGTATCAGGAAACCTTCAGCATCTCTCACGAAAAGAGTGTATTTGCTTCAATTATGGGAACGGAAGCTCCCAATTTTAAGAAGGCACTGGGTCTTAAAAAGAGCAAAGATGATGAAGATAAGAAAAATCAGGATGTGCAGGATATTGATAACAAAAAGGAAAAGACATTATTTACCAACTACAATGCCGATGGAGAATTCGCTGTTCAGGAAAATATGCCCCTCCTGAACAAAGTATCCGAAATCGAAAACATTCGTATGCAGATAATGGAAAGAATCCTAAATATCATGCAGATTCTATACGGAAATACCAGAGGGGCCGGCAAGATGCGAATGCAGGAATATATGCGCAGCCTGAGCACGCAGATGAATCAGGGCTCCTATCAGTGGATGTCGGTTTCAACAACGACATATATTCACACAGAGGTCGAGCAAACAGCTTTTCAGGCTCAGGGAATTGCCAAAACCGATGATGGCAGAGAGATTAACTTCGGAGTAAACATAAACATGACAAGGCAGTTCACTGAAGCTATCGGCGTTATGAACATCAGTCCCGTTCAGCTTATTGATCCCCTCGTTATAAACGTAGGCTCAGGAGTAACCGAGATATCCGATCAGACCTTCTCCTTCGACCTGGATGCAGATGGTACTGAGGAAGAGGTCAAGAATATTGCCCCCGGAAGCGGTTTTCTAGCCTATGACAGGAACGGAGACGGAATAATAAATGACGGGTCTGAGCTCTTTGGCACAAGAAGCGGCAACGGCTTTGCCGACCTTGCTGAGCTAAACAGTGATAACAACGACTGGATTGATGAAAATGATGATATCTATGAAAAGCTCAGGGTATGGTGCCGAGGCGAGGATGGAAAGGATACTCTGATGACATTAAAGGAAGCCGATGTAGGTGCTATTTACCTTGGTCATGCTGACACCAGGTTTACCTCGCAGGGCTCTGATTTTATGGTCAATGCCCAATTTAAATCCAGCGGTATATTCCTCCGTGAGTCCACCGGAGAAGCAGGATCTGTTCATCAGATTGACCTTGCAAAAATGGCTTGATATTTTTAATAAGTTTCCTCAAATAATCAGGACGTCCATAAACCGGGCGTCCTGATCGTCATATACAATAAAGCCTCAAAAATGCTATACTAACAGCGTCTATAATAATTGAAAGGAATTGTATAAATTTATGAAAATTCTTATCACCGGAACAAGCCGTGGAATAGGTCTTGCACTTGCAAAAAAATATGTTGATATGGGTCATGAGGTCATAGGTTTTGATATTATGGGCACCGATTATTCTGCGCCTTCCTATACACACATGCTCGTTGACATAACAGGTGAACTTCCTGAAATGAACGATATTGAAGTTTTGGTTAATAATGCAGGAATCCAGGACGGCCCTCTTGTTATAGACACTAATTTGAAAGCCACAATAGCAGTCACTGAAAAATATGCTTTTCAGAACAGCATTCACTCTGTACTTTTTATGGCATCCTCCAGCGCATCCAATGGAGCTGAATTCCCGGAATATGCAGCCAGCAAGGGTGGAGTTGTTACATATATGAAAAACGCCGCACTTCGACTTGCGAAATACGGCGCTACCTGTAACAGCATCTCTGCGGGAGGCGTATACACACCTCTTAATGCTCATATTATCGATGATCCAAACCTCATGGAGCAATGCCTTGACGAAACCCTTCTCCATCGCTGGGCATCAGCCGAAGAAATTGCGGATTTCTCATATTTCCTAACCAATGTGAATCAAAGCATGACTGGTCAGGATCTTTTAATTGATAATGGTGAGCAGCTAAAATCAAACTTTATTTGGTAACTATCATTAGTCACAATTCTGAGTTTCAAAATGCGTCATCTCATAAGGAAGTCTCTTTGAACATACAATAACCAGTACAATCGCGATCAGTTTATCGATATAGTCAGTAACAAGCTGTGTAACAAAGGCTCCTCCAAATAATTTAAGTGCTGTCTGAGCCAAAGCCTGAACTATGAAGGTTGTAAATGCTGCAGAAGTAATTCCACCAAACAGGAAAGTCTCAATGCATGCAGACAGTGCAGATGCCGGAAGTACTACAACAAATGTTTTCCAAAGAGTTGATACAACTGTGCTCTTCTTGTTATGGAATAACCATCCTGCAATCACACCCATAACAACGCCACTGAATGAAAAGTATATAGCATAAACATCACCAAGCACACCATTTATCAGTCCGCCAACCAATGCTGCAGCTCCTCCTGCAACGGGACCTAAAACTATCGCTGCAAGCATAGTTCCTATACTATCAAGAAAAATCGGAAGGCTAAACAGCAGTGAAATCTTACTGCCCACTATGTTAATAGCCACCGCAACAGCAATCATTGTAAGTTTCTTTACATTTGTATTCATTTTTTCATATACTCCTTCATGAATTAAAAATATTTTGAAAACAATTTCCCATATTCCTCTGAGGAAACATTAAGAATTCTTGTTAAAAACAGTTCCCAAAAAGCTTCTACATTAACTTCAGTAAAAATCTTCGCATTACTGCTTTTTTTGTAAAATCCCATGGAATCAACAACAGTCTGTCCCATACTGATTCCGCCTGTTTCAACCTCAGTAAACGCCTGTATCCCCTTTAGAATCTCAGGATTTATAAATTGTGCAACAGCCAGCGGATCATTTATTACGCAGCCACGAATGTGCTCCCATTCCCAATGGAACTTAAAATAGAAATCTGTGATCTTCTCTACAAAATCTCCTACCACCTCATTAGCGTTTTTCATGTCTTCCAATATTTCAGGTGTAAGGACGATTTTTCTTGTCACATCAAGACCTACCATCTCTATCTCTCTATTGTTCTTATAGAGAAAGTCAAAAACATGCTTAGCACTGTCAGGATCTTCCCAGTAATTGTATTCTGCCACCGGAGAACAGTTTCCATGACTTCTAAAATTCCCTCCCATGGAAACTAGCCTCTCTATACTAAGGAAAGCATCCGGGCATTCATCGATAAGCTTGGCAAGATTAGTTAACGGCCCTAATGCTACTACCGATACATCACCTTCCATAAGGACTTCTCTCATGAATTGAACAGCTGATTTTTCAGGAATATCCTGTCCTTCCACATCCGGTAAAAAGCTCTCTCCAAGGCCATCCTCACCGTGAGTATCCAGCGCATTTACATACTCCCTAACTCTTGGCTTAGAAGCCCCTGCATAAACAGGAACATCAAGTCTTCCAAGGAAACTTAGCACTTTCTTCGCATTTTCAAAGCCCATTTCCACCGGTGAATTACCCGCAACTATTGTAATTCCCACAACCTCAACTTCAGGACTGTTCAGAGCAAGCATTATTGCCAGGGAATCATCTATTCCCGGATCACAGTCTATAATTATTTTCTTCATTTTTTCTCCATAAAAAACGCAAAATAAAAGGCCCTGCAAACGCAGAGCCACATAAATAGACATAGTTATTCCATGTAGTCCTGGTTTTGTTTAACGACAGGAAGGTACAAATGAACTGTCGGTTATTGCGAATACGAATTATACAACCATATCGCAAAACATGCAAGGCTAATATCTCAATTTATATTATCCATTTATCTGTTGGAGTAGGTGAGCCATACCCCCAATCTTCATCAGAATTCCTTACTACCAGTGAAAAGCCAAGTTTTTCCACAACATGTGCAGAACCCTTATTGGCAGGCAATGTACTTGCCTGAATTATTTCTATTTTCGGAATTGTAGGAAAAAGCTTCTTTATCAAAAATATCTCTCCTTCACCGATTAGTATTAAGAAGCCCTGCCGTTTCCGACAGGGCTCCTAAAAGTTTTAATGCTTATGAAGTTCTTTTATTCTTCATGACTTCTGCGCTTTTTGCCTGTTGCAAGTAGTGTTGCAACTGCTCCGGCTGCGATAAGAAGAACGATCACTCTTGATGTATCAGTGCCGTCATCTGTTCCTCCGCGTCTAGCGCCAAGGACTGCAGGCTGCTCACCATCTCTCCTTGCTCCAAGAACTGCAGGGCCATCAGCAGGTCGTTTTGCGCCAAGTACATTACCACCATCATTTGAAGGTGTTCCACCATTATCCTGGTTGTTATCATTATTGTTATTTGAGTTTGTATTATTTGTAACCTTAAGAGTTCCATAATTATATGTAATTATATAATTGTTAAAATCTGTCAGGTCATTTGCAGGCTTTGCCTTAAACTTATTCTTGCTCTTTCCTACTTCAGTCTGGCTTCCGGTGAATTTATATTTAACTTCATCACCGATTCCCCATTCAGTATTTTCTTTTGCAGAATGCTTTGTAAGCGGCTTTCCGTCATATTTCTTCTCTGCTGATGCTGATGTAATTTCAATTGGCTTAGGTGTAATAGTAAGCGTTCCAACAATAATTTCAGGATCGTCAAACTGATTAGTTACATCTTTACCGCTTTCATCAACTACCTTAAAGTTTTCATTGACAATATCAAGAACATATTTACCAACAGATCTTGCCTTTACTTCAACTCTAAGTCCGGATACATAGTAGTTCAGATTGTTAATTGTAATTTTCTTGCCACCATCTGCCGCATGAGCATCGATTCCAATAAAGCTTCCCAATAACTTAAGTGCCCTAGCTAAAGGATTAGTCGTAGCAGCTTTTCCTTCAACTGAGTAATCAAAGTCTGATCCTACCCATGTCTTACCACTGTACATCTCTATCTTATCAGGAGTACGAGCGATGACATGAAGCTTATTGCCTTCTGGCAAATCCTTGATCACAAGCTGTCCATCAATAACCTCAAAGGTCACATCGATGTTAGGATCGTCGTAGCTGAACTGATCTACCGCAAGGTTCATAGGATATGTATCAGGATATATTCCCTTTGCCACATCTTCACCTGTAAATACAACTTTCTTCTCATCAAAGAAGTCCTTTGCATCAGGCATTGCAGAACCATCGCTCACTGCACCCTCGTTACTAGCTCCGGATAAAACATTAAGCGTATAACCTGTTACCTGCTTTTCACTTCCATCATAGAATTCTTCACCTCTGTTACCAATAACCTCAACCTTTAACTCAAGAGGATTGATAGTGATATATCCATCATGGACAACAAAAGTAACATTTTTATAACCAGAGTTTGTGCACTTGAAGCTACATTCAAAGGTATCTGCCTCACCAGGGGTTCCATGAAGGTTCATCATGTAACTCTCGATAGCCTTAGTTGTAGCATTACGTTTAACATCTTTTCCTGTAGCCACATCAGTATCTTCTGTAACAAGAGCAATGTCGTCAGCAGTTATCTTAGTGAATGCTTCGCCATCCTTTGTAATGGAATCTACTGTATAGCCCTTTACTGACTGATCTTTACCATTGTAATAAACGCTGTCATTATTACCTGTAATAGTTACAACAATCAGCTCGTCAGAAGGATTAATCTTAAGCCAACCATCTTCAACAACATAGCTTACATTTGTAAATCTGTAATTTGTCCAGGTGAAGCTACAATCAAAGGTATCTGTCTCAGCAGGTGTTCCATGAAGTCCCATCGGATAGTGCTCAGGATATTCTGTATTATCCGGTGTATTTGCTTCTGTACCTTTTGCTACGTCTGTTCCATCAGTTACAAGAGCTACATCATCTGCAGAAGCTCCTACTACATTACTACCATCTGCATACTTAATAGAAACAACTCTGTATCCCTTACCTTCATCGAAGCCTTCCATCGGGAACATGTTTGTATTCTGTTCTTCACCTGTATACATTGTCTCAACCTGTTTACCCTGAATTGTGACAATTATTTCATCTTCAACAGGTGTGATCTTAAGATAGCCATCTTCAACCAGCTCGAACTCTACATCCTCATAATCCGTATTGTTACATACAAAGCTGCATGTGAATGTATCACTCTCACCAGGTGTTCCATGAAGTCCCATCGGATAATGCTCAGGATATTCCGTGTTATTACTATCATTAACCTCTGTTCCATGAGCTTCAGCTTTAGCACCTTCTGCAAGACCAATCTGGTTTTCAGTAATACTGTGCGTATAACCCGTTTCGGCTTCAATAGATACAACCCTGTATCCCTTTGTGAAACCATCTACCTCTATATCGTCAGTAGACTGCTCCAAACCATTATACTGGGTTATTGCCTGCTTACCTTCGATTTTTACCTTTACCTTGATAGGTGTGTAAAGAACCTTTATGACATTATTACTTGCATCGACATCTAAAACAAGTATATTAGCTCCATCAATTTTAGGTTCTTTCCATTCACCTGACTTGTAACCATTTGCAGGTTTCTTGGCATCCAGATCAATGTCGCGCTCTTCAATAGTAGTACCGGCATTACCATCACTTACTACATCACCAAGATGTGTTGCAGTGCTTAAATTCTTACCCTTGTAATACTCAATTGTGTAGGATGTACTCTTACGAACATAGAGAACATCGATAATATTCTTGTAATCATCTTTTTCTACTTTAAGGATATAAGGCACAGGTTCCTGCTGAACACCATCCTCGAAGTAAGTTGCACTTTCACCAAGTGCTTCATCTGTCTTAAATTTATTTAAGACATCCTTATCTGTCAGGGTGATTTCTGTACCAACTTCGATATTTGTAACCGGATCACTGGTACCTACCAGGTTATCACTTGTAACCTTATCCTTGTAGTAGTTGATAATATACTGTGTAGTCTTCTTCTTCCAAACAGCAAACAGTGCCTGATAAGGCATAGCTTCGTCAGCTGCAACCAGTTTTGCTTCGCTTGAAAATCCGGCATCAGCATAGAACTTGTTATCAGCCTCATTGTAATATAGGAAATCAGCAGCTGTAAGATTCTGTGTCCAGTTTGCGCTTCCTTCCATGAAAGCTTTTGCCTCTGCTTCGCTTTCACCCATCTTTACTTTAGCCCATCCAAGGAAGTCATAATCATCCTTACCAACTGCATTTTGGGGTCTTGGCTGAATATTAACTGCCTCATTTATGCCAAGCTTGTTCTTGCCATCTTCAACTACATCTACCTGGAATGCCTCAGTTCCATCATTCTCATACCAGGGAATGTATGTAGGTGTTGCTTCATCGGGTTTTACATACTCTGCACGAAGCTGAATGGTATATTTATATTTCTGTTTGGTTGTAGTTCCTCCATTTCCATCAGGAACCTCTTCTACGCCATCCTCCTCCTTTCTGGCATTAGTTACAAGAATCTGATATGTAGTACCCGGATTGATGGGCGTAATTTTTCCATCTACCGTAACATCCTCATATTCCTTTTTTGTATCATTCCACTTCTGCATTACCCAATATCCAAACTCATATCCCTCAGGAGCCTTGGATGCAGGCATAGCATATGCATCAGCAGCATCTACATATAATTTCCTATCAACCGGAGGAGTAATGCTTTCGCCACCGGAATGACCTTTTCCATCGATGTCAGGATCAATTGAGCTGTATACTACATTGATTCCAGGAGCACCGTCTACAACATGTCTCCACTTTGCGTAAATATCAAGCTTTCTGGTAACCCACCAACGGTTTTCCTGAGCATCCTTGTTAAAAGTAGCACCGTTGCCCCACTTATCCATTTCATCGGTGAATTCTGTTTTATCATATTCTACTGTATTGGAGTCATGGAGTGCATAGGCTGAAGCATTAAATGGCTGTGTGCAGCCAGGATCTCTAAACCATCCAACAAATTCGAATCCAGGTCTGCCTGTTCCTGTAGGAGCACTTATCTTTTGACCATAAGGTACCTTGAAACACATTGCCTGATTATCACTACCCCAGGATAAATCCGGTGAGTCAGCCGCAGTTCCTGCATTAGGATGAAGGAATACACGATATTCAATCCTTCTCCATTTTGCATATACTGTAACTCCACCCATAGGCATTATTGAGGTTTCAGCGTTAAAATTATAAGGATGAGTACATCCCTCATCAGAATACCAGCCTTCAAATAAATATCCCTCCTGTCCATCAGGAAGTGTAGGCTCATAATAATAATCCTTCAATTGAGATTTATATTTTACTTTCTCAACAGTTTTTAAAGGATGACCGCTTCTGTTCTGTACGCTAACATTATCACTATTTACATAGTTACCATCCATGAAGCTGATCGTGTATTCCAAAGGGTTGTAGTAGTAATTTATCTCATAATATACAACAGTTTTGCCATCTTCCTCTACCTGTGTAGAACCTAAAAACTCCTCATGGTCAAGCACATATCCTTCAACAGGCGGGTTGTGCTGAGAATCTTTACCATTCTGCGCTGATTTTGATATTACCAGAGCATCCACATCTTCTTCATACAGACCGGTTATGGAATCCTGCTTAAAAATATGGTACTTCCAGTTATAAACGTTATCCTGATATCTTGCGGTAGCATAGTTACCATCTGCATGGGACAAATCTCCGAGGATCTGCTCATCCATTATTCCGATATCGCCCTTAATTGTATTCTGACCTTTGTCCTTACCGGTATAAGCCTTGGCATATCTCATAAGTATCCAGCTAACGAAACCAGGGCTACTTGAAATACTTGCATATGTAGGCCATGAAATAGGATGACCATAATCAGCACTTATCGTAAAGTAATAATAATCACCATCCTGAGCAGGCTCTGCTCCATCAATCGTAGTCTGTTTATTAAGCTTTTGTGCCCAGTCACCACGGAAATCATCATCTCCATCTATTTTCAGACCGGTTTTGGAACCTTTTAATACATCACCAACTTGTTTGGATACATACAATCTGAAGTTATAATGCATGGGTACAAAAACTATTTTTGCAACACCATCACCCTCAGCAGTAATTTCTCCGTCCTCGGTTTTTGATTCAACATAGGTAAATCCGGTAAACGCATCTGATACTTCACCATTTACTACATGCTGTTTACTACCGATTGTTCTTGTCTTACCAGCTGCTATATCGATATCTGTTCCTAATTTTGCAAGTCTCAGATCATTAAGTGATTCTTCTGTTATAGCAGTATCCTTTATGGACTTTCCAACCTCACCTGTTCCAACAAATGATGTTACGAATTCCTTTTTGCCATTATCCTCTTTATATACCATAATAGTATAAGGAGCAGTAGCATCAGCTTCCCATTTAGCATAAACTGTTACGTTATCAGTCAGAGTATGTCTAAATTCAAATGGAGTATCTTTCAGGATTACCCTCTCCAGAGTCTGTCCATCTGACTCGTATTCTTCTATTCTCTCAGCCTCAAACCATCCCTTAAAAGTGTAGCCCTTTCTCTGCATTACGATGCCAAGGTCACTTTCAGGATCCTTTGTTAGTGTTTTTGATTCATCAGCATCATATTCATAGATAAACTGAGGTGCAACATACGTAGCACCTTTTCCGTTCTGCTCAAAAACAAGCCAGTTACCGGCTCTGGCATTTACGGAGAAGGTTACATCACCTTTTATAACCAGTTCAGTTTCATTAGCAAGGGCAGTATCCTTATCATAAACGTAAGGTGCACCATTCATGGTAACAATGTTGTCCTGGCCAGCAATGACAAACCATCCCTGAAAATCATGATGGTTATCTTCAGGAGTGTAGCCCATATTAACAGTATATTCCTGTTCAAGGTCAGCTCCTGTAGCATTTTCTGTTATATTAACAAAATGCTCACCAAGAGATACTCCATGAGTATCAACATAGTTCACCCTGTACTGTTTTAAGAACATTGCATAGAAAGTAACAGGTTCTGCATCCGCTTCATCTGCATCCTTAGCAGGTGGAAGTATTCCCTCAACATACTCTCTTACTTCGTCAATAGAGTATGAAACTGAATCGCTCTTATATTCCTTATCAAGTGTCCATCCTCTAAAGGTTACATCATCGTTAATTGTTCCTATACCGGGATCATACAGAACCGTCTTGTAAGTGTTATCATTCTCAGTGTCTGTCTGCTTAACCAGCATTTCTGCTATCTTATTTGTGCCGTTATAGAACTGAACACGGAGACGTTTCTCTTTATCTGTACCCGCAACAATATAAATAGAGAATTCATTAGAATTAAACTCTGCGCTCTCTACATCACCATCTGCATTTTCTTTTAAAGTAGCATCAATTGTGTCTACTTCGCCTTCATGATCATGGAGTACTTTAACGTCCTCCGCATCGATAGCTTCATCAAGTACAAGACTTACATGAACATATCTGTCATCAGCAGGCTGAATTTCCTTCCCTTCATAATTAAAGGTAATATCAACACCCTTAGCTGCCTTTACATCTTCGCCCAGCTTGCCCTGTGCAGTAGCGATAGCCTGATCATCTGAAATGCCTGTAATGGATACTTCTGTATCCTTAGGGAATACACCCTCTTCAGCACTTATAGACACGATCAAACCACCTGCGTGTACATCAGTTACTGAAAGCGCAGGCATATCATCAGCAATATTCTCAGCAGCTTTAAAGTTAGCTGTGAATGTTGCATCTGCTTCGATATTTGCAGGAACGAAAGTAGCCTCAGATGATACTTCGTTTCCTTCAGCATCTGTCCAGTTTACGAACTCATACTTATCGCTTCTTGCTGTAGCTGTAGCACCCTCAAATGCTGCACCTTCAACGTTGAGATCGATGGTTTCAGAATCTCTTGAAACCTTACCGCCCTTAGTAGCTGTATAAGTAACAGTTACGTTTCTAACCTCTGCAGGAGTTTCAACTGTTTCTGCAGGTGTCTCTGCAGGAACTTCTTCGGGAGTCTCCTGTGCCGGAGCTTCTTCTGCCGGAGCTGCTTCCTCAGCGGGAGCATCTGCATTTTCTTCAGCGGGAGCATCTGCATTTTCTTCAGCGGGAGCTGCTTCTTCTGCAGGAGTTTCCTCTGTAGTCTCCTCCTGAACCACTTCCTGAGGCTCCTCTGCAGGAGCTTCTGGTTCAACATATTCTTCCGGCGCAGTTTCTTCTACAGCCGGTTCCTCAGAAACATCTTCTGTCTCTGCGGGCTTCTCATCACCAATGTCCTCGGTGAAGAGTGAGCTATAATCATTATCTTCTGTGGAATTAACTTGCTTCTCTGAATCGATGATTGCTTCTTCTGAGGTAGCACGAACTGAGATACTGTTGTAATCTGACCCACAGGTCGTTACAAGTACCACAAGTGCCAGAAGCATAGCAAGTTTTCTTGCGATGTTCATGCGCATATATGATTTTCCCCCTTCATGAAATATAAATAGTAACTACAAGTTTATACCTTACATTATACAAAAGAAGACATTGTGTTAATCTACGGAATTTGAACAAATCCCTTCATATTTCGTACTTGACAAACTTTTTGTTTTATGCTTTTTATATGTGATTGTCTGATGGCCGTTCAAACATTTATTACATATAAAAAGGACCATGGATTTCTCCACAGTCCTCAGTATCATCAAAAGCTTTTCCAATATGTTATTATCCCATCTCGGCCAGCTTCATTTTCTGCTTGGCAACATACATTCTTGCATCTGCCCGTTTGAAAACAGACTCAACATTCGAATCAGTTTCGGGATCGTACTTCACCATTCCCTTTGCGATGTTGATCTTTTCCCACTCATTCTCTGTTTCGAGATTATGCCGTTCAGCTTCTACATCGAAATCTCTTAGAAGCTTATAACAATTGTCGTAGTCATCACCCTGAAGGATTACTACAAATTCATCTCCACCGATTCTGAATACCGGACTCCCCTTAAATATTCTACAGGTGAGGCGGCATGCATTTTGAAGATATATATTGCCGCGCTCATGTCCGTATGTATCATTGATCTTTTTAAGATTGTTGGCATCGAATACTACTATGCCGTATTCCTTCTCGCCTTCCTGCATATCAAGCTTTGACGCAGCATCATCATAAGCCGTCTTATTCTTCACTCCCGTGAGAGAATCATGATATGCCAGTGAATTTAGATCATCAATGTGGTGTTTGAGATGATGTACCATCTTTTCCATTGCATGGGTCAGATCTCCGACCTCATCCTTGGTTTCCTTAGGAAAAGTGACTTCCAACTTACCGTCATTGATCTCTCTTGCAACATGAGCAAGTCTCTTTAGCGGATCCGTAATTCTTCGACTTACCAGTATAGTAAGGAAGAAGAACATAAGAAGTACTATAATAGTAGAAACTATGATTCTTTTCATGAGCCTGTTACTCATGTACATAATCTCGCTGGTAGGTGCTGTTATGACAAGTCTCATGTCATTAGACAAGGTTTTGTAGGCCAGCATCTTATGAAGTCCGCTGAGAGTATAGGACAAAGGCTCTACACCATTACTTTCACTCTCGAATGATAAAATACCGGTCATATCCATCTCATCCATGGTAACTCCGGCATCAAAATTCGGATTATAAAATACAGCACCCTCTTCGTTAGCAAGGCAGGCGTATCCTGTATCATAGCATTTTATTGCTTCCACGCGGTTCTCCATATCGCGAAAGTCTATATCCATTCCTGCGATACCAAAAAGCACACCATTTTCATATAAAGGAACAATGTAGGATATAAGTTTCTTATCTACAAGCGCATTGTAATAAGGATCCATCCAGGTCGGCTCTCCATTATGAACAGGCACATACCACCAGCCCACATGCTCCATATCATCAGACTCATAGGCACTGATGTCTGCCGGCTGTTCATAATAAAAGTCAGCTTCAAGGTCATCTCTTCTATAGAAAAGGCCACTGTCTCCCGGCATTATCTCCGGATTATAACGAACATAATATGAAACTGTTCCCGGAACATTCTCTGCTATATTTGCAAAAAGATTGGTAAGCTGCACCGTATAGCTATCTCTGTATGCATCATCATTTGCAAGCTTCTCAACAGAAAAAAGACGCTCGACCGCATAGTCAGCAAGAATATTAACAGCCTCCTCCGTATCAAGAAGGCTTCTGTCAATCGCATTAGCTTCTGTCTGGCAGGTTAGATTAAGTATCTGTGCAGAATAAAAATCGCCCGCCTGACTAAGCGTGAATATTGATGTCCCTCCAACAATACCAGCAACAATGAGAATGGCTATTGTCGTTAGCAAGGTTATTTTTTCCTGAATAGATTTCATTTTTCCCTCATTTTGTTGCTATCCATCATGAATATAACAAAAACAGCAAGCATAATAAATACTAAAACACTGTAAAGGATAAGTTCTACTGAAGTATCATTCTTTTTTATTTTATCAGATTTTGCCGTTTTTTCATCATCAATTTGTACTGTTTTTCCAACATTGGATTCATCTTTTTCTTCGATGACTACTTGTTCGACTATCTCTTTGCCGTCTTTACCTCGCTTAGCGCCCAAAACCTCTTCCTTCTCACTAATTTTAAGTGTGCCCGGTCTGAGCTCAACATTAACAAACTTCTCTGTCACGTTTAATCCACTGGGATCAAAAATGGCATAGTCAGTCACAATATTATTATTCTCGGAATTATCCTCCGGATAAGTCACGCTTCCTTCCGCAACAGCTTTATAGGTAAAGCCCTCTGGCAATCCCTGTGCTGTCACATCGATCTGTTCAGTTAGCGGAGTGCCATCAAATATCTTCTCAGCACTCGGCGCTGTAAAAATCACCCTGTTGCGGTATGTCAATTGTGCCTCTGTTTTCATACCGCAGCAAGGGGACAGAACAATCACAAGCATGGCAAAAAAAGTGCACAGGCATGTGATTACTCTGTAGCCCAAACTGTATAGTTTCATATCTCCCCATCACCTTCCGTCCAAAAATAATAATTTACGGACTTCCGAACATAAAGTTACATATATATTATATCGGCTCGAACCTTTAGAATGTTTACGGATTTTGAACTATTTTATTCATATTTCGTACTTGACAAACGTAATATTTATGTTAAAAACTATCAAAATTCTATATTTTTATGATATTATATATTTAGCTTAATTAAATGAAGCTTTGTTTTTCGTGAGGGGTGAAGCAATGGCTAGTTCAGACACAATTAAAGTCGCTATATGTGACGACGAGATGACTCAAAGACGTCAGCTTCAGTTTATCATTGACAAGAGTCGTCCCGGAACAGAAATCAATCTTTTTTCATCCGGCGAAGAATTCCTTAGTTCTTTCCGCCCCGGTATCTATGATCTCATATTTATGGATATTCTCATGCCCGGTATGGGCGGTATAGATGCGACCTCCAAGATACGAAGCATCGACGCATCTGTGCCTATTGTTTTTGCGACCTCCAGTCAGGATCACGCCATGGAGGGGTACAAAAACAGAGTTATCCGATATCTGATGAAGCCCTTTGATCCAGTTGAAGTAGGCGAAGTCTTACAGCTCGCAGCTCAGATGAAGGGCGCACAGGGTGGAGTTTCCGTCAGAATAGGCGGCAAGGACATGACCTTTTCTTATGAAAAGATATGCTATGTCGAGCAGAGTGCTCACACTTTGTATATTCACATGGCTAACGGAGCCACACTTCAGCTAACAGGAAAACTGGATGACATCGAAGCCCAGACCCCTGATGACTCTTTTATGAGATGCCACCAGAGTTATCTGGTAAATCTGGCCCATGTAAAATGCATGGACAAGGATCTTCAGATCTTCCAGATGAAGGACGGTGATACTGTCCACATCAGAAGAGAGAGCGTCAGAGAAGCAAACAGAATGCTTGCCGAATACGCCATGAAGGATTTTTAAGCTTCGTCAATCATTGCAATAAGAATATCTACAAGAGCCGGGTCGAACTGCTTTGAGCGGTTTTTCTCCAGCTCTTGTTTTATGCTCAAGGGTGGCATAACAGACGCATAAGGTCTCTCAGAAGTCATGGCATCATAAGCGTCCGCAATACCTATGATCCTGGCCTCAATCGGAATTTCTTCCCCGGCAAGTCCGTCAGGATATCCTGTTCCGTCATAGCGCTCATGGTGCCATCTGGCACCGGTAGCAAGCCCTGGCATCTCGGATATGTTTCTCAGAATCTCATAACCGATTATGGGATGCTGCCTTACAATCTCAGCCTCGTCATCTGTCAGGCTGTCAGGCTTTCTAAGAATTTTCTCAGGAATAACAAGCTTACCTATATCATGTACAAGTCCCATATAATAAATGCTTTGCTGCTCATTTTCACTTTTCCCAAGTCTTCTTGCTATCTCAGAAGAATATCTGGCTACTCGCATGGATCTTCCGGGGTTATTTACATCCCTGGAATCAACAGTATTGGCAAGCGCAAGGAGAATCTGTGCAGAAAGCCCTGCTGCAGCCAGCTCTCCCTGATATTCATGCGATGCGCCGTCCTGAGCAGCTCCGCCATCACTATATCTTTTTACTCCCTTCAGAAGTTCTTCGCTTAGCTTATTAAAATGCTCGTTGAGGGCAGGATGTCCCTCCCTTACTACCTCAAGCTTACCTTCCTTTATGGCATTCTCAAGAAGAAGCGCTTCCTCTGAAAGCTTATCCGCGCCTATCGTCTTAGCTGTGCTCTTCAAAGAATGAACAGAAATAAGATATGCATCAAAATCCTCATTAGCCAGAAATTTCGTAAGTTCAGCGCCTTTTCCGCTCTCTGCAAACATCTCAATCTGAGAGATGTAAAACTCCTCATCTCCCATGCAGAAGCCCAGACCATTTTCTACATTAAGCTCCGGGAAAAT
The DNA here is from genome assembly GCF_000423945.1 of Butyrivibrio sp. XPD2002. Classification (GTDB taxonomy): domain Bacteria; phylum Bacillota; class Clostridia; order Lachnospirales; family Lachnospiraceae; genus Butyrivibrio. Next base: position 58,968 of record NZ_AUIY01000012.1, on the reverse strand, counting down.
ATCTGCTATATTCACATTTGCAGACTCCAGACTGGCCGGTATCTTATTCGCAGGAGCTTCTTTTTCTTCCTCTGCGTTCCTGCTCTTTTCCATGTAAAAAAGATGTTCCAGAGAAGCTCTCTGCTCTATAAGATTAGAGGGCATCAGATCAATAAGAAGACTGTACAGCTTATCTGCAACTACAGGCTTTGTCAGATATGCATCAAAACCGAGCTCCTTAAATCTCTCTTCATCTCCTCTAAGTCCACCTGCCGTGAGCATGATAACAGGAGCATCCTTACTAAGACGCTCAACGCGCATGATGCTAAGAGTCTCAACGCCGTCCATTATGGGCATCATGTGATCCATAACCACAAGGTCGTAGGTCTTTTTCCTAAGCTTCATCAGAGCCTTCTGTCCATCCACGGCCGTATCGATCTGGGCCTCTGTTTTATTCAGAATCTTCAGAAGAAGGTCCACATTCATTGAATTATCATCCACCACAAGTACCTGCGCCTTAGGCATTATCGGAACGATGGTTTCATCGATATCCGTATTAAGAAGTGCGGAATAGTCAAACATCTGACTGACATCCACATCCTCTCCCGGATTCTGCGCAATAAGATTGAGAAGATTATTGAAAAATGCCAGCAGAGTTTCTCCTGCTCCTTTTATCTTCGAAGCATACTCAGCTACTCTGGCTTCCTTTGTGTTTTCCAGAATAAGGTTATCAAATCCCAAAATCGAATTGATGGGAGTTCTTATCTCATGGGACATCTGAGACAGAAATTCACTTTTTGCTTCGTTTGCCTTCTCTGCCTTTTTTCTTGCTTCGTAGGCCTTTTTCTCCGCAATCTCAAGCTTACCGATCGTCTTCTCAAGTCTGTGATAATCTGGAGTCTCCAGTGTGAATAACAAAATAAGAAGTGCTACAGATGCAGCAAAGAATATAAGTACAACATTCTTAAGCCACAGCATCTGAAGCATGTAGATAGCTATTACCATGATAGTCGCCACAGCAATGCTAAATAACTGCAGCAGTGTATAGTTCTTCCTGTTTACCACCACAAAGCCGGTAGCCAGAAGAATATAATAGCAGGGAAGAAGAAGCGAGCACGCAAGGAACATCATGCCTGTAACATAGGTTCCATCCTCCATGCAGACAAAAACATTTCCAGTATAAGCATTCTGCACCATCATAAAACACTGGATAATAATGACAGCCAGATTGATCTTGTACAAAAGTGTATCCTTTATATCAACCTTTGCGCATGCTACGATATACTCAGCGTAGGAATTAGCAGCTACTGTTGCGGACAGGATATTCACTGAATGCATAACGTAATGTCCCGCAACAGGAACCATTGTTGAATACATCTCTGCAGCTGCAGTCATCGTATCTATAGCCGTGGCAGCCATAAGACAATAGGCAAATTTTCTAAAGGCCTTCGTGGTCTGGGAAGAATCTGTATATGTTATTGTAAGAAACATACATATCAGTAAGTCATACAAAACCGCAGACAAACCGAATGAAAGATTATGAAGAAACATTCTTTTCCCCCTCGTGTTTCGCTACCATCCTGTCTGGCAAGATGCTGCTATGCATACAATGAAATAGCAGCCTTTAGCATATTGAACCCGACAGGCTTTTCAATAAAATTGGCAAATCCGTTTTTCAGAAGATATCCATCCTCAAAGTCTGATTCTCGCCCCATAATTACAGCGTGAGGCCTGGTATCTTCATCCGGATTCCGCTCCAGGATTTCGTTCCACAGACTATCTCCCGTTCCTTCAGGCATATAGGCATCAACAAGAACAAGGTCATAGCTTTTCTCTGAAAGCCTGTCCTTAGCCTCTGAAAAATTCGCCGCGACATCGCAGCTTACATCCTCTATTTTTCTTGCAAGCTCTGAGATAAATAGTCTCTCAGTTTCGGAATCATCAATAACTAAAATCTGTTTACTCAATTCGATTCACCTACAGTCTCTCACTTATTGCACTAGCCAGCTCGTTTCTCTCTGATACAAAAGCTCCTATTCTCTCGCGGAGAAGCTCAAACTCCTTTTTCCTGCAAAGTGCTTCAAGCTTCTCTGTCATTTTCACAAGATTCTCTGCTCCAATGAGCTGAGCCTTATCATGCTCGGATCTTATCAGGGCAAGACTCTCATCATAGTTCCCCTGTCTTATGGCAGCTGAAAGCTCCGAACTCTTATCCTCCTTCGAATAAACTTCCAGGAGCTTTTTATAAAGCTTTATATCATGCAGCAAGTATTCTCTTGGCTTTGCGACTCTGACCATGGGCAGCTTCTCCTGAAAATTCTCCCATACTGAAAGGTCCATCTCGCCGCTTAGTATCTCGCCTTTTCCTGATAAAAACTGCTTCAGGATATCCAGCACCATGTCCTCTGTAAATGGCTTTGTAAGATACGCTGCAAAGCCCTTACTTAAATACTCCTCATCCTGCCCGGCAATAGCGTTGGCAGTCAGCATAATTACAGGAGTATTATCACAAAGATGCTCTTCCCTTAAGTGCTTAAGCGCTTCCACGCCGTCCATGACAGGCATCAGATGATCCATGAAAATGAGGTCATATCTGAACTTTCTGACCTGGATGACCGCCTGCTGCCCGTTTGCTGCTGTATCGACGGTAAATCCCATAGGTGTCAGCATTCTCACCATAATATCCATATTCATGGCAGTATCATCCACCACGAGAATCCTCATCTCTGAAGCACCGCTGATTTCTGTCCTGTTAGTTGTAGCATCACCATCAATGAATTCATTTTCATCGGTACGCTCAATAAGCTCCGCCATAGAAGGCAGGCGTCTTGGACCGTTTTCATCAGTCTCCTCTGAAATATAATTAAGAACGTTCTCAAAGAAAGTCAGAAGGCGCTTTGCGGAAATTTTCACACGCCTTGTGTATTCCTTTGTAGCCTCCTCCTCTGTATCTGCCAGAATCAGATTGGAATAACCCATTATGGCATTTACAGGAGTTCTGATATCATTGGACATCTGCGCAAGAAATCTTGACTTAGCATGGCTTGCCTCTGTCGCCCTTATACTTGATGCCTCAAGCTCTCTTTTGGACACAGACAGCTCCTCCAAGGTCCTTCGGAGCTTAGCATAGTCCGGTGTTTCCAGTGTAAGGAACATAACAAGCAACGCAAGTGATGCCACAAAGAATGTTACAAGAAGATTCTGATAGAAAAACATCTGAACGCCATAGAGAAGTACCACGAAAGCAAATGTTGCAGCCAGGGCATATTTCATTTTTCTGGCATAGCTTTCGCTGTGACTTAGGATAAAAACTCCGCCGCACATGATGTAGTACAGTGGATAGGCATAGACAACCAGCATGTACAAGGGTCCTATCACAAGATTTCCCTCAGGAAGATATGAAAAGACAGTTCCGAAAAAGATATTTTGTAAAATGATAAGGAAATATATTCCCAGAAGAACCCTGTTGATAAACGCTCCCGTTGTCCTGCTATACTGCTCTCCGACGTAGGAAATAACATAGCGCACAAACTGATAAGCACCAAGGGTAGCGGACACATAATTAAGCGTATTTAGGGCATATCTCGGAATCAGCGGAACCGCACTTCCAAGACTGATAGATACCGCGTTTACCACATCAAGAACTGTTCCAAAAAGCACAAGCAAAGAAAGGAGCTTGAACTCCCTGTTTACTCTGGTGTCATCCTTATAGCGCATAAGGAAGAACACACACAATATGAAGTCCAGCGGTATCACCGCCAGTTCCAGAAAAATGTTGAATTTAAGAATCAATTTTCTCTTACCTCTATAATCAACAGATTATTTAGGCTCCCTCTGCGCCAGAATCTTATATGCTTCCTGAAGCTTCTCATCAGTTGCAAGAACAGGGATTGCTGCCTTATTTTTACTGTTTATACTGCTCTTTTTTCTTTTTATCTTCTCATCAGGAATATACCTGATAAGGATAGATTCCAGTTCCTTAAATACAATCGGTTTTAACAGATAATCTGTAAATCCCTGCTTTTTATATTCGCTTCTAACCTCCTGGCGGGCACCGGCTGTCAGTGCAACACAAGGTGTTTCCTTATTTATTCCCTTAGTGCTGCGAAGAAGGGAGGTCATCTGCTGACCATTCATTCCTGGCATCATAAGGTCTATAAAAATCATGTCATACTTATTTGCTTTTGCACACTCAAGACCTGTCTGTGCGGAAAGAGCGGAATCAACCTGAATTCCCGTTCCATTAAGAAGGCCTTCCATAACTGCAAGGTTAAGCTCTGCATCATCAACTATAAGAACCCTTGCATCTGTAGCTGTAAATCCAATCTTGAAGTGTGATTTATCCATTACACTTCTGGCATAGCTCCGCTCAAAATCTCCGATGGGTTCATAGCCCACCACCTTTTGCTTAATTGCAAAATGGAAATTACTTCCCTCTCCGTAGATACTTTCAACCTTAAGCTCCGACCCCATAAGGGATAAAATCTGCCTTACGATCGATATTCCAAGTCCGCTTCCTTCAATGGACTTTATCTTCTCTTCCTCAATTCTCTCAAAGGGTCTGTAAAGTCTCTGAAGATCCTCTTTTTTAATACCGATACCTGTATCTCTGACAGCAACCTTAAGAAGTATCTCCTGCTCATCAGCTCCCTCCTTGGGCTGAATACTTTCATAATCAACTGAGAAATCTATCTCTCCGTCCTCTGTATACTTCACAGCATTTGTGAGTATATTCGCGATACACTGCTTCAATCTGTCCGCATCACCATAAAGCCTGCGGGGGATGTTTTCATTCACATATCCCTTAAGGTCAAGCCCCTTCGCCAGCGCCCTGGGGCGGATGAGGCTCATCATATCCTCTACCACCACACCAAGGTCATACTCTGTCGGGAAAAGTTCCATCTTACCGGCTTCGATTCTTGAGTAATCCAGCGAATCATTTATCAGAGAAAGCAGCGTATTACCTGCAGATCTGATATTGTAGGCATACTGTCTGAGGGCAGGGTCATTGTACTCCCTGAGAATAAGCTCGTCGTATCCAAGGATGGCGTTAATGGGTGTCCTTATCTCATGAGACATATTTGCAAAATATGCCATTCTTCTTCTGGCGTCCTCTTCATCATTTTCCTTCTGCTTTCTGAGAACCTCGTAGGCACTGTCCCTCTGACTGGACATATACACATAGCCTGCAAGCACCAGGAAAAGCGCAAAAAGAAGCGTAAAGAATAAAACCCACAAAATCTCCCATCTGTAGGCTATTGCCACACCTCCCAGAAAGAGACTTACGAGCATGAATATAAGGTACAGTATGAACTTTACACGATGTGCAATAATCTTCATAAAAGTTAAAGCCTTATCCCTATCTGTTATCTATTAAAGTTCATATAGTCCTGAGTACTTCTCCTCAAGATAGTCAAGGAAGTCATCCGCTGTGAAGTCTCTTCCTGTGATATCCTTTATCCACTCTGCAGGTGAAAGTCTGTCTGCCTTCTTAAATACGTTTTCCTTCATCCAGTTGTTGATGGTAGCAAAGTCTCCGCTTTCAACTGCCTTGTCGATATCGATCTCATTTTTCATGCGGTTATAGTACATGGCATTGTACATATTTCCCATTGAGTATGTAGGGAAGTATCCAAAGCCTGATGCCCAGTGAACATCCTGGAGCACGCCCTCTCTGTCTGTCTTGGGAGATACTCCGAGATATTCCTCATATTTCTCTCTCCATCTGCGCGGGATATCCGCGATATCGATGTCTCCGCTTATTATCTCCTTCTCAATCTCATATCTGATTATGATGTGGAAGGTGTATGTAAATTCATCTGACTCCGTTCTTATAAGTGAAGGCTCAACTACGTTTATTGCCTCGTAGAATTCCTCCTCTGATACTCCCTCCATTGCCTCGGGGAATATCTCACAGGTCTTGGGATAGATCAGCTTGATAAAGCTCTTTGATCTTCCAAGTCTGTTCTCATACATTCTTGAAACTGACTCATGCATGCCAAGAGTTTTGCCACCCTCTATGAAGTGGTCATAATTCTCCTCAGGCTGAAGCATCTCAAATAAAGCGTGTCCGCCCTCATGAATGATAGAGTACATGCTGGCTGCAAAGTCTGTCGGATAATAATGAGTTGTTATACGGATATCATTCTTACCCATCCAGTCTGTGAAGGGATGCTCAGATGTGGAATATGCACCTCTTGTAAGGTCGTAGCCGATCACACTGATAAGATAATCCGTCATCCTTCTCTGCTGCTCTTCGGTAACCTCTTTGTGCATGAAATCTGTGCGGATTTTCTTCTTGCTACTCATGATCTTTTTAAGAAGCGGAACAAGTCTCTCCTTGCAGTGCTCAAAGCACTCGTCCAGCTCTTCTATGGTGATTCCCCGCTCGTAGTCACCTATGAGCTGTCCCATCACATAATATTTGTTATCCGGATCAAGACTAGGTGCATTCTTCTTTCCATTTAGATCTTCCATATCCTTGGGGTCACGAAGCTTTATCATCTCGATGTTTGCGTCTCTTACCTTTTTAAGAGAATCTGCAAACATTGAAAAATCTGAAGCTTTTCTTGCTGCTGACCAGTCTACAAATGCCTTGTTCATTATCCTTGAAAACTCAAGTTGCTTCTCTGTGGTGATGTTCCTGGTCTTTGCATAATCCCTGTAGAGCTGCTCTGCACACACTCTGTCAAACTCCTCAAGCTCATCTCTGTGCTCGTAGATGTAGAGCATTGCTTCTTCAAATTTTGGCTGCTTCTGGAGCTTGAATACCTGATTCTGCAAAAATGCTGTGATCTCTCCCTGCTCCTCCATTCCTTTTTCAGGGCAGATTGTCTCCTGGTCATATGTCAAAAGACGGCTTGCATGAGCATACATCTCTGCCTCCTTAAGCACCGCCTGTACGAAGTCTAAGTTCTTTTTTGTTTCTGAGTTCATGATCAATAGTTCCCTTCTGTGTTTATATTTTTTATTTGGTCTTACCGTTAGTAGTTCTCCTTTACCACTTATTCCGTGATCCTGTAGCCCTTCTCATCAAGAACAGCCTCTGCCTTCTCGAAGTCCTCATTTTTCACAAGGATATAGTCCGTGTTATAGGTAGATATCGCAAAAATTCCAATATTGTTCTTAGCCAGCGCTGTTGATATCTTGGAAAGAATTCCAATAAGTGAAAAATCAAGCTTACCCTCAATCCTAAAGGCTTTAAATCCATCACTTCTATCCGTGGTATTTGAAGGAACATCCACAGTCTCACAGACAAGGGATATTTCCTCATCCGTCTTACTTACAAAAATAAATTCTTTACTCATATCTACATGATCAAGATTTTTAACCTTACATACAGTGAAATCCTTATTTATTTTCTTAAGTTCCATGTGAATTCTCCTTTTTAGAACATGTATGAATTAAGATAAATGCTTTGTCGCATATTTGTTATTATTTTACCACAATTTATGTGTAAAAATCTGTGTGACGGGGATTTTCAACGGAAGCTATGAAATTAAAAACAAGCCTGTCACACAAGAAAAATAATCTTTGCAACAGACCTGTTTTATATCAGCCCTAAATCCATATTGATTACGAGCATACCGAATGGTATATCTCTTCCAGCTTATTAAGATGTGTCTCAAAACTATAGCCTTCATCAGCAAGCCTTAGGCTTTGCCTGCTGGCCTCTTCCCAGGATGCCTTGTCTGAAAAATACGAAATAATTCCGTCAGCCATTCCATCGACATCCTGCGGGCGATAGAGTCTCCCGTTCACATCCTTTGACACAACCTGAGGAATTCCTCCCACCTCGCACGACACAATAGGAAGCGCATAGCCCATTGCTTCAAGAATTGACATAGGCATTGCTTCCATGTGGGATGGAAGAAGGAATATCGAGCTTTCCTTTAAAAGCTTCAGCTTCTCATCACCTCGAATCCATCCCGGCATAAGAACTGTATCCTCAAGATGCAGCCTTTTTATCTCATTTTCCGTGGGGCCTGTCTCACCGGTGCCGCCAAGAACAAATTTTACCTCAGGAAATTTTCTCTTTACTATATCCGCAATCGCAGGAATATCAACGACACCCTTCAATTCATCGAAACGTCCCAGATACAGGATCTGTTTTTTTGCAAAACGTTCTTCCAAGGATTTTTCAGAGATCATCTCCGGAACGATCACGCTGTAATTAGGAACGACTTCTATCTTTTCAGCAGGTACAATTGCTGATATCTTCTTTTTCCACTCCTCGGATAGCACAATCAGCTTTGAACACTCTCCATAGCTCTTTTCGACCATGCGCTTTTTCCAATCAGGGGCATTGGTGTAGAGCTCATCAAGTGCAGAACCGTGTATGTGGTTTACAATCGGTATTCCGGCATTATATGCCATCTGAATTATGGGATATTTTCTGAAAAAACTGGGTCCAAAGGATGAATGCACATGCACTAAATCGGGCCTGTTTGTCCTAAGTACATGACGAAATTCACGATATGCCTTAAGTGCTTTAAACAGCTTAGTCAGCTTTCCACCGTCGCAATATGACTCAACATATGTAATATCAAAATCCTTCTCCAGGCGGCTATTGTAGTAGCCACCGGTGACAGCAGCAATCCCCCCTTTAACGTTAGGATCCTGCACTATCATACATACTTTAAGTTTTTTCTTTGAAGTGGTTTGTGCACTCATTAACGAATCATTCCTCATCTATAACAGTATATTTTATCTCGGGTTTAAAGCTCTTATCACCCTCAGATGAATAAGAAAACTTCTTCTCAAAGTCTTCCCATACAAGGGTTATCACGCAGTACTCTCCCTGCTCGTAGCCATATCCGTCACCTGCATCCTCATACAGTTTAAATATAGCATCTCTTCCAGGATAAACCAAAACCTCTATGTCCTTATTTTTCATAAAATCTGTACTTCCAAGTGGCTCTTTTACAGGAATGAGCGAGCCTTCCATCACAAAGACCGGTATCCTGTCAAGTTTACATTCATATACTATTTCCTGTCCACCTTTATAATACTGGTTTGTGTAAAAATCATACCAGCCGCAGCCCTCCGGCAGATAAACTCTCCGCTCATCGCAGTCACTAACCAGCGGACATACCATAAGACAATCTCCCAACATGAACTGATCCGAAATGGATATCGCCTTTTTATCCTCATGAAAATCAAACATAAGTGGTCGCATGATCGGCTTATCCTCGAAATGCGCTGCTGCCGCAATTGAATATATATACGGAATGAGTCTGTATCTGGTTCTTATTGTATTGCAGATGGCTTCATAATACTCATCTCCACTGTCTCCAAATGCCCAGGGTTCTCTTTCCACATCAGTCCCATGTGCTCTGAAAACCGGCAGAAATGCTGCATACTCAAACCATCTTACATACAGCTTTTTATATTCATTATCTATTCCGTTAGGATAATCACCATCCCAGTACCACTGAACACCGTTTTTTACGAAAAATGCACCAATATCAAGTGTCCAATAAGGCACACCGCTTGCAGCCACTTGAAGCCCTGCCCTTACCTGCCCGGCCAATGTCTCCCAGCTTGCAGAAATATCCCCGGACCATAGAACGGTTCCGTATTTCTGGCTTCCTGCCCAGCCGCTTCTTGTAAGATTCACAACGCGCTTAGCATTCGTACATTTTCTCTGCCCGTCCCATATTGTCCGAGCATGATATTTACTGAAAGCATTAGCCTTTTCAAGGGGCATTATGTCTGCAGCATTTTCCTTGAATTCAAAGTATTTATCACTATCTGCGGGTTCAATGCTGTGTTCCCACTCCGGAGTTATTGGCTCACTTGAATCGCACCACCAGGAATCAACGCCTTCGGAATAGAGTGCTCTTTCAACCTGTGACCAGTATAAATCTCTTGCCTCCTGTGAAAAGGCGTTATATATACTCATTCCCGGAAGGAGAAGGCCTCTCTCCTTAAACTCCCTGTTATTCTCTGTACCCTCACTCATGTTCGGCCAGATAGACATCATGAAATGTATTCCTTTTTCATGAAGTTCATCAGTCATCGCCTTTGGATCAGGGAATCTCTTGGCATCAAAGCTCTTCTGTCCCCATTTTCCATCCTCCCAGCTCATCCAGTCCAGAACAAGACAATCCACACCGATATTTCTTTTTCGAAATTCATCAGCAGTCTCCAAAATCTCAGCCTGACTTTTGTAACGCTCCTTGGACTGGATATAGCCATAAGCCCACAAAGGAAGCATTGAAGCCTTCCCTGTCAGTCTCCTGTAGTTTTTCACAACATCAAAAAGATCCTTGCCGAAAAGGAAATAGTAATCGAGATAGAAATCTGCCTCAGTCTGGACAAAGGCCTTCCCAGCATTTTCAGAAAACATGATAAGCGACTCTGTACTAAACAGCAGTCCATAGTTTTTACTTGAAACCATCATGGGCATGGCAATTTTCCTGTTCCCCTGATGGACGTAGTAGGTACTGTTTCTTAAGTTCCACTCACCATTTTCACCCTGACCAAAGCCCGTCAGAACTTCCTCATCATCGAATTCAAAAAAGGTTCTGGTCTTATACGCTGTGCCATATTCCTCGCGGTCAGCGGCCTTAACCTTTTTCTTTACTCCGTCTGCGGTTACGATTTCCTCAATCTGTGCATTATCTGCATTTACTATTCTGTAAAGTGTGATTTCTTCAAGCTCTCTCGGATTCTTACCTCTTTCAGACAAGAGGAGCTCACCTGATGCATTATAAAAAGCTACGGCTCCTGTAGCCTTGTCTATGCGCACTTCTCCCTCAGAAGTTTTTATTCTGGGGCACTCGCTACTCTTAGCATAGCTTCCTGTATCTTCTACCAGCGTATACTCAATACTTCCCGAGTAATCTTTAAAATCCTCTCCCTGCTTTTCACAAAACTCTCCATCACAGGAAAATGACACCCTCACTATTCCGCCCTTCTGCGGAATCACCCGGAGAGTCCCTGTTTCCGACTCCATGAAAACAGCCCCATTTTTCTCATATACCTTTGAAATACTTCTGTCCTTTGCAGGAATTACATCCATCATAATTTAAGCACCTGCTCTTCCCCATTAACCAGAACCGTTAATTCTGTCAGACCTTTACCGGCATTACTTGTATTTGAAAACCTTTCATCCTTTGATCCTGCATCATTAGTCATATGATCATTTCCTGATTTTCTGCGTGTTATCTCCCAGTTTGTCACCTTCATATCCTTCCACTCCATAGAAAGCTCAAATCCGCCTCGAAGGCACACTCCACTGATGCTTCCCTCCGAAAACTCTTTGGGAAGTGCCGGAAGAAGCTTTACATAACCGTCTCTGCATTGCACCAGCATCTCAAGGATAGCTGCTGAAGCCCCAAGATTGCCGTCAATCTGAAAAACTGCCCCAGCTCCGTATGGATGATTATCCATCATATTGTCAAAGGTTCCCTGGCAAAGCAGGGCTTCAAGATTTTCGTATACCTTTTCGCCTTCAAGGAAATGTGCCCAGAGTCCGATAATCCACGCCCTCGACCAGCCAGTGTGACCTCCCCCGTTTGCAAGTCTTCTCTCCAATGTAACTCTAGCTGCATCCATAAGTTCAGGCGTTTTTTCATAGCTTATTGAGCTTCCTGGATACACTCCGTAAAGATGGGAAATATGCCTGTGACCCGGTTCAAGCTCATCGTAATCTTCCATCCACTCCTGAATCTGCCCGTATTTACCGATTTTGATTTTAGGAAGTCTCTCAAGGATTTTCCGGACTTTTCCTACTGCCTTATCATTCACTCCAAGAACTTCGCACGCATCTATGTAGCCATTCAGAAGCTCCATCAGAATCTCTATGTCCATGGTTGCGCCTTCGCAAAGGCATCCCCTTGTTCCATCCTCCATGATATAAACATTTTCAGGAGAGACAGAGGGTGATGTAACAAGCTCACCCAGCTCATTTTCTATCAGAAAATCCTCAAAGAAATCCACACATTCGGACATGATTTCAAAATAATTCCTCAAAAATTCCCTATCCCCGGTATAGAGATAGTGCTCCCATATGTGTGTCGCCATCCATGCTTCACCCATGACCCAGAAGGTTGCAGGAATGTAGTGGTCCTGCGGTGCAGTATCCGCGTAAATATCGGAGTTATGATGAGCCACAGAACCTCTGCAGCCATACATTTCTTTGGCAGTCTTTTTGCCATTATCGCATACTCTTTTCAAAAAATAGAAAAAGGGCATATGGCATTCAGAGAGATTCCCGCTCTCCGCAATCCAGTAATTCATCTCCGCATTTATATTTATTGTAAACTTGCCATCCCAGGGCGGAGTCATGCTGTTATTCCATATCCCCTGCAGGTTTGCGGGAAGGCACTTTCCACGACTCGATGAAAAAAGAAGATATCTTCCGTATTGGAAATAAAGTGCAAAAAGATCCGGGTCCTTTTCCCCGTTTTTTAAAGCCTGAAGTCGCTTGTCGGTAGGCAAACACTGCCTATCCACAATATCATCACCAAGCCTTAGCGATAGAGTACCAAATCCTCGCCTGAATTCACTCACATGATCTGCAAATATGTCGCTCCAGCTCTTCTTTGCAGCATAGTCAACATTATTGATTACTGAACCCGCCTTATCTTCAGAATTTAACGAGTCATTTTTCAAATAAGCCCTGGTATTTCCGCATGTATAATCGTAATCGCCACAATAAAACTCCGTCCGGAAATCTATCAGAAGAAGTACCTCCGAGGCATCTTTTACCACAAGGTGCTCCCCGATAGTGAACACTTCTCCATCCGTCACCCTTGCCTTTACTCCTACAGCAAAAGGAATTCCGGTTCCTGTCTCCACCCTAAAACCGATTTCATCAGTCTCTGCCCACACTTCATCCAACCTGTTGTGACATCTGTCCAGTCTGGCTGTTAAGTTCAGCTTTCCCCCTTCTGCCTTAAGGTGATAAGCCATAATCTGATCAGGAAAGGAAGCAATAAACTCCCTGGTATATTTTATTCCGTCTGCCTCATATGAAACTAAGGCGCAGCCCGTTTCAAGATCCAGTTCTCTTTTGTAATTTTTATAATCTGTAACTCCATCAAATTCGAGAACAAACTCTCCTGCTGTCTCATAAGACCTCTCGGAATTGGGAGTTCCTGAAAGCGCCAAAAGCGATAGTTTCTCTGCTTCAGGTATTCTTCCCTGTCTAATAAGCTTTCGTATTTCATCCAGATATTTTCTGGCATCCTTATTTATTCTGTCCGTTGGTTTTCCGCTCCAGATACTATCTTCATTTAAATAAATTACTTCCCTTGAAACGCCGCCCATCACCATGGCTCCGAGCCTTCCGTTTCCCACAGGAAGCGCCTCCTCCCATTTAGAGGCCGGCTGCTCATACCATAAACTTAAGTTTTTCTCCATATTAACTTTCCTCATACCCATTTTTCATACCAAATCAAAATCCTCTTGAACTGCCTCTAACCCCTCTGCAAAGATCTTAAGCTGAGACTTTCCCTGCTCGTATCCGGCTCTAAGGATAGCTGTTGCCCTGCCGCGGAAGGTTACTGTCTCGCCATCGGTGTAGTTATCCTCCGTTATGGGATTTCCTGAGCCAAAACCTGCAAGGCATGCGCACCCTGATGCATCTTTTCCCTGCCCATCAGCTGAATCAAACTTCAATTCAGCCTTTAGTGTTATTTCCGCATCAGGAATTACATTTCCTTCACTATCAACAATTTCAATTCCCACATAGACCACGTCGTGTCCATCAGCCTTCATCTGCTTCTTTTCCGGTATGAGGCGTACTTTTGCAGGGGTTCCTGTCGTCTGTAGGATATCTCTGCTTACTTCCTTTCCCCCAACATAACTTATTGCCTCCACCTTTCCGGAAGCATAAACTGTATCGAAATATGCGGAGTTTGGCATGGGTCGCTTAGTGCTGACAGGCTTTCTTCCAATAGATTCACCGTTAACAAAAACTTCCACTTCATCGGCATTTGAGAATACTACAAGCCTTATGGGCTTACCCTCGTACCCTTTATAATTCCAGCTTTCTGTAACTGCCGTAAATCCCCACATTGTCATCATCTCAGTTTTTCCAAAGGTATCCGGATGCATTGAAAACAGGTGTGTTTTATCACTCCCCCACACAATGCTCCTGTAGACCCCCTGCGGAAGCATATGTCCGGTGATATCGAAGTCCGCATCATTGGCAAGTCTCCATGGATAGGGAGAAGCCGTAGGAGGCATGAGATACCAACCACCTGTTTTTATTCTCGGATCATTCTCATCAATGTGATCAGACTTACCTATTCCTGCTTCTCCAATATAATCCCAGGCGGTCCAGGTGAACTCACCAATAACATATGGTAGCTTTTCCACAAGCGGCCACCTGAAACCAATTTCCTTAGGGAAGTTCTCAGATCCTAAGATTACTCTCTCCGGGAACATCTCATGATCGCGTTCATATAATTCTTCCATGTAGTTATAACCCACTACATCAAGCCCGTTAGTAAAGGGTTCAGTTATAGTCTCCCAGCTCGTATCAATAAGACCTTCTGATGAATTCTGTTTCTGGCTCTGATTTTTCATAAGCTCATCATCAAGGCCGCTCCAAAGAGAACAGATTCCATTACTTACAGGTCTTGTACCATCAAGACTTCTTATTGTATTTGCAAGCTCTGTAGCAAGGGTATAGCCGTTATCAAGTCCTCCTCGCTCAGGAATCTCATTACCCGTTGACCATAAAATAACAGACGGATGGCTTCTATCCCTTTTTACAAAAGCTACTAAATCCTTCTTCCAGTCGTTTTCAAAGAACTGACTGTAATCACCACCGCGCTTTGCCATACCCCAGGCATCAAAAGCTTCGTCGAAGACGTACATCCCAAGCCTGTCGCAGGCCTCTATGAGCGCTGCGGACGGCGGATTATGAGCAGTTCTGATTGCGTTAAAGCCCACTTCCTTCAGCTTCTTTATTTTTCGTGCTTCGGTTTCATATAAGGAAACACTGCCAAGAAGGCCATTGTCGTGATGAAGGCATCCGCCCTTTAGCTTAACTGTTTGCCCGTTGATTCTAAGCCCACTTACAGAATCAGCCGTTATTGTTCTTATTCCAAAAAGAGTTTCAGCCTCATCGATATCATCTGTTTTTTCAGGAATAAAATGGGTGCGATATACTCCGAGACTCTTTACCTGAACCTTTACCTTATAGAGGTTTGGGTTATCAGCGTTCCATAACGCAGGATTTTTAATATTCAATGTTATTTTTGCCGTCTCTGATTTTCCGGAATTGATTTGAATTACACGCTTTGCTCTGCTAACAACTTCTGCCGCCTCTTCATCTATAATTTCAGATGTTATGCATTTCCCCTTTGAAGCTTCGTCTGTCTTTTTACTTGAAACTTCTCTGGACACAGTTATCTCTACTTCAACCAGTCTGTTTTGAAGTGTCTCATTTTTCACAGTAACCTCAGCCTCTGCAAAAGCATAGCCCTCTGCTACTTCCTTTGTATAAACAAATACTCCGTCATTAACTATATGAACTCTGGGTCCATGGCATAGGTTCACACCGCGATATAATCCAGAGCCTGTGTACCAGCGGGAATTTACATGCATACTGGTATTACAGTTAATCGTTACGCGATTTTCCTCTCCAAAGGTTACATAATCCGTAAGGTCTACATAAAAAGGTGCATATCCGTAGTGCTGACTTCCTACCTTACAGCCGTTTACATCGATAGTGACATTCATCATTGCACCGTCAAATTTTAACCCCACACACTCATTTTCCCATTCCTTTGGAATCATTATATATTTGGTATAGTTTGTAAGGCCTCCAACGAAATACCCGCTGTCAGATTTTGCAGGCGCATCAGGTGATACATCCGTTCCAATCATTCCATCATGTGGAATATTAACCAATGTCCCGGGATCCTCTTTAAGTGCTCCAAGAGAATCTACAAACCCTCTTCTAAATGTCCAATTTTCATCAATGCATATATTTTTCATACACCAAATCTCCCAATTTCGAATAATGCTATATTGTTTCTAACTTTAATTATTTATAAATCTACGCACAAATATATATTCAATTCTTTACTTCTTATATTCATTTCTTGCTCAAATAAAAGACCGGAGCCTCATTGGACCCCGGAACTGAAAAAATGCAGACCAGCTGGCGTTTTAAGTTTGCCCGGAATCGGTTTATATCGCTTAAAAGCAATTACGATTCCGAACATAGACAAATAACAGAATATTACATACCAAATCAGTGTGGGTAAAGACAGCAGAATAACCCCAAGATTTCTGCCCTTCCTCTGTAACCGTTTTCTTTTATCCAAAGCACTCCCCCTCTAATTTTTTTACACTTACTTTTTTTGAAGTCCTTCGAACTTTGCCTGCATTGTTGGATTCCCCCTGGTTAATCTCTTAACACTTACCTCATCCACCTTATTGTTGGCAATCCTAAGCTGATTATCTGAACCCTGAAGTTCTTTCTTAACCTTTTCAAGGTGTTGTATAGTCTTATCAATTTCATCTATAGCCTTATCAAAGTGAGAATGAGCAAGCTCATAATTTCTTCCAAAGTCATCCTTGAACTTTAAAAGACTGTCCTCGAAATTGGAAATATCAATATCCTGGTTCCTGATCTCTGCAAGCTCCTGTTTGTACATGAGTGCATTCATTGCAGCATTCCTGAGCAGTGTGATCATCGGGATAAAGCACTGGGGTCTTACAACATACATCTTGTCATATTTGTAGGAAACATCCACTATTCCTGCATTGTAGAGTTCACTGTCAGACTCAAGAAGAGATACCAGAACGGCATATTCGCAGTTTTTCTCCCTTCTGTCCTTATCAAGTTCCTTGAAGAAGTCCTCATTCTTATGCTTTGTGGAAGTAGTATCCATCTCGTTTTTCATCTCAAACATGATAGATATGATTTCATTACCGAATTCGTCGTTCTCGCGGTAAATATAATCACCCTTACTTCCGGATCTGGCATCATTGTCCTTCTCAAAATATGCATTATTAAAAGCGGTTGCCCTAAGCTGATTAAACTGTATCTCACAGTGCTGCTCCAAGGTTTCACCAACCATCTTAGTGGACATCTTTGTCTTTAAATCCTTATAGAATTCTATCTGCTCATCCTTCTGGGCGAGAAGAATCTGAGACTTCTCTTTTTCTGCCTGAAGATTTCTCTCAAGGTCACGCTTTTCATCCTCAACTTCTTTTACAGCCTCAAGAACTGCTGCCTTCTGCTTATCTTCAGCTCTCTCAATCTGTCCCGTAAGCTTCTGCTTTTCCAGCTCAGCCTTGGAAACCACCTCCCTAAGTTTACCGAGTTCCTTTTCATGCTCTGAACGAAGCTGCTGTAGCTGCTTCTCAAATTCCGCTTGCATCTTAAGCTTCAGATCAGAGTTAACTGCATCCAGCTCCAGCTTGTGCTTTTCCCCAAGATGCTGCTGAAGTTCATTTATTCGCTTCTCAACATCCTTGTTAAACTCCTCATCCCTTATCTGGCTCACAATCGAGCTTAGCTCTGTATCATCCACAGAAAATACCTGTCCGCAATGTGGACACTTTAGTTCTGCCATTTCAATCCTCCCGGAATATATCTTGAATTACTATTATCCCCTAAAATATAGTATAACTTATCATGTCAGATCCGAACACACCAATCGCGTAATATGAAAAAAGAGCCCTACGGCTCTATTTCCTTGCACTTATCATAAACATCCTATCCGGAATATAGAATTCATCCTTCTCAGAGAAAATTCTATCCGCAAATCCTGTATCACACTGGATATTACAGTATCCCAGTCTCTCCAGGATCTCCCTGTCCCACTCAGGTCTGTCTAAAGCGCTTATTGTAAGCATATGATATATCTCATGGCATTCGTCCTTAAGCTTATCGCTTATATTTCTGTGAGCCAGATTCTCTAATGTCTTAAGGTTATGCGCACCCTTGGCGTATTCAGCGTCGAAATTAAGAAGAAGCCCTCCTTTTTTCAGTACCCTAAGCCATTCCTTATACGCCTCCACAGGATGGGGCAGTGTCCAGGTAAGATTCCTTGTGATTACCATGTCGAAGGTCTCATCCTCGAAGGAAAGCTCCTCCGCATCCATCACTTTGACCTCAACCGATTTCTCATATGGTCCGTTAAGCCTGATAAGCTCCCTTGCCTCATCTATCATCTTCTGCGTAAGGTCTATCCCCGTTACTTCCTGTCCTTCTTTTCCAAGAAGCACAGGAAAATATCCGGCGCCGCAGCCAACATCAAGAATCTTAAGAGTTCTGTCTCCGAAAGCCTCTCCCATCTTTTTCTTTATTTCAAACAGCCACTTTCCTGCCTTTGAACTGTTAAGCTCATGCTGTCTCTGTTCGAAAAAGCTCTCAGCTCTCTCTGTCCAATAGTTCGTTACTCTATCCTTAATACCCTCTGACTCTTCCTCAAAGGGAATGTACTTTAATTCACTCATTTATAAAACAACCTTTACCATAAACATAGGAGTCGATGCATAGTTTACCAGCTCTTTTTCCGTGTAAACCCTTGAACCTATGTCTTCTATACTTGTTACGGATTTCACCCTGTTTTTACGAAAATAGTCCACATCCCAGGCAGGTCTGTCTATCCCGGTAAGCGGAAGCTTCTCAGCTATATGCTCCATGACATCAAAATTGTCACCTATATTATAATCTCCAAAGCCCTTTTCCTTCACATTGACTCTATCCTGCTCATACTGCGCCTTCTTATCTTCATCGCGAAGATAAGCATACCAGTTGGCATCAAAAACAAGCATCATACCTCCGTTTTTAAGAACTCTCATCCATTCACCATAGGCCTTTTGAGGATCCGGAAGATTCCATGTGAGATTCCTTGAAAAGACCACATCAAAGCTGTCATCAGCAAATCCCAGTTCCATGGCATTCTCTGTCCTGAATTCAATTCTATCTGCAAGCTCTCCCGCATTCTTCTTTGCTTCCTTAAGCATGGTCCTGGCAAAATCTGCCGCAGTCACGCTGTATCCCAGCTCTGCGAGAATTATAGAAATAAAACCGGGGCCTGCACCAATATCAAGAATTCTGATATTTCTTCTATCATCCGGAGAAATACCAAAATGCTCCATTATTTCTTCATCAAGCAGTTTAGACCACCTTTTCCTCTGGTCGCCATCAAGCTCTTCCCTGTTGACCTCAGAGTACCCACTGGCTCTATCAATCCAATATTCGTGATTTTTTATACTTATAGAATTCTTATTACTAAACATTTTCAATCCTTACTCATTATGCCAATTACAATCTTATACACTCTGTCTTCTGGCACTGTCAATCAGTAGCTTTGTATACTCATCCTTAGGGCTGCCAATAACCTCAGCAGTTGTTCCCTGTTCCACGCATCTTCCGCCCTTCATCACCATGATTTTGTCACAGATCATGCTGACAAGTGCAATGTCATGGGATATGAAAATCGCTGACAACTTCCCATCACTTTTTAATTTCTGTAATAGCTCAACTACCCTCGCCTGGGTAGATACATCAAGCGCACTGGTTATTTCATCACAGAGAAGTATTTCAGCTTCCGAATAAAAAGCTCTTGCAATTGACATTCTCTGGCACTGACCGCCGGAAAGCTCCCCTGCCCTTTTTGAAAGCTGTCTCTCCTCGAGGCCAACCAGCTTAAGAAGCTCTAAGATCTCAGCCCTGTCCTTTTTTCCTCTTCCATTTTCCAAAATGGCTTTTTCCATAGTCATTCTCGGGTCAAAGGAGCTCTTTGCATTCTGGAAGATCACCTGAAGGAACTCGCCTGTCTTCCTGGGCCTTTTCCCTGTATATTCTTCACCCTTATAAAGGAGGGATCCTCCTGTTGGCGGAATCATTCCCGAAACCACCCTCAAAAGAGTACTCTTTCCCGAGCCGCTCTCGCCGACTACGCCAAGGACTTCGCCCTTGTTTAACGAAAAGCTCACATCCTTCAGGGCATTGGTGTACCCCTGCTTATCATTGAAACATTTATTAAGATTTTTACCCTCAAGTAAAACCATATCTTACATCGCCTTTAACTTAGTTTTAGCTTCGGAACATCCCTTAAAAGTCCCTTTGTATAATCATGCTTCGGATTCCTAAGGACATCACCGGCATCTCCAATCTCAACAATTTTCCCCTGGTACATAATAGCCACTCTATCCGCAATATTGGCTGCTATTCCCAGGTTGTGAGTTACAAAAACGATGGTAACCCCAAGCTCACTGCGAAGCCTTAATAGCTCATCCACAGCAGCAATAGCGGTTGACACATCCAGAGCACTGGTTATCTCGTCACACAAAAGGAGCTCTGGCTCTAGTATAAGAGACGCTGCTATGGCCATTCTCTGATTCATGCCTCCACTCATTTCAAAGGGTTTCATCTTCAGCAGCTTTTCAGCATCCTTAAGTCCAAGGGTTGTAAAAATCCCGGAAAGCTTTTTCTTATCGAGTTCACGTTTGTGACTCTTCAAAGTTTCCTTAAACTGGACATCAAAGGCCCTTAGCGGATTAAATGCTCCCTCAGGATTTTGTTGAACAAGTCCTATGCTGCTGCCAAGAAGTTCATGACCACATCTTTTCTCTCTGAATAAAATGTCCCCCTCCGTCACCCTGACGCTCTTGTCACTGCATATTGCCTTTATCAGTGTAGACTTTCCGGATCCGCTCTCGCCGACGATACAGAGTATCTCGCCTTTATACACGGTTAAGTCAATCCCCTTCAGCACAAAGCTTTCATCATAGGAGGCGGACAGATTCCTGATCTGAAGTAAACTCTCTGCCATTTGTCACACCTCCATGTAATCCATCACAGCATCCCCAAGATAATTGAAGATAATAATTGTGATAATCGTCGCAAGTGCCGGGAAAAGAACTGCCCATGGCGCTATCTGAATATACGCCCTTCCTTCACTTATCATGGAGCCCCATTCAGCCTTTGGCGGTACAACACCAAGCCCCAAAAACGACAGGCCCGATAAACCTATCATGGTCGTTCCTATCTGAGTCAGTGCATTTGTCAGAACAGGCGCCAGAAGATTGGGAAATATATGAACCATGATTATATAAAAATCACTCTTTCCCGCGAAAAAGGCAGCCTGAATGTAAGCCTCATTTTTTATTGAAAAGGTATGGCTCCTCGCGAGTCTCGCAAAGCTGACCCACATAGTAATTCCAAGGGCCACCATGGCTCCTGTCATTCCGGCATTTAATATTCCCGCTACTGCAATTGCAACCACCATCTGAGGAAAGGCTAGCATAATGTCCGCAAGTCTCATAAGCACTGTATCAAGAATTCCACCATAGTATCCGCACAACATTCCTATCACGGTTCCTATCAAAAACGAGATGAATACCAGCAGAAAGGTAGCAGCAATCGTAGTTCTTCCGCCATACAAAACTCTTGAAAAAACGCATCTCCCAAGGTTATCCGTTCCAAAGGGATACTGTGCCCCCGGTGCCATTCTTATAGAGGATGCGCTTGTGGCATAAGGATCATTTGGAGCCAGAATCCCAGCAAATGTAGTCGCAAGAATTATCAAAAGTGCAAGCACAGCCGTGGCAATTATTCTGTTTCTAAGCCTTTTCTCTCTACGCGTTCCATGTTTCATAAATTAGTCCTTGGATCCATGCAGTGACTAAGTATATCTGATAGCTGATTTATCACCACATATATTGTTCCCATTATTATTACAAAGCCCATTATTACAGGGTAATCTCTCGCCGTAATTGAATCCATAACAAGCTTACCTATGCCTGGCCACCTGAAAATAGTCTCAATTACAACACTTCCTCCCATAAGCGTTCCGATCTGCAACGCTATTATAGTGAAAATATGTCCGATGGAATTTCTCAAAATATTAATCACTATGTATCTTCCCTTTACACCCCGGCCCCACATTCCGACAACATAATCCGCTTTCATCTGTGTCAGAAATTCCGTGCGCATCTGCCTGATAAACCTGCAGGTCATGGGAATTGAAAGTGACATTACAGGCATGAAGAGCCCCTGAACATTTCCCTTTGCAATTACCGGAAAAAGCTTGATTTTTATACACAAAAAATACATGAGCAAAACGGATATGAGGAAGTTTGGCAGCGAATTACCAATAAAGGAAAAGAGCCTTATGATATTGTCCGCAATACCATTCTTTCGGATTGCTGAAAGAATTGATAACCAAAATGATATTGCAAGAGAAAGGAGCAGACTTGTCATAGCGAGAATAGTCGTGTTTTTAAGTCCTGCATAAAGCTTTGGTGCTACAGGCATATCGTCCTTAAAGGACACTCCGAAATCTCCTCTGATAACGCGGACAAGCCACTCCCCGTATCTAACGAGGAATGGCTTTAAAAGACCGAGTCTTTCACGTTCTGCGTCAAGCACTTCCTTGGTTACCGCAACTCCCTGAGAGGTAAGTCTCTTCTCTGCGGGATCACCGGGTGCCAGATATAGAAGTGCAAATACAAAGAAGCTCAAAACTATCAATATGGAAATCAAACTGACAATTTTTACAATCGCCTTTTTTATCATTTAATATCTGTCTCCGCATCTATTCCGTAGAAATCAAACGGAATATCCTCAGCAAAACCTGATACACCGGGACGAAGGACTGTTGTATTATTGAAAAGTCCAACATATCCGAAGGCGTTATCATCGATTGCTATCTGAACAATCTCATTTGCAAGCTCTGCTCTCTTTGTGGTATCCGTCTCAAATTTCAGCTGATCGATAAGCTCCTCGCAATGAGCATCATCAAATCCGCCGCAGTCATAATATGAACCGTCCTTAAGAGTTGATTCGATGAAATAAAGCGGATCACCTGACTTATCTGCGATCATGCAATAAAGCGCAAGATCAAAGTCACTGTTTGCAATGTATGTTGAATCGGGATCTTCCTCCACTCCAAGCACTGAGTCAATTCCAACTGCCTTGAGCTGCTCCTGAATCAGAAGCGCAAGTGTATCAAGAGCTCTTGCTGCATAGTACTTAATATTGATGGAAAGCTTCTGGCCATCTTTTTCATAGATGCCATCACTTCCAAGTGTGTAACCATCCGCCTCAAGAACCTCCTTAGCCTTATCTGTGTCCACAGCAGGTACCGTAACCTTACCATACTCAGCGCTTGTGCTGAAAGGTCCTACTGCAGGTGAAACTGTTCCTGATAAGTACTCAGCAATCTTATCCTTATCTACAGTGAGGTTAATCGCCTGCCTTACAGCATCATCGAGAGTATTCTCATTAAGGATGTAGAACTGAAGTCTTGCACCGGGAATAGATACCACGTTGTAATTTTCAGGCTCCTGCTCGTATACGGCAAGTGCTGCTGAAGATACGCTGTTGTAGCAATCGATCTCACCGCTCTGCATTGCAAGAAGCTTCGGATCATCCTCCTGCATGTAGTAGAATACAGCGCCGTCAAGCTTTACATCTCCTCCCCAGTAATTCTCATTCTTTGCAACTTCTACGTCACCCTCAGGCTGGAAGCTTGAAATTACAAAAGGACCTGTACAAATGGGATCGTTATCAAAATCTGTTGTAGCATCAAGATCCACCATTCCAAGCTCAGGGCTGGCAAGCTCGTTACGAAGTGTGGGATAAACTTCCTTTGTATCAATTATGATGGTCTTGTCATCAACTGCTGACATCTCGAAATCTGCAAGATAAGCAAAGCGCTCATTCACCTCTGCTACTCTCTGAAGATTCTTAACTACCATCTCAGCTGTAAGGGGTGTTCCGTTAGAAAATGCAACGCCATCATTTAATGTGATTGTCCAGACACTACCGTCAACTGTAGCATCCTTAGCAAGGCATGGTGCTGCTTCCATATTTTCATTCATTTTGAAAAGCGCCTCGGAAACACCATAGATTGATGTATACCAGCCATAGTATTCCTTGTGCACATCAAGGCTGGGATATGCAAATGATGCTGCAGTTTTAAGGATCTTTGTTCCATCGGATGCTGCTGATTCCTCAGTTGCTGCATCCTGACTATCTGCCTCAGCATGATCTGCTCCCTCGCTACCTGTCTCAGCATCTGACTGATCTCCGGTAGTCTCTGTGCTCTCAGCACTTTCATTTGAGCTTTCGGTATTTGTATTACCTGTGCCTCCACAGCCTACTGCACTAAGCGCTATAGCTGCGGTAAGTAAAATAGATAAAACTTTTTTCTTCATAATAAAAAACTCCTATTCATGATCATTAGTCACGAATAGAAGTTTAGTACAACAAAAAATATATTATAAGCCCCCTGGGGGGTTATATCTTTTCATTTATTTTGTTTCAGCTGCCTTTTCAAGGGCTTCATCAATATGTGCAGCGAAGTTCTCTCTTCCTACCTTTTCAACAAAGCCGTCCTTCTCCATAGTTCTCATGGGCTGCTCGTTAACATGTGAAAAGATAAGGCGTACACCCTTACTCTTGCAGTCATCATAGAGCATCTCAAGTGATCTCATAGCTGTAGCATCAAGTGCAGGAACACTCCTCATTCTGATAACAAGGCACTTGGTAAATTCCTTGGTTGTAATGCCTGCAAGAGCATCTGCATCACCAAAGAACATGGGGCCGTTGATCTCATAAACACGGACATGCTTAGGCACAACCTTAAGATCAATGCTGTCAGGATCATTCTTTTCAAGATCGTCATCATCAGGATCCACATAAGTCCATCCGCGAACTGAAGTCTCTTCGCTCATTCTCTTCATAAAAAGGAGGCAAGCAAGAACCATACCAACTTCGATAGCCACAACAAGGTCAAATACTACTGTAAGAACAAAAGTAGATACAAGCACGATAATGTCACTCTTAGGAGCTGTCTTACAAAGATGTGTGAAAGGTCTCCACTGACACATATTGTAGGCAACCTGGAAAAGAATAGCCGCAATAGTAGGCATGGGAATAAGTGCTGCATAAGGCATAAGAACCACAAGCACAAGGCAGAGAACTATTGAATGGACAATACCTGCTATAGGTGTTCTACCACCGTTTTTAATATTGGCTGCCGTTCTTGCAATAGCACCTGTTGCAGGAATACCTCCAAACAGAACTGAACCGATATTACCGCAACCCTGAGCGATAAGCTCCATATTTGATCTGTGGTGTGAGCCTATCATGCCATCTGCAACTACAGCTGAAAGAAGTGATTCGATAGCTGCGAGGATAGCAATTGTAAAACCGTTTGAAAATGAGGCTCTTATAAGCTGCCAGCTGAATACAGGAGCATGGAACTTAGGAAGTCCACCGTTTATTGTATAAAGGTCACCTATGGTATTAACCTTCATTCCAAGTACTTTTACCATAAGGATTCCCACGATAACAGCTATAAGTGAAGCCGGAATCTTCTCAAAGAACTTGGGCCAGATAACCAGAACTGCAAGACAAACCACACCTACTATCAGGGCCTGATAGTTGATAGTCGCTATGTTCTTCACAATAGCTTCAAGCTTTTCAGTTGTTTCGATAGTAACTGTTCCCTTGGGATATGTAAGTCCGAGGAAATCCTTGATCTGTCCAATAAGAATAGTAACCGCGATACCTGCGGTAAATCCTGTTGTGATTGTGTAGGGGATAAATTTGATGAGAGTTCCAAGTCTCAAAAGTCCCATAAGAATAAGTAGAATACCGGCTATGATGGTGGCCATCATAAGACCTTCCATTCCGTTTGTGGCAACTATGCCCGCAACGATCGTTGCAAATGCTGCTGTAGGGCCTGCGATCTGAACACGGCTTCCACCAAGGAATGAAATAATAAAGCCTGCAACGATTGCAGTATAGAGGCCTTCCTCCGGTCCAACGCCTGATGCAAGCGCAAGGGCTATTGACAGAGGAAGCGCAATGATCGCAACTATTATTCCGGAAATAACATCAGTAGTAAACTGTTTCGCCGTGTACTTTTTCATCACGGAAAACAGCATCGGCTTGATTTTGTCCTTTTTCATAATTAAAAAATCTCCCATTTAATGAAACATTAGCAAAAATGCAGACAAATTATAGCACAGTTTCATAAATGGGAGCATTATTTTATTTGTAGAATTCTATGAGATTATCTATCTCTTCCTTGTACGCTTTTACTACAGAAGCAGGCGCCGTGATTTTTACGTTGGTACCAAGTCCAAATATCCATCCGAAAAACTGATCGCTCACAGCCACTTCAACTCTGACATCTGTCCATCCCTTTTTCTTAGACGGCTTAACAGATATATCTTTTCCGAACCTGTCAATCAGAATGCCTATCATCTCATCCTTAATAGACAGGGTAAC
This sequence comes from Butyrivibrio sp. XPD2002, assembly GCF_000423945.1. Lineage (GTDB taxonomy): Bacteria > Bacillota > Clostridia > Lachnospirales > Lachnospiraceae > Butyrivibrio. The sequence continues at coordinate 32,756 of NZ_AUIY01000012.1, read as the reverse complement.
CATTGTCCCATCGCCACCAAACATTCCGAAGGCTCTGTTTGTATATGCAGCAAGATCAAAGGCTTTAAAATGTTCTTTTCCTTCGCGCTTCTCATCAAGGATCTCAAGCCTGTCCATCTTATCCACGCGGTAATGCTTGATAATACCTGACTCGGAATCAAAGGCTATAAGGTAATAATTCTCATCATTCCAGGTAAGTCTCCAGGGACTTATTACATATGTCTTATCCTTTCTGGGAACAAGTTTCTTATTCGTATCCCAGGTCATATACCTGAAGCTGATCTTCTTATTGTTCAAAATTGCAGCATGAATATCATCTACCGTATAGTAGATACTCTCGTTCATGGTCTTAATTCTGCCCTGAACGGCAAGCTGACGCTCAAGCTGCGAAGCCTCATACATGCTTGCAAAGGTAGTCAGCTTCTTAATAAGCGTATTTGACTTCTTTTCAGTAATGAACTTGAAGGACTGAACAGCATCAATAAGGAGCTTTAGCTCAGCAAGCTCAAATTTTCTGCTTCCTATGTGATAAACATAGTACTTGCCACTCTTTTCACCGACAATATCAAGACCTATGTCATTAAGAGCCTCTATATCCGTATAAATACTCTTTCTGTCTGCTGATACGCCATAGGCTTCCAGCTCGCTAAGAAGGTCCGGCATGGTAAGTCCATGCTCATCATCAGTCTCTTCCATAAGTATTTTTGACAGATAATAAAGTTTAAGCTTCTGATTTGTTCCCTTTGGCATAATTCATCTCCTAAAAAATCATCATTTGTCACGTAAAATACTGAAAAGATAGTTCTCTTTATATAGTAAACTTTTGTGTGTTTTATTGCAATCAAAAAAGGAAGACATAAAGCCTTCCTTTTAGGTATCGTAAAATTATAAAAGATGTGCTCTGAGCTCTTCTCCGCTCTTATCTGAAAGGTATGCCGGAGGAATATCAAGCATTGTCTTGCAGCCTGTCTGGCCTTCCTTGTTCATACGAGCTGCTGCTCTTGCTACTGCAACAAGTACGCTTGTTGTAAATTCCGGATTTGAATCAAGTTTTAAGCTGTACTCAATTACATGATTGTGTTCCTTGTCAGCGCCTGTCTTACCTGTTCTGAATACGAAACCGCCATGAGCCATTCCGCTGTGGTTCTTAAGAAGCTCTTCTTCACTGATGAAGTGTACTGTTGTGTCATAATCAGCAAAGTAGTTGGGCATCTCCTTGATTTCCTTCTCTACCTTTGCAGCATCTGCGCCATCCTCAAGAACAACAAAGCATTCTCTAGTGTGCTTATCTCTTGTTGTAAGCTCAGGATTCTTACCGCTTCTTACTGCTTCAAGTGCGTTCTCAACAGGGATTGTGTACTGCTTTGCATTCTTGACACCTTCGATTCTTCTGATGGCATCAGAATGTCCCTGTGATACACCCTTTCCCCAGAATGTATAATCATTTCCGTCAGGAAGGATTGCATTTGAGTAAACTCTTGCAAGGGAGAACATTCCGGGATCCCATCCGCATGAGATAACCGCAACCTTGCCAGCTTCCTTTGCAGCTGCGTCAACATTAGCAAAATGCTCGGGAATTCTTGCGTGTGTATCAAAGCTGTCTACAACATTGAAAAGCTTTGCATACTCAGGTGTCTGAACAGGAAGATCTGTTGCGCTTCCGCCGCAAAGGATCATTACGTCAATCTTATCCTTCCAGTTCTCAACTTCACTTACAGAAACAACAGGGATGCCCTGAGTCTTTATTGTTAATGATGAGGGATCTCTTCTTGTAAATACAGCAACAAGCTCCATGTCCTTTGCTTCCTTTACAGCGAGTTCCACTCCCTTTCCAAGATTTCCATATCCGATAATACCGATTCTAGTGCTCATTCATCCTCCTTCCGTGAGCCTATGCTCACAACGAAACTCCATAAACCGCATTATACGCCATTTAATATAAAAAAATCTACACAAAATTTTAGTCTTTTAACGTGATAAATCAAAATCAGATCACCTTTCGCCTAAACTCAAATACCCCGCCATAACAGCGGGGTATCCGAAGCATACACTAATCATTATAAGGTAGGTCAAAAGCTTAAGTTTGTCGGTTTTTATCAGCTGACTACCGTATCAAGATCCCACTTCTCGTAGATCTTCGGTACGTCGCTGATAAGTCTCTTTGTGTAATCAGCCTGAGGATTGATGATAACCTCCTCAGCAGTGCCGGACTCAACAAATTTGCCATGCTCCATGATATATACCTTGTCGGAGATGTAATAAGCAAGTCCGATGTCGTGTGTGATGAAAATGATTGTCATATTGATCTCATCACGAAGCTTTAAGAGCATATCGAGGATTGTTGCTCTTGAGCAGGCATCGATCATGGATGTAGGCTCATCGGCCATAAGGATCTTCGGCTTAAGAAGGAAGATTCTTGCGATCATAAGTCTCTGCATCTGTCCACCTGAAAGCTCGAAGGGATACTTGTTTGTAAGCTCTGCATACTTAAGGTTAACGAAGCTACAGGCCTCTGTCTTCATCTGTATCTTCTGCTCTTCAGGAAGATTCTTGAAGCCTCTCATGTTTAAGCAGTCATCAAGAACCGCATCAATCTTATAGAAGATATTGTAGGATGAAAACGGATCCTGGAAGATGGGCTGGATGTTTTTCCAATACTCCTTCTTCTTAGCATTTGTGCTTATATCACGGGGCTTTCCCTGATATTCAATTGTTCCTTCAGTTGTGCTCAAAAGTCCAAGAAGCATCTTTGAAAGAGTTGTCTTTCCACTTCCTGACTCACCTACTATAGAAACGATCTCGCCTTCATTGAAGTCAAAATCAACATGATCTACTGCTACTTTCTGAGTTTTACCAAGGCCAAATACCTTTGTTAATCCTCTTCCTGAGAGGCAAGGCTTCGGTGCCGGCTTATTAGCATCAGTCAAATTCTGTTTCGGGCTCTGGTTTTGATTCGTTGCCATTAGCATATACCTCCCTAAGTTTTCTTACTGACATCAGGCAGCGATAACATCTGCCATTCTCAAATTCTTTTTCATCCGGTGCCATAGCTGTACATGTAGGTACTGCATATGGACATCTGGGAGCAAATCTGCATCCCTTCGGAGGGTTCTTGAGGTTCGGAGGTGTTCCGCGAAGAGCTGTAAGCTCATGCGCTTTCATTCCTTCCTCAGGAACGATGATGGATCCCATAAGTCCCTTAGCATAAGGGTGAACCGGATCGAATACCATCTCCTTGGCTGTTCCAAGTTCTACGAACTGTCCAGCATACATTACTGCGATATCATCTGTTACATTGTACAGAAGGGGAAGCTCATGTGTGATGAAGATCATGGACTTGATGTAGCCCTTTTCCATAAGCTGTCTCATCATTCTGATAACCATCTTCTGAGATGTAACGTCAAGAGCTGATGAAGGCTCGTCGGCAATAAGTACCTTAGGTGAAAGAATTGTTGATATTGCAATAACGGTACGCTGTTTCATACCACCTGAGAGCTCAACTGCATGCTTTTCAAGTACATCCTCCGGAAGACCAAGCTCAGCAAAACGCTCTCTTGCCATATCGTAAATCTCTTTTTTTGTCATCTTGATTCCATGAGCATGAATAACATCCTCAACGAAACGAATAATCTTCTGTGTAGGGTTCAGAGCATTCATAGCTGCCTGAGGGATGTATGCGATCTCGTTACCAAGTATCTTACGACGTACATCGTCGGGCTTCATATTTGAAATTGTCTGACCGTCTACTATGATATCTCCACTTATATAATGAAGTGGGGCGAAATAGTAACCCATAAGTGAAAGTGCAAGTGTTGATTTACCACATCCGGACTCTCCGGCAATACCAAGTGATTTTCCTTCTTCTACCTTAAGGGAAACACCATCAACCGCATACACATCCTCATGGAATCTGGTTACATATTTTGTTTTGAGGTCTTTAACCTCAAGCATTACTTTTCCCATACTTAACCTTTCCTTTCCATCAATCACGAAGCTGCGGGTTGAATACCTGATCCATTCCTGTGTTCATAAGGTTTAAGGAGAATGAAATCAGCGCTATCAGAATTACTACCGGGAAGTATGCCCACCATGAACCATTCAGATGTGCTGAATACTGCATAGCCCACTGCATCATAAGTCCCAGAGTTGCTGTCTTTGTTGTAGCAGGTCCAAGACCGATCATGGAAAGCTGTGCCTCAGCAAGGATTCCTGATGAGATCTGAAGGATCATAGCCATTACAACGTAGGAAGCGATGTAAGGAAGGATATCTGTGAAGATGATCCTGAACATGCTGTGTCCGGACAGTTTTGATAAGTTAACGTGATCGCGGTTTCTAAGTGATATTACCTGTGAACGAACTGAACGTGTTGTCCAGGGCCAGGATGTAATACCGATGATAATACCAACCATTGCAATACCTCTTGCCTTATCTCCTACTGAGTAAGAAATGAGGATAAGGATTACGAAAGAAGGAATAACAGTAAACAGGTTTGTGATGAAAATGATGATGTTATCAACAAGTCCGCCAACGTATCCTGCAAGAAGTCCAAGGAGAAGACCAATTGCTGTAGCGATAAGTCCTGCAAGAAGACCAATCTTTAATGAAGACTTTGCTGCTGCAACAAGCTCTGTCAAAACGTCACGACCAAAGTTATCAGTTCCAAGAAGGAAGGTCTTTGTTGTAACATCGCTAATGTTTACATAATCTGTATCCTTGATGACCTTACTCTGTTTAAGCTCACCCTCTTCATTTTTCTCTGCAATGATAACTCCGGATTCTTTCATAGCTGCTGTAATCTGGTTATCAAGTCTCTTAAGAGCCTTTCTCTTAGCTGTTGTAAGTCCCTTATACTTTGTATTGGGATCATAATTAGCTTTCCATAATGCTACAAGCTCCTCAGCATTAGTTACGTCGATATCTGCTTCAGCAACGCCTGCCTGCTTAATAAGGAAGTCCTGAATATTTGCTCTTGTATCAATATCAAGTACCATCTCAAGCTTTGAAAACTGCTTGGGAATCTGTAATGTATATGACTTTTCCAGTGTTGATTCCTCAACAGATACATAAGTACCCGGTTTAAAGAAGTTACCCTGTCCTATCATCTGCAACGGATCAGCTGTTACAAAAATAGGATAGATGATAACCGTAAGCAGTATGAACATAAAAATTACAAAACCAAAGAGGAATTTACCGGAATGGAAAATCTGTTTAATTGTATTTTTCATCTTTCATTCCCCTTTCTTAATCTAACTGGTTAGCCTTAACTCGAGGATCGATAACACCATAGAGGAGTTCAACCGCAAGGTTAGCTATAAGAACCATGATAGTAATAATAAGTGTACATGCTGAAAGCAGCGGATAATCCTGACCGTTTACAGCTGTAAGAAGTGTCATTCCAAGTCCGGGATAGGAGAAGATCATCTCTGCAACGAGAGCACCACCCATCATTGTTCCAAGTGAAAGAGCAAGTCCTGTGATCTGAGGAAGCATAGCGTTTCTGAACACATAACCTACGATCTTTCTGTCCTTGATACCAAGGAATCTTGAGTATTTTACATAGTCTGCATTTAACTCATATATTGACATTGAACGCATACCGATTGCCTGTCCGCCGATTGTTATAAGAACGATTGACCAGAAAGGAAGCTGGTAGTGCGCGATAATCGATTTAATAAATGTCCAGCTCATATTCGGAATAAGATCATATCCGTAACCACCTGATGAAGGTGCGATCTTAAGTCTGATAGCAAAGAGATAAAGAAGAACTGTTGCCATTCCGAATGCCGGTATATTTCCGATGAAAAGGAAAACAGGAAGGATTACCTTATCAAAAGCACCTTTGATATAAGCAGCAATCGCTCCGAGGAGATTACCAAGTATCCAACCAACAATAATTGCAGGAAGCTGCAGAGCTACTGTCCACCAAACAGCCTTGGCAATAATGTCGGATACAGGTCTAGGATATTGGCTGAAGGAAACACCAAAATCACCCTTTAATGCATTTCCAAGCCACATAAAGAACTGTTTGTACATAGGTTCGTTGATACCGAACTTTGCTGCATAATCATTTAAAACCTTCTGAATAGCCGTTGAATCTGTCATACCGCTTACTGCCTTTGATGCTATAGCGGAAACAGGATTTCCGGGCATCAGGCGCGGCAGAATGAAATTGAGGATTACGGCGAAAATGAGTGTCAGAAAATACCAGAACAATTTCTGACCATAGTATTTTTTATACCCTTTCAATTGAAAAACCTCCCTTCTGCAATCATACGCCGGTTACATTACCATTTTTTGCTTATTTTTTCGTATAAAAAGGCTGCCGCAAGCGTTTTTTGCCACTAACGGCAGCCCCAGTTTACCTAAATCTAGTATTTAGTTTATGTATTACTCAACAAGCTCAAGCTCGTAAAGTGCTGCAATACCATAACCATCTGTGCAGTCTGTCGGAGGAATATTTCTTCCATCATCAGCTGCAGGATAGTTTGTCCATACAGACTCGTTTACAGCATAGAACAATGTAGGACGATACATAAGAGCAACTGCAGGGCACTCATCAAGAAGGATTCTTGAAAGTTCTGTATAGTACTCTTTAAGCTTAGCTTCGTCTGTCTCTGCAGGAAGAGCCTCAAGGATCTTCTCAGCATCATCGTTCATGTAGTGACCGAAGTTACCACTCCAGTTAGATGCAAGCTTTGCATACTCTTCTGAGAAGTAGAACATTCCCTTTGAGTAAGGGTTCATAACGCCTGCGCCGGGTGTTGACCACATGCAGATATCGAAGTTACATGTTGTCATGTCATCGTAGAAGGAAGAAGCCTCAGGGAAGTATGTCTGGATATCAATACCAATCTTCTCGCCGGCTGCTGCTACGATTTCCATAGAAGCGTTCCAGTCTGACCATCCTGTAGGGCACTCAGCCTTGAAGGAAAGGTTCTTGCCGTTGTACTCACGGATTCCATCGCCGTCACTATCAACGATTCCTGCATCGTCAAGGAGCTTGTTAGCGCCGTCAACGTCTGCGTTATCCCACTGAAGATCTGCGATAGCATCGAAATCTACATACTTTCTCTCGCCGTCTGTAGGTCCAACAACTGATCTCGGATACTCAGCAAATGTAGGTGACTGGCCTGACATAGCGGATGCAATGATCTGCTCATAATCAACTGCCATAGCGATTGCACGACGAACTTCCTTCTGATCAAGTCCTTCTCTCTCTGTGTTGAAGAACATTGAAGGCATTACTTCGCATGCGCCGTAAGGTGCATCATCGAGCCATGTGGAAATCGGAAGATTATCTTCGAGCCACAGGTTCTGTACATCTGTGATGAACTGCTGGCAGACATCAACTTCGCCCTGAGAAAGCGCAACCTGACCTGCTGCATTGTCCTTATAGATTGTGTGAGCGATGTACTTCGGAACGGGAAGCTTACCCCACATGGAGTCTGCCTGTCCCCAATAGTTGTCATCTCTCTGAAGAACTGCCTTCTGGTCGTTAGAAATGTAAGGAGCATAAGGGCCTGTGTGAACAAGATCTTCCATAGTATCCTGTTTAACCTTATCAGCATCCTCACCGTTTCTCTCCTCTACAGTCTGCAGATAAGCCTTCTGCATCATGTACATTGTATTGAGGATTGAAGTAACCTTAAGAGGGTTAACAGCAACGCCGTTTTCAACCTTAGCCTTGATGAGAACTGTTGAATCATCAACAGCTTCTACAGAATCAACATAAGTTGAGAAATCAGCACCCTGTGAAGACTGATACTTCACATGTGTGTCGTAAGTATAAGCTACGTCTTCAGCTGTGAAAGCTGAGCCATCGCTCCATTTAGCATCGGGATTGAGCTTTACAGTAAGCTCTGTCTGATCATCGTTCCAGCTGTACTCTGATCCAAGAAGAGGATAGAGCTTGCCATCAAGTGAATTGAACATGAAAAGTGTCTCATAAACAAGTTCACGAGCTGACTCGTTAGCTGAAAGAGCAAGTCCGTTGTTTGAGTTAGCTGACATCGGGTTCCAGTCGTTGATTGTTCCCCACTGCTGACCAGCCTCATAAAGAGTCTCATTTCTGGGTGTTGACTCACCGTCTGCAGCAGCTTCTGTTGTTTCTTCTGTAGTTTCCTCGGTGGTCTCTTCTGTTGTCTCTTCTGTTGCTTCTGTACTCTCCTCAGCTGTAGCATCAGCAGCTTCAGTAGATGTTTCTGTTGAAGCTTCCTCAGTTGTTGCTGCCGGAGTCTCAGTTGTTGTGCCACCATTGTTTCCGCCGCCACATCCAGCGATCATAGAAAGTGAAATAGCGGATACGCACAAAAGTGACATGACCTTTTGTAAGTTCTTTTTCATAACTTACCTCCCTTTCGTTTAATCGTGAGCTCATGCTCATATTTTGATAATAGAATTTTAATATTTTGTTCATAAGTCTTTATATCAAAAATTCCACATCTATAAAAAAATTTCCGCTTTTGTTCATTTTTAACATTTAATCCAAATTTAACTACCTTTTATATATCACTTTTCACAATCAATACTTGCGGTTATAACAAATATTGCTCAATTAATTTGTTTTTTCGCACATTTTCATGTAGAATTTACCTTGGTATTTTTATTACCATATTAGTATGTTTTTGGGAGCGTAAGAGTTGTTTTGAGGGGTCATGGAAAATACTTTATGCAGACAAATACTTCTTTAGTTAAATGGAGACTGGAGAGTTATTACCAGGAGAAAAAAGTCCCAATATGGTTCTTTGATCAGAATCTGGATGTGGCGTATACCAACTTTTCTACCGCCGCTATCCTCAACCTTTTTGAGTGCGTGCGCCCTCTTGCCAGAAACTTCATGGTCGCACATTCAATAGAAGGTTATCATCTCAATCTGGATAATCCCTATGTAATGTATTTTGAATTTTCCTATTCTATAGGAAAGCATAGCACCTATACAATGGTTGTTGGTCCCGTACTTACAGTTAATCCCACAGAAAACATCTGGCCGGAGCTGGGCTTTTCAGGTAATCTGTTCGCAGAACAAAAACGTGTTCTCTCCCGAGCTCTTCCCGTAATGGGAACCGAGGATTTCAAGCTTGAGATCACCAATTTTCTTAAGCAGGTTATTGATGTGGCACCGCCCACCTTTGAAACCGGTAATTTATCTACTGTAATAGAGAAGTATTCCTCTGATGAAAATAGTGAATTTGAATCCGCTTCAGAATATGAAGCATTAGAATCCACAGAGGTTTCAGAGATCTGCAGACTTGAAGATCTTTTCCAGGTTTATATCACCAACGGCAATACTTATCAGCTTTATTCAATGTTTAAGGACGAGCATACCACAAGTATTCTCTTCCCTAATAAAGCATCTGTTCAGAGCTGCAAGGTAATAGCTTCCGAGCTTCTTACTCTGGCAAGAGTTGCTTCACATGATAGCGGAAACGACAACATCTCCTGCTACAACAGATATCAGAAATATTCCAGAAAGCTGGTAGAGGCTAAAAGCTACGATGCAATATCCAAGATCGTTGAGAAATGTGCAATCGAGTTTGCCCGCAATTCACATGACATGGGTAAATATACAAACGATTCCTACTCACCTATGACAAACAAGTGCATACAGCGCATCATAGAGCGTCTTCCTGACAAGATAAGTCTGGATGAGCTTGCCAAGGAGCTTCACATCTCAGCCAAATATCTGTCCGCACTGTTTAATAAGGAGACCGGCTCTTCCATCACAGATTTCATGCAGGATCTCAGGGTGAACGAAGCCAAGCACCTGCTGACAAATACAGAGCTGTCCTATCTGGAGATCAGTACGCTCCTTAATTTCAGCTCACAGAGTTATTTCAACTGTATATTTAAAAAGAAAACAGATCTTACTCCCAAGGAGTATAGAGAGCGGGCACTTCAGAAGAATGTAATGTCCAATTAAAGTAAAATCCCGTCAGGAGGTAATCTTTCCACCTGACGGGTTATTTTATTTCTTATTATTTCAGCACCTTTTTTATTTCATCTATCACAATCCTGAGCGCCTTTATTCTTGCATATTTCTTATCAACTGATTCTAAGATATGCCATGGAGCAAAGCTCGTACTGGTCTTTGCTATCATCTCATCAATTGCCTCTTCATAGAGATCCCATTTTTCACGGTTTCTCCAGTCCTCATCCGTTATCTTCCACTGCTTCTCAGCCGTGTTCTGCCTGTCTGTGAAGCGGGCAAGCTGAGTATCCTTATCAATCTGAACCCAGAATTTGATGATAACTGCGCCCCAGTCATGAAGTTCCTTCTCAAACTCATTTATCTCATTGTAAGCTCTCTGCCAGTCATTTTCCGAACAGAAGCCCTCAAGCCTCTCAACCATTACCCTGCCGTACCAGGTTCTGTCAAATATGGTGATATGCCCTGTCTTTGGCAGCCTTGTCCAGAATCTCCAGAGATAGTGCCTTGCCTTTTCATGAGGCTCCGGACTTGCAATGGGCTCAACCACATAATCTCTGGGATCAAGCGCAGCCGTTATCCTCTTGATATTTCCGCCCTTACCTGCTGCATCCCAGCCCTCATAAGCGATGATTACAGGCACTTTCTTTCTGTATATCTTGGGACCAAGGTTCTTTAGCTCCTTCTGAAGCTTCTTTAATTCAAGCTTGTACTCCTCATCTGTAAGGAACTTATCATTAAGCGGAATATCAGACAGCTTCTGAACCTTCTCCATAGGAAAGGTATTCTGCAAAATCGGCACATTGAGTGCGTGATTCTTAAGAGCTATGTCTATTCCCTGATTAAGGAACTGCAAAACCTGGAGCTCTGCAAACTTTCTATCCGTTGCATCTATGATATACCAGGGAGTTCTTGACTGGTTTGTATCAGACAGGTATCTGTCATAGACCTCCTGAATATCATCATATTGCTTATTCTGCTTTATATCCGCATCCGTCACACGCCAGCTGGTATTCTTGTTGTCCAGAAGGTGATCCATGCGCTTTTTCTGTTCCTTCTTGGATATATTCATGAAGAACTTCACAACAAGATATCCATTGTCACAGAGCTGCCTCTCAATTACATTTATAGAATGTATTCTTGTGGCATAGGTCTCTTCATCCATGCTGCCCTGGAGAACTCCGTCAACTATTTCCTCCATCCAGCAGGTATCAAAAAACTGAAACTTTCCCGCCTCAGGAATCTCCTTCATATATCTATATAAGAAGGGATATCTCTTTTCCTCATGGCTGGGCTCTCTGTCTAACGTTGCCACCTTGAAAAATCTGGGATCGATGTTTCGTATTACCTTACCTATAACAGCCCCTTTTCCTGCGGCATTCCAGCCCTCAAACAGTACCATTACAGGAAGTCCTGCCTCTTTTATCTTCATCTGAAAAGCGGATAATTTTGAACGCTCTTCCTTCAGCTTAGCTTTCAGTTCTTCCTCTTCCGGAATATCAGTTGCTACGAAATCCTTCAGCATACGTAACCCCCTTAATATAAGAAAATAAGCACCATATATGGTAATCATACCACATATGGTGCTTACTATATCTTGTTTAGAAAAGTTTAATATTCCGTTTTAGTCTTCCTTAGGAATATTGTTAAAGCTTACGCCTCTGTTGATATCGCCCTGATAATTCTCACCAAAGCTGTAATCATTTCCGGGAAGAACTGCATTAAGTGCAATTCCGAAAATAGCTGCAAGAGCAAGTGAAGTAAGAGTAACGGAAGTATTGCCAATTGTAAAGGTAAATCCTTCAGTGAAGCCAAGTCCTGTTACGAGAATAACAGCAGCCACAATAAGGTTTCTTGACTTTGTGAAGTCAACCTTGTTCTCTACTACATTTCTGATACCGATAGCTGAGATCATTCCGTAGAGAACGAAACTTATTCCACCGATGATGGCTGTGGGCATTGTTCCTATAACGTCTGTGATCTTAGGAATGAAACTGATTATAATAGCATAGAAAGCTGCAAGTCTTACTACCTTGGGATCATAAACCTTTGAGAGCTCAAGTACTCCGGTGTTCTCACCGTAAGTAGTATTTGCAGGGCCTCCGAAGCATCCTGCAAGAGCAGTTGCTAGGCCGTCACCCCAGAGAGTTCTGTGAAGTCCGGGCTCCTCAAGGAAGTTATTACCTGTTGTAGCGGATATAGCAGAGATATCTCCAACATGCTCCATCATTGTTGCCAGAGCGATAGGTGCCATTACAAGGATTGCAGAGATGTCAAACTTTGCAATGATGAAGGGAGGAAGTCCAACCCAGCTTGCAGAAGCGATAGGAGCAAAATCCAAAATTGCACTGCCGTCGACATTTGTCATTCCAAGCAGGTGCATTGCAAGTGCAATAAGATAAGAAATAACAACACCCATAAGGATAGGAATGATCTTCCACATACCCTTTCCCCAGATATTGAAGGCAATTACGATAGCCAGTGCAATTACTGCAAGGAAAGGATTAACTGCTGCATTACTAACTGCAGAGGGTGCAAGAGAAAGTCCTATACAAATGATGATGGGACCTGTAACTACAGGAGGAAGGAAATGCATAACATTCTTAACTCCCACCAGCTTAATAAATAAAGAAAGAACAAGATAAAGAAATCCTGCTACAACAATACCGCCGCAAGCATACGGAAGCTTCTCACCGTATGTCATATTTGCAAATTTACCTGTGTTCAGCTCAGCTACAGTAGCGAAGCCTCCAAGGAAAGCAAATGAAGAACCCAAAAATGCAGGAACCTTGAATTTAGCAAATATATGGAACAGAAGAGTTCCAACACCTGCAAAAAACAGTGTTACCTGTACCGAAAGTCCCTCGCCATGAAAATAACCATTGACCAGTATCGGTACCAGAATCGTCGCGCCAAACATTGCAAACATATGCTGAAGTCCCAGAATCATCATCCGTTTCTTCCCCAATGTGGACGCATCATAAATAGCTCTACCTTTTTCTCCCATATTCATCTCCTCCGTTATGAGACATTAAAAAATTTGAGATAGAATGCCGCTTGCGGCATTCTCGCGCTGAGCGCGGTTGCATTTATGCAACAAATTCATCTCGCGCGAGTGCGCATCCTCGCGGAGCGTTTTTATTTCATAGGAATCTATGAAATAAAAAAAGGGCTTCCGGGGTTACCCGAAAGCCCTTATGATTATATCACGCACAAACTTACAGTTAAAGTAGAAAAATTAAAATCTTATAAGACCAAGAACCTGAGCCACTGAGCTGAACAAAATGATGATTACAAAGAGCGGGCATAAAAATCTGATCATAAATCTGAATACCGCACGTCTTCTGAAAGGATGTCCGTTCAGAGTAACCTCTTCTTCAACCTTCTCAACTCCCATATGATTAACAACCAGCATGCAGATAGCGAATGCAGCTATAGGCATCATAACTGAGTTTGTAAGGAAGTCAAAGAAATCAAGGAACTGCATCTTAAAAATGGTGATGTTTGAAAGCGGACCATTTCCCAGTGAGGAAAGACTTCCCAAGCCTACCATTATAAGAACCATTATTCCTGTAGCTTTTCCTCTGCTGCACTTAAACTCATCAGTGAATGTAGAAACAGCACTCTCTGTAAGAGCGATAGCACTTGTCACTGCTGCAAAAAGAACCAGTGCAAAGAAAAGAATTCCTATAACTCTTCCAAAGCCCATGCTTGCAAAAATCTTGGGCATTGTAATGAACATAAGTGAAGGACCTGCGTTAAGGCTGTCCGGATCTCCGCCTGAAAATGAAAATACTGCAGGTATGATCATAAGACTGGCAAGTACAGCGATTCCTGTATCAAAAATCTCAACCTGTTTTGTTGATTCCTCAATACTTACATCATCCTTCACATAGGAGCCAAAAGTAATAAGAATACCCATGGCTATGGACAGTGAATAGAACATCTGACCCATGGCTGAAACCACTGTCATCCATGAAAAATGCTTCATATCCGGTAAAAGCATATATTTAACACCTGCAAGAGCTCCGGGTCTTGATACAGAATAGACTGAAATAGCCACAGCCAATATCAGCAGAATGGGCATAATGAATTTTGACACCTTTTCAATGCCGTTCTCCACGCCCATGATAATTACCAGAACCACCAGAAGCATAAAGATTATAAACCAAAGCTCTGCCTTAGAACCGTCAGTAATAAAGTTTACAAAAAAATCATCTGTCGCTATTGTTGCAGCATCTGCCGTGATGTACTCATACAGATATTTGCATACCCAGCCACCTATAACAGAGTAGTAAGGCACGATCAGCATAGGTATGATGGCATTTATCCATCCGCCGATCTGCATCTGTTCATTTTTGCCAAGCTCCCTGAAGGCGCCCACCGGACTCTTCTTGGTAGTACGTCCGATAGCTGTCTCGGCAATTATCATTGTGTATCCAAAGGTCAGTGCGAGAATAATATAGACCAGAAGGAATATTCCTCCTCCATACCTGGCACAGAGATATGGAAATCTCCATATATTACCAAGTCCTACAGATGCACCTGCTGCCGCAAGCACATAACCAATCTTCCCTGAAAATGAGCTACGATTATCTTGTTCCAAAATAAGAAACCTCCCTGTATAAATTCAGTTTATTATATCAGAAATTTACAAACTTTGTTAAAAAACAATCATAGAAAAATACCTGACCAGCCTTGGCCGGTCAGGCGATTACATAATTACTTATTACTTTTTAATCTTAACCTTAAATGTTACTGTTTCTTCTGTAGCTTCGAAGTTGTCATTTCCTGCTACTGTAACCTTTACCTTAACCTTGTAGGTTCCCTTCTTGATTCCCTTCTTTACGGTTACCTTTCCGGTCTTGTTGTTTATCTTGATCTTCTTGTTGCCGCTAACCTTCTCATAAGTAACATCTCCTTCAGCCTGCTCAACCTTTACGAACTTGGATAATGCATACTTAACGGACTTCCTGCTAACCTTGGACTTCTTGATCTTAACAGTATTACCTGTTACAGAAGCTGTGTTTTCAGCCTTCTTGATTGTCCATGTGATAGTCTTCTTATCTGTGTTTCCACCCTTCCATGTAAAGCCATCCTTAAGAGTTGCGGTTGCCTTGTATGTGCCTGCGTTAACAGCCTTATTGCCTGTAAGTGTGAAGCCTTCGCCATCAACAACACCAACCTGTTCCTTACCATTGTATGTAAGAACCTTTCCTTCAGGAACCTCAACCTCAACCTTTGCCTCAACTGTGGGAGCGGGCTCATCATTAGCGGGCTCAACATTAGCAGTATCATCTGTAAGGAGAAGTGTTCCAAGACCTGCTGTTGATGCATATCCCTGGCCTGAATTGTCAGCCCAGTTTATTGTTCCCACTCTCTTTCCGCTCTTATCGGCATCATTGAGCTGAACATCAAATCCAACCTTTGTTCCTGTCACAGCTGTAATATCAGTCCACTTGAAGGCTGCTTCGATGAAATAGCCATCCTCAGTTACTTTAGCTGCTGACTTGATATTTTCTTCCTTACACTTTGTACCATTGAAGCTCTGTGTATTCTCAAAGTTTACTCTGTACTGCTTATCATCTGCCTCATAGGAGTTTGTCTTAGCATTGTTCTCGTCGATGAAGAACTCAACTGAATCCTGCTCCCATGCATTGGAGTTATCCTTGTTGAGGTCAGCGTCCTTAACCTCTGCAAGAACATACAGATTTTCCTCATCCCAAAGGATCTTGGCACTTGCTGCTGAAGGAGAACCTGTGTTGATTGAAAGCTGAACCTTTGTAGCATCCTTCCATGCATCATCAGAAGCATCACCATCAATCTCTACTGTTCCCTTTCCTACAGGAAGAAGGGGCTTAACCACTGTTGTTGCAAAGTACTTGCTGGACTCTGCCTGCTTAAGTGTTGTATCTCCAAATGCAAATGTCTTGTTACCGTCTGTAACTGTAACATCCATCTTAACTGCGTTAGCCATAAGAGCGTCTGCATCTACATCAATAACCAGTACCTTCTCATAACCTGTCTCAGTAGCTGCTGCTTCTGATCTCTTAACTGTTGTAGACTTGATGCCTGCTCCGTCATCTGTGAAAACAGTAAAGCTGTCATTTGCATCATCTGTAGCATCTGTGACGGTTACCTTTACATCTAACTCTCCATCCTTCCACATGGGAACGAATGTAGCCTTAGTCTCACCCTCACCGAACTCGTAGGACTCTCCTGCTGTGAAATCATCGCTAAGCTTCTGAACAAGTGTAATATTCTTTACTTCAGGCTCAAGCTCTCCTGCCTCTGCTATCGCATAGAAGCATTCCTTTGCCTTGTAGTAGTCATCAAAGAGAAGAGGATACTGCTTGGAGTTTCCGTTTGAACCACCACCGTTGTTGTTTGCAGTCTGGAGCCATGAATGCTTATCTGTGATTCCCCAGATTGTCATACCTGTGAAGTTTACGCCTTCATTTCTAAGTCTTCTGATTGTGTCATATACATCCTTGTATCTCTGTGCAAGTCTTGCATCCTTAGCACTTGATGCACCCTTGAAGTCAAGCTCTGTGATCTGAATCTGATCAACAATCTTAGCATATCTCTTTGCTGCATCCTTGATCTGTGCAATTGAAGGCTGACCTGCATCGATCTGATAATGAGCCTGCATACCCATACCATCAATTCTTGCACCGGGTGTATTCTTAACTGTTGTAAGGAGCTCGCAGATACCGTCTACCTTACTTGAAACTGTCTCATTGTAATCATTGTAGAAAAGAGCAATGCTCGGATCCATATATTTGTTTGCATATACGAATGCATTCTGGATAAATTCCGGTGATTCATAAACTCTCCACCATGATGAATTCTCATCACCATTTCTGTAGGTCCCTCTGCTGTCACTTACAGCTTCATTAACAACGTCCCAACCATAGAACATACCTGCATACTTGCTTCCTTCAGCAGTAAAATGCTCAGCTACGCTCTTGATGTAGTACTCAAGACGCTTATTCATAACATCAGGAGTTACATAAGGCTTACTTGTATCGTAGTCTTCATGGAAGAAGAACTCCGGTGTCTGTGAATGCCATACAAGTACATGACCTCTGATCTTGATCTGCTTATCAGGATTCTTTTCATTCCACTCAACAAATCTGTCAAGACGATTCTCAGGTGTTGTGAAGTCAAGCTCAGGAACCTGTATTTCCTCACCACCGATCTCTACTGTTATGATCTTGGCATTCTTTTTAAGCATTGAATCAGGCTTAAGCTCATTACCAAGTGTAACGCCATTAAAGTGCTTATAAGCAAGCTCCATCTCCATATCATCTGCAAATTCATCATAACTTGCTGCAGTACCGATAATGAAGTCATCACCAAGAAGTGCTGTCACCGGATCACGAAGATCAACGATATCATACTCAACGCCGCTCTTGGGTCTGAGTTCCTCAGGTGTTACATCAACAACAACCTGAACCTTCTCAACTTTGCAGGTAAACGGAAATTCCTGTTCACTCATAGCCATAACTGCAACAGCATCAACGTCACCTGTTACTCCGGGATATGAAGTATAGCTTGTCTTTCCGCTCTTACCGTAATCAGCCTTAAGCTCCTTGTGCTTACCTTCGTCTGTTAAGCCTCCATAGGTCTTTATTGCAAGATTCTTTGTAGGCTCAGCGAATGTAAATGTCACAGACTTAACATCTTCTCCAGGAATTGTCTCGCCAAGGTCAAGTCTGTATTCACGCCATTCCTGATCAAATACAAGCTCGGAGCCTTCTACTTCCTCTCCATCCCACTGCTCGATGAACTTGAGGTCTTCGCCCTCGAAGGTAAGGAATTTCTCATACTCACCGGGCTCGTCAGATTTATCATCCTTTTCAACCTTTATATCATCAACAGTAACTCCATACTCTTTATCCTCCAACGACATTATGCCAATATATCTTACAGAACCATCAAAATCATTTGTAAAAACAATTTCGTCCTGCGGATCATTAAAATAGTCTACCTTAACCTGAGAATTTCCAACGTTGATGGTATCAGCATTATGTAATTTAACGGCTATTTTACCTTCCTGATCCTTAATCTTGATTGTTATCTTCTTTAACTGTTCAGCAGATATATCTTCGCCCAAATCGTAGATGTATTCATCATACTGACCGGAAAACTCTATCCTACCCTTTACCTCATTCTTCTTCCATCTGTGATAAAGTGTAGGAGCATTCTCACTTACTTCATACTCCTTCTTGGGCTCAACCTCATCGCCGGCCTCAGGAGCATCTTCACCTTCAGTCTTCTCCTTGACAGCATCATCCTTATCTTCCTCTGCCTTGTCCTCTTCAGGTGCCACCTCTTCTTTGGTCTCTGCTACCTCAGGAGTCTCATCAGCTGCCTCTTCTGCAGGCTTTTCCTCGTCCTCAGCTTTTGTCTCCTCAGGCTTAACCTCTTCTTCGGACTTAACCTCTTCAGGATCCTTAGCAACATCCCCGTCCTTTGCGTCATCCTGCGCCTCGTCCGTTTGCTCTTCATCTGCAGAATCTGTTACAGCCGGCTCTTCTGCGGCATAAACATGTAACGCCCCCGTTCCTACAGATGAAACTGTCAGCATTCCTGCCATGAGCAATGAAGACAACCCCAACATCTTTTTGTGCATACCTTTCTTAAACCTCCTTATAAAAATGTGTGCTTTTGTGCAATCCCCCCAAAGTGCACAATGTCGTAATTCATATTATTCTGTAAATTATGACGGTACGCCTACCAAAAAATGCGGTCTTATTATCACTTTTTGCCAATAATTATTTAACGATATTGAATAATTAAATTCCTGCCGAAGATATGTTTATTTTTTCTTTATACTTATTTGCTTTTATACCCCTTAATCACGTTTTATAATTGAATTGATATCGATATTTGATTATTTTTTGCCGTTACTATTGATGCCTCAATCGGGGGAGGAACTGGTATTGAGTATGCTGAAAAATAATAACAACTTAAAAACAGATATCTTTAGCTACATAATGGTTGGTATAGGCGCAACCATAGCAGCTTTCGCAATTGAAGACTTCCTGGCTCCGAACAAAATCTTTGACGGAGGCATAGTCGGTGTCTCCATGATCATTTCTAATTTCACCGGTCTCAAACTGAGTATCCTGACCTGGATTTTAAATGTCCCCTTCCTCCTTTTTGGTTGGAAGAAAAAGGGACCTCATTTCGTCCTGCGATCAATCTATGCCATGACAATATTTGCCATAGCTGTGGCATTTTTCGAAACTACTCCGAACGTAACCAACGAACATCTTCTTGCCGTCTCCTTCGGCGGACTGATCCTTGGTGTCGGTGTCGGAATCGTGTTAAGATACGGCGGCTGCCTTGACGGCACGGAAATAATTGCTTCCATTCTCAGTCCCAAAATCCACATTCCCATCGGTCGTCAGGTTCTGTATTTTAATATTGTTTTGTACATGATCATTGGATTTTTATATGGATGGAACAAGGGTCTGTACTCTATCCTCACTTATGTCCTTGTATCCGTTGTAATGACCAGAGTTGAAGAGGGCTTCGATGCACAGAGAGCCTGCTTCATCTTCACCCACGATGATGTTGACTCAATAAAAGATCGCATATATAAAGAGCTTGGCCGCACCTGTACCGAATGGAACACTGAAGGTTACATCGGAGGTGACAACAAAGCTCTCTATCTTGTTGTTTCTCAATATGAATTAAAACAGGTCCGCGAGATTCTCTCTGATTTTAACTGCTTTGCCACAATTAGCGGAATTGATGAGATCATTGGAAAAAATGTGAAGATGACGCTGCTATAGTCCTCATCTCTCAGCCTTCATTCTCATTCTAAGCTTATTACCGGGTAATTTTTTCTGTATATATCTCTTCATAAGATGCTTCTTTAAATACTCGGAATCTCTGACTTCAGCTCCTGTTGCAGATCTTCCGGCAAACCTCTGCCTGTAATAAACGGAAAAAATATGCCCTGACAGCTCTTTAAGATCGGTGATCTCAAGGCGATCTCCTCTTACTGTTTCTCCTGAAGGAAGCGCAAGAACATAATCCTCCAGAACCCTTGCCTGCTCTCCCTTACCTATGAACTCTCTGTCCATAAACCAGAGAATATCCTTTATGTTTTTCTCAAGCTTACCAGCAAGGGGAGAATTTCTATATCTCAAAGCCCTGATTATAACAATCGCTGCCCACATAAGTAGCGCATAGATAACAAGTCCTGCCAGTATTATCCCGATTGTCTTTGCCATGACCGTTACATCTATTACATGTCTTTTGGGCTCTTCTTCATCCCCGGATTCATCTCCAGTCAGATTAGCTGCCGTATTATCAGGAATATCAGGTACAAACTGTTCTGCTTCATATTCTGCAGTTACATCC
Organism: Butyrivibrio sp. XPD2002; assembly: GCF_000423945.1. GTDB lineage: Bacteria > Bacillota > Clostridia > Lachnospirales > Lachnospiraceae > Butyrivibrio. The sequence goes on along the minus strand of NZ_AUIY01000012.1, from coordinate 12,449 downwards.
GCTTCATCTGCCTGCTCTTCCTCAGTAAATGTATAGTTCCAGGAAGAATCAATTGAAGTTCTCCTTGCCGTGGTAGGTTCAAAGGGAACCCAACCCACACCATCAACATAGGCTTCAACCCATGCATGGGCTCTGTCTCCTGTCACAGTGAAGATATCATGCCTTACCTCAGGAAAAGTGTAGCAATAGCCTTCCACATAACGGGCAGGAATCCCGCTAAGCCTCAAAAGCTCCACCATGGAAGAAGCATAGTGAACGCAATACCCCTCCCCGGTCTCAAAGAGAAATCTCTCTATAAAATTATCCTCGCCGGAAGCCTGCTTATTTTCTGATGCACTTTGTCCTTTTCCGGGATTTGTTGAATACTTGTATTGCCTTAAGTATTTCTCTATTCGTCTGCAGGCGTCATACTCATTTTCCGCATCCCTGGTGATATCATCTGCAAGCTCCTTCATTCTTGAGGTTGCCAGCTCTCCCGGATCAAGATACTCTGTAAAATCCTCCTTCCTTTCGGTCCACTTCTTATATTCTGCCTCAGTGACACATCTGCTAAGCTGAAAGTCATACAGCTTTCCGCAATAATCCTCCATCTCACTATAGGAAGGCATCTCAGACTTAGCTGCCGTTCTCATGATTTTTTCAAGATACCTGCTGCCGTAATCCACATTCAGATACGACACATCATACCTGCAGCCCTTTTTGTGTGTCTTCTTAAACTGAAGCCCATCCTCCGCAATCTCATCCTTCTTCAGATAATCGATGATCAGCGTATTTGCGGGTCTGATGATATCCCTGGTCCTGAGGTATCCAAATTCAATCGTAAGCTTCATCACCCGTCCAAAGCACCTTGCCTCTTCCCTGGTGACATCATGAGAATACAGCGCATACAGGAAATCAAGGAGTCTCTCGCCCTTCATCTCCTCGGAAATTCCTGCCTGATCTCCATCTATATGACCTGCAAGATAGAGGCTGTTCTTTGTCCCCTCCGTTGTGATATAGAGCTCCTCACGGGTGCTTCCGCTTATCTCTCCCGGCACCAGCGAAAAGCCGCTATATCCACTCTGATACTGGGATCCTTCTCCTATTCCGGAGAGGTAATAGCCTGTATTTTCAGCAAGAGTCTCTATGCCATCCCGCACCCGATATCCTATCCTGTACACGAAGCTCCAGTCAATCGGCTTCTCATTAACAGGAACTGAAAAAACCAGTACCTCTAAAAGTACAAAGAGGACAAGCCAGCGATAGCCAAGACTCTCCCGCCTTCCGCCCATATAACTGACTTCCCGATCTTTTTTATTTATCTTATCCGACAAAAATGCAGTAGCTCTCCACAGCTCCAAAATCGTAAGTGTTATTGCTGCTGCAACTGCTGCCCTTTCAAGGGGATATCCATAAATGCTTTTTATCACGATATAGACATCCGCCGCCACTATGAGCACACCCATTGCCACAGGAATCTTTGATAGTAGTACAAGGATCACGTAAGCAGCAAGTGCCAGCGACGCTATGATACCTATTGAAGACAGATAGGAAACCTCCTCTTCTGCATCCTCCGCCTGATATATCACAGGAATCTCATGGAACAGCAGAAGCAAAGCCCCTGTCACAACCACCTGAGCTCCGATAAGGATCCCCTTTTTCTGAGCATATCTTCCAAGTAAAAGAATCCCCTCAAAAAGCCCATAGCAAACAAGCAGGATAAGCCAAAATCCCGGTTTCCACAGTAAAACTCCTGATAATACCAAAAGGATACGCTCAATTGCCGTTTCTGATTTCCAGAAAATGTTCTGTGCCGTATTCACTTTCTCTGACTGTGATGATAATGCCGTCCTGCTCATTTTCCGCCATACTCTCGCTTTGTTTTTCCAGCTTCTCTATGTCACTTTCTCTGTTATAAAAAGGTCCTTTAGATATATCCTCATAGAACTCGGAAAAGCTCTCCAAGGATGCCACCTGAATATTCTTTATCTCTCCCCTTGGATATACCACATGTATGCTCTCACCCTTCTGCGCATGGTAGTACACCGCTGACACCGCAAACTCCAGAAAATAATCTCTCCGTTTTATGAACTGCGGCTCATTCTTTTGGGATATACCATTTTCCGCAATAAGTACCAGCGCTATCCTCTTAATGTCAAGAACCTCAGGCGTCCTTGTTATAAGCTCACCCGCTGAGGCTGTAGCCTTCCAGTGAATCTGTTTTATCGGATCCCCCGGTCTGTAAGGTCTCATGTCATTTCCGGGAGTAGGCTCCCTTAAGATAATGCTCTTAATCCTGCTTGAGTTTTTCAGATTCTCAAAATCCAGAGCGCTGTTTGCAATATCCGTTATCATGGGCATTACGGTCACACGATAGGGCTCTGGAATAGAAAAGGATGCACCGTATATTTCAAAGGGATCAAAAAACATCGCCCTTAAAAGTCCCACATCATAATTTCCTGCATACTTACAGTTAATAAGCCCCTCTATAAGAACTCTCTCCCCTGGAGTCAAGTTTATCACCGGCTTTTTTTCATTACCTGATGAGCTCTCATCCTCGGATTTGAAGCTCGTTGTCGTAAGCTCCTCCTCAGTCTGAAGCTGCACATCATTTATTCTGAAGGGACCGGCGTTTTCTATAGTAAGCCTGTAGGGCTGCTCCTCGTTTTTCATAACTCTTCTGGAAGGAAGCTCCTGAAACACCTGAAAAAAATGATTACTTATCAAAATATAAACAGCGGAAATCGGTAAATAGAAAAGCACGCTGAAAAGACACATGTACGGGAGAGCACCTCCCATATATGATGCCCAGATTACAGCTGCTATCAGGATAATTAAGAAAACAAAAAGTCTTTTATAATTTACTTTCATTGCGGCACCGGATGATTGTTCAGAATCTGCAAAATAACTGTCTCTTGGGTCATTTTATTCATCTTGGCTTCCGCTGACAGAATCATTCTGTGGGGAAGAACATCCTTTGCCGTCTCCATAATATCAAGCGGAATGCAGTAATCCCTGCCCTCGATATACGCCCTTGCCTGGGACGCCCTGAGGAGATCCAAAAGCGCTCTTGTGCTGGCACCGCACTTTATGCTGTGATGCTTTCTCGTCTCCTCGATAACCTTCACGGCATAATCCACAAGATCCTTATGAATCTCAACTCCGTTCACTTCCGTCTTCATGGAAATGATATCCTCCGCGTCAAGAACCTGCTCAGTCTTTGCATGTAGAGATCCATTTAAAAATTCCGATGCTATCTGCACAGAACTCTCCTCTGCAGGATAACCGACTGAGAGCTTCATCATGAATCTGTCAAGCTGCGCCTCAGGAAGCGGATAGGTTCCCGCCATCTCCATTGGGTTCTGGGTTCCTATAACCATAAACGGCTCCGGAATCGGAATTGTATTGCCATCGATTGTGACCTGTCTCTCCTCCATGGCTTCAAGAAGTGATGCCTGAGTCTTCGGAGAGGTTCTGTTTATCTCATCTGCCAGCACTATCTGATTCACAATAGGCCCCGGAAGAACCTCAAACTCTCCCTTTTCCATATGATAAATGGACAGTCCTGTTATATCGGATGGCATTGTATCCGGTGTACACTGAATTCTGGAAAAACTACATGACAGAGAATCCGAGAGCGCCCTTGCCAGGGAGGTCTTACCAACTCCCGGAACATCCTCTAAAAGAACATGACCGCCCGCGAGAAGCACTGTTATAACCTTCCTTATAACATCATCCTTCCCGATCAGGCGGTTCTTCATATTATTTGTTAAAAGTTCAATTTTATCCCTTGCCCCAACACTGATTTTTTCCATATTTCCCCCAAAACTTTACGATATAGTATTAAAAATCATTTTACCACAAAAACAAATTTGTGCAGAAAATTTCGTAGTTTTCGTAAAAAACCAGCTGTATTTTCTTATGCCTTAAGAATCAGTATTCCGTTCTTTTCCAAAGTACCTATTTCGGACTCTGTCTGATTCCACTTGCGGGAATAAACGACTCCGTTAAATTTACTTATATCTATCTGAACATCAGCTTCTTCGCAGTTTAGATAAACCTGCAGGCTTTCATTTTCACCATGCTTGATGTAAGAGATAACTCTGTCCTCCTTAACATCATTGGGGAAATGGAAATTCCTGCTCTTGCAGGACTCCATGCTCTTTCTCATGCTAACAAGCTTCTTCATATCAGAGATTTCAGCATCAAACTTACCCGCATCTATCTCATCCCACGGCATGCATCTTCTGCAATCGGGGTCGTAGGAGCCGTCCATTATGACCTCAGTTCCGTAATATATGCAGGGACTTCCCGGCATAGTAAAAAGTACCGCAAGCTGCTGATAGAATATGTCAACATTCCTTCCGCACTTTTCAAAAAGCCTGTTTGTATCATGGGAGTCCAGCAGATTAAAGAGAACATCGTTTACCTGTGAATAGTACATTGTAAAGCATCTGTTTATATCATATTCAAAGGTCTCCCTGCCTCTGTTTTTGTAAACCCAGAAATCTGCAATGGCTGTGGATAACGGATAGTTCATTACTGAGTCATATTCATCTCCCTGAAGCCAGGATATGGAATCATGCCATATTTCTCCCAACAGATAAAAGTCGTCCTTCATTCTCTTTGTCATATAGCGGACTGCCTTCAGGAATGAATGGGATATCTCATTACCTACATCGAACCTGAGTCCGTCTATATCAAATTCCTCTATCCAAAATCTGATGATATCAAGAAGATAATCCTGAACCGCAGGGTTACTGGTATTGAGCTTAGGCATATATTCTGCAAAGGCAAAGGAATAATATCTTCCATCTCTGGTATCTCTTCCCTGCTCAATTGGCCACTTGTTTATCATGTACCAGTCCGCATACTCAGAGGTCTCACCCTTTTCAAGAATATCCACCCACATGGGATGGTCTGCCCCTGTATGATTGAAAACCGCATCAAGCATAATACGGATTCCTGCTTCGTGCGCTTCCTTCACAAGGAGCTTAAGGTCTTCATTTGTTCCAAAGTGCGGATCAACCTTCTTGTAATCCCTGGTGTTATATTTGTGGTTACTGTGGGCCTCGAATATAGGATTTAAATATATTCCCGTAATCCCAAGCTCTTTAAGATAAGGGATCTTATCCCTGATACCTTTTATATCTCCTCCGTAGTAGTCATGAAGCTCTACCTTACCTGACTGCCAGGGAAGTACATTTTCTGGGTCAATGCTCTTGTCTCCATTACAGAATCTCTCAGGAAAAATCTGATACCACACAGTATCGTTAACCCACGCAGGAGTCCTGCAAACATCAGCAGGATTCATCCAGGGCATGATGAAATAGGACAGAGTCTTGCCATCCATCATCATCTCTTCCTCTGTGTAAAAGCCATCCTCAAAGTAGTTGATACATTCATCCTTTGAATGAATTTCAAAGTAATACTTGCATCTCTTGAATTCAGGTCTTAAAGTGGTGGTCCACCAGATGTGATCCTTGAGTCTCTTTTTGTAATATATCTCTTCTCTCTGTCCGCTCCAGCGCTCGCATCCACCCATTATTCCCGCGTCATAGGGATCACCGTAAATGATATATATTCTGTCCACATCATAGCCGGTCTTTATATTTATAACGAGCTGGTCCTGATCGATGGAATAGCAGTACTGCTCTGACATTCTATGGTAAATAGCACTTAAATTCATAGTCACTCCTTTCGGAAAACGTTTTCCGTTGCAATAAAAACTATACCCCATAGTAAATCAGAAATCAATACCTATTTTTTACAATTAAAAATAGACCATCCTAATTAAATTTTTTCTTGAAAAATCAGACTATATCAGACGGGTTTGCACCTACGACTGCAATAAGATCCTCAGGAGAAAGCTCTATCTGATAGCCGACCTTCCCTGCGCTGACAAAGACCTTGTCATAGTTTTTTGCAGTTTCGTGAATGAAGGTCTTAAACTGCTTTTTCATTCCTATAGGAGAGCATCCGCCATGAACATATCCCGTGAGTGGAAGCAGCTCCTTCTGCTTTATCATGCTAACAGATTTTTCTGAAGCTGCTGATGCTGCCTTCTTTAAATTCAGCTCCTCCTTAACAGGAACGACAAAAACATAGTACTGCCCGCTTTTCCCCTGGGTCACGAGAGTCTTGAAAACCTTATCCGGGTTCTCCCCAAGAATACCGGCTATCTCCTCGCCGCTCATGGTTGCATCCGGCTTATATGCATGGCTCTCATAGGCGATTTTCTTGCCATCAAGAACTCTCATTACGTTTGTTTTTTCTTCTTTTGCCATAATATTTTCACTCCTCCGGACCCTTTATACCTGAATATCTATGGATGGCATGGTCGACACATACTTTATCATGTCCTTAAGATAATCCATGTTGGCTTTCATAATGGCTTTATCTTCCGATGCCCTGTGCTTTCTCTTTAGGTCTTCTAAGTCCTCTTTACTCATATGGGGATCCACGATTTCCATATTCTCAAACATCTCCATGGATTCCTCAAGTTCCTCAAGCTCCTCCTCACCGAATTCAGAAATCATCTCATTTAATTCAGTAAGCTTATCATCAGATAATGCTACTCCACTTTCTTTCATATTTTCAAGTACTTCATCGAGCATTTCTATTCTGGCATCGAATATCTCATCCTCTTTTTCAGACACCTCTTCTTCTTTTGCAAAAACCATCGCCTGTTCCATGGATGCTGCTGCCTCTTCCTGCTTATCAAGCTCATCATCCAGCTTCTGGGTATACTTAACAAGCTCCTCAAGCTCTAAGTGATGCTTCTTTTTCCTGGCAACCATCTCCATGCGCTTTGCGTGTGTGAGAGCAATCTGAAGCTCCTCAGGATCACCGTTTCCTGCGGATATCATCCTTCTTATCTTCTGAGTCTCCCGCTTTGCTGCAAGCACAGCCTGGCCTGCACTAAGGGAATTCTTCGCCTGTTGTATCTTGGTTGCAACTGTCTTGTAGTTATACTTTGGAGGCGTAGAAACCTCTTCTTCCTTAGCAGCTTCAGGTGAACCTGATTGCTGCAAAAAACCATTCAGCTTATCCTTGGAGGAAGCATTATTCAAAGTCTTCTCAGTCTGCTCCTCCTTAAGGCTCCTTATCATATGCCTCATCTGCACAGAAACACCCTTTGTTTCATCAGATGCCTTATCTACAAACTGGGACAGTGGATTCGATTTATTCTTTTTATCATTCTTTTTGGATTTGAGCGCAGAATCAGCGCCAAACTGACTTCGTATAAAGAAATTCTGCACATCCATGTTCTGCTGTATCTTCATGAAACACCTCCTTGTGTTCATAAAAGGGCATAGTTACAGCTTTCATCCCATATTTCGGATAATATGCAAAATAACTTAATAGCATCCCGGATTTTTTTGTAAACTTTTTCAAACCAGGACATAAAAAGGGCATTCAAGATTTATCTCAAATGCCCTTTTCATTATCAATTATTTAGTTTTTAAACTGTCAGTCTTACACTAAAATCAGTTCTATATCTGCCTGTTACAGCATCTTCTTCATCTCATCATGTACAAACTGAACCTTAGGTCCTACGATAACCTGAACCGTTGTCTTGGAAGGTCTTATAACACCTGCGATTCCTGCCTTCTTTATAGTCTTCTCATCAACCTTTGTATAGTCAACTATCTCTGTACGGATTCTGGTTGCACAGTAATCAAGCTCCTTAATGTTCTCTTTTCCTCCAAGGCCTTCAAGAACAAGCTGTGCGATTGCTGTGAAATCATCGTTTGCGAGCTGGATATTGTTTTCATCCTCATCCTCGTCCTCGAAACGTCCGGGTGTCTTAAGATCGAACTTCACGATTACGAAGCGGAATACAACGTAGTAAACTACAGCAAATACAAGGCCTATCGGAATAAGTAACAGAGGATTAACAGCCATCGGTGCCTTGAAGCTAAGTACCCAGTCTACAAGACCTGCTGAGAAGTTAAATCCAAGTCTGAAGGGCAATATTGCACATATGATAGCGGAAATACCTGCCAAAACAGCATGTACAAGATAAAGTCCCGGAGCAATAAACATAAATGCGAACTCAAGGGGCTCTGTGATACCTGTGAAAAATGATGCAAGAGCGCCTGCCATAAGAAGGGACGCTGCTGTCTTTTTCTTGGAATCCTTGGCTGTGTGATACATTGCAAGAGCACCTGCAGGAAGACCAAACATCATAACAGGGAAGAATCCAGTCATATACTGACCTGTAACGCCCTTTACCGCGCCTTCAGCACCTGACCAGAAAAGACCAAGGTCATTGATTCCTGCTGTATCGAACCAGAATACTGCATTAAGAGCATGGTGGAGTCCTAAAGGAATAAGTGCTCTGTTAAGCATTACATAGATACCTGCGCCGATGGGGCCAAGACCTAAAATAGTAGTTCCGAACAGAACAAGTGCGCCATAGATAACAGGCCATACAAAGTACAGAATTACAGATGCAATTACTGAAGCACCAGCGGTAACAATTGCTACGCATCTCTTTCCACTAAAGAATGCCAGCCAGTCCGGAAGCTTCGTATCCTTGAATCTGTTGTAGCACGAGGAACCGATTACACCGGAAAGGATACCAATAAACGCGTTACTGATCTTACCAAAGGCTGCATTAACCTCAGAGGGGTCAACGTGCTTATACATAGCTACAGCACCGGTGCTAAGGAGTGTTGTGATCATAAGAAATGAAACAAGACCTGCCAGAGCGCTGGTTCCATCATGATCCTGTGCCATTCCCACAGATACACCGATAGCGAACAAAATAGGAATCTGGTCGATAATAGCAGATGCGGCCTTAATGAAAAACGCCGCTAAAATGTTATTAGCACCCCATCCCGTCGGATCGATCCAATAACCAATACCATAGAGAATACCTGCCGCAGGAAGAACTGCAACAGGAAGCATTAGAGATTTACCGATCTTTTGCAAATACTTCATCATACCACTTTTCCTCCTTTATTTATGAAATTGTCACTACAATATCATTTACTTAAAAGAATAGCTGTATCCCCGGCAGCAACGGCTCCGGACTTCTTCTCAAACTTTGAGAATTTGCTGTGGTTTGAAATAACAACCGGTGTAATGACCTCGTATCCTGCATTTTTAACGCCATCAAGGTCCACCTCAACTATAAGATCTCCCTTTTTAACATCTGTTCCCTGTGTCGCATGTGTCGTGAAAAATTCACCCTTCAGGTTAACGGTATCAAGCCCTATGTGCACCAAAAGCTCTGCTCCATCAACAGTATTTATGCAAAAAGCATGACCTGTCGGGAACAGTGATATCAGTGCTCCATCAGCGGGTGCGTAGAATTTGCCATCAGAAGGTATGATTGCAACACCTTTACCCACCATCTCCTCGGAAAAGGTAGGATCACTGACCTGTGATATAGGTACAATTTCTCCGTTTACAGGAGAAGCAATTTCAATTTTATTGCCCTGGAAAATTTTGTTGAATAAACCCATTCAGAAGCCCCCTTGTATAAGAAAAACGTTTATGTATTTACTCCCCATACACTTCATTTATTCTCTTTTCATCCACCCCGAAGAACCAGGTGAGAATAAATCCTGCAGTATATGAAATGAGCATTGCTATCACGTATTGTACCTGTTTTCCAGGCTCAACAATAAGTAGTCCGAACAATCCTGAAGCTCCCTGCGCTACTGCTCCGATATGGAAAAGAGATGCAGCAACACCCCCAAAGCCGGAGCCAAGACAAGCTGTTATAAAAGATTTACCCAGCGGAAGAGTAACCGCATACATCAGGGGTTCCCCAACCCCCAGAATTCCAACCGGTATGGAATCACGTATGAAGCCCTTCAGCTTCTTATTTTTCGTCTTAAAATAAAGTGCAAAACCACTTCCTACCTGCCCGCCTCCTGCCATCATAAGGATGGGTAACAGATAGTTGATTCCACCTGTCGGTCCTGACGGGTCATTTAGCATGGCATGAATAGGTATAAGTGCCTGGTGAAGTCCGGTCGCCACCAGCGGAAGAAATCCTGCTGAAAGAATATAGCCACCGATAAATCCCGTTTTGCCATAGACAAATTCTATGACATTATAAATTCCCTTTGTCAGAACAGCGCTAAGCGGCTGGATAATTGCCACGATTGCTACGACACCTATTATCAGAACAAGCAACGGACTGATAAAGGTATCAATCATTTTGGGCATTATCTTTCGAATCTTCTTCTCAAGAAATGCAAATGCTGCACCGGCGATAAATGCTGCGATAAGACCACCATGAGCGGGGTTGTACGGCTGCCCTGTCATTGGAAGTATTATCTGACTGTTGCCATAGGTTGCAAGAAGCGGCATCGACGGATTGGATATACATATCGCTCCCGCAATACCTCCGAGCACAGGAGATCCGCCAAACTCCTTCGCCGCGGTATAGCCAACAAATATCGGAAGGTAAGTAAAAACGGCCCATCCCATAGTACGAATACTCTCATACCACCACAAACCGCTAAATGCTCCTCCGGAAGCAACCTTTATGACATTGGTTATACCATTGATAAGTCCGCACGCCACGATTCCCGGTAGGAGCGGAACAAAAATGTCACCGATTCGTTTTAAAAAGCGTTGCACAGGTTTGTCGTGCTTAGCCTTCTGAGCTGTCTTGTTCTCCTTGGCAACATCATAAACAGAAGGATCTGTGCCACCCAGAAGCTGAGAGAATGCCTCATGAACTTCATTAACCTTACCGGGGCCAAACACTATCTGCAGAGTGTCGCCCTCAATAACTCCAAGCACGCCTTCAACTTTTTTTATTGCATCTATGTCCACCCTAGAAAGATCATGAACATCAACCCTGAGCCTTGTCATACAGGCTTCACTGTTTATGACATTCTCTTTACCCCCAAGGAATTTCAGCAGTTGTTTACATATCGCATCACAGTTCATCTCTATGTCTCCGCTGTGCTATACGTACCACGTCTTATGCTTCAATAAGCCTTGCTATTTATCCAGTAAAACATCATGCAAAATCATCACTTAAATATAATTACATTATACCATATAACGTCATTTTTTATATCTTTATTGCCCATCTCATTTTTGTAGATTTACTTCTTGGATTCAGCCTGCACTCCTCCTGGGATGGACGTATCACATCACTTGAAACATCGCTGTATACGCCATTTTTCTTTAATTCCTTAAAGGACTTTTTCACCAGTCTGTCCTCTCCCGAATGGAAGGTCAGAATCGCCACACGTCCACCGGGATTAAGAATAGTCGGAAGCTTTTCAAGGAAAGAATAGAGAACCTCAAACTCACTGTTTACATCTATGCGCAGCGCCTGAAAAACTCTTGCGCAGGATTTCTTTATAGCCTGATCCTTCTCTTCCTTCGGAACCTTCCACAGCGCAGACTCTATTGCTTCCCTGAGCTCTTTAGTGGTGTCCATGGGCTTTCCTTTACTCATAAGTGAGAATACCTTATCCGCTATCTCCTTGGCATAGGGCTCATCGGAATTTTCTACCATCATTCCAATAAACTCCTCTTTGGTGATATTGTGAAGTCTCTCTGCTGCCGACTCTCCATGGTCGGGGTCGAGACGCAGATCCAGCGGTCCGTCTATCTTATATGAAAAGCCTCTCTTCGGGTCATCTATCTGCATGGAGGATACTCCAAGATCAGCGAGAACAAAATCAAACTTGCCCACCTCTTTTGAAACCTCATCTATATTGGCAAAGTTGATCAGTCTGAACTGGAAAACATCCTCACCAAAGCCTGCTGCCCTAAGCCTCTCAACTGTCTTTTTGGATTCAATAGGATCAACATCAAGACCGTAGATACATCCGCTCCCCTGAAGCTTCTCCAGCATTTTGGAGGTATGTCCGCCATATCCCAGGGTGCAGTCGAGTCCCTTCTGCCCCGGCTTAATATCAAGGAAATCCAGAATCTCCTTAACCATAATTGAGATATGCATTCCTGCAGGAGTGGAGCCCTTTGCTATAACATGAGCCACAGTATCGGCATACTTTTCAGGGTTATGCTCTTTATATTTTTCTTCAAATTTCTTTGGGTATTTACCTGAGTAATGAACCCTTCTCTTATGTTCTTTTTCTTCCATTTATCTATCCTTCTCCATTTACCAGGTAGTGTCTAATCGACACTCCTTTTTTCTTTATAAATCCTCTATTTTTCGGGAGTTCAAAATAAAAAGAGCATTGACCTCCCTTTTGGTATAATGTTAACGACCAAGAAAACATCCCGCAAAGGAAACAATGCTCGTGAACATTATACTTTATTTACTTGAAATCATCCATCAGCTCTATCAACAAAACTGCTGGTTGATCAACTTTATCTGTAGATATATTCCGCTTAAACAGTGGGCTTATGAGGATTCTCATTCTCCCAAATATCAAAAATTTAAGATTGATAAGCTCCCTTTGATTCTGAATGTAGAGCCCTGGGATTACAGGGATTTCATGGCTTACCTTCAGTGGCGT